>JASEFX010000001.1:227-171863 GCA_030018265.1 Candidatus Saccharicenans sp.
CTGATTATGAAGCGGACATTCTGAGGTTTCTGGCGGAGTTTTTTGAGTCGGGCAACATATACAAAGGAAAGAGGCCGGTTCACTGGTGCTTTCACTGTCAGACGGCTCTGGCCGAAGCCGAGATTGAGTATAAAGAAAAGAAATCTCCTTCGATTTACGTGAAGTTTCCGCTGATCTCTGATCTGTCTGAACGTTTTCCGGAGCTCAAGGGTAAAAAGGTTTCGGTAATCATCTGGACCACCACTCCCTGGACGCTCCCGGCCAACTTAGCGATAGCTTTTCATCCTGATTACGAGTATGTGGCGGCCGGAGTTGGAGAAGAAGTTTACATTCTTGCCCGAAGGCTGCTTCCGGTGGTGGCGGAAGAGCTTGGCTGGGAAAGTTACCGCGTGCTGGTGACCATGAGCGGGCGGGAGCTGGAAGGGATGAAAGCCAGACATCCGTTCATAGAGCGTGAATCTCTTTTTGTGCTGGCTGATTATGTAACCCTGGATGACGGCACCGGCTGCGTGCACACGGCTCCCGGGCACGGTTATGAAGATTATCTTACCGGTCTTGGCTACGGTCTTGATATTTACACACCGGTCGATGAAGAGGGAAAATTTCTGCCCCAGGTCGAGCGTTACGGCGGGTTGAATGTTTTTGAAGCCAACCCAAAAATCGTCTCCGATATGGAAAAGGATGGCACGCTGCTGAAGAAATCTGAAGTCAGCCACTCCTACCCCCACTGCTGGCGCTGTAAACAGCCGGTGATTTTTAGAGCCACCGAGCAGTGGTTCATTTCGATGGACCGGAATCGTCTGAGAGAAAGGATTCTGGAAGAAATCGGGAAGATTCGCTGGATTCCTTACTGGGGAGAAGAGAGAATCGCCAACATGATGAAAGCCCGGCCTGACTGGTGCATTTCCCGCCAGAGGTCATGGGGAGTTCCAATTCCCGCCTTCTACTGCGAAAATTGCGGCTCTATTTTAGCCAGTGAACAGATAACCAGGCATGTGGCCGATATTTTTGAAAAACATGGTTCTAACGTCTGGTTTGAAAAGCCGGCTGCGGAGCTTCTGCCTCCCGGACAGAAATGCCCTTCCTGCGGCGGGGAAAAATTCAGGAAGGAAAATAATATCCTTGACGTCTGGTTTGAATCAGGCGCCAGCCACAGCATCCTGGGAAAGAAGCCCGAGCTGCCCTGGCCGGCTGACCTCTACGTGGAGGGGCATGACCAGTACCGGGGCTGGTTTAACAGTTCGCTGGTGATTGGCGTCGGCGCGAAGAACGGGTCGCCCTACCGCACCTGCCTCACTCATGGTTTTGTCCTGGACGAGCAGGGAAGGGCCATGTCCAAATCCCTGGGCAATTACATCGAGCCGAACGAAATAATATCCAGACACGGAGCGGAAGTGTTGAGGCTCTGGGTGGCGATGCTGAATTATAAAGAAGACGCCCGGTTCGGCCAGGAAATCCTGCAGCGGCTGATCGAAGCATATCGCAAGATAAGAAACACCTGGCGCTTCCTTCTCGGCAATCTTTATGATTTCAACCCCGACCTGGATCGTCTGATTGACGAAAAACTGCTCTGGCTTGACCGCTGGATACTCGAAAGAACAAGACAGGTGATTCAGAAGGTGATCAAAGCATATGAAGATTACGAATTCCATGTGGTGTTCCACACGATTTACAATTTCTTTACCGTTGACCTGAGCGCTTTTTATCTTGATGTGATAAAGGACCGCATGTACTGTTCAGCGGCCGCCTCGGAACTTCGTCGTTCGGGTCAGACCGCGATTTTTCAGGTGCTGGAAAAAACACTGAAGCTGATGGCTCCGATTCTGCCCTTTACCACCGAAGAAGCCTGGGAAGCCATGCCGTCCTTCAAGGACAAGGCCGAATCGATCCATCTGTGCTCATTCCCTGAAGTGGGGAAGATGTGGCTCGATGAAGAAATGATGAAGAAAGTGGACAGATTGCTGGAGATAAGAGAACAGGTTCAGAAAGAGATGGAAAAAGCCAGGGCCTCCAAGCTGATCGGCAATTCTCTTGAAGCCAGGCTGGTGTTTAAGGCGCCGGCCAGCGTGTATGACCTTCTGGAAGAATTCAGGAAGGACCTTCCCACTCTGTTCATAGTTTCTGAAGTTGAGGTTCAACCTGCAGATGGAGAGGAGCTGGTAATTTCAGTGGCTCAGGCTAGCGGTCAGAAATGTGAGCGCTGCTGGAATTTCTCGGTCACCGTCGGCCAGGATCCGGAATTTCCCGATGTTTGCCAGAGGTGCGCGAATGTTTTAAGAGGAGAAGCCGGGTAAAAGATGGCCATCCGCGGGAAGAATCTTTTTTATTTCGCCTTCATTCTCTTCTGGCTGGTTCTCGACCAGCTGAGCAAATTCCTGGTGGCCAGAAACCTGAATCTTTATCAGGTGGTCGAGGTGATTCCGGGTTTTTTTAACCTGACCAGAGTTCACAACAGGGGAGCCATTTTTGGTTTTCTCGGAAATTCCGGAAGCACGCTGGCGCTTATATTCCTGAATGCCGGCGCTCTGCTGGCTTTCTCGGTGGTGACTTATTACTTTCTGAAAACTCCGCCGGAGATGGTTCTGACAAAAATTTCTTTCGCCCTGATCATCAGCGGGGCCCTGGGTAACATCATAGACCGGATATCTAGAGGATATGTGATCGATTTTCTCGATTTTTATGCGGGTAATTTCCACTGGCCCTTTTTCAACCTGGCTGACAGCTGCATTACCCTCGGAGCTATCCTGATGATCATTAACGTATTCAGGAGCGAGAAAAAATGTTCCCGATCCTCCTCAGAATAGGTCAGTTAACCGTTCATACCTACGGTTTTTTTATGGCCGTCGGGGTTGGAGCCGGATTATGGTTTATCTATGTCCAGGCAAAAAAGATCGGCTATGATACCAACCGGTTGCTGGATGCCGCCTTCTGGATCATCCTGGTTTCTTTGCTCGGAGCGAAATTAATTCTTTTTTTTGGTCATTTCTCCTATTATATGGAAAATCCCGGGGAACTTCTCTCGCTGGCCAGGTCAGGCGGGGTATTTCAGGGGGGACTGACCTTCGGATTGATTTTTGCCATTATTTATTTCAGAAAAAAGAAAATACCCCTCTGGCCGACAGCCGACCTGGTTGGACCGGCGGTGGCTCTTGGACACGGCTTCGGCCGGGTCGGATGTTTTTCCGCCGGTTGCTGTTACGGGCGGGAATGTTCACTTCCCTGGGCTGCGGTTTTCAGGAGCGAATACGCTCATGAGCTTACCGGGATTCCCCTGAGCACTCCGTTGCATCCAGTTCAGCTTTATGAAGCCATCTTGAATTTTATAAATTTTTTCATACTTCTGGCTTTTCTCAAAAGGAAGACATTTCACGGTCAGGTTTTCAGCCTTTACATAATCAATTATTCAATTATTCGTTTCTTCACCGAGTATTTCCGCGGCGACCACGAGGATAAGAGCTATATATTCAGAGGGGAAACGGCTTTTAGCAGTCTTTCTCTACCTCAGCTCTACTGCTTGCTGGGCCTGGCAGCGGGGTTGATTCTTTACCGTCTGCTTAGACAGAGGAAAGGTGATTGAAAAAAAATTTCAGGTTGAATCGAGCGAAAACCAGAGGCTGGATCTATTTCTAAAATCCTGTCTGCCGGACCTGAGCCGGTCTCGACTGCAGAAAGCCATCAGGGACGGTCAGGTTCTGGTTAACAGTCAAAAAGCCAGGCCAGGTCAGAAGCTGAAAAAGGGTGATACGGTTGAGGTGACTCTGGCTGAACCGGAAGCTGGAGGGGTGCTGATACCCGAGCCGGTAGAATTCAGGATCATCTATGAAGATGATCAAATACTCGTGGTGGATAAACCGGCCGGGCTGGTGGTACATCCGGGTGCCGGCGTGAAAAGCGGCACGCTGGTTCATGGCCTTCTTTACTGCTATCCGGAAATCTCCAACGTCGGCTCGCCAGCGCGGCCGGGAATCGTGCATCGGCTGGACAAGGATACTTCCGGAGTTATGGTGGTAGCCCGGACCGGGACAGCCTATCGTTCACTCCGGGAACAATTTGAAGAAAGGTCGGTTCACAAAACCTACCTGGCGCTGGCGCTCGGGCGGTTCAAAGAGAAAAAAGGCATCATAGACCTGCCGATCGGGCGTCATGTCCGTCAGAGAGATAAAATTTCCGTGCGCACGAGAAAACCGAGGGTGGCCATAACCCATTATAAAGTTTTGAAAGAGTTCAAAGATACCACTTTGCTGGCGCTTCGCCCGGTGACCGGCCGGACACACCAGCTCCGCGTTCATATGTCAGCCACCGGCCATCCTCTGGCTGGCGATACCAGGTACGGTGGCGGTGGCCGTTTGAAATCCGGGCTTAACCGGCTTTTCCTCCATGCCTGGAAGCTGAAGTTCAGACATCCTGTTTCCGGCGCGGAAGTTGAGTTTGTCAGCCCTCTGCCTGAAGATTTGAAGAAAATCCTGGAAAGAGAATCCGGCGGCAGAATTAACGTTCTGGATATTGAGTAACAGCCGGTTTTTTATTATTATATATACTCATTTTTGCGCCAAGAATCGCTTTCTTGGAATGAAATAATCTGACTGGAGGAACAGAAATGGCCGATTACAGCCCGGAAAAGATAAGAAACATCGCTTTTGTCGGACATGGTTCGTCGGGAAAAACTACCCTGACGGCTGCCGTTCTGTTTAATTGCGGAGTGACCAGCCGGTTGACGAAGGTTGACAAAGGTAACACGGTTACCGACTACGACCCGGAAGAAATTGAAAGAAAGATTTCGATAAATTCAGCGCCGTGTTTTGTCGAATGGAAGGGCAACAGAATTAATATCATAGATACCCCCGGTTACGGCAGCTTTCTCTGGGACACGAAAGCCAGCCTGAGGGCGGTCGACTCGGCTCTGGTGGTGGTTTGCGGAGTGGCCGGAGTGGAAGTGGGCACCGAAAAAGTCTGGGAAATGATGGAGGATCTCAAGCTTCCGAGAATCATCGTGGTGAATAAGCTTGACCGGGAAAATGCCAGCTTCAGCCGGACGGTCGAGTCAATCCAGCAGTTTTTTGGCCGCCAGGCTATCCCCATTCAGATCCCGATCGGGGAAGAAAAAAATTTTTCCGGTATGGTGGACCTGATCAAAAAGAAAGCTTATTTGTTTGAGAAGGACGAAAGCGGAAAATTTCAGGAAACTGAGATTCCGGCAGAACTCCAGGAAGAAGTGGAAAAAAGATACACCCAGCTGGTGGAAGCGGTGGCCGAGAGCGACGAAAAGTTGATGGAAAAATATTTTGAGCAGGGAGAGCTGACTCCGGAAGAACTCCTTCAGGGATTGAAGAAGAGCATCCTCGGTCACCAGGTGTTTCCCGTTCTGGCAGCTTCAGCTTTGCTGAATATTGGCGCCCAGCCCATTCTGGATGCCATAGTCGATTTCATGCCCTCTCCGGTGGAAAGGGGAAGCGTTAAGGCCAGAGTAAAGGGAGAAGAACAGGATCTGCCGCTGAGCCCGGACGGAACCTTTGCCGCCCTGGTGTTCAAAACGATTTCTGACCCTTATGCCGGACGCATCTCCATCATGAGAGTTTTTTCCGGCAAAGTCTCGCCCGATGCCACCGTCAGCAACATAACCAAGGATACGGATGAAAAACTCGGCGGACTTTTTTACCTCCAGGGCAAGGAACAGATTCCGGCCGGACAGACTAAAGCCGGAGACATTGTGGCCACTTCTAAATTAAAAGCTACTCTGACCGGAGATACTCTCTGTGCCAAGGGTGCCGAGATTCAGTTCGAACCGATCAAGTTCCCCGAGCCTTCAATTTCTTTCGCCATAGAGCCCAAGACCCGGGCGGACGAAGATAAGATTTCACAGGCGACGCATCGCATCACCGAGGAAGACCCGACGGTGAGAATCGAAAGAGACCCGGAAACCAATCAGCTGCTGATTTCCGGCAACGGAGAACTTCACGTCCGGATTATCACCGAAAAACTCAAAAAGCGCTACAACGTCGATGTTGAGCTGAAGCCACCGAAGATACCTTATCGGGAGACTATCAAGGGAAAAGCTGACGCTCAGGGCAAGTACAAGAAACAGACTGGCGGGCGCGGACAGTACGGCGACTGCAAAATCAAGATGGAACCGCTGCCCCGCGGCCGGGATTTTGAGTTTGAGGATAAAATCTTTGGCGGAGCGATTCCGAAAAACTTCATTCCTTCTATTGAAAAGGGAATCCAGGAGGCCAGGAAGAAAGGAGTGCTGGCTGGCTATCCGGTGGTTGATTTCAAAGTTATTCTCTACGACGGTTCTTACCACGAAGTTGATTCCTCCGATATCGCCTTCAAGATAGCGGCTTCGATGGCTTTCAAGAAAGCCATGAAGGAAGCGAAACCGACGCTTCTCGAACCGATAATGAGTGTGGAAATTTATACCCCGGAAGCTTACATGGGCGATATCATGGGCGCTCTTAACGGTCGCCGCGGGAAAATTCAGGGAATGGAACAGAAAGGAAACATGAGAATTCTGAAAGCTCTCGTGCCGATGGCTGAAATGCTCGATTTTGAACCTGTTCTGACTTCAATTACCGGCGGCCGCGGTTCTTTCATCATGGAATTCTCGCACTATGAAGAAGTTCCGGCCCAGCTGCAGCAGAAAATCATTGCCGAGGCCATAAAAGAAGGCCGGGTGAAGCCCGAAGAAGAGTAACAGAGTTTCTTCGGTAAAGCTGATTGATTTCACGGTGCAGAAGGAAGAACCCGGAAAATTGCTATCGTGGCATTTTAATTACGGCGGCGGGAGCTTATTTATATATTCTTTCAACAGGAGGGGGCATTTGAAAAAACAAAAAAGACTCTCCAGCGTGGTTTTATCTTTTCTTATTTTTCTTCTGGTGTTTCAACTTGCCGGAAACCTGGCCCGCCCCTGCACCCTGATTGTGGTCTCCGGAAAGGCTACCCCCGACGGGCGACCGCTCATGTGGAAAAACCGAGATACCTCACAACTCTTAAATAAACTGATGTTTTGCAGGGGAAGCAAGTACAGCTTTATCGGGCTGATTGACGCTGACGATGCCGAAGGCCGGGAAATCTGGGCCGGGCTTAATGAGCGAGGACTCGCCATCATGAATTCCCAGGCTGATGACCTGGCCCTGAAACAAAAAAAGTTTGACGGGGCGGACAACGGGGCTTTCATGAAGCTGGCTCTGGGTGAATGCGCCACGATTGAAGATTTTGAAAAGCTGCTGCAGAGAGAAAGGGGAAAATGGGACCTGGCAGCTAATTTCGGGCTGATTGATGCTGAGGGGCGAGCCTGTTTCTTTGAGACTTCTTCAGAATATTATACCCGTTTTGACGCTGACGATAAAAGAGTGGCTCCTTTCGGTTACATAGTGCGAACGAATTTTTCCTGGACCTCGCCTGATTATCTGCAGGGCGGGGGATTCATCAGGTTTGAGCGAATGTCTCATCTGGCTGAAATGGCCAGGGCAACCGGCCGGCTTG
Organism: Candidatus Saccharicenans sp.; assembly: GCA_030018265.1. Classification (GTDB taxonomy): domain Bacteria; phylum Acidobacteriota; class Aminicenantia; order Aminicenantales; family Saccharicenantaceae; genus Saccharicenans. Next base: position 7,713 of record JASEFX010000001.1, read on the forward strand.
ACGTGCGTTTTATTCTTCAGGAAGCCGCTCGTGACCTGAATCATGAGAAGCTTCATTCTTTTCCGTTGAGCCGGCCTTTGCCGGAGGATCCGGCACGACCTCTTTATGTGCACACCAACGATACCATAAACAGAAACAGCACCGCCTCAGCAGTAGTGTTTCATGGAGCTCCTTCGGCGGAAAGAGCCGACCTGGCCACGATGTGGGTTCTGCTCGGGCAGCCGGTCGCTGCGGTGGCCATTCCGGTTTGGCCGGTTTCTGGAAAAGTCCCGGCGGTGGCTTCAGCTCCGGGCAGGGAAACCTGTGCGCTGAACGCCTTCTCCAGAAAACTCGTGGCTTTTCTTTACCCTGACCAGAGGGGCAGGATGCCTCAGTATCTCAATGTGAGCAGATTGCGTACTTACGGCGGTGAGGGAGTGCTGAGCAAACTCCTGCGGATTGAAAACCAGGTGCTGGAGAAGACTGCCGTACAGATGAAGGCCTGGGAAAGCCGGAAAGAATCGCCATCCAGGGTGGCCTCGTTTCAGGAAGCCATGGCCGATTTCGTCCTGCAGAGTCTGCTGGCTGAATTTCCGGATATAAGATAGGGAAGAGAATCTTGAAAACAGCCGGATGAGGCAGCCAGGATTGATTACGATGGAGGGAAGAAGTCCGGGGCCGGGCGCAGGCCTGAGAAATTCAAATCATCTCTGTTCCTCCAGTTCACATAAATGTCTTTTTAAGTCCGGAATTAATGTTCAGGAGTAATAAAAAATGGAAAAAAATGTTACCGGGCTTTTCCAAAAAGCCATGAAAAAGTCAGTTTTCTGTCTGCTTTCAGCTGTGATGTTTATCCTGATGGCGCAGACCGGCGTATCTCAGGATCGAAGTTTAACCCTGCCTCTCGGTCCGGAACCATACCGGGGAAAATATGTGACGGTTGAGTCCGGCCAGGTTTATTCCGCTCGCAGCGGCAGACCGATCGAGTTTCAGAAGATGATAGCTGAAATGAAAAAAGCGCGCCTTATTCATCTGGGTGAAACCCACGACAACCTGGAAATGCACGACTGGCAGTTAAGGATTATTCAGGCACTTTACCGGCAATCTCCTGAGCTGGCTATCGGCCTGGAGCAGGTGACGGTCGACCTGCAACCGGTGCTTGACCGCTGGGTTTCCGGCGAACTCGATGAGGAAAGTTTCCTCAGAGAAATAAAATGGTATGTGACCTGGAATTTTAACTACAATTACTACAAAAAAATATTTGATTTTGCCAGAGAAAACCGGATTCCCATCTTCGCCCTCAATGCCCCGAGAAATCTTATCAGCAAAGTCCGCCTTCAGGGATATCAGGCGCTAACTGAGGAGGAAAGGAAGATCATCCCGCCGCTTGACCTGGAGAACCAGGAACACCGGCTTCTGATCAGGACCATTTTTGAATCAGAAGAGATTCCGCCGCAGATGAAGGGTACGAATCTTCAGGAAATGTTTGAGGCGCTTTATCGAGCTCAGGTGGCCTGGGACGAAACCATGGGGAAAAATGCTGTCCGGGCGGCTGAAACTACCGGAAGAAGAGTGGTGGTGCTGGCCGGTTCCGGCCATATGCTCTACGGTCTCGGGTTGAACTACAGAGCCTGGAAATTAAGCCGGTTGCCTCAGGCCACGGTAATCGGCGTTCAGGTAGCTGAAGGCAGCCGGATAAAAGTTTCCCGCGGTCTGGCTGATTATGTTTATGGAGTTATCGAGAGGGATTATCCGGCTTTTCCGGCGGTCAATGTTCCGTTGAAGAAGGTGGAAGGGCTGCAGAATCTGGTGGTGGCTGCAACTCCCCAGGAGGCTCTGGCTAAAGCTGCCGGATTCCAGAAAGGCGATGTTATCCTTTCTGCTGGGGGCCGACCGGCTTTTGATCTCAATGAATTCAGGATGATTATTGCCGGCTCTGGCTGGGGGGAGGAAGTTCCACTCAAAGTGTTGAGAAACGGAGAGGTATTAAATCTGACCGTTAAAATGGATCCCGAGCTTGTCAAAAGAGACAGAAAAAAACAATAATTAAAGCATGAAATGATAACGAACGGGAGGAGAGAATGACTATCTGGAGAAAATTTTTTGCCCTTATAATTCTGGCGATTACTATTTTCATCTCAGCTATACCTTCGTTTTCGCAGCTCAAAACTCCAGCCGAAGAAACCAGATACACCAGATACAGCCAGTATGAGGATGTGGCCAGATTTCTCTCGATGCTCGAAGCCAGGTCTCCGGTGGTAAAGGTGAAAATTGTCGGACGCACGCGGGAAACGGAAAAATATCCTTCTCGCGACCTGCTGCTGTGTGTTTTAACCGAGGAGGGGGTGAGTGAGCCGTCTGCCTTCAATAAAAACAAACCCACTGTTTTGATCATCGCTTCCCAGCACGGCAACGAACAGTCAGCCAAGGAGGCTGCCCTGAGGTTGGTCAGGGATGTGGCCGTGGGGGAGCTAAGATCGTTGCTGAAAAAAATAAACCTTCTGGTGATTCCTCAGGCCAATCCCTTCGGCAACTACTTTGACCTCCGTCAGAACGAGGACGGCCTCGACCTCAACCGGGATCATGTGAAACTCGAAGCTGAAAGCACCCGGGCGCTTCACCGGGTCTTTTCCATCTACCGGCCCGAAGTCACCATCGATGTTCATGAGAAAGGAGACGATTATTACCGGGTTTCGATCGGCTGCGTTTCTAACCTCAACATACACAGATCGCTTCAGGATTATTCAAGAAACGTAATTCTGAAAACGGTCGAGAAAAAACTCCAGAAAAAAGGAATTCCTTTTCATGAATACCTGGTGAGCGATGTTATCGGTCTCGACACTTCCTCGGGAGCCAGGATGAGCGAACCGGCTAGCGGTGAAAGGATGCTTCGTTTCAGTACAACAGACCTGAATGACGGCCGCAACAGCTTCGGAATATACGAAACCCTGTCATTTATTCAGGAAGGCGCTTCCCGCCATGACCTGGCCACGCTCGGAGAAAGAACCGGATGGCAGTATGAAGGGTTGCGCGCTTTTCTGGAAACGGTCGCCGACCGTTCCATGGAAATCCTGAAGATGGTCAGAGACCTAAGGTCCGGTCTCCTGGAAAGGGCGCAGACAAGAGCTGCTGACGACCCGGTGCATTTGAGAATGGCTTATGTTCGCGACCCGCAGCAACCGGAGCTGGTGATAAAAGCTTTCGAAAGAACCACCTCCAGCATCAGAGGAATTCTTAAGGTCGATAAAAGAGCAGGCGATTACCTTCTGGTTGAAGATATAATTCCTTACTCTGGTCCTCAGAATCAGAAGGTTATTACTGTGACCGAGAAAAACTGGTTCCCGCTGGTGGAATCAAGGCTTACGGTATCACGCCCGGCTGGCTATGTCATACCGGGCGAAAGAGTCGATATCGCTGAGGTACTTGTGCTGCACGGGATCAGGGTGCAGATGGTGGAAAAGGCGGTCATGGCAGAAGTGACCGCTTACAGAGTGAAAGAAATTATTCCAGCCAGAGCTGATTATCTGGCTCCTCAGAAAATCGAAGTGGAAGCAGAAAAATTGAAACTTCCTTTGAAAAGGGGAGATTTTTATGTTTCCTGCGAACAGCCGGCAGCCAACCTGATCCCCTGTTTGCTCGAACCGCAATCCGAGTACGGCCTGATCCGGTACTTCAGGTTCCAGCTCGTTCCTGAAGCCGGGGACTGTTTTTCAATCTACCGGGTGGAAACCACACCCTCCTGGCCTCTGGTTGATTTCAAGCCGTGGAAGTAAATTAACCGGCTAAAAGTCCAGAATCTTCTTAAGTTTATCCAGTTTATCTCTGAATTCAGGCGCCGGGTTGAGTTCGACCGGTGAAGAAATATGGAGTTTTCCCGCCTTTTTAAGCGCCAGCTGATAAAACCCGGCGTAAGGTCCTGCCGGGAAATCCCGGCTGTAATCAATTATCTCCTGGTATTTCCTCAGTGCTTCTTCCTTCCGTCCAAGTTTTTCCAGACAGAGACCCTCAAGATAGTCCTGAATTCTCTGGTCCGGGTTGAACGGCCGGCCGGTTCCCAGAGTCTCGGGATATTCTCTCGACCTGGAAATTTCAGAAAGGGCTTCTTCCCATTTTTTCTCCAGCATGAGCTCCAGCGCTGAATGAAGATGAGCACGGACGAAAAGCTGGTGGATTTCGCTCGCCCCTTCATACGGAAGAACCTTCATTCTATCAAGCAGCCCGGCTGCCTCCCGATAGCGGCCGCAGGCCAGGAACGCTTTGACCGCATCCGACTGAAGATAGACATTATCCGGGAATCTTTCCAATGCTTGGAGTGAACCTGAAAGAGCAAGATGATAGAAACCGCGCGAAAGCTCGTGGTTTAAAAGATGATGCCAGGTTCTCCAGGATTCCGGAGAAAGCTCGCGGGCTTTCTTTAAGTCGCGGTATGCGGCTTCCTGATTTTCAGAATTGAGGTAAGCTCTGGCGATAAAAACCGGATAATAATCTGCCCGGTCCAGGGTGGAAAAGATTTCTCTGGCCTCATCCAATCGCCCTTTGTGCCAGAAAATCAGCCCGAGATAGTAACGGAATTTCCAGCAATCTGGCTTTTGAGCTGAAGCCCATTGAAACACCGGGATGGATTCTTCGCGGAACGGAAAAACCCACCAGGGGGAGGCTTCAGCCGCCCGGTTTAACGCCTCCAGGCTAGCATCTTTCCGGTTAAGTTTATCCAGGATGAAAGCTTTCCAGGTGATTAATTCCGGATGGGAGGGGGAAAGCTCGAGCAGGTTCAGGCAGGTTTCCAGCTGGCCGGTTCGGAAATAATAAAGAGCGAGTTCAAGGTATGTTTCTGCCGGAAACTCATTGCGAATCATCCGCCGGAAATTTTCAAGCTGTTTTTTCCGCGATTTGAGCAGATAGAGTTCATAACGGGCTAAATGGTTCAGAGGGTCGAGCGAAAGAATCAAACCGCAGGTTCTGTCCGCTTCCTCCTTTCTGCCCTGAAGTCTGAGCACTGAAGCCAGAATTTCCAGCGGAAGGGGGTTCTGGCTGTCGTACCGGGCTGCTCGTCTGGCGAATTCTTCGGCTGCATATAAATTTCTTTCCAGGAGGGATATTTCCGCCAGACGAAGGTAAGCAGGAACAGCCAGGGCGGGGGAGCGGGCAGCCCAGCCGAAAGCTTCCCTGGCTTCAGTCAGAAGATCGAGCTGAAGCGAAGCCAGCCCGTACACGTAATTAGCTTCCGGGTCATACATCGAAATTTCCAGAGCCCGGCGCGCATAATCCAGAGCTTTCCTGATTTCATGCCGGCGGCAGTACAGCTCGGACAGGCGGCAGAGAGCTCTCAGGTGGCCTGGCTCTTTTTCAATTACCCTCAGATAAAGATCGAGAGCTCCGCTATAATCCCTTTCGTTTTCCAGCGTTTGAGCCGCCAGGAAAAGGCCTTCGACTGAACTGCCGGAGGGTCGCTGAAATTTGAAAGGACGAATAAGCTCCCTGGCTGAAGCCGTTTCGCGGATTAATTTCTGCCCGAGATAAACCTGAAGATTGTCCGGATTCTTCACGCCCTTCAGCTGGATTTTAATCTTCTCTGAGGGACGAAGAATTATTTCCTGATTGATAATTTCCCGGTCGAGCTCCTTCACCACCAGTTTTTCTTTTAGAGGTTGAAGCGCGTAGATTCCGAGCTCATGAGCTTCAGCGACTGGCCTGAGGCTTATCGCAGCCATCCGATCAGCTGAAGTGATCGGGCCTATACCGCTGTAGGGAAACCAGATTTCGCTCCAGCTGTCGGAAACTCCCGGGTGAAAGGTGCAGTGATCGGATTGATTCAGAAGTCTTCCAGCCTGGGGCTCGGTGTACTGCCCGTCAGCATCGGTCAGCAGGTCTACCCAGATTTCTCCGGCCCGGCTCAATTCCCAGATCCATATTTTTTTGCCCGGCATGTCCAGATAATGAGCCTGATGGCCGAAGCCGGAATCTGAATTTTCGTAATAACCGCCATAAAAGTGGTCATAAGTTCCGATAACAAAATAACTTTTTGAGCCGCCGAAGTCGTTTTGCCGGTACCAGGAAAGATCCCTGCCCTCTCTGTCCACCGGCCAGCTTTCGAGCGGCACAGAATAGTCATGACCGATAAAATATTTTCCGGGGAAAATGTATTTAAGGTCAGCTGTGGCCGGGACCGCCGCGCACATCCAGGAATAGTATGATTGACGGTAGGGAGTGGGATTGGTCCAGCGGCTGCAGGTTTCAAAATAAGCCTGGTCCGGATGCAAGGTGATTCTGACCTGCCAGCGGCTTCGGGATGGCCAGTCGTAATTGCCGACAACGCAGGAAACGCTCCCGTCAGGCTTCTTCTCCACCAGATAATCAACCGGGGTAGCCGTGGCCGGGGAATGACCGATTATGCCGAAATTGAATTCTATCCCGCCGGAAGTCCATGGTCCCCGCAGGCCAATTTCTCTGAATTTAAGCACCCGGTTGGTGTAAAGAAAATTCTTTCCGCTAATTAAATCCTTAGCCCCCCAGATTTTTCCGCCAACTTCCGGTAAGACGGAAACTTCGAGGTATCGGTTTTTCAACCGAACAACGGTCCAGTTTTGAGGACGAGAGGTGTGGCTGAAGCCGTTAAAGACATAGTAAGGATAAATTTTCGAACCCGAACCCCAGAGGGAAGATCGAGCAAAAACCGGAATAGGGTCGGGATCATAAAAAGGGTAGGTGGCGATGGTTTCTTCTTTTACGGAGAAATACGCCCGTCTACCGGATTCACAGCCAGTCAGGAGGAAAATTATGAGAAATAAAAGGAAAAAGGCTGTTCTGATTCCAGAAAATTTGTTTTTCTTCATATTATTCCTTCGGAAAATCGGCCGCTTCTGCAGGAAAACGGTTAAATATGCTCCCGCTATATCTGAAAGCGGCACTTCTGTGGTTGAAATCTATTTTTTATCCATTATTTCCTGATAGATGATTTCTACCAGAGGCGGCCGACGAACAGGGGTCCCGGCTGCCGGAGCTTGAACACCAAAGGCTTCTTTGATCTCTTCAAGAGTTTTTCCCTGGTTGATCAACTCGCGAACGCGGGCTTCTTTTTCTTTCAGGCTGGATATAAGTTCTGATACCTGCTGTCTTCCAGCCGGATCAGCGTGTCCCGAAAGGAAAATTTCTATTTCGGGCTTATAATCCAGCATGGCCTGGAGTGTTTTCAGGTAACCGAAAAAGGTTCCGTTTTTGTGTTTGTGAATGAGCGGGTCGCGTCCGAAGAACATCAGGTCGCCTGTTATGGCCACCCTGGCTTCAGCGATGAAAATTATCGTATCCCCGCTGGTATGAGCCGGTCCGAAATTTTTCAGCTCGAGCCTGGTTCCTTCAAAATCGATGATTCTGCTATCCTCATAAGTTTCAGTCGGAAGAATCTCTTTAAGTTCCGGAGTCTGTTCCACCAGCGGCAGCATTTCTTCATAAGTTTTACGGTGAGCCAGGATTTTTACCTTTCCTTCAAGTCCTCGCAGACCGTTGATATGGTCGCCATCGCTATGAGTCAGGACTATCATCCCGAGCGGAAGCGGCGATATTTTTTGAATTTCCTCCAGCATCTGTCGGAAAGAATCAGCCGTCATTTTAGCGTCGACCAGAAGATTGCTTTTTTTGCCTGGTATAAGAAAGCAGTTTGCCCCCGAACCTCCTTTGATAAAGTATATATTACCTTTAATCTTTACTATGGAGATAGGAGGGGGAGAAAAAGTCTGCTGAGAAAAATTAATCACCGGTTTCAGAACAAGACAGATGATGAATACTGTGGATATCAGAACCAATCTGGCCTTAACCCTGAAAGCTGGGTTCTTTAAGATTGAAATTACCATGGAGCCTCCTTCATTGATTCCTGTTATTTTTATACCACAGGCTAAATTAAAATTAAACAGCCTGACCGCGTGGATGAAGAAGTCAGCTGTTCCGGACCGGGGCCCTTTGATGCCGGGTTGATCCCGTCCTGCGATCTGTGGTTGCTGGAAATAGTCCGACCTTTTGAAACCTGGCTGGCTGTGGGCAGGACAGGGGATAGGGAAAATAAGGTAAGTTTCTCCGACCGGGGCTTTACGAGCAGAAAGAATATCCTGTTTTTGAATTCCGGTCAAAAAAGTTGGTCTGCAGTTTCGCCCGGGGATTTAAGCCCGGGCTGCTGGACCCGATTTATCGCTCGCAGTGTTTTATAATTCGAGAAAAGCTGGACCGGCCTCAACTGCTGGCTACCAGCCGGCATCTGACCGGCGGGGAGCCTGATCTGCTGGATATGAGCCGGGAGGACCGCTATTAATCGGGAAAGAGTCTATTAACCGCAGGGGATCCTTATGATTTTTACATTTACCTTCCACCCGGGTGGGATATGGATAAAATTGTGGTAGACGGGATTCAGCCCGAAAGCATAAGGAAAGAGGAGCCGCTCCGAATAATACTTAAGTCTGAAGCCATGGCAGAGGTCGTCTGGAAAATTACATTCTCCAGAACATAACAGCACTTCAGGACTGTAATAAAGTCAGCCGTTGCTTCTTTAGCGATTGGTCTGAACATCTGACTTTCCTGGCCGGTGCGTTTATTTATTTTTTTAAAGACAGCGCTTCCGCGGTCATCAGCCCGATTCTGGCCGGGTTATCTATTATTCTGACTCCGGCTGCTTTGAGTCGTTCGATTTTCTCCCTGGCCGAACCCTTTCCGCCTTCGATGATGGCTCCGGCATGGCCCAGACGTTTTCCGGCCGGGGCTGTGATTCCGGCCACATAGGCCAGAACCGGTTTAGGGTAAGGGGAGGTCTTAAGATAATCCGCGGCTTCTTCCTCGGCGCTGCCGCCTATCTCTCCGATCAGGACCACAGCTTCCGTCTGCGGGTCGTGTCTGAACAGCTCAAGAAGCTCGACAAATTTCAACCCGACAACAGGGTCTCCGCCGATACCAGCCGCGGTTGACTGACCGAGCCCGTTTAGGGTCAGCTGGTGCACCGCTTCATAGGTCAGCGTACCGGAGCGGGAAATGATTCCAACCGGACCGGGCTTATGAATATGCCCGGGCATTATGCCAACTTTGCTCTTTCCCGGCGATATCACACCCGGAGTATTCGGTCCGATCAGGTCCGCGCCGTATTTTCTCAGCCAGCTTTTAACCCTGATCATGTCCTGGACCGGTATTCCTTCAGTGATGCAGACGATCAGCCGGATTCCCGCCGCCGCCGCTTCCATGATAGCTTCAGCGCCGGCAAGAGGGGGAACGAAAATGACCGAAACATCAGGTTTTTCGGCATTTACCGCCTGTTCAACCGTATTGAATACCGGAAGGCCGAGATGTTTCTGCCCGCCTTTTCCTGGAGTGACGCCGGCCACCACTCTGGTTCCATACTCCAGCATTCTCTGAGTATGGAATGTGGCCTCCCTTCCGGTTAAACCCTGCACCAGAACCCTTGAATTTTCGTCTATCAAAATGCTCATTCTGTTTTCCTGCTCAAGATTACCGCCATCCTCGCTGCCTGCTCAAAGTCCGGGGCGAAGCTGAACGGCAATCCGGATTCTTCCAGAATTCTTCTGCCTTCAGCCACGTTCGTGCCTTCGAGCCTGACCACCACCGGCTTATTGAGCGAAAGGTTCTGAGCTGCCTTGACCACGCCTCTGGCCACCAGGTCGCAACGAACAATCCCGCCAAATATGTTGATGAGAGCCGATTTTACCTGCGAATCAGCCATGAGAATTTCAAAAGCCCGGCTGACCGCTTCCTCGGTGACGCCTCCGCCGATATCGAGGAAGTTCGCCGGCTGTCCACCAAAATATTTAATTATATCCATCGTGGCCATAGCCAGACCCGCGCCGTTAACCAGGCAGCCTATCTCGCCGTCCATTTTTATGTAGTTTAATCCATGCTTACGGGCATCTCTTTCGAGCTCATTTTCCTGAGATTCGTCCCTGAGGGAAGCGATTTCCGGATGACGCGGCAGACTGCTGTCGTCAAATTCGAGTCTGGCGTCGAGAGCCACCAGTTTTCCTTCTTCATCGAGACTCAGGGGGTTGATCTCTGCCAGTTTGAGATCGCGCTCGATAAAAAACCTTGATAGCTTTTTGATAAGGAAGACAAACTCTTTTATCTGAGCTTCTTCCAGCTCGAGAAAATATGCCAGTTGTCTGGCCTGGAAAAGCTTTAATCCTTCATCAGGGTGGAAATGGATTTTTCTGATAGAGTCTGGTCGAGCGGCGGCCAGTCTTTCAATTTCCATACCGCCCTGCCGGCCGACTATCGCCACAAGCGCTTCATTTTTCCGGTCGATTCCAATCCCGGCATAGATTTCTCTTCTCACTTTAACGAGTTTTTCCACCAGAATTTTCTCGACCGGAAGTCCGGGAGGGCCGCTCTGGGAAGTGACCAGACGGGAGCCGAGCAATTTTGCTGCCAGTTTTTCGGCATCCTCTGGCGTCAGGGCTTCAAGCACGCCTCCAGCCCGGCCTCTACCTCCGGCCAGCACCTGGGCTTTAAGAACCACCGGACAGGAGAGTTCACTGGCCGCTTCTCTCGCTTCGGCTGGAGTTGAAACAATCCTGCCCTCAGGAAGGTTTATTCCGAGCTGTTTTAAAAATTCTTTTGCCTGATATTCATGAATGAGCATCTTAGCTTTAGAAAAAAAAGCGGGGCTCTTTCGAGCCCCGCTTTCTCTTTCACCTTCATCGGAATGATAAAATTTTCCTTCAGATCTTGCACTCAGCCACTGTTCGGGCAACTGAAGCCACGGTTTTCTCAAACTGAGCTTTTTCTTCGGGGGTGAGTTTGATTTCAAAAATCTTTTCCATACCTTTAGCGCTGATCAGGCAGGGGACCCCGATGAACAGACCGTTGACTCCGTATTCGCCCTCACACAGAGCAGCGCAGGGGAGAATGCGGCGTTTGTCTTTAAGGTAAGATTCGGCGATGACGATGGCGCTCCAGGCCGGGCTGAAGAAAGCGGAACCCTTGCCAAACAACTTGACGATCTCAGTGCCAGCTTCTCTTGTCCGGGTGACCAGTCGCTCAATCTGTTCCGGAGTGGCGATTTCCGTGAGAGGCACTCCGCCGACCGTGGTCAGCCGAGGCAGCGGCACCATGTCGGGTCCATGTCCTCCAAGCACTGTGCCGGCGACATCAGCCACTGAAACTCCGAGCTCCATGGCGATGAAAGCTCTCCAGCGGGCGGTGTCCAGCGTGCCGGCCATACCCACCACCTGATTTTTCGGGAAACCGGTTACCTTGTGGAAAACATAGACCATCGCGTCGAGCGGATTGGTAACGATAATGCAGAAAGCCTTTGGAGCGTACTTTTTTACGCCGTTGGCCACTTCAGTGATTATTTTGATGTTGACGTTGAGCAGGTCTTCTCTGGTCATTCCGGCTTCCCTGGGCTTTCCGGCAGTGACGATCACCACGTCAGCACCTTCGATGTCTTTGTAATCGGAAGTGGCGGTGATGCTGGCATCATAGTTGCCGTGGGGAGCCATTTCCATCAGGTCGAGAGCTTTTCCCTTGCAAACATTGACATAGTCTGGAACATCAAGGATAACGATATCCCCGAGTTCTTTCTGAGCGGCTAACATGGCCAGTATCTGACCGATCTGTCCGCCCCCGATCAGAGCTATTTTTTTGCGCATTTTTAACTCCTTTCTGGAGAAAATTTTTCAGTTTATTGATGTAAAAATAAAATCAGCTCAGCTTTTTGTGTAATTCTCCCAGGTCTCCTCGAGCTTCGGGTTGTTAATCCACTCGAGCAGATAATCGGTAAAAGCTTTCCCGGTGGCGCCGTTTGAACGCCCGGTGATTACCAGCTTCTTTTCATACTGGCCGCAGATGTCCAGAGCCAGGTCCACCTTGCGGGCTTTTTCTGGATAGCCAATGTGGTTCAGCAGCATGGCGGCTGCCCGGATCATGCTGGAAGGATCAGCATAAATAGCTCTGCCTTCCTGCACCATTCTCGGAGCCGAACCATGGATGGCTTCGAACATCGCATACTGCTTTCCGATGTTGGCTGCGCCAGCGGTTCCGACGCCACCCTGGAATTCAGCCGCTTCGTCAGTCAGGATATCTCCGTAAAGATTCGGCATAACCATTACCTGAAATTCACGGCGCCGCTTTTCATCGACCAGCTTGGCCGTCATGATGTCGATGTACCAGTCATCTACCTGAATTTCCGGGTACTCCTTGGCGATCTGATAGAAGACTTCCAGGAATTTGCCGTCGGTCGTCTTAACGACGTTGGCTTTGGTCACGCAGGTAACTTTAGTTCTTTTATTTTTCCTGGCGTACTCAAAAGCCATCCGGCAGATTCTTTCTGATCCCGGCGTGGTGATCAACTTGAAATCTATGGCAATGTCCTGGTCAACTTCAATGCCGTACGGGCCAAGCGCATAGAGGTCTTCCGTGTTTTCTCTGAAGAATATCCAGTCAATCCCCTGTTTGGGCACACGCACCGGCCTGACGTTGGCAAAAAGGTCGAGTTCCTTTCTCATTGCCACGTTGCAGCTTTCGATGTTCGGCCAGGGATCTCCTTTTCTGGGAGTGGTGGTGGGTCCCTTCAAAGTTACGTGGTATTTTTTGATTTCTTCCAGCACGTCATCAGGAATAGCTTTATTGTGGGCAGCCCTATTTTCGATGGTCAGTCCTTCGATGGTGTTGATGTAGATTTTGCCGTTTTTGATTTCCTCATCGAGCATATGTCTGAGAATTCTTTCCGCTTCAGCCGCGATGTAGGGTCCGATGCCGTCGCCCGGAAGAATTCCTATTTTTATGGGCGAAATTTTGCTGTAATCGACCCAGTCGGGCGCGGCTTTTATCCTGGCCACCCTTTCCATCTGGCCTTCAAGAAGCTTTCCAAAATGCTCTTTGGCTCTTTCGATAGCACTCCTGTCGATCATTTTACCTCCTGATTTTAATTTAATGAAATTATGAGATTAAATTTTATATTTTCTTTAATTAGAAATCAACCAATTTTTTCAGCTGAGGAAGCAGGTTTTTGACAAAAACTCCGTTTATTCATAAGATAATATCCCTTGTTTTTTCATACAAAACATAAATAAAAGGAGAAAAAATCATGCTGGAGAGCTATTATCAAAAAGCAAGAGAAAGAGAGAAACTCGGAATCCCGCCGCAGCCTTTAACCGCCGATGAAGCTGCGGAGCTGTGCCAGCTACTGGAAAATCCACCTGCCGGAAAGGAAAATGAGCTGATTTACCTGCTGGAGCAGAGGATTTCACCTGGAGTTGATCCGGCGGCTAAAGTCAAAGCCGGATGGTTAACAGATATTGCGCTGGGCAGACGGAAATCCCCGCTGGTCTCTCCTGAAAGAGCCGTGTTTCTGCTCGGGACAATGATCGGCGGATATAACGTGGATCCACTGGTCTCTTTCCTGGAGATGCCCGAGCTGGCTCCGGCGGCGGCCGGTGCTTTGAAAAACATAATCCTGGTTTACGGCGCTTACGAGAGGGTGGCTTCTCTGGCAAAAACCAGCAAGTATGCGCTGGAGGTTCTGGAATCCTGGGCCAGGGGAGAATGGTTCCTGTCACGCCCGGAGTTGCCTGACGAGATTGTGCTGAAGGTTTTTAAGGTTGACGGAGAAATCAACACCGACGACCTTTCTCCGGCCAAACACGCCTGGAGCCGCCCGGATATCCCGCTTCATGCCCTCAGCATGGGAGAGACCAGGTTTCCGGGAGGGCTGGAAATCATCCGGAAGTTCCGGGAAGAAGGATATAAAGTAGCTTTCGTCGGGGATGTCGTCGGCACCGGGTCTTCCCGCAAATCTGCCTGTAATTCTCTTATGTGGCATATAGGAGAGGATATACCATACGTCCCGAATAAGAGACGCGGCGGGGTGGTTATCGGTGGTTTGATCGCCCCGATATTCTTCAACACCACTGAAGATTCAGGAGGCCTGCCGATTCAGGCTGATGTCAGCCGCCTTAAAACCGGCGATGTGGTAAAAATTAAAACAAAAGAAGCAGTAATAACCAGCGAAAAGGGAGAAGTCCTGGCCAGATTCGAATGGAAACCGGTAACCATCAAGGATGAATACCGGGCCGGCGGACGCCTGAACCTGATCATCGGAAGACAGCTTACGGCCAGAGCCAGAAAGGACCTCGGCTGGCCGGAAGCGGACTTTTTTGCCAGGGTGGAAAATCCTGTTCCCGCAGAAGGTCAGGGCTTTACACTCGCCCAGAAAATTGTCGGACGGGCCTGCGGCCTGCCAGGAGTTCTTCCGGGCACATCCTGCGAGCCGAGAATGACCACCGTCGGTTCCCAGGATACCACCGGACCGATGACGGCTGATGAGCTGACCGAGCTGGCCTGTCTTGAATTTCAGACGGAGCTTTTTATGCAGTCGTTCTGCCATACGGCTGCCTATCCAAAGCCGACCGATGTCAGGATGCACCGGAATTTAAGGAAATTCGTGATTGAAAGGAAAGGGGTCGCTCTTAAACCCGGGGATGGCGTGATTCATTCCTGGTTGAACCGGCTTCTTCTGCCGGACACTGTCGGAACCGGAGGCGATTCCCATACAAGATTTCCGATAGGCATCAGCTTCCCGGCAGGTTCGGGTCTGGTGGCTTTTGCCGGAGCTCTCGGGTTCATGCCGCTCGACATGCCCGAGTCGGTTCTGGTGAGGTTTTCCGGAAAGCTTAATCCAGGAATTACGCTGAGGGATGTGGTGAATGCCATACCTTATTTCGCCATCAAGCAGGGGTTGCTGACGGTGGCAAAAAAAGGCAAGAAAAACGTGTTTAACGGCCGGATTCTCGAGATCGAAGGCCTTGAGGACCTCACGGTTGACCAGGCTTACGAGCTGACGGATGCTTCGGCCGAAAGGTCGGCTGCTGCCGCCGTCATTTCCCTCAAAGAAGAAAAGGTAATCGAGTTTATAAAGAGCAATATCGCGCTTATGAAAAAGATGATCGAAGCAGGTTACCAGGATGCCGGGACGCTTGAGAGAAGGATAAGAGCCTGCGAGGAATGGCTGAAAAATCCGGTGCTTCTCAAGAGGGACGTAAACGCCCAATATGCAGCATTGCTGGAAATCGACCTTTCTGAGATCAAGGAACCGATCCTGGCCTGTCCCAACGACCCGGATGACGTCAGGTTGCTGAGCGAGGTGGCCGGCGATCGCATCGATGAAGTGTTCATCGGGTCCTGTATGACTAACATCGGTCATTTCCGGGCAGCCGCTAAAATATTTGAAAACAGCTGCTATCCTCCCACACGCATCTGGCTGGCTCCGCCCACAAGGATGGATTACGTGCAGTTGATGAAGGAAGGTCTGTTTGCTGCCTTTTCCCAGGTTGGTGCCCGGGTGGAGATACCGGGATGCTCGCTGTGCATGGGCAATCAGGCGAGGGTAAGACCTGGAGCGACAGTCATCTCCACTTCAACCAGGAATTTTGACAACCGCATGGGCGACAACGCCAGGGTATATCTGGGTTCGGCAGAACTGGCGGCGGTGGCGGCAATCGAAGGGAAACTGCCTTCTGTAGATAAATACTTTGCGGTGATGGAAGAAAAAATACTGCCTCAGGCGGATAAAATTTATCGTTACTTAGAATTTCACCGGATGCCAGATTTTTCGCTGGATTATCTGGAATAGGAATTGTTAGAGGAAGAAGAAGATGATAAAACTAAACGGAAGGAAAGCTCTGATAACCGGAGCTTCGCGGGGTATAGGCAGGGCTGCTGCTATCATGCTGGCTCAGGCCGGGGCGGATGTGGCGGTTCACTATCAGAAGAATGAAGCTGCGGCCAGAGAGGTCAGGGAGAAAATAGAAGCAATCGGCCGGCAGTGTCTTCTCTGTCCCGCGGAGATTTCCATCAGGGCGGAAGTAGAGCGCATGGTGGACTCTATAATCAAAGCCTGGGGAAGGATCGACATCCTGGTGAACAATGCCGGCATATGGACCTACGGGGAAATGGGCGATATGCCTGAAGAGGTGTGGCGCGAGACGATGGCTGTTAACCTCGATGGGGTTTATTACGTGACCAATGCAGTGGTGCCCTGGATGAAGAAGCAGAACGCAGGCTGGATAGTCAACGTGGCTTCGACAGCGGCCGTCAGGGGAGAGGCCTTTCACTCTCACTATGCTGCCAGCAAAGGAGCCCTTCTGGCGCTGACAAAATCCTTAGCAGTAGAACTGGCGCCTTATAACATAAGGGTAAATTGCGTTGCGCCGGGCTGGGTCGATACCGACATGTGCGCGGAAGTGTTCTCCGACCCGGAGTTCAAGGAAAAGGTCAGACAGTCAATTCCGCTTAAAAGGATACCTCCTCCGGAAGATATAGCTGGACCTATTCTATTCCTTGTTTCGGATCTGGCCCTCCACGTTACAGGTGAAATACTCAACGTCAACGGCGGGTCCGTCCTCTGTGGCGGGTAAAAATTTGTTTGCCAGAATTCAATTTTTCTGTTATTTTTAAGACAAATTTATAAGGAGGGTAAAAAATGGAGGAGGTGGAAGTAGGCCGGATTACCCATTATTTTCCCCGGATTCAGGTGGGGGTGGCCAGAATCACCGGGCGGGGACTGAAGATCGGCGATGTTGTTCATATCAAAGGACACAGCACGGACTTTTTTCAGAAAATCGAATCGATGCAGATAGAGCACAAGCCGGTGGAAGAGGCCAGGGCTGGAGAGGAGGTGGCTTTCAAGGTTGACATGCCAGTTCGTGAAAAAGATGTGGTTTTCAAGGTGGTGGAAGGATAATTGGTTGAAAAATTCTGGCCCGGGTTGACAGAAAAGTAAACAATATGTTAAAAAAGTTATAAAAATGGCTAAAAAGTTTATTTCGATCATCATAGTTCCGAACTGGAAGACGAGTTTCCGCACCATAAACATTCCTCAGAAGGCGGTGCGAGTCTTCCTGGCTTCAGGTGTGACCTTTCTGGTTCTGTTTGTCTTTTTCCTCCTGGACTATTTTTCGATGACCGAGACAAAAGCCCGCTATCGGGAACTGTTAAAAGAAAACGCGGCTCAGAAAGAGACCATTGCCACCTACGAAAGCACCATTGCCCAGATGAAGAAAACCATCAGCAATTTTGAAGAATACGCTCGCAAAATAAACATCCTGGCCGGAGTGCAATCTCCTGAAAATTTAAGAGGGGAACCCGGCCTGGGTGGCGGCGAAAAGGTTGACCTCAATTTTCAAATCCAGAAAAAAGGCATAGAGCCTGAAGCCCTCCAGGCAATCAAACAGAGAGCTGACGCAGTTGAGAAAAACCTGAATTATATGCTCCATTTTTTTGAGAATCAGGCCACCGTGCTGGCTACAACTCCGACTATCTGGCCAACGGTCGGCTGGGTGTCATCCACCTTTGGCCCGAGGATTGATCCGTTTACCGGAAGAAATGCTTTCCACAATGGGCTGGACATAGCGACCAACATCGATAATCCCGTGGTGGCCACCGCTGATGGGGTGGTGGTTCAGACCGGCTATGACAAATATAAGGGATATTTTGTCGTGATCAGCCACGGAAATGGTTTTTCCACCGAATACTGGCATCTCAATAAATACACAGTTAAGCCCGGGCAGAAGGTTACGAGGGGCCAGAAAATTGGCCATGTTGGTAAAACAGGGAAAGCTCTCGGACCCCATCTCCATTATGAAGTTCATCTGAACGGAAAGCCGATAAATCCGATTAACTACATTATCGAAGAATAAAGTTATTTTTCTCTTTTGATCGCCAGACGAAGAGGCTCTTATCCGAGAAGCGTCCCGACCTTGATTTTTCCGCCGAGAGAAAAGGAGAAAGCCGACATTTCCTTTTTGCCTTCGGGTTTAACCCGCTCGACAAGGTAGAAAGTTTTCTGACCGCAGCAAACGTAGATGCCGGATTTGTCTATCTGGACAACCTCGCCAGGCCGGGCTGAAGGCATCACTCCCTGAGTGGTCTGGCCGCTGATGATTTCCAGACGTCGCCCGTCGACATAAGTAAAAGCTCCCGGCCATTCATAGAAGGCTCTGACTTTCCGGTCTATAATTTCTGCCGGCTCCTGCCAGTCTAACAATCCCTGTTCTTTGGTTAAACGCGGGGCATAGGTGGCCAGTTCGTGGTTCTGCTCTTTGAGTTCCAGACGGTCGATATTTTCCAGAGTTCTGACCAGAAGAGCTGCTCCGATGTGAGAAAGTCTTGTTTCCAGTTCGTGAGCATTTTCCCGCGGAAGTATTTCCACCATCTCCTGGGCTAAAATCGGGCCTTCGTCCATTTTTTCGTTGAGCTGAAAAATGGTCACCCCGGTAAATTTTTCTCCGTTCAGGATGGCCCACTGGACAGGGGCGGCGCCACGGTATTTAGGCAGAAGGGAAAAATGGATGTTCAGCGATTTATAACGCGGAAGATATATTATCGAAGCAGGGAGAATCTGGCCGTAGGCCACCACAATGTTTACGTCGGGGTCGGCTTCCCTGATCATTTCAAGCGCTTTTTCATCCCTGCGAATTTTTTCAGGCTGTATCACATGCAGGCCATGATTCTGCGCAAATACTTTAACGGGAGGAGGGGTCAGTTGACGCCCGCGACCTGCCGGCCGGTCCGGCTGTGTTACCACCAGCCTTACCTCATGACCCGCTGTCAGAAGGCTGTTTAAGGCAGGCAGGGCGGTAGTCGGACTGCCGAAGAACACTACTTTCATCAATCTTTTTCCAGCTGTTTTTTCAGCCGGCTTCTCAGCAGGCGCCTTTTAAGAGGAGAAAGCCGGTCTATGAAGAGTTTTCCTTCGAGATGATCTATTTCGTGGCAGAAGACTCTCGCCAGAAGATCCTCGGCTTCCAGCCTGATCTCCCTTCCGTCCAGGTTATATCCCCGAACCAGAATCTTCCGTGGGCGGACCACCTTTTCATATATCCCGGGGACTGAAAGGCAACCTTCTTCAGAAACCTGCTCGCCTTCAGACTCGAGGATTTCAGGGTTGATCATAATAAACAGGTCGTCCCTGTTTTTGCCGACTGATAGGTCGACCGTTATCAACCTGAGGCTTTCGTTTACCTGCGGCGCAGCCAGGCCGATGCCGGGCGCCTGATGCATGGTTTCAACCATGTCTCTGGCGAGTTCGATGATGTGGCCATCGATATTTTCGACAGGGCTGGCCTTTCTGGCCAGAGTCGGATGACCGATGGTTATGATTTCTCTGATTGCCATACTGATATTTTAGACCAGCCTGTCTGCGCGGGCAATAGCTCCTTGAGCGAATCTCAGATTACCGCCGATGGTGGTGGCGGTTCGTCAGCCGCTCCGGCGTTTTTCAACGGCACAGCTATCAGATAGAACCCGATCAGAACGAGCACTGCCAGTCCACCCAGATAGGAGGGATTCCTGAAGATAATCGGAATATCTGTCTTGATCATGTTCTGGAGGAAGAAAAACTTCCAGGCAGCTCTTATCAATCCGGTCAGCGCTTCACCGGCAATCAGTCCGGCAGCCAGCAGGATTCCAACGTTTTCCACCCTGGCTTTCTGCGCCGCGTTCAGCTGTCTTTTCGCTATCATTCTATCGAGAATACCTTTTATCATTCCGCCGACAAAGATGGCGAAGGTGGTTTCCAGAGGCAGGTACATGCCGACAGCCACCAGCATCGGAGAACGGACCTGAACCAGAATCAGAGCAAATCCCATGAGCATCCCGACGATTACCAGCGGCCAGGCCATCTCCCCGCCGACAATACCCTGAGAAATGGCCGCCATCAATCCAGCCTGGGGGGCTGGCAGGTCCTTGCTGCCGAAGGTAAAAGCGCCGTGGAGAATCATCAGAGGAAAGTAGAGGAGCAGAGAGGCCAGAAGCACTCCGAGTATGTCACCAACCTGCATTTTCCAGGGGGTGCCACCGAGAATGTGTCCAACCTTGAGGTCCTGCAGCATTTCGCCGGCGACGGCTGAGCTCACGCAGACAACCGAAGCCACACCCAGAACCGCGGCCACACCGCCGGTTCCACGAGCGCCGATCAGAACCATCAGCAGTCCGGCGATGATCAACGTTGAAAGGGTAAGGCCGGAGATCGGGTTGTTTGAAGAACCGATGGTTCCAACCAGATTCCCGGATACCGCGGCAAAGAAGAACCCGGTGACAGCCATAACCACCGCTGCCAGAATAGCCGGAGGATAGGTGCCGGCGAAAATTCTGTAAACAAAAATCATCATTATGACAGTTATGGCCATCAGCAGGAGAACCAGTCTGGTGTTGAGGTCTTTTTCAATCCTGGAAGTTATTTCAGTTTTTTCCGCTGCTTTTCTGACATCGCCGACGGATCTTTTGATGCCAGCCGCCAGGTTTTTCCTCATGCGGAAAAGCGTATAGCCGGCACCAACCAGCATGCCTCCGACGGCGATCGGCCTGATGATAAACTTCCAGACGTTGACCACCAGATCAGGCCAGGGAACTTCGGACATGCTGACCTCCGGACCATAGAACTGGGTAACCAGGTGCGGTCCAAGGAAATACATCAACAGCGGTGCGAAGAGACCCCAGGCCAGCACCCCGCCGGCGAAGTTAAGAGAAGCCAGACGCGGGCCGATTATGTATCCCACTCCGATGTAGGCCGGAAAGATTCCAGGACCGGAGACGGTAACGACACCACCGGTGCCGATAGCCCCGGCTTCTTTAGAGGCTCCGAGACGCACAAAGCTTGAACCTATTCTGCCGAGCTTGATGATGAATTCTTTAGAAGCAGCGTACAGCTGAACAACTCCCAGCGCATAGAAAAGTGCCCCGATCCCCATCGCCTGAAACAGGAATTTCGCTCCGGCACTGCCTTTCTGTCCGGCTTTGTGAATTTCGGCCGCAGCCACGGATTCTGGAAAGGGAAGTTCCGGATCAGTTACCATAATGCGGCGAAGGAAGGTGACGAAGAGAATTCCCAGAAGGCCTCCGACGAACATCAGAGCCGTCGATTTCAGATAGGCATCCAGGGTGTCAAACCTGAGCCAGGCACCGGTTATCAGAAAGGCGGGAATCGTAAAAATAGCACCGGCCGCCACCGATTCGCCGATCGAACCGATGGTCCTGGCCATGTTTTCTTCCAGAATCGAGCCCCGCATTATTTTTAGAATGGCCATTCCGATAACAGCGGCCGGGTAGGTGGCGGCAATGGTCATTCCGGCTCTTAACCCGAGATAAGCGTTGGCCGCCCCGAGTATTACGGTCATTATCAACCCGAGTATGATCGCTCTGAGAGTAAATTCCTTCATGTCTGTTTTTTCCGGCACATACGGCTTATAATCCATCTGGCTCTCCTTTCCTGTTCGTTTTTTCTTAATGTATATTAAAAAAGGAGCGGTTAAGTCAAGATATTTTTCTCCACAAAACTTTATATTTATTATATTTATTTATATTGCCAGAGCCAGGGTTTTGTGTTAAATAATCTCTCTTGAAGCAATAAGGAAAGAAAGGACATAGCATGAGCGTCTGGACCTGGATAAAAGACCGGCTGTTCTGCGACCTGGCGATAGATCTGGGTACAGCCAACACGCTTATATATCTCAAAGGCAAAGGGATAGTTGTCCAGGAACCGTCAATAGTGGTGATTAATAAACAGACCGGTAAGATTGAGGCTGTGGGCAATCGGGCGAAAGAGATGCTGGGAAAGACTCCTAATAATGTTGTGGCTATCAGACCGATGAAAGACGGGGTGATAGCTGATTTTGAGATAGCCGAACGGATGCTCGATTACTTTATCAAACAGGCAATGAACAATCGTGGCACCTTGCTGCGTCCGAGAATCGTTATCGGCATTCCCACCGGTATCACCCAGGTGGAAAGAAGAGCCGTGAGGGACGTAGCTTTGAGAGCCAGAGCTTCGGAAGTCTATATCGTAGAACAACCGATGGCTGCGGCCGTTGGTGCCGACCTGCCAATTTCTGAGCCGACCGGAAACATGATTGTTGACATCGGCGGTGGTACAACTGATATAGCAGTTATTTCGCTGAACGGCGTGGTCTTCAATCATTCGATCAGAGTAGCCAGCAACGAAATGGATGAGGCTATAATTCAATATTTGAAGAAAAAATACAACCTGCTGATTGGAGAGAGAACGGCGGAGCAGGTGAAAATTCAGCTCGGTTCAGCCTATCCTCTGGAACAATCGCTGACGATGGAAATTAAGGGAAGGGATCTGCGCGAGGGTATTCCCCGGACGATTGTGGTGGACGATCAGGAAATCAGAGAGGCCATAGAGGAAGTGGTCACGGCTATCATCAATGCCATCAGAATAGCTCTCGAAAGAACTCCGCCTGAACTTTCAGCCGACATCATCGACCGGGGGATTGTTCTCACGGGCGGCGGCGCTCTCCTGAAAAATCTTGACAAGAGAATCAGAGAAGAAACCCAGCTGCCTGTTTTTATCACTGAAGATCCGCTTACTTCGGTGGTCATGGGAGCCGGCCGCCTGCTGGATGACCTGGATCTGTTGAAAAAAATATCACTGGAGTAACGGGTAAACCCGAATTTGATGGCCCGGACCCGCCTTTTCCAGAAGAAGTTTTTAACAGCTGGATTTCTGATTCTGTTCAATCTGTTGTTAATCTCATATCAGGTGCCGCTCGGAAGCAAAACGACTCTTCTGGAGAAAATTTTTTTCCAGGTGACGACACCGATAATAAGGGGAGTCAACAGTCTGATCAACCTGGTCTCTTCCAGCTGGAATAATCTTAAATATCTCCGGCAGGCGGCAGGAAAGAATATTGAGCTTGAAAAGCAGGTTTTTTTTCTCACTCAGGAGAACCGGCTTCTCCAGGAAAAATTGAGGCTCTATATCAGCCAGTCCGAGCTCGAAAATAATCTGAGGATGCTTGGTCGGGATATTATCCCGGCAAGAGTAATCTCCTTTGACACGGCGAATTATTACCGGTCGGTAATTATAAATAAGGGAAGCGCTGACGGCATTGTCAAAAATCTTCCGGTCTGCGATCGCTTCGGGAATCTCATCGGCCGGACGGCTGAACCGGTGGCTTTGCACGAAGCCCGGGTTCTGCTGGTGACCTCGGAGGAAAGTGGGGTTGGCGTGGTGTTTTCTGAAGAACGCTGGCCTGGCGTTCTCTCAGGAGATGGCCAGGGAAATTGCCTGATAAAGTATATCATGTTGAGCTCGCCCGGAGGAAAGGAAGGAGATGAAGTTCAGACCTCCGGGTTTGATAAAGTTTTTCCTCCAGGGCTCAGGGTCGGAAGAATAATCAGAGTAGTCTCCGGGGAAGGGGTTTTTAAGAAAATAATTGTTAAACCATACTTCAGCCTGAAGGATCTGGAACTTGTGGCGGTGATTAAAGACGCACCTTCAATCTTGAGGTAGCCGATGATTCGCAAGGGCTTTGTGATATTTCTGGCACTGACAGTAGCCGCCGGGCTCTATGCGCTTCTGAGTTCCATGCATCCTTCACTCGTGCTGATGGTCAACGCTTTTGCCGTTGCCGTTATGTTTATCGCCGTCATCTATGGAGAGGTGGAGGGAGCAGCTGTCGGCACGACCGCGGGGCTAATTCAGGATGCTCTATCCCACAGCGTTTTCGGCATTGGAGGACTCAGCCTGACCATCGCCGGGTTTCTGGCCGGCTGGATCAGCCGCCGGATTGATGTAGGAACCTTTTACCGGTGTTTTGTTATGACCCTTGCTGTAAGCCTCATGCAGCTTATAATCTGGGCTTTATTTTACGCTCTTATTTTCGGAAAAGCGCTTCTGTATACAGGGCCGGCTGTTTATTTGCAGGCTGGATTTACTGCTCTTCTATCTTCAATTTTTATAAAACTTTTCAAAAAGTTGAACCCGGGCGTCTGAGATAGTCCATGGCCAGAATTTACGAAGATCTTTCTACAGTAATAAAAAGAGCCAGGCTCACCGTTTATTTTCTGGCCGCACTCCTTTTGCTGATAACAGTAGCTTACTGGAAAATTCAGGTCCTGGACCATCAAAAATACTGGAAGATGGCGGAAGCCAATCGCCTGAGAGAAATACCAATAACTGCTCCCAGGGGCCTTATTCTGGACAGGCAGAAAGTTATTCTCGCTGACAACATTCCGAGTTTTAAGGTCTTTCTGTTGAGGGAAGCGGTTAAAGATTATGAAAAGACGATTGACAGACTTGAGCCTTTGCTTAATCTAAAGAAAGAAGAACTGAAAAAACGCATCGAGCGATACAGATCCATTCCCGCTTACGAGCCGGTGGTCATCATGGACAATCTCCGGCTGGAAGAGGTATCGATAATCGAAGCCAGAAAAGATGAATTTCCGGAGATAAAACTCGAAGTTGAACCCAGAAGATATTATTCGTTCGGATCGACGGCGGCGCATGTTCTCGGCTATCTTCAGGAAGTTTCGGTCGATGACCTCAAGACCCAGCCGGAAAAAAGGTGGCGAGCAGGTGAAATGGTGGGAAAGGCTGGAGTGGAAAGGCAGTACAACGATTACCTTTCTGGAATTGACGGGAAAATCCAGGAAATAGTGGACAGTCTGGGTCGTCCGAGGCAGGAGGTCAGCCGTATTGACCCCAGGCCGGGCAAAAACCTGGAATTGACGATTGACTTTGACCTTCAGAAAAAGGCGGAGCAACTTCTTGAAGGCAGGGAAGGAGCGATAGTTGCTGTTGATCCTCGCAATGGCGAGTGCCTGGTCTGGGCTAGTTCTCCTTCTTACGACCCGAATCGTTTTATTTCGCGTTTTTCTGGGGATGAGTGGCTCAGCCTGATCAACGACCCGGGGAAGCCGCTGGAGAATAGAGTTCTTCGTGGGCTTTATTCACCGGGTTCCACTTTCAAGCCGGTTATGGCCATAGCTGCGCTGTCAGAAGGAATAATCACCGAAAATACCACGTTTTCCTGCAGCGGTTCAATCGAACTTTTCAACAAGGAGTTCAACTGCTGGTTCAAACCGGGGCATAGAAGCCAGAATCTGCCTGAAGCCATCAAGAATTCCTGCAATGTATATTTTTATCAGCTGGGACGCAGACTGTCGATCGATAACATCGCGGTTTATGCTCGAAAAATCGGGCTGGGCCAGAAAACCGGTATTGATCTACCAGGGGAAAAGGAAGGTCTGGTGCCGAGCTCTGACTGGAAAAGAAGGATTCTCGGCCAGCCCTGGTTTCCAGGCGAGACTATATCGGTGGCCATCGGACAGGGCCCGCTGCTGGTAACTCCTCTGCAGATGGCCTGTATGGCGGCGGTCATTGCCAGGAGGGGAGTCAGGATAAGACCTCATCTGGTAAAAGGCGAAATGGAGGGGTTGCCCGAGGAGAAGTTGGACATTCCTGAAAGCGTTTTTGAAAAAGTGATCGAAGGTATGTGGCGGTCGGTAAATGATGGGGGGACAGGAAAAGGCGCCTATCAACCCGGCTTTGAGGTCTGCGGCAAAACTGGATCCACCCAGACCATCAGTCGTGAGACAGCCGAAAGGCTGGCCAGAAAAGGAATGGAGCCGGGTAAAACTCATTCCTGGTTTATCGGTTTTGCCCCCAGGCATAACCCGGAGATTGTGGTGGCCGTCCTGGTTGAATTCGGCGGTATGGGCGGCCAGACAGCCGCGCCGATAGCCGGGGAATTGTTCAAAGCTTACAGGGAAAAATATGTTAGACAGGCGAATATTCAGGGAAACTGATTCACTGACGATCCTGCTGGCAGTGGTTATCTCAGTTATTGGCATAGCCTTTCTTTACAGCGCGATATATTTTCAAGCTTCCCATTATATCTGGCGCCAGATCATCTGGTTGATAGTAAGCCTTATTATCACCATGGTGGCCATCCTCATCGATTATAAATTCCTGCTGACGATTTCCTTTCAACTTTACGTGTTTCTTAACATCATACTGCTGGGCTTGCTTTTGTTCGGAAAGAAAGTGGCCAACACCAGAAGCTGGATCGTAGTCGGTCCTTTTCAGGGACAGCCCTCTGAGTTGAT
The DNA here is from genome assembly GCA_030018265.1 of Candidatus Saccharicenans sp. Classification (GTDB taxonomy): domain Bacteria; phylum Acidobacteriota; class Aminicenantia; order Aminicenantales; family Saccharicenantaceae; genus Saccharicenans. The sequence goes on from JASEFX010000001.1 coordinate 33,585, forward strand.
GAAAGTGGTGGTCATTCTGGTTCTGGCCAGGATTTTTTCCGGCTATCGTGAAGATAAAATGAGTTTCAAAACTTTTGCTCTGAGTTCACTCGTGGTCGGTGTGCCGGCAATCCTCACTGCCCTGCAACCGGACCTGGGAACCGCTCTGACTTTTATGCCAGTATTACTTGGAGTTTATATTCTGGCTGGAATAAGGAAAAAATATGTGGTCATTCTGATGATCGGCCTGCTGCTTTCTGGTTTTGTCGGCTGGAATTTTGCCCTTAAAGATTATCAGAAAAAAAGGATAGAAACCTTGATGACACCCGACCGGGACCCGCGGGGAGCCGGGTATCAGCTGCGACAGTCAAAAATTGCCATCGGGTCGGGCGGACTTACCGGTAAGGGATATCACAAAGGAACCCAGAGCCAGTTGCGTTTTCTTCCCGCCCGGCATACGGATTTTATAATGGCGGTTATAGCTGAGGAAATCGGATTTCTGGGGGTGGTGGCCATTTTCATCCTTTACGCCTTGCTGATGTACCGGATATTCTCGACTGCCTGGATTTCCCCCGACCGGGCCGGAGTTTATCTGGCCTTTCTTGTCGGGATGATGATTGGCTGTCAGTTTTTGATCAACGTGATGATGTTAGTGGGACTTTTCCCGATAACCGGAATTCCCGTGCCGTTTTTGAGTTACGGCGGCTCGAGTCTGCTGGCGAACTTTCTGGCCCTGAGCCTGGTTCTGAATGTCAGGATGCGGCGTTTTGCCTTTATCTGAGTGGCGGAGATTTCCATGAGACCGTTTAGAAAAATACAACCGGTGGATAGAAAGACTCTGGAAATTTTACTGAGGCGGGTGCAGAAGCCCGGTCGCTACATCGGGGGTGAATGGAATCAGATTAAAAAAAACCCGGATGAGACAAAGGTCAGAGTAGCTCTGGCTTTTCCTGAAGTTTATGAAATAGGACTTTCCTATCTCGGCCAGAGGATTCTTTACAGTATCCTCAACCGCAGACCGGATGTTCTGGCAGAAAGGGTCTACGCGCCCTGGCCTGACCTTGAAGCTGAGTTGCGCCGCTCAAAAATTCCGCTTTTTACTCTGGAAAATAAAATTCCACTCGATCAATTTGACCTGGTCGGTTTTTCGCTTCTTTACGAGCTGAATCACACCAATTTGCTCAACATCCTCGAACTCGGCGGGATTCCGCTGCTCAGCCGGGAAAGGCAACCGCACGATCCGCTGATAATTGCCGGAGGTCCGGCCGCGCTGAATCCAGAACCTCTGGCTGATTTCATCGATATTTTTGCCTTTGGCGATGGTGAACAATTGATTCTGGAGATTGTAGACAGATACCTGGAAGCCAGAGACAGCGCTGGCAGCCGCGAAGAATTGATCAGAAGTTTTTCTGACATTAAAGGGATTTACCTCCCGGCTTTTTACCGGCCGGCTGCAGTTCCGGGAAGCTCTCTTCTTGTTCCAAAGCCACAGCCCGGTTTTCCGGAAAGGATTGAAAAAAGGGTGGTCTTTCCGCTGGAAAAAGCTCAGGTGCCGGATAAGTTCGTCGTGCCGAACATTCAGAGTGTCTTTGACCGCCTCCAGGTGGAAGTGGCCAGGGGTTGCCCGCAGAACTGTCGTTTCTGTCAGGCAGCTGTTCTGTATTTCCCGTACCGTCTCCGTCCTGCGGCTCAGGCAGTAGATGTTATATGGCAGGGATTGAAGGATACAGGCTACGACGATGTTTCGCTGAATGCTCTTTCAGTCGGCGATTACCCATTTCTTGAGCAGATGATAGAAACTCTGATGCCGGTGCTGGAAGAAGAAAAAATATCTATTTCTCTGCCCTCGCTGCGTCCGGGCGGACTTTCGCGAAAGGTGGTGGAGGAAATAGTCAGGGTGAGGAAAACCGGATTCACCCTGGTGCCCGAAGCGGGGACTGAAAGGCTCAGAAGAGTCATTAACAAAAAAATATCTGACGAAGAACTTTTCAGGGCAGCACAGTATGCCTTTGAGAATGGCTGGAGGCTTTTAAAATTATATTTTATGATCGGCCTGCCAACCGAGACGGCCGAAGACCTTAAAGCTATAATTAATTTAATCCAGCAGCTTATCGAACTTGGAAGGAAAATAATTAAAGCTACCCCCGGGATAAACCTCAGCGTATCTCCTTTCATCCCGAAACCCCATACTCCCTTCCAGTGGCTGCCGATGGAAGATGAAGACAGGCTTCAGAAAAAACAGGAATACATCAAGAGCAACATCGGCCGCTGGAAGAAGGTGGAGCTCAAAGAACACCGGATCAAAGCTTCGATCCTGGAAGCGGTTTTTTCCCGCGGCGATCGGAGGCTGGGAGCCGCACTTCTCGAAGCTTACCGTCTGGGAGCGCGTTTTGACGGCTGGCTCGATCAGTTTGATTTTAACCTGTGGCTTAAGGCTTTTGAGCTTTCCGGAATAGATTATAAAATTTATCTCCGTTCGATCAGCCCCGAAGCCGAGCTCCCGTGGGATGTGGTCAACGTCGGTCTTAAAAAAAATTACTTAAAGGAGGAGCTAAAAGCTGCCCTTGAGGCAAAATATACCGAAGGATGTCCGGAGCGGGATTGCGCTCGCTGTCTTGCCTGCGACAGGCCTGAAATCAAATCTGCACTTTCAGACATCAAAAATATTTCCGCTATTTCTCTTAACTCCGGCCATAAAGCCCGGAAAATTGACGTTCCGGTCCGCTACCGCGCGATATACGAAAAGACAGGTCCGGCCAGATTTATCTCTCACAATGACCTTCTGAATCAGCTTGAAAGGGGCCTGCGCCGGGCCGGGGTGAAAATGGCTTTTTCCCGGGGATTTCACCCGAAAATGCTGATCACTCATGGCCCCGCGCTACCTCTCGGGATGCAGGCAAAAGCCGAGGCTATGGAATTCCGGGCTCTGGAAATTATCGAACCGGATGATTTTCTGAAGGAAATTAATGCCTGTCTTCCGGAAGGGCTCAGATTCCGGGGGCTGATGAGTTGTTTCAGCAGTTGCCGGCCTCTAATTCAGGACATAGCTCAAACGGTTTATTCGCTTGACCTGAGCGACCCCGAGGCTCCTTCTCCAGAAGAGCTGCAAAAAAGATTGGCGCCTGAATCGCTGGAACAGCTGAGCCATTTGTACCAGGAAAAGGTCAGGGCGGAAATCAACCATGACGGAAATAAACTATGGCTGTTCATAGATTTTCATCCGGAAAAACCGGTAAGGGTGCAGGAAGTGGTGGAGAATCTCCTGGGCTGGCAGAATGCGGTTTACGCTCTCACCAGAGAATATCTGGTGTTTTCTGACGGACGGAAGTCTTCTGAACTGATCTCTCAATGACCGGAACTCAGGAATCGATCAGCCGGGAACTCTCAGCGATTTTCCTCAAGCCCTGAGACCCGCAGCACAGCCAGAGGTCTAAGGCTGAAAGGTTCCCGATGAAATTTCCCCAGAATTGAGGGTAGGGTTCCTGAACATATTTCAAAAAAATCACTTTTATGCCCGCTTCCTGGAAAAGGTTCATCTGAAGATGGCGGTCGGCCAGGTAAGGCAGTATTACCTCACTCGCGCCGGTCTTTACGGCCAGAGAGACCAGGAGTGAGCTTCCTTTTCCTTCAACCTGCGTTTCAGATTGGAATATTAATTCACGATTTATGCTGAAAGCCTGAGCCAGGAATTTCAGGCTGGAAACTGCCAGCTGGCAAAAATCGTCTCCGGCGCGGCAGATAATTTCCCTTAAAGCTTCTTCCGTGGGGTGAAAATAGAGAGAATGCCGGTAGTAATGTTTGAGCAGACCGAGAAATTTTTCGCTCCAGCGAGCCGGCTGATTTATTTTCAGCTGACTTATTTTCTGAAGACCAAGACCTTTTTTCTTTACGGGCACGGTTATCCAGATTTCTCCCTGCGGTCCTTTCAGCCGGTTGCGATTGACAAAGGTGAAACCGCGGGCAAATTGAGTCCAATCAAGCAATATCATCAGGTCCGAATGCAGCAAACGTCCAAAAAATCCTCCCCAGGGAAGAAAAACCGGCTGGCTGAAACTGATTCTCATGGCCCTCGGCTTTCAACCATAATTTTAACCTGAATCATTATTAATAATAAACTGAATGAAGACTATCAGTTTGACTTACTCCGTGGCAAAAAAGATAATAGAGCCGGTATTTTTATTTTAAGGAGTGTTTATGATGTCCGGATCGTACAGACGAAGGTATTTTCTCCTGAGCGTTCTTTTTGCAGCCCTGGTCCTGCTGGGTTTGACTCTGCCCGGAGTTCAGACCTCTTCTTATGAAGATCAGTTTACGGACGAAGGCTGGGGGTGTACCAGCATCATGGTCGGGCGGCTGGCCACGGTTGATGGCTCGGTCATCACCTGCCATACCTGCGACGGCAATTACCGGCAGTGGGTTAATATTGTGCCGCGCCGTCAGCACAAGCAGGGAGAAACCAACAAACTGTATGAAGGCAGAATGCACACAGAAAATCCCAGAGATATCAGGGGGATGATTCTCAAAGGAGAAATACCTGAGGTTCCAGAGACTTATGCTTTTCTGAACACCGCCTATCCTGCGATGAATGAGTTCGGTCTGGCTATAGGTGAGACCACCATCGGCGGCAGGGAAGAGCTCTACAACCCCGAGGGCATGTTCATGATAGAGGAACTCGAGCGGGTGATGCTGGAAAGATGCCGCACCGCGCGGGAAGCCATCAAGCTGGCCGGAGAGCTGGTGAAGGAATACGGTTATGGAGATTACGGCGAATGTCTGACCATTGCTGACAGCCGCGAAGTCTGGCATTTTGAAATTTTCGGAGCCGGCCCGCTCGAAAAGGGAGCGGTCTGGGCTGCCGTGCGCATTCCCGACGACCATGTTGGTATTTCCGCCAACATTCCGCGCATCGGAGAGTTGAATTTGAAGGATCCCGACCATTACCTTGCTTCAGACAACGTATTCCGGGTGGCCGAGGAAATGGGCTGGTGGGATCCGAAGAAAGGAGAACCCTTTAAGTTCTGGAAAGCCTACAGCGGACGGAAACCTTTTAGCATCAGGGAATATTATGTTTTCAGCCAGCTGGCTCCCTCTCTCAAGCTTGATATGAACGCCGAAGAACTTCCTTTTTCCATCAAGCCTGAGAAGAAGCTTTCAGTGAGGGATGTGCTTCGCCTGTACCGTGAGACATACGAGGGCACCCCTTACGACATGACCGGAAACCTGCTGGTCAAGAAGAGAAATTCTGAGGAGATGGAAAAAAGTCCGGTGGTCAGCAACTGGATGTCCAGGGACTGGATTACCCTGATCAACACGCTGAAACCTGGAACGATCACCCCGCAGCGAACGATCGCCATCAACGCCTGCGCTTACGCCACAGTCATTCAGCTCAGAAGCTGGCTGCCTCCGGCTGTTGGCGCTGTTTGCTGGTTTGCTTTTGACAATCCCGCTCTCAGCCCGAGAATTCCGATCTTTGCCGGTGTGACCGGGCTGCCGCCAGAGTTTGAAGTCTGCGGTCAGCATGGTTACCGTGAAGATTCAGCCGCCTGGATATTCCGGCGGACTAACCGGCTGGCCATCCTGCGCTGGGGCGAAAACCGGAAAATCATCGAAGATACGATAAAATACTTTGAAGAGAAAGCTTTCGCCGAGCTGCCCATGGTCGAGAAGAAAGTTCTGGAAATAGCCGCCAGCAAAAAACCCGGGGCCGAGCCTTTCACCATAAACCAGTATCTCACTCTCTACACGGGAGATTTTGCCAGGGCGGCCATGCAGAAATACCGTGAGCTCTATGCGCTTTTCTGGACAAAATACTCACGCGGTTTTTAATTCTTTTATGTTGACGGCTCAGCTTCCAGGGAGGATTTTTTAACCGGTTTAACTGAAAGAACAGGAGCGAATTATCAGGTCTGAAAGATAGAAAATCATTTCTATTTTTCGTTTCAGGTGAAAATCTCCAGGCATAAAGATAGAGAATTTTGTTGACGCCAGCTCGATTTTGAGTTATCAAAACGAAAATTGGTTAAATGGAGATGATTCATGGCCGGAAGAAGAGATTTTATAAAAGCCGGGAGCCTGATACTCCTGGCAGCCGGAAAACTGGCTTCAGCACTGGCCGGCGCTCAGTCTGTTAACCCCGGAATAATAGAGGATTCTAAGTTAACAAAACTGCTGGCCGGGATTCAGCCTTTCGGACGGGAAGATTATCAGCAGAGATGGCAGAAGGCCTGGAAATTGATCTCTGAGAACAGCACAGGAGCGCTGTTCGTCGAGCCCGGACCCACAATGCAGTATTTTACCGGGGTGAACTGGTGGAGGAGCGAAAGAACCTTCGGTTTCCTGCTTTTTCCGGAGAGAGAACCGGTATGGATCTGTCCGGCTTTTGAACTCGACCGGGCAAGAGAGCTGGTGGATGAGGCTCAGGAAATAAGAACCTGGGAAGAACATGAAAGCCCGTTTGCGGTGATCAGGAAAACCTGCCGTGATTATGCGCGCGTTAAAAGAATAGCTCTGGAGCCGTCGACCAGAAGTTTCATATTCTACGGGCTCAGAAAAGACGCGGGCGATTTTGAGCTGGTTGACGGAAGTGCTGTCACCGATGGCTGCCGCGGGCAGAAAACGGAAAAAGAGATAACCTGCCTGGAAGCGGCCAACAGAATAACCAAGCTGGCCTACAGAGAAGCTTTCAGAAGGATTAAAGAAGGAATGACTCAGGAAGAACTGGCCGGGTACATCAGGGAAGCTCATGCCCGTCTGGGGGTCACAGGCTCAGGCAGTCCTTCTTTAGGTCCGGCCTCCTCTTATCCCCATGGATCGAGGAAGAGAAAAAATATTGAAAGCGGAGACATAATTCTGGTCGATGGCGGCTGCCGGGTTGAAGGTTATAATTCCGACGTCACCAGAACTCTGGTTTTCGGCCGAACCACTGACCTTCAGAAAAGAATATGGGAAACGGTCAGACGGGCGCAGCTGGCTGCACTCAGAGCATGCCGGCCGGGTGTGGCTTGCGAGGAGGTGGACCGTGCAGCCAGAAAAGTGATCGAGGAGGCAGGTTTTGGTCCCGGCTATAAATACTTCAGCCACCGGCTGGGACACGGGATCGGTCTGGAGGGACATGAATATCCATATCTGGTTGCTGGAAATAAGTTAAAAATCCAGCCAGGGATGACCTTTTCCAACGAGCCCGGAATATACCTGCCGGGCGAATTTGGAATCAGAATCGAGGACTGCATGGTGGTCACCGAGGACGGAGCGAGAATACTCGGCGGGATGGAAGCGCTTTCGCTGGAAGAACCATTCGGGGAAGATTGAGGCGGTCGAAATTTATAGTTGATTTCTGCGAGGAATTCAAGTTACTCCAGAATCAGCTTAAAACTCAGGAAGCTGGATTTCCTGTTTTCTGTCTCCAGGAGCTGAGCTGAATTCAAAAAGCTGGAAGCAGTTCGTTCAGGATTATTATTGAGACCAGAAAATCAAAACCCGATCTTAACCGATCAGAATTAGCTCGGTCTGGGGATGGCTCAAAAATTCAGCTCCTTCTTCTGTAACCAGAACCATCTCTTCGATGGTCACCACGCCGCGTCCGGGCACAGTTAGCCTGGGTTCCAGCGTAAACACCATCCCGGGTTCGAGCGGACGAAACGGTTTGTCGGCGTATTTCTCCCAGGCCGGGCCAAGAAGAGCTGTTCCGTCGTGGGCAAATCTTCCAACCTGATGACCGAGAGCGTGCGGAAACTCGTCATATCCGGAAGAGGTAACGATTTCACGGGCCACTCTGTCAATTTCCAGACCGATCACCCCGGGCTTCATGGCTTTTCTGGCTTCTTCGATCGCCCGCACTATCGTCTCGAAACCTTTCTGCACCTCCGGTGGAGCTGAGGTTTCGTTTTCTTCCAGCAGGTAGAAAGTCCTCTGCATATCTGAACAATAATTTTCCACTCTGACTCCAAAATCCATGTTCAGGATGTGCCCCCGCCTCACAACCCTGTCGGTCGGGGTATAATGGGCCTGAGCAGTGTCCGGTCCGGTGAAAACCGCCGGACAGGTAGACTGACTCCAGGCGGTTTTAAGACCGCGTTTTTTCACTTCTTCCAGCATGAAAGCAGCTATCTCTTTTTCGGTTCTTCCAGGAGCTATATAGTTCTGCACCAGGTGAAAAATTTCTTCGGTGACTTCTATCGCTTTTCTGATGGCCTGGATTTCATACGGAGTTTTTCTTTCTCTCAGGGCGGAGATTAACCTCTCGGCTGAAACCAGTCTGTTTTCCAGGCCGATTTCTTTAAGATAGTCATAAAGAGTCAGGTACATTCCATGGGTCAATCCGTCGCAGATTTCGCTCGTGCGTGAAAAATTTATGGCTATCTGGCGGGGATTCAAGGCGCTTAAAAATTTCTGCAGAGGTTCTTTTATCCCGGTTACGTATCCTTCCACAGAGTCATAGGCTCCGGTGTCTTCTATGGATGTTTTATCGTAAAGTCCGACGATGGCTTTTTTCTGTCCGTCTGCTGTAATGATGAAGGCTGAATGCCAGGTGACGGGCGAGGGAGCCAGGAACACCAGCACCGGGTCGCCGCAGATTTCACTTTCCCGGGTGAAGGTGATCCAGCAGTCGAGGTCAAGTTCCTGCAGAATTTTTATCGCCTGAGAAGTTTTTTCTTTAATCAGAACGTGTTCTTCAAACATGGCCTTTCTCCTGATAGATTCGCTGATTTAATGCTCAGCGCGCATATTTTTCCAGCTTTTTCATCGAAAGCTGAACCAGAATGGCAGCCAGAGACAGTAACCCTGCCAGAATCAGGAAAAATTGATGATGGGGAAAACGGCTGTAAAGTTTACCGAGCAATCCGCTTCCGTAGCTGCCGAGGGAAATTGCCAGGTACCATCCGCCCATCATCAAACCTCTGATTCTGGCCGGCGCCACTTTCGAAACAAAAGAAAGACCCATCGGGGAGATCAGAATTTCGGCGATGGTTACCACGAAATAAGTGGAAATCAGCCAGAGCGGCGAAACGATGTTAACGTCCTGATTGCCTCCACGAAGACAGGCCACGACCATGATCAGCATCGCTCCCGTCATGAAAATCATGCCGAAAAAGATTTTGCGCGGCGTGGAAGGTTCTTTACCGATGCCTCTCAATCTGGAGAAGACCATGAGCAGCAGGGGAGTAAGCACCAGAATGAAGAACGGCTCAAAAAACTGGTAGGTTTCCGGGCGCAGCCAGCTGAGGATTACGGTGGACCGAGCAGCGAAAAGGGTCAGGGCGAAACCATTCTGATAGAAAGCCAGCCAGAAGAGAATGACGATGGAAAAAAGGATCGACAGAGCGATTATTCTTTCACGGAAATTTTCTTTATCTTCTTTTTCGTCAGGATGGCTCGTCTGAATATCTTCGGGATTATTCTGACCTTTTTTTTTCGAAATCAGGTCATCAGCCGGTTCCAGATATCTTTTACCGGAGTGGAATATGATCAGAGCCAGAATCAGTCCGAAAGCAGAAACCCAGAACGACAGATGGTAGCTGTGGAACACCGCGTTGTTGAGGGTGGCGATCAGGGGAGCCAGCATCGCTCCCACGTTCACTCCCATATAAAAAATGTTAAAACCGGCATCTTTCAGCTGGGGACGATCCTGATAAATGTTTCCCACCAGCACCGACATGTTAACCTTGAAAATGCCTGTCCCGATGGCTATCAGCAGGAGCCCGAGCTTGAAGGTCACTGTCTGTGAAATTGAAGAAAGCGCCAGGCCGGTGTAACCCAGAGCCATCAGGACCGCCCCGATTCTTACAGTTCTCAGACGACCTAAAACCCGGTCACCGAGCCAGCCTCCAATCAGCGGAAACAGGTAGCACAGGCCAAGGAACAGACCGTACCAGTTACCCTTGCTTGAATCGCTCCAGCCGAGAACCTGGTCCATGTAAAGAACCAGAATGGCCATCAGCGTGTAAAATCCGATCCTTTCCCACATTTCGGTGAGAAAGATGTACATCAGGGAGCGAGGATGATTTCTGAACATCGGTCAACCTTTATTGTTTATTATTTTCCCGGCAGCTCAGGCTGCTGTTATGTTTACTTTACCTTTCCGGTCGTTTCCGCCGATGAGTTTTGCGGGAGATTCAACAAATGTTTTTCTGACAGGTCAATCAATCTCGTACCTGAAGATTTTCAAACCTGGAAGCGCCGGACTGATACCCTTATAAACATTCCAGTAATATTCCCTGACCTCGCGCAGTTTCTGATAGAGCGGATGAGATTTCTGGGGCAGATGCTCGCCGATTATTTTCAGCGAGGCGTCCACCAGGACGAGTTTTTCGCAGCGGTTGAGGATTCCAGCGGTACCGACACTGGCCACGGTCACCAGCTCATTCTTCCGCACTCTTTCCAGCAGCTCGCCGTAGGTGAAAGGTCTTTCCTCCACCTTTATTCCCATTTCTCTCAGGATGATGACCATGCCTTTTATGGTCACCGAGGGCAGGATTAGATTGCTTTCCGGTATCTTTACCACCGTGCCGTCGGTGAGAGCAAAAAGACAGCAGGAAGAATCCCACTCGCTTATTTCTCTCTGTTCGATCGGAAGGTAGGGTCTGTCATCAAGGAATAGAACCGCGGCCGCCTCCGGAACCAGTGCCCGGGCTTCGTCTATTGCCTTGATGCTCATTAAATAATTAATCCCGAGTTTCAGGCAGCCGGTGCCGTTTACCCCGAGCGCTCTGACCAGATGGGGAATGACCACTCCGACGAAAGGCTCTCCCAGATACCGGTCGTACATGCAGGTAACAGCTCTTATCGCGGGGAAGTTCGGAAAGGTGACTCCCATCGAATGTTCTTCGTCCAGGGTGAACGGACGCAGATATCCCTGCGCGCCTTTATCCGCCATTTCTTCCAGATACGACCTCAGAGCCGGATGGGAGAAAAATTTTCTGATGAACAAGTCTTCGAGCTCCTGTACTGTCGGCACAATCGACTGCTGTTCCCGGCTGAGGTTAAAGGCCATGCTCCGTCTGAACCTTTCGAGGTTCTGGTCCCAGTTGACGAACACCAGTTCCAGCTTGCCTTTTTCGTTCCGGCGACAGAAATATCTTATCCCTTCGAAACAGAGAAAGCTGGCGTAATAGGTTGACCTGGTGGCCGCGTAGGTTTTCGCCTCCGCTTCGAACATCTCGAAGCTGCGGTCATAGAGAAAATAACGCATCTGTCCGGGCGCCCATTTAACTCCTTCGAATTTAGCCATTTTTGACTCCTTATAATGACGATTTATTTAATTTAAAAATGATATGTTCCAGACCGTCAAAAAAGCGATCTATTGAATCAGGCCCGTCGTAATGAGCCAGACTTACTCTGTTCAGATCCTTCTTCCCGAGATGTCTCACCACCACCGCCGAATAATGGTTGCCGTCAGCGATAAGAATACGGTGGTTTTCCCAGAACTGCCTCTTAACTTCAGCCGGCTTGAGTCCCAGGATTTCCAGGGCGAAAGTCGGAGTCCTGGAAAGAGCCCGGCGCGGGTCAGAAATTCCGTAAAGTTTAAGCCGCGGAGAATCCATCCTTCTCCACCTTTCCAGGAAATACTGGCTGAGTTCGAGTTCGTATTTTTTTATCGACTCCATCGCCCGGAGGAACAATTTTCGCGGGTAAGTCGGAGTGTCTCCGGATTTTGCCTGACTTCCCGCATCCATCAGGTAATCGAAGGCTCCTTTTAAGCCTGCGAGCAGCTGGTTTGGCAGCATTCCCTGTTCCCAGCAGTATGGCGGCTCAGGTCTGTTGGTTTCAACCCGGTAGGGAGAAGCCAGCTTCTGCGCTTCGGTCCTGGAATACAGAACTCCGATCATCGGACCGAAAATTTTATAACCGGAGAAGGCTAAGAAATCGCAGCCGAACTCCTGAACGTCAAGCGGGGCGTGTGGAGCCAGATGAACGGCATCGACCACCACCAGCGCTCTGGACTTTCTTTTTATTTCAGAAATAATGTCAGCCAGTGGCAGGATTGTTCCGAGAGCGTTGGAGGCGCCGGTTAGCGCCACCAGGACGGTGTTGCTGTCCACTTTGCTTAGAAGGTCTTTCAGGTCGAGGGTCAGCTCTGAAGTTAGACGCGCGGTTCTGATTTCAGCGCCGCCGGCCCTTCCTATGGTTTCCCACGGGGTGATGTTGGCGAAATGGTCGAGGTCGGTTACCAGCAGGTTTTTTCCTGGCTGGAATAGTTTTCTCAGGGCGAAAGCCAGGTTGAAAAGCGCCCCGGTGGTGGAAAAATGGAAAGAAATTTCTTCCGGACGGCGAGCTCCGGTAAAATCAGCGGCTAACTGTCTTACCGTTTTATGTAAATCCGCAGTGGCTATTTCAGGAGAAGCTATCTGGCCAGGCATAGGATTAAGCTGGCCGGCTTCGGTCATGGCCCTGATGGAAGAATCAACCATCAGGCTTCCGGCTCCGCTGTTCAAGTAAAGACGCTTCTGGCCGCTCGAATCTATTTCCAGAGCAGGAAAACGCCCGCGCAGCCGGCTGAAAAGACTGAGAATAATATCAGGGTCTGTCATCGGTCGATAAGGGATTATTAATATAAAATTTCGGGGAAAAATTCAATTTGTTTGTGAAAAAATCGCTCCTCTCTTAAAAAACCACGACTCGCGCTTTTCTTAGTCTTTCATACGATTTTAAATTTAGCGGGCGCGGTAAAAAGTACTTTTTGTCTTAATCCCGGAATAAAGACAAACCCATTTTTTCGGCGGTAGTGCGGAAAAAATTTTGAATTCGAGCGGGAAAAACAGAAGAAAAAGCACAGCTATTATTAATTTTTCCCGGCCTCACTCTTATTCTGAACACAGCGGATTCCGCGAGGGTTGAAACATTTATTGCATGAAATGCAGGGAGATTTTTCCAGCCGACCGAGCCTGAAATCTTTTACGAGATGCGGGTTGTTGATAAATGGCCGGCACATCGAAATCAGGTCCACCCGGCCGCTTGCGATAACCTTTTCCGCCACCCTCAGAGTTCTGATTCCGCCCAGGCCCATTACCGGAATGCTGACCTTCTTCTTAACTTCTACCGCCAGAGGCACGAAATATCCTTCGTCTTCTTCTGCTCTGACTCCAGGCCAGACCGAACCAAGGCCGGCTTCGTTCATTCCTCCGCTTATTTCTATCGCCTGTAAACCGGCCAGCTCCAGCGAACGGGCGATGAGCGAAGCCTCTTCCAGGGTAATACCTTCGGGAAGATGGTCGGTGGCGTTCATCTTGATGGCCACAGGAAAATCCGGGCCGCAGACTTTTCTGATGCCTGAGATTATTTCTCTGATGATCCGCGAGCGTTTTTCCCAGTTTCCGCCCCAGTCGTCCTGTCGCCGGTTGGTGTGGGGTGAGATGAAGCTGCTCAAAAGATAACCATGGCCGGCATGGAGCTGCACGCCGTCAAACCCGGCTTCTTTCGCCCTTCTGGCCGCGGCCACGAACCACTCGATTACCTGATATATTTCTACCGCCGTCAGCGCCCGGGGCATTATCTTCGACACCGGGTCGTAAACCTCTGATGGAGCCACCGGTTGCTGCCGGCAGAGCGATGGTTTTGTCTGTCTTCCGGCGTGGGAGATCTGAAGAAATATCCGGGAACCGCTGTCGCTTCCGTGGACGGCTGAAACCAGCTCTTTAAGTCCGGGAATCTTGCTATCGTCATCTGCCGCTATCTGTCCGGGACTGGCTTTTCCGGAGAGATGGACATAGGCATGCCCGGTAATTATCAGTCCAATCTCGCCTTCGGCCAGCCGGCGGTAGAGTTCAACCTGGGCTGGCTGGATGGAACCGTCACGGTCATCTGCCATATAATCGTGAGTGGCTGACCTGACAAATCGATTGATCAGGTGGACTTTGCCGATGTCCAGCGGAGTGAAGAGTATCGATTTCATCATCTCCTCCGGAGTGGAGATTATATGAAATAACCGGCTGGCTTTAAAGATTTTTTCGGTTGAGTAAAATATGCCTTTGAAGAAAGAACTATGGAAGAAATAATTCCTGAAGAACGTCGCGTGCTTGATATCCTGGAATCACTCGGCATCCGCTGGGTGAGGTTTTCGCATCCGCCTGTTTTTACCATGGAAGAGTCCAGCCGTTTCTGGCAGGAACACGGAGGTGCCCACTGCAAAAACCTGTTCATACGAAATTATCGTGGCAATCGCCATTACCTGGTGATCGTCAGGGGAGAAAAGAAGGTGAACCTCAAGTGGCTTACACGGAAACTGGACGAAGACCGCCTGAGTTTTGCTTCCCCGGAAAGGCTCAGCCGTTATCTCGGGTTGACTCCAGGAGCTGTTTCTCTTTTCGGACTGATAAACGACGGGCAGAAAGAAGTCAGGGTGGTGGTTGACCGCGACCTGCTTAAGGAAACAGAGCTTAATTTCCATCCGAATGTCAACACCTCGACCATCAGGATTTCCAGAGAAGATTTTCTAAAATTCCTCGAGTGGTCCGGTCACCAGGTAATTTTCCTTGAGATGAAAACAGAAATTTAATCCTTAAATCAGACGGGGAGAGAGCATGATGAAAAAAGCACTGACAACGCTGATTCTTTTTCTGGTGATATCCGCTTTGACCGTGAATTCTTCTTTCAACACTCTCGGTCGGGTGGAGGAGCCCGGAATAAAACCGGCCCTTAGGTATTACATGTGCTACCGGGCTCCAGAGCCTCTGACCATCGATGGGAAGCTGGATGAACCTGCCTGGAAAAAAGTTTACTGGTCGGAAGATTTTGTTGACATAGAGGGAAAATCGCGCCCGAAACCAAGGTTCAAAACAAGAGTGAAAATGCTCTGGGATGATAATTATTTCTACATCGGAGCCGAGCTCGAGGAACCTCATGTCTGGGCCACCCTGACCGAGAGAGATTCGATCATCTATCAGGACAATGACTTTGAAGTTTTCATAGATCCCGACGGAGACACCCACAATTACTATGAGCTGGAAATCAACGCGCTGAATACCGTCTGGGACCTGTTTCTGGTGAAACCATACCGGGATGGCGGTCCGGCCATCCATTCCTGGGATATCCAGGGGTTAAAAACAGCCGTGCATATCGAAGGGACTTTGAACAATCCCGCGGACAGGGATCGTGGCTGGACGGTGGAAATAGCCATTCCCTGGGAAGTTCTGAAGGAAGCCGCCCCGTTCAAGAAGAGGCCCGAGCCGGGAGACCTCTGGCGGGTCAACTTTTCCCGCGTTGAGTACCGCACGGTGGTGGAAGGTGGGAAATACGTAAAGATGAAGGACAAAAACACAGGAAGGCCTCTTCCTGAGGATAACTGGGTCTGGGCGCCACAGGGAGTGATAAACATTCATTATCCGGAAATGTGGGGCTATGTCCAGTTTACCGCTACGGAGGCCGGACGGACGGCTGAATACTGTAATGAGGACCCGGAAGCTGATGTTAAGTGGGCTTTGAGGTTAATCTATTACCGCCAGAGAAAATTTCATGCTCGCAACGGCAGATTCGCTCTGAATCTCGATCAGCTTGACCTCGGACGGGAAAAAGCTCTCCGGGTGAAAGGCTGGAACTTTCCGCCGCAGATCGAAGCCACTGAAAGCCTTTTTGAAGCTTATTATACGAACAGGAAAGGAGAGAAAATTCACATCAGACAGGATGGCCTTGTCTGGAAAACTCCGGCTTCTCAGGGAGGAAATATATGAAAAATCGTTCATATATCAGCCTGACCATTCTGGGAGTTTTTCTTTTCTGGCTGATCCTGCCGGCGACGGCTGAAGTGCGGCTACCGACGGTCAGTCCGGAAAAGGTGGGGATGGACAGCCACAGACTCAGTCGCCTCGACGAACTGATGGATGGAGCGATAAAACGCGGCGATTTTCCCGGTGCCGTGCTGCTGGTCCTTAGACAGGGTAAAATTGTCTGGCGCAAGGCTTATGGCCTCAGTCAGATTGTGCCAGAGCCAGCTCCGATGAAAGTGGATATGATTTTCGACCTGGCCTCGGTCACCAAGCCTGTAGCCACGGCCACTTCGATCATGATCCTGGTGGAACAGGGGAAGATCAGGCTGTGGGATAAGGTCAAAAATTACATTCCGGAATTTGCTCCTTACCTTGAGGAAAAGGGGATACCGGGAGAGGATGCCAGATTGTTTCATCTTCTGACTCATACCTCGGGGCTCCCGCCATACACCGACCCCAAAGAAGTGGCGGCTAAATACGGTGATCCCTGTCCGACCGAAGTGCTGGTGAAACATATTGCCGGGTTGAGAAAGGAGGCCCGGCCGGGCGAGAAATTCATCTACAGCTGTCTTAACTACATCACTCTGGCCTGGATTGTGAAGCTGGTTTCGGGCGAGGACCTGGCTGAATTTTCCAGAAAAAACATTTTTCTTCCGCTTAAAATGAAGGATACTTTCTTTAATCCACCGCATAATGTTCGGGAAAGATGCGTTCCGACCGAAGTGGTCAACGGGAAACCTCTGCGGGGTGTGGTCCATGACCCGCTGGCCCGGCTCCAGGGCGGAATTTCCGGAAATGCCGGCCTGTTCTCCACTGCTGACGACCTGGCTGTGTTTGCTCAGATGATGCTTGATGGGGGCGAGTTCTCCGGGGTGAGAATTCTGAGTCCGCTGGCCGTCGAAAGGATGACTGAAATCTTTCCGCCTTTGAAATTCGCCGGCCGCGGGTTTGGCTGGGATTTAAGCTCTGATTACGCCACAGTCCGCGGGGATCTTTTTGGCTGGAATTCTTACGGCCATTCAGGTTACACCGGAACCTCTCTCTGGATAGATCCTGAAACCAGGACAGCGGTGATTTTCCTCACCAACCGGGTGCATCCCGACGATAAAGGAGAAATAATATCGATGCGCAGCCGGGTGGCCAACGTGGTGGCTTCTTCCATCGTTAAAAAATAAAAATTTTTGAAAATCATGCCGAAAATTGATATCCTTTTGCAGAGCGGATGTTTTCAGGAGGAAGGGATGAAATCGATCGATTTTAATTTTGAGGTAAAGGTCAAGACTACCTATGAAGCCCTTAGCCAGGCGCTTAGTTTATTCAGGTCCTATCTGGAAGACCGTACCGCCGCCTCCAGTCCTGACTATTACCGGGCGAAAAGTCTGCTGAAAGAAGGGAAGCTGTTTTTTGAGGAAGTTCTGAAGGAAGCCAGAAAACTTCTTGGACCACTTCCTCCTTACTCCACACCTGAATATGCCCGCTGGCGGGATGAGACTGCCCGGGACCTTAAATTGTCCCTCGGGGATAAAGTGGATTATGAAGAAGTAAAAAAAGCTCTGCTCTCCGATACCTGTCTGCCAAAACTCTTCTCAGCCGAAGAACTCGAAGAGTATCTTAAAAAATATTACGAGAACCAGGGCAAGGGCCAGCGCAAGATGGAAAACTTAAAATGCCGTCTGGTCATAGCTCGCCTTGACGATATGATACGCGAAGGCGAGGAACTGCTGAAGCTGGCTCAGAAAAAATTGCAGTCAATAATCTGACCTCAACATTTACCGCTTCCTTTTCTTCTGAAGCTATGATGGAGTTTTATTTTCAGAGAAAAATTTTCTTCATCAGGTCTACAATTTCCAGAGCGTTTTTAACTTCGATCAGCGGTATATTCTTCTGGGTGGCGATTCTGGTGAAACGGCCATCCTTGTTTCCGTCCCGGGTGACGATCAGAAGGTTGGCCCTCGGGGCCACCGTGTCGATCATCCTTTCGTTGTCGCTTCCGGGAGCTCCGCGTTTTGATTCTCCTCCGATGTGCATGGCGATGACAAAAATCTTATTAGCTTCGCAGTAATCAAGAACTTTTTTCAGCCGGGCTTCTTCCGTCTCAACCGTCAGTCCTGAGGCTCCCATGCCTTTCAGGCTGGCTCCGATCGCCATGATGACCGTGCGGTAGGGGGTTCCTTTTTTGAACCTGCTGAGGTCGGTGTTTATTTCCACATGAAAGCCGGGCTCTGATTCCCGGTCGCCGAGTCCGACACCGTCAGCCAGGATGTCCGGTGTGGGTACATCGCAGTAGTCATAACCGATTCCGGCTTCTTCCAGAATGATGTTGACGGTGGTTATGTCCGGGCTCTGGCCGGCCGAGGTGGTCAGAACCGGCAGGCTGGCCTTCGGGATGGTCTGTCCGAATAGCCACAGGCCCGCGGCTATGACCATTCCTGTTGCCAGAGCTGGAAACAGATATCTTTTTCTCATTTCTTTCTCTCCTTATTTTTTCTCATCCTGTTCGAAAAGAATATCAAAAACCTTTACCGCTTTCTGCCAGATGTCAGAATAAACAGGGAAGCGCCGCTGGAAGGTTCTTTTTTCTACGTTGTACAGGTAGAGGTGATTGTATTTTACCAGCAGCTGATCACCGAGCTCCCACCAGGCTTTGATCACATTCTGAGCGTTGTTCAGGCAGAAGGCGGTGAGGAATTTGATGGCTTCGTTCGGATTTTTTTTGTAAAGCTCAACTGCCCTGCGGTCAATTTCGGGAATCTGTTCGATCACCGGCCTTTCGTACTTTTCAATCGCCAACTGGACGTCTTTGATCGCTTCCGAATAGATAACCTGGACGTGAAAATCGACATAGTCAAAGGCCCAGCGGGCGGAGTCGCGGCTGAAAACCCAGTGATCGCCCACAGAAAAGGATTTGGGCAGTTCGCTCACCCCGGCATAAAAGGGCATGTAGCAGGAGGTATCCTGAGAACCGAAGGCTATCCAGACGATTCCTCCGATCGGGTCAGGCAGCCAGTCGCGGCACTGGGTGACGGTGGTGTATTCAGCACGGCTGTCGCAGATCGTCCTGGCCTGCCGGTAATAATTCGGATTCTTAAACGGGCCACCACGAATTCCCTTCACCGGGTCAAAAGGCGTTCCGTAACTGCGGTCTCTGGTCATGTTGATGACATCGGCCACAGAAAGTTTCCTGTCGGGCTTTACCGAGAAGGGAAGTTCCATGTTCGGAGTGGACGGCGAAAGTTTAAGCGACGGCGCCACCAGGTCGAAAAACCGCCAGAGTCGCTGGTAGCGTCCGTTAGAGCTGAGCGCGCTTTCGTTCACCGGTGAGTAAGCCTTTTTCCAGTTGAAAGGTTTGCCGCTCGACGGGTCGTAAAGCCCGTTTTCCACCGCGCAGGAAATGACGTTCGGAGAGGCCATGAAGTAATCCGGGTTGTTCAGGTCAATTTCGCCTATTCTTGACTCGTTGGGGCAAACGCTGACATGGTCGTCAGGCACTCTCTGAGCGCACCAGACCGCTCCGGGTTTTCCGCTGTCGGGCGTCCACAGCGGTCCGACCGGGAAGATTTCGAAAATCCAGACTTCTTTCGGGTCGGCCACAGCCAGCATTTCTCCGTTGTCGTGGAATCCGTAGCCGTATTTCTCAGCCAGCTCGCCCATGATCCTGATGGCTTCCCGGGCGGTGCTGGCTCTTTCCATCGCTATGATGGTCAGCATCGTGATGTCAAAGGCTGGAGTCGGAGTGGGGTTGTCGAGCTTTTTCACGTTGCCTATGGTTGATTCTCCGATGGCCACCTGCTTTTCGTTGATATAACCGAACATCCCGTGATGGTAAGCATAGGTATATGGAACTTCCGGTATTTCCACACCGGTAAAATCTTTTTTGATCAGGTCCCATTTCAAACCTTCGGTTGGTGGCCAGGTTTTAAACTGGGAGATGTGGTAGATCTTTCTGGTTTCACCCGGCCTGTGGCGACGGCCAGGAACGTGACGCCAGGTCCAGTCGCAGAGTCCGCAGTCGCAGGTATGGGTGGTCATGGTTGACCCGTCGACAGAAGCCAGCCTTCCGACCAGGATGGAGGTGCAGTTATCAGAAGGTCTCGAGAGCTCAAGTCCGGGGTCGCTTTTTTCCGCTCTTCCAAAGAAAAAGAATACAGTCAGCAGCAAAAGCAGGATTCCAGCCACTGGAAGATAACGGCGAAAGCCGATAACATTCCTCTCTTTCTCGGTCATTTTTGCCTCCCGTTTGTTCATTTTATTTTTTATTCAAAAATTGCATCGAATATTCTGACGGCTTTTTTCCAGAAATCCGGAAATTCCATCCTTTTTCTCTCCACCGTCCGTCGCTCGGTGTTGTAGTAGCTCAGGTGGTTGAATTTTACCAGCAGTTCGTCGCCCAGCTGCCACCAGGCCCGGATGACGTCTTCAGCGTTATCCAGGCAGACGGAAGTAAGAAAATCTGAGGCCCGGGCCGGGCTTTTCCGGTAAAGTTCGAGAGCCTTTCCGTCTATTTCCGGTATTCTCGAGATCATTCCGTCTTCCCATTTTTCCCTCGCTTTTTTTATTTCTTCTATGGCCAGAGAGTAAGCCACCTGCGCGTGGAAGTCGACGTAATCGAATGCCCAGCGGGCGGAGGCGCGGTTAAACACCCAGTGGTCGCCGACACTGAAGGAAGCCGGCAGCGCTTTTATCCCGGCGTAAAAGGGCATATAACAGGAAGTGTCCTGAGCGCCCCAGGCCAGCCAGACTATTCCTCCGATCGCCGGCGGCAGCCAGTGGCGGCACTGGGTTACCGTTGTATATTCAGCCTGGCTGACGCTGATCAGACGAGCCGAGCGGTCATAGTTCGGGTTTTTGTAAGGTCCGCCCCTTATGCCCCGGGTCGGGTCAAAGAAACTGCCGTAGCCTTTATCCCTGGTTAATTCCATCACATCCTTTACCGATAGCGGCCGGTCAGGTTTTACGGAAAAGGGAAATTCGATGTTTGGAAGCGCCGGAGAAAATTTCGATGAGGGAGAAACCAGGTCAAAAAAGCGCCAGAGACGGGCTCGTCTCGGATCGGTCCGGGCGCTTCCCTCGACCGGGCTGTAAGCTTTTTTCCAGCTGAAGGGCTCACCGCTTTTCGGGTCCCAGAAGCCGTTTTCCACCGCGCAGGAGATGACGTTCGGAGAAGCCATGAAGTAGTCCGGGTTGTTCAGGTCGATCTCGCCGATTCTTGATTCGTTGGGACAGACACAGACATGGTCATCAGGAACTCTCTGGGCGCACCAGACCGCGCCCGGCTTGCCGCTCTCCGGAGTCCAGAAAGGTCCGACCGGCATGATTTCAAAAACCCAGACTTCATCGGGGTCAGCCACCGCTAACATTTCCCCGCCGTCCTCGCCGCCGTAGCCGTATTTTTCCGCCAGCGAGCCGATCAATTTTATGGCTTCCCGGGCGGTGCGGCACCTTTCCATCGCCAGCAGGGTGAGCATGGTGATGTTGAACACGGGAGTGCGGGTCGGGTTGGACAGCTTCGGCCGGTTGCCGATGGTCGATTCGCCTATGGCTAATTGCTGGTCGTTCATATAACCGAAGACCCCGTGTACATAACCGTAAGTGTGGGGAACTTCGGGAATCTCAACTCCGGTGAAATCTTTTTTTATCAGATCCCATTTCAGACCCTGTTCGGGTGGCCAGGTCCTGGTCTGAGAGATCCTGTAGATTTTTCTGGTCGAGCCAGGTTTGTGGTCGGCCGGCGGGACGTAGCGCCAGGTCCAGTCGCACAGGCCGCAGTCGGCCGTGTGAGTGGTCATGGTCGATCCGTCAGCCGATGCTTTTTTGCCCACGATGATTACCGTGCAATGTTCACCGCTAAGTTCCCTCTGTTCTACAGTAGAATCGGAAGTGGTTCCTGATAGCCAGAACAAGACCACCAGAAGGAGCGTCAGAACCGTCAGCGTTGAAAGAATTTTTTTCATCAGCCTGTTTCTCCTGCAATCAATTCCCGCGCGGCTTCAGGAGTAAGCTGCCGGGTGTATCTAAAAAGTTATGACCTTTTCTTTTTTCGCGGTGGCTGGATTTTGAAAATAGTATCCGATGCCTTTTTCTACCACTTCTGAATACCTCGGAACGTTTTCCACGATGATGGCGCGTCCGGGATGGCGGCGCGAATATTGTTTTATTATTTCCAGACTGACCGAAAGATGCTGCCCGACTCTCCGCTCGAGAGGCCAGCCCGATTCGTCATAGGAGACAAAAAGTTTTTTCCGGCGTGAAAGACTCAACAAAAATTCATCCCGGCCGTCGAGAAAAAGCTGCTCGCTTTTCGGTCCGGTGGGCTGATCGAGGAAGGGAATCGGAGCTTCGAGAAGAAAAGGGAGTGTGTCGGAATAATCTCCGATTTCCCGGTGCGACAATCCTCGAAACTTTTCAGGGGAAGATTCCACGTGACTTTCGAAACCCTCGACCGCTTTGACCGTCAGAGCGGCCAGCGTGGCGATTCTCATCGATTTTTCCGGGGCAACGATGCAGTTGGTCACGGGAAACATGGTTTCCGCCCCGTGCAGGTCGATGGCCAGGTCGACCTTATGGTTGCGCAGGAGTTCCATAGCGGCAAAGGTCACCTGTTCCATCGGCATGCCGTTATGACGTCCGGGCCAGGTTCGGTTGGTGTTTCTGATGTCCAGATAGGAGAGCATCTGTTTTTCCGGAAAGTGGATGTAGACATCGGGGTCAGGCCACTGGTCAAGAGGGGAGGCATCCCGGTTGCCCATCCTGAATTTCTTTTTACCCCAGGGAGTTTCCACCGAAAAATAAACCGGATATCCTTCTCCGGGTCTGGTGTTAAGGCTGGCGCTGCGGTTAAAACAGGGAATGACGTAAAGCGTTCCCTTTTTCACCACCGCATTTTCCACGATAAGGGCTGCTGCCAGCAAACCTTCGGGTTCATTCGCATGGGTGTTTCCGATGATCAGTGCGCTTCCTCCCGGTTCGGTTCCGCTCAGAACAAAAACTGGCGTATCCGCGGCTGTATTCCTGAGGTCCGGAAGAAAATCGCTCAACATCAGTATTTCGGTAACGCCTGGCCCGCAGACCACTTCCATCGAACTCGCTCGATGCCGGTAAAGCGGCCAGCCGCCGACCACAAGCAGAGCCAGGACCATAGCGGAAGCTGTGATTTTGAAAGTTGAACTGACTTTCTTCATGATCAAAACCTTTACTTTACCCGGAAAAGCCTGAGAATAAAAGGAATTAACACGATTAAATAAAGCAGCGCCCGGTCCCGGCTTTCTTTTTCCTGGATGAAATTTTTCAGCACGATGGCCACAAAAAAAGCGCTTATAAGGTAATAAATAATCATGACAATTTTAGCTATCATTTTTAACCGTCCTGCCTTTTTTCATCATCCCGTTACCAGGAATTTAAGCTTTGCGCTGAAAATGATCATCAACATACCGGTGGCCGTGATTATCAACCAGGGAACCCAGGTTTCTTTAAGAAACTGCCAGTATTTTCCCTGATATCCTGAAACCATCACGCTCAACCTTCCGATCAGAGCGGTTGGAGGCAACCCGTCTCCGAGAGGCCAGAGAAGGCTGAGACCGGAAATGACGATGGTCGCGTGGTAGCCCAGAGAATTAAGATACCAGACGAGCGGAATGCCGATTATGGCTGCTCCGCCGTAGGTTAAAACGCCTTCAGAAACCGGTATGATCACGGGCAACAGGCAAAAAAGAAGTCCCAGCGGAATGATAAGAACAGAATAAGAAATAAGTCCCTTGACCCCGCTGGCTGAAAGAATTTGCTGCAGCATCCCAACTATCACCATGATGGCCAGAAGCGGCAGCAATTTGCTCACGGTCTCTGAAGCGACCTTTATTAAGTTCAACCTGACCGGACTCAGAACCAGAGCTACCAGAGAAGCTATCAGGAATTCCAGAGGAAGTCCGAGCACAGGGAAGTTGAACGGATACACCCGGTAGGCGAGAACCAGACCGAAGAACACCAGAAACGGCAGGAGCAGCCGGAGCCAGTTCATTCCCGGATGCGGAGTTATCTTTTCCAGGAAAGAATCTATTTCGTCCGCGCCTTTCCTTCTTCCGAGAATTACCACAGTCAGGGTGCCGAGGATGATGACCGGAAGCCCGAGCGGCAGTTCAAAACCGACATACGGAATGGCCGTGCCGGCGCACAGCACCATCGCCCAGATGTTTACCGGCGGAGCCGCGGCAGCCAGGCCGGCCAGGATAAAAAGAATCGCCGGGATTTTCTCTTCCTCAACCCCGAGCCCTTTGAGCGCCAGGGCCACCGGGGTTCCCACAACCAGTAGAGAAACGCTGCCGGCTCCGGTCAGAGCGCCGGGAATAAGAACAATCACCATCAGCAGAAATAGAGCCAGGAATCGGGCACGATAAAAACGAACGACGGTGCGGCGGACGGCAAAGTCAACTCCTCCTGATTTCTGGATGATCGTTATGAATAGGGTGGCCGTAAAAAAAACCAGGATGACATCAAGATAGGTAAACGAGCCTTCAACCAGATGTCTCGGGATTTCTGCGGGCGGCGGCGAGCTGAAAATGGAACCTGCCAGAGCTCCGCCGATGGTAGCGGCCAGCAGGCTCAATTCCACCGAAAGTTTCTGCCATTTAGCCAGCGAGTAAAATACGATGATAATGGCTGCTATCAGCAGTGTCCTGAAAAGCATGATAAAAAATCTTACTCACTTCTCCCGAACAATGCAAACTTTTTTTCTCTGATGGGGTTTTCATAATGCCAGCCGGAGAGGCCAGAGCATTATGAACCTGGCCGGCGCCGGCATTTCAAATGAAAATAAAATTTTCTTCAGAAGAGCAATTCGTAATCAAGCTGGTTTCTCTTCAGCTCCTCGACCAGAAGGTCAGCTGTCCTTCGAAAAAATTCCGGGCTGACGTATCGGGTCAGGTTATGATTCCGGTAAAAATTCATGAACTGTTCGGCGTAATTCAGCCGGTCGATAAAAACTCTATCCACCAGACCGCGCAAAATGTTGACCAGCCGGATCGGATTCTGGGGCAGCAGCGGTCCGACGAAGGCAAATGTCTTTATGTTTTTGTTTTTGATTTTCTCCAGAGCCAGCAGGCGCCGGCTGATTGAGGGCGCGCCGGGTTCGAAAAGTGCCGCTGTTCGGTCGTCGTCGGTGGCGATGGAAAACCCGACTTCTATTTCCTTTATTTCCTGAAGCAGTTCTACATCCCTGACCACCAGGTCGGACTTAGTCTGGATGAAAACCGGAAAATCAAACTGTCGGAGAATTCCCAGACATTTTCTTGTAAGTTGATAGCGAGCTTCCACCGGCTGATAAGGATCACAAACGGAAGAAATCCAGACAGTACCTTTTTTCGCTCGCGGCAGCTGGCGGCGCAGGAGTTCCGGAGCGTTCACTTTAATATCGACAAACTCGCCCCAGGGTTCGGCATGACCCGAATAACGGCGCATAAAAAGACCGGCGTAGCAGTAACGGCAGGCATGGCTGCAGCCGGTATAAGGATTCAGACAGTAATCAAATATCTTTGACCTGTTCAGGATGCTCTTTGCCTGGATTTCTCTTATTCTGGCCATTTGAGCCACCCTTGATATTATTAGCACATTCAGGATGAAAAAAGCAGTTTTGATGGCAGTTAAGGCAAAATTTTCCGAAACCATTTCGGGGGATTAAAGTTGAAACAGTTTCCTGAAATTTGGGTTATAATATCAATGATGAAACAAAAAAAGGAGGAGGAATCAATGGGCTCTTTCAGAAATAAACGAGCTGCGATTATCCCTTTGCTTTTAACACTGTTTCTGCTCGTCTGGCTCACTCCACTTCAGGCTCAGTATTTTGGCCGCAACAAAGTTCAGTACAGGAAATTTGATTTCAGAATAATGAAGACCAGGCATTTTGATGTTTATTTCTACCAGGAAGATGAGGAAGTGGTAAAGCAGGCGGCGATGATGGCTGAGCGCTGGTATGCCCGGTTGAGCCGCATCTTCAACCATGAACTGAAGGGGCGGCAGGCCCTGATCATTTACTCCAGCAGCCCTGAATTCCAGCAAACCACCGTCATCCCGGAGACCCTGGGAGAAGGAACAGGTGGCGTGACTGAATCGTTTAAGAGGAGAATAGTTCTGCCGTACGGCGTTTCCATGGCTGAAACAGACCACGTCATCGGTCATGAACTGGTCCACGCCTTTCAGTACGATATTGCCGGTCAGGGTCATTCGGACCAGGCCAGATACACCGGAGCGGAGCTGAGGGTCCCTCTCTTTCTGATAGAGGGTCTGGCTGAATATCTCTCGATCGGGCCGGTTGACACCCAGACTTCAATGTGGATGAGGGATACCTGGAAGAGGAAGGACCTGCCTCAGATCAGGAAGCTGGAGAACTATTACCGTTACTTCCCCTATAGATACGGACATGCAGTCTGGGCTTACATCGGCGGCCGCTGGGGAGATGAAATGATCGGCAAAATTTTCCGGATGCTCGCCCGGAGCGGAGACTATGAATCGGTGCTTCAGGGAGTTCTTGGAGTGCCTCTTAAAAAGCTTTCTGAAGACTGGCATAAATCAATGGAGGAAGCCTATAAAGACCTGGTTCCGCTGACAGAAACTCCGGATCGTCTCGGTCGCCTTTTGATCAAAGGAGTCGAAGATAACCCTTACAACATCTCCCCGGTTTTAAGCCCGGACGGTGAGCACATGATTTTCTTTTCATCGCGAGCTCTTTTCTCGGTTGACCTCTATCTGGCAGACCCGAAGACTGGAAAGATTCAGAGGAAGCTCACTTCAACTGACATAGACCCCCATTTCGAGAGCATTCAATTCATCAGGTCAGCCGGAGCCTGGGCGCCCGACAGCCAGAGAATCGTGCTTGGAACCGTAAGCAAGGGACGGCCGCAGCTGACCATCATGAATGCTCTGACCGGAAAAATCGAAAGAGAAATTCCTTTTCCTGAACTGGGAGAAATTCTGCATCCATCCTGGTCGCCGGACGGAAAGAAAATTGCTTTCGCCGCGCTGACCGGGGGAGTAACCGATATTTTTATCTATGACCTTGAAGATAACACGGTAAAGCAGATGACAAGAGACAGCTTTGGCGACCTGCAGCCGGTCTGGTCTCCCGACGGCAAAAAGATAGCTTTTGTCACTGAAAGATTCAGCGCGAACCTGCAGTGGCTCGATTCAGGAAATTATGACCTGGCCTTGCTGGACGTCGATTACGGGCAGATTACCCGAGTTCTGGCATTTCCCTCCGGCAAGAATGCCAACCCGCAGTGGTCAGAGGATGGTCAGAGCCTGTTTTTCCTCTCCGACTACACCGGAAAAACAGACCTCTATCGTGTGGACCTCAGGGACGGGAAAATCTATCAGCTCAGCAACCTGTTTACCGGCATCAGCGGGATAACCGAGCTGAGCCCGGCTATTTCCTATTCTCAGGGCAGCCGGCGGCTGGCGCTTTCAGTCTATGAAAACGGAAGTTACTCCATCTATGTGATTGACTCACCGGAAAAGCTCCAGGGACAGCCGACGATCGCTCAATTTGGAGAGAGGCCGTTGAACCTTTTGCCGCCGAGAACCCAGCCGGAAGGAGCTCTGCTCGGGCTGTTAAGAAATCCTCTGTACGGGCTTCCGAGAGAAACTGACTTTCCTGTAACCGGTTATCGGCCGAAACTTTCTCTCGACTACATTACCCGGCCCACTCTGGCTGTTGGCGTTGACCGCTACGGGACTTATGCCGGCGGAGGCATAGCCGCTTTCTGGAGCGATATGCTCGGTTATCACACAGTGGTGACCATGGCCCAGACCAACTACGAATTGATAGACAGTTTTGCTCTGGTCGGCTACATGAACACAAAAAACCGGGTGAACTGGGGAGCGGTTCTCCAGCGGGTGCCTTATGTTTATGGCTCTTACGGTGCATATTACACTGAAATGGGAGGCATTCCCGTCTACGTTGAGGAAGAGTATCTCAACCGTCAGATTGCCTACCAACTGAGCGGTTTTGCCTACTATCCTTTTAACGTGTTCAGAAGGGTTGAATTTTCCGCAGGCTTTAATCTGATCGATTTTAATTCGAGATTAACACGTTATATTTACACTCTTGATTACATGCTGATCGACCTTTACCGTCTCGACCTGCCCTCGCCATCGTCAATAAAATACGGATACGTATCGGCCGCGCTGGTTTACGACAGTTCGCTCTTCGGGGCCTGCAGCCCGATTACCGGTCAGGCTTACCTGCTGGAGGTTCAGCCGAACTTTGGAGACCTGAACTTCGTCAGTCTGCTGGCTGATTACCGGAGATACATAATACCGGCCAAACCATTCACCTTCGCCTTCAGAGTTCTGCATTATGGACGCTACGGAAAGGGTGGAAACGATCAACGTCTCTGGCCTCTTTTCCTCGGCTATGAAACTCTGGTCAGAGGATATGATTATAACAGCTTCAATTACAACGAGTTTGTCGAAAACTCAGGCGAGTTTTTTGATTTTGACCGTCTGCTCGGCTCGAGGATTCTCGTGGCCAACGTCGAACTGAGGTTTCCTGTTTTCAGGGTTCTCGGGATCGGCAGAGGATACTATGGCGTCTGGCCGCTGGAATTTCTGGCCTTTTACGACATCGGCACCGCCTGGTATGGCGGAGAGAAGCCCAGCTGGTTTGGCGGCGAGAAGAAACCGGTATCCAGCACCGGAGTCGGCCTGAGAACGAACCTTTTCGGAGTGCTGGTGCTCGGCTTTGACTACGTCTATCCGTTCAGCCGCCCGGGGAAGGGCTGGCACTGGCAGTTCACCATCACTCCGGGCTTTTAGTGTCAGTTGTTGATTTCTTTGATGTAGATGTTCCTGAAGTAAACTGGCGACAGGCTGTCGTGATTCTGCAGTCCGATGTAGCCTTCCCGGGCAAAATCCTTTACCTTGCCTCGAGGTTCTGCTTTCCAGTCGACCACCTTTTCCCCGTTGAGCTCGACGGTAATCCGGTCACCTATGAAGGAAATCCGGAAATGATTCCACTCGCCGGTTGGCTTTGAAGCCAGGCGAGAGGGAGCCTGGGCGTCATAAACTGCACCGGTCATGTGGATGCCTTCACCGGCGTCATAAATCTGGATTTCGAATGAATGATAGATGTAATCGTCGCTGGTCGGGACTTCCGGCACACGGAGAAAAACGCCTGAATTGGTGTCTTTGCGGGAACATTTGAACTCCAGCTCGAGAACAAAATCCCTGAATTTTTTCCGGCTGTACCAGAGCAGGCCCATACCGCCCTGGGACTTCAGGATTCCGGTCTTCGGGTCTAGTTCAAAATAGCCAGGTCCGTAATGATTCCAGCCGTGTTTTTCATAACGGCCTCGATGCCGGCTGAGCAGCTGTTCGTAGCCTTCATAGTAGGTAACATCTTTTATGAACTCAATTCCCTTTTTTATCGCCGGTTCCGGAGTCATTACCTCCTTTTCGTTTTCGTATTCGACCGTCAGGAAACCGTCATAATCCTGAAGGGTGAGCTCGGCCAGCACCTTCCTGATGTCTGCCCGGCCGCTTCCGAAAGCCACATCCTCCGCCATTTTCGTGCCAAAATCGCTGCGGTCCTTAAGATGCACATCGTAGATGCGGCCGGCTAACATTCTGAGACATTCAACCGGCAGCAGGTTTCCTCTCATCCAGTGGCCGGTGTCGGCGCAGACGCCAATTCTTTCATTGGCTTCCTTCAGGTATTTAAGAACTGTGGCCGGATGGGCATACTTGCTGGGTTCCGGGTGGTTGTGTATGGCCACTCTGAGGTCGTATTCTTGGACCAGTTTGTTCAGGAGCGGATAATCTTCATCGCGGGGTTCGGTGACTATCACCCGGATCCCCAGTTTGCGGGCAAAATCGAAAACCTTCCTCATTTCCTCTTCTGTGCGGCCGGTGTCAACCACGCCATAAGCCACCACGCTCATCTTCAGAGAATTGAGTTTCTCCCGCACGAGCTTTAAGTGCTGTTCGTCAAGGTTATGATTGAAGACGACGTTAGGCGGCAGATCCCTGGAAAGTCTCTGCCCGGGGTAAGCCTGAACGTAATCTATACCCAGAGCTTTAACCTTTTCCAGCGCTTCGAAAAAGGTGTAGCCGCGATAAGTCCAGCACTGCACCGCCAGCGGAAATTTTTTTATTCTGACTGAAGAATAATCCGTGCTGCTGACCTGCTTTTTTATTTCTTCCGGGATTATTTTTTCCTGCGCTCTGGTATGAAGCGCCAGGAAAAGGGAGCTTGTGGCCAGCAGACATAAAATCGCCAAAGCAGAAACAAAGTTCCTTCTCTTTTGTCTCATATTTGCCTCCGGCAAAATATTTTTTTCTTAATTATTAAGCAATGGCCGGATGAGCGATTATTTCTTTCTCGGGTTCCACTGGCCCTTAGCCACGGCCGGCACAAAATTCTCCAGTCCCGGTGGAGGGAAGGGCAGCGTTTTGTCTTTCTCAATGCTCATGTAAGCAGTCATCAGCAGTTCGGTGACGTTCACACCGTCGCTGAAGTTTTCCATCGGACGGCGGCCCTCAAGGAACGATTCGACCATATGCCTGTTTTCGCTGGTGTAACCGTATTCATGTTCCTCGCTGGCCACCACCGGCATCAGACCGACCTCGGCGTTCTGCTTTTCCACCAGGTCTTCGCCGGCTTTTCCTTTCACCCGGCGGCTGAAGAAAACTTTCAGACCGGAGTCTAAAGTGTTAATCTGGAGCGAATATTCGGGGCCGAGAAGTTCCATCGTCAGACGCAGTCCGGCTCCGACGTAGCACCAGGAGGTGGTGGTCTCAACCACTAAAATATTTCCCTGTTTGTCGCGGTATTCGATAACCGAGCGGGCGAAATCTTCCGCCGGCCGGTTGGCGTAATCGAGGCGACCGCCGCTGATGCGCTTCAGGTGTTCGACGTATTCCGGAATCTGCCACTTCAGGCAGCTGGCGTAAGCGGTAACCTTCACCGGCGTCAGTTCATCCCGGCTGGCTCCGGGAGGCGTCAGCATGAACCGGGCTTCTTCCACTGAATGGCACATCATATCGTTAAGCACGCCGCCTCCCTGCAGTTCACCTTCCCAGAACCAGGGCATATGCGGTCCGCTGTGTTCCTCGGCTGCCCGGGCGAGGTAAGGACGGCCGCAAAGGCTGGCCCCGCGGGCCCAGATGATCTCTTTGCCGCGGACGACTGCCGGAGCGAAAACCTGGTTTTCTAAGTAGCCATCGAGCAAGCCGGCTTTTTGCACCAGCTGGAGCATTTTCCTGGCTTCTTTCACGTTGCGGCCGAGTGGTTTCTCGCAGGTTACGCCGATGAGTTCGCCTTTTCCTTTGAGGACGGCTTCGGCAATCTCTTCCATGACTTCAATCCGGGTGTAATTCGGCGAGCAGATCCAGATGGCGTCGATGTTCGGGTCGGCCACCATCTCGGTGATCGATTTGTAGGGCCTGGCTTCGCCCACCTTTAATTTGCGGGCGAGCGAAGCGGCTTCGCCAGCTCTTTTCTGGTCAGGGTCGTAAATGCCCAGGATGTCGGCGTTTCTAACTCCTACCCAGGACCTTATGTGGAATCTTGTTATAAAGCCTCCGCCAATAAAACCCACACCGAGTGTTTTTTTGCGTTGCTTCATCTTTGCTCTCCTTTTGTTTTTTTATTTTTATGTAAATATTTTTGCCCGATCAAACAGTCGCGGCTTCAGTCCGGGTGCCGGCTTTATTTTCCCGGAAGAAGGCCAGGAAAATAATAAGACACAGCAGGGTGAGCACCGTCGGCACTAAGAATGTTCCC
Organism: Candidatus Saccharicenans sp.; assembly: GCA_030018265.1. Lineage (GTDB taxonomy): Bacteria > Acidobacteriota > Aminicenantia > Aminicenantales > Saccharicenantaceae > Saccharicenans. Next base: position 65,028 of record JASEFX010000001.1, read on the forward strand.
CGCCAGTTAACCACACCATCTCTGGTAAAGAGGTCCTGAATCCAGCCGCAGAACAGACTGCCGACAAAGTTGCCAAACCCGAGGATTATGGTGGCGATCAAACTCTGAGCTGAATGACGGATGTCACGGGGAGCGATGTTGTCGACGTAGATGTAAGCGGCGGTGAAGAAGAAAACGTAACAGAAGCCATGCAGCGCCAGCGAAGCGATCACCAGCCAGGAAGGCTGGCCTATGACGAAAATGATGTAGCGAATCGGCCAGGCTAAAATTCCCAGAGTCAGGGTCATTCTCATGCCGAATTTTTTAAGAGCCCAGCTGAGCATAAAAGCCATGACAAAGATTTCGGCTATCTGAGCGATGGTCATGACAAAAGATACAGATTTCTGACTGACCCCGACATGCTGGGTAAGGAAAGGAGAAGTAAGAACATAGTAAAACTGAAGTTCGGTGGCCACGACGAATGAAATGATGGCAAAAACCAGAAAGTTTTTGTCCTTGAGCATCTTCAGGGCTTCCAGAAAAGCCCAGGGCTTGGCCGCTTCTTTCTGCGGTGGGGTGTGGGGAAGACTGAAGGAATAAAGGCCCATGATGATGGAAAAAATCCCCGCTAAAATCAGGGTATCGCCCTTCATGGCGATTCCCTCGGGCGACTTTACCAGCCAGCGCCAGCCAGCCAGAGCCCAGCCGGCGGCAATCCAGCCGATCGTACCCCAGACCCGGATTGCACCGAATTCTTTCTCCGGGTCTTTCAGGTTGACGAAGGCAATCGAATTCGTCAGGGCCAGGGTAGGAGCATAAACCAGGCAATAAAACAGCATCAGCCAGACCATCAGACGAAAATCGGTGACTCCGGCTATCAGGATCAGCAGCGCTCCACCCACCAGCTGCAGCACGGCTATTACCTTTTCGCTCGGGAAATAACGGTCAGCTATCTGACCGCCGAGGAACGGAGAGATGATGGTGGCCAGAGGCAGGAGACTGAAGATAATGCCGAGTTCCTTGCCGCTGAACCCCAGATTATTCTGAAGGTAAGCAGACAGCACCGGGGCCCAGGACCCCCAGATGGCATATTGCAGGAACATCATCGCGCTTAATCTGAATTTAACACTCATCCGCACGCTCCTTTCCTTTAAATTTTTCTTATAAAGCAGATTATTTTTTTCGCTTTTTTTTGTCAACTTTTACTTCAGCTGGCAGAAAAAATTTTATTGCTATTTTCTGTTCACTGTGATAGAAAATAAAAAAAGGCAAAGGAGGTCTCTCATTTCCATCACCATGGAAAAAAGAAGAGAAAAAAGGCTTGATGAGGAAAACAAGGTGGTTCTTTACGTTCTGGGAGAGAGCGGCCAGCCCCAGGAAGAATCTTTTTATTCGTTTTCCCGGGATATTTCGGTGGGCGGTTTAAGAATCATGACCGATCAGCCGCTTCCGGTAAAAACCAGGGTCAGACTGGAGATCGCTCTGAGCGAGACGAAAAAATTGATCACCGGAATAGCCGAAGTTCGCTGGGTGAAAAGTCTTTTTGATGAGGAAGTGTTTGAGATGGGTCTGGAATTTATTGAGCTCGACCCGCAGAGTCGTGTCCATCTGCTCGAACATGTTTACCGGAAAGTTCTCTCTCGCTGAACCCCTGAAAAAATCAGGTATAACTGAAAGACTTTAAACTTCTTTTCTGATTTCCGGGTTTAAGCGCATAATATAAGTGAGAAAAAATGAAAAAGAGACTCTCTATCAACTGGCTTTTCTGGCTGGTTTTCTTCCTGCTGGTAGCAAGGGGAGTATCTTTTCTGGCGGCTGAAAGCAAAAATTATTATTTCCCTGAACTCAAAGCTGAGATTCACATCTGCGGCGACGGTTCTTTTGAGGTGGACGAATACCTGACCTTTGAGTTCCGCGGACAATTTTCCCGGGCTTCTCTCTGGATTCCGCTGAGAGCCAGGAAGAATTTAGACCTTCAGGTCAGCATTTGGGATTTTCGTGTCCGGGACGAGAACGGGCTGGACCTTCCGGTGGAATCAACCGTAGAAGACGGCATGTTTAGGGCAAGATGGCGATTTTCAGCCAGAAACGAGCGAAGGACATTCAGGATAACTTACCGTGTGAGGAACGGGATAATAAATTACCCGGAAATAAGCGAGCTGTACTGGCAGGTTATAGGAAGCGAGGTGGAACGCCCGACAGCCAGGGCTGAGATTTTCGTCCATCTGCCTGAACCGGTGAGCCGGAAAGAAGATCTTCTGGTTTACGGTCATGGACCGCTTTCCGGAAGGGTGGAAATTATTGACCTTAAAACAGTGAGGTTTGAAGCCAGCAATATTCCAGCCGGACAGTTTCTGGAAATAAGGGTGGTCTGGCCGGCCGGGATGGTGCAGGGAGTTCCGGCTTCAGGTTATACGCTGGAAAAAATAAAAGAAGAGGAAGGCGCCTTTGTGGAAGAAACCATCCGGAAGGTGAAGCAGGCTCAGGAGAGAGAAGCCCGACAGGCAGAGATCTTGAAAAAGGTCGGGCTGATCTGGGCTGGATGGCAGATTATCGGGCCGCTTCTCTGGCTTCTGGTTTATTTTCATTTCTGGAAAAGGTACGGACGGGATTACCGCTTTGACGACATTCCGGAATATTTCCGGGAGATGCCTTCGGCACTGCCGCCGGCTCTGGTCCAGGTGCTGATTAGAGAGGGAGAAAAGCCGCTGCCGGTTGCCTTTACCGCCACCATTTTTGACCTGGCCACCAGAGGCTACCTGGCGATAGGAGAAGAGCAGATAGTAAAAAAGACGCTGCCGGGCACGAAAGCAATAAAAAAGACGGTTTTTCAGCTTAAGAAAAATTATAAAACTGACCCGTCACTCAGAGAATGGGAAAAAAAGACGCTCGATTACCTTTTTGACCGGGCCGGCCGTGAAGTGAGCTCGGGACAGCGGATTACTCTGGACGACCTGGTGGATTATATAAAGAAGAATCCGGCGGATTACCAGAGCTGGTTCCGTAAATGGCAGGAAGAGGTGTTTAAGGAAGGGAAAAAACTCGGGTTTGTCGAACCGCGCAGCTGGCGGCTGAGCCGCATTTTTCTGGCGGTCAGTCTGGTCGTCTCTATCCTCACTCTGTCACCGGTACTTCTGGTCTTGAGCCTTGTGCTCTGTCCAAAGCTCAAGAGACGGCGTAAAGACTGGGCAAGAGAAAACGAGCTGTGGAAGGCGCTGGAAAGATTTTTAGATGATTTTTCAGAGTTTTCTGAAACTCCCCCTGAAGCTTACAGGCTCTGGGAGAAGTATCTGGTTTTTGCCATCCTTTTCGGAAAGGCAAAAAAGCTCATCCGGATGCTGCCCAGGGTACTCGAGAGTGATCAGGCTGAGCCGGCGGTCTGGGTTGCGGGAATTCACGGAGCGGCGGTTGCCGGACGTCAGGTCAATTCGATCTCCGCAGCCATTTCTTCGATTGAGAGAGCCGCTTCAGCTCTGAGCCAGGCCAGCGCCCGGGCTGCTGCCAATTCCTCGGGTGGGGGAGGAGGCTTCAGCGGGGGAGGGGGAGGCGGCGGTGGTGGCGGCGGCGTTTCTGCCGGTTGAGACATTGTCTTTTATAATGATTATAATTTTAGAATGATTTTAAGATAAAAATTAAGATTTTCTCTTTTTTTTCTAATGAGGTCGGTTTCGGATTCGCCAGGAAAAAATAAGGTGAGACACTGAAGATGTATTGGTCGCTTTCGAGAGAGAATTGCAGGTTGATGAAATGCCTGATGGCTACTGTGCTGGTCGGAGTTTTAATCTGGGCAGGCTGCGGAAAAGTTGACGAGACCGAAGAGATAAAAGAAAGGTTAAGAACGATAGCCAGTCAGGCGGAGAAAAAAGAATCAGGAAAAATTCTCAGTTTTCTGACTCCTGATTATCGTGATTTTCAGGGGCGCGACCTCGAGCAAACTGCTGGATTGCTCGATTATTATTTCAAAAATTATCACGGGATTGCCATCCATTTGCTTGACATTTATGTAGACATCGATGGCCAGCGGGCGGAAGCGGAAGCAGACGTCCTTCTTTCTTCCGGACCGCTGGAAAGCCTGAGGCGGCTGATGGGCATCGTCGGAAGCTATTACCGTTTTGATTTCCAGCTGGAAAAATCTGGCGGACGCTGGCTGATTAAGAGCGCGGCCTGGAGAGAAATAGATTCGAGTCAGCTGTTGCCTGGATCGACCGTAATTTTGAGAAAATTGTTTCCTGAAAAATAATGAAAAATAATTTAATTCATGGAGGATAAAATGACAGAAAAAACCAGATTCGAAGAATTCAGAGTAACCGGGTCAGAAATACTGGAAAAAATTAAGGAAATCATAAGGGAAGGCAATGCCCGTAGAATCATATTCAAGACAGAAGACGGTAAGACTTTTATGGAAATTCCCCTGACTGTGGGCATAGTGGGCACGCTGATCGCCCCGGTCTGGGCAGCCATAGGAGCGGTGGCGGCGCTGGCTTCCAACCTGACGATCGTGGTGGAAAAGGAAACAGGGGAAAAATAAGGTTTCTGATCGGTAAGAAGAATAATAAAGAGGAGAATTATACCTGCAATCATTTGAATGAGGATAAAAAAATGAAAAGGAGAAATTTTTTTCTGACCATGCTGGCCGGTGGTCTTCTTCCGGTGAAGTATTCTTCCGGCCTTCCCGGAATTGCATTAAAGAGCGCGAGCGCCAGCGATTCGGGACTTGAAGAAGTGTTAAACCGGGTTAAGATAGCGATGCTGACCATGCAGCGCCACGCCTGGGAGCAGGGTGTTGCCGCTCAGGCCCTTCTGGAACTCGGCGAGGAAAAACTGGTGATCATGATGGCCAGAGAAGCTGTTCTCAGACAGTGGGACGACGGAAGACTCGGGCAGGTCTGCGACAACCACGGGGTGACCGACCCGGGAGCCAACGGCGAAGCCGTTCTTTATGCCGGCCGGGTGCTTTCAGACAAACGGCTGCTGGAAGCGGCCAGAAAACAGACGGAATATTTTTTAAAAACAGCTCCCAGAACCCATGATGGAGTAATATTCCATCTGGATAATAAACAGCAACTCTGGATTGATTCGATGTACATGTGTCCCCCCTTTCTGGCGGTCATGGGCTACTACCGTGAAGCCATTTTTCAGGTTGAAGGGTTAAGGAAATATCTCTGGAATGAAAAGAAAAAACTCTTTTCTCATATCTATGACTACCAGGAAAAGAAATTTGAAAGACAGGATTTCTGGGGTGTCGGCAACGGCTGGGCGGCGGCCGGGATGACCAGAGTCCTGCGGGCTCTGCCGGAAGAGATGAAAGAAGAAAAAGCAAAATTGAGGAAGTACATAAATGATCTCCTCGACGGCTGTCTCCGTTATCAACGCAAGGACGGTTTGTTCCATGACGTTCTCGACAATCCCCGGAGCTTTGTCGAAACAAATCTTGCCCAGATGCTGGCCTACACCATCTACCGCAATGTACAGCTTGGATGGCTGGACTGGAAGTATCTGAGAAAGGCCGAGATGATGAGGGAGGCGGTCCATAAAAAAGTTGATTCTTACGGCTATGTTAACGATGTTTGCGGTTCACCTCTATTTCAATCGCCCGGGGTGGCTACAGAAGGTCAGGCTTTTTTCCTGCTGATGGAGGCGGCAAGAAGGGATCTGCTGGGTTAACAACCCGGCTAATCGTTTGATTCCGGCCGCATGTTTTTTATAAAAGTTTCAATTCTTTCCCGGATTTGATCTCTTAAATCTCTTACCCGGTCCATTTTTTCGGACTCCGGAAGGTCATCCCGGGTGGGATCGGACATCGGCCAGTTGGTCACTCTTGAGACTCCCGGAAAAATCGGGCATCGTTCGGCACTGGCCGGGTGGCAAAGCGTGATGACAAAGGCAAATAATTCGCCTGAAAGGTAAAGGTCAAAAACCTTTGTCGGTTGATGGCTGGAAATATCCACACCGACTTCCACCATGGCCTTTACGGCCAGAGGATTGAGGGGTGCGGCTTCAAAGCCTGCGCTGCGGGCCAGGAATTCTCCTGCGCCCAGATGGTTCAACCAGGCTTCGGCCATAGGGCTCCTCAGGCTGTTGTCGTCACATATGAAGAGAACTTTGATTTTATCCATCTTCTTCCTTACTCATAGAATCTTGTTTTTTTGTCGAAAAAAATTTATTTCAGGCAGGTTAATTTTCTGTTATCATAAAATTAAAATCCAGAAAAAAGTTTGATGTAAGGAGGGCATGATGAAAAAGAATATGGGTGCGGCCGACCGGACGATAAGAACGATTCTGGCCATCGTCATGGCCGTGCTGGTTTTTGCCGGCCTGGTTAAGGGGACGTTAGCTTACATCCTGGCGATTCTAGCAGTGGTTTTCATAGCAACCAGTCTGTTCGGCTTCTGTCCACTGTACGTTCCGCTGGGCATTTCCACAATCTGCCGGAAGGAAACCGAAAGCCAGAAGTAAAAAATCTTTCAGAAAGCAAAGATTCAGCCAGAAAATCTCTATCTTAATTCGAAATTAAAGCAGAATTTTTTTGTTGTTTGTATAAGCGTAAATGTATAAAATGTAAAAGTCGCGTTCATGCTTGAAGCGGAAAAAATAAAAAATATAGAGTTCATAAGAAAAGATATCATCGACCGCCTCCTGCAGCTTTCCAGCCCCGAGCTGGCAGAATCCATACAGAGATTCTTTCCCTATAAAATTTGCTGCTATGGAGTGAAAACTCCTGTTTTGAGACAGCTGGCGAAAGAAATTTACCTTAATCAGCTGAAATCCTGGAGTCTTCGCCAGATACTTGAATTAACCGAAGCGCTCCTGAAGTTGAGCGAACTGGAAAGCCGGCTGTGCGGCATTTTCCTGCTCTCGCAGTTCAGGTCTCAGCTAGGGAAAAGCCATCTGAACATTTTTAGAAGATGGCTGAAAAGCGGTTATCTCGACAACTGGGCGCTCATCGACACCTTTTCGCTTGAGGTGATACATCCGCTGGTTGAAAGAAACCCCGGAGCCATGAAAGAACTCGAACGCTGGTGCCGTGAGTCGAATTTCTTCCTGAGGAGAGCGGCCCTCGTCTCGGTTGTTAAAACCGCAGGAACAAAAAAATCAACACCCCGGATTTTCAGCATGGTAAAAAAAGCGCTCTCGCTGTCTCCTGCAGATGACCTGGTGGCGAAAGCTGCCGGCTGGTTGCTGCGGGAAGCCGGAAAAAACGATAGCACCCGACTGGAAAAATTCCTTTCTGAAAACGGACGGCGGCTGCCTGGCGTGACCGTCCGTTATGCGCTGGAAAAATTTCCCGAGGATAGAAAAAAATATTTCCTGGAAATAACCAAAAATTTAAGGAGGCATCATGAAGAAAAGGATTAAGGCTCAAAGACACTGGCGTTTTCCTGGAATTGTTATTCTGCTGATTCTCCTGCTCTCAGGTATCAGCCTCGGTCTCCAGCAGAATAAGGAAAGCGCCGGTAAAGCAGTTTTTTCGGATAAAATCCCGCTGACGGCGAAAGACCTGGAACTTTTTACATGGCGCCATATCGGCCCCTGGCCTTTCTCCGGGCGAATAACCAACATCGCGGTTCCTCCCGGACAGAGTCAGACTTATTATGTTCTTACTGCTTCCGGTGGTGTCTGGAAAACAGTAGATGGCGGGACTCATTTTGAACCGATATTTGAAAAATACGGCAATCAGAGCATGGGTTACCTGGCGATCGCGCCTTCGAACCCTGATATACTGTACCTGGGAACTGGTGAGCCGATACACAGCCGGATGGCTTTTCGTGGAAATGGTGTGTGGAAATCGACAGACGGCGGTAAAACCTGGATTCATGCCGGTCTCGAAAAAAGTTATTTCATCAACAAAATTGAAGTAGATTCAAAAAATCCGGACATAGTTTACGTGGCGGCTGAAGGAAAATTGTATGACGATACCGACCAGGACTGTGAGCGCGGCCTTTACAAATCGACTGACGGCGGCAAGACCTGGACCAGGGTTCTCGACCTCAAGGACAGGGTGGTGGGCGATTTTGTCATGGACCCGACGAATTCTGACGTGGTGATTGCCGCCGCTTACAAGATTTACAGAAGAACCTGGACCTTTCTCGACCGGCAGCCGGGAAATCATCTCTGGAAGACAACCGATGGAGGCAAGACCTGGAAAAAATTAACAAACGGTCTTCCTGACCTTGACCGTCTTAAGACCGGCAGAAACGGTCTGGCCATTTTCCCGAAGAATCCCAGAATTGTCTATCTCCGCCTGGACGAAGAAGTTAACCTCGGGCTGAGCGAAAGAGAAGGGGCAGCGCTTTACAACCAGAGAGCTCTCTTTCGTGACGGCTTTTATCTAAACAGATTTAAGGAATACAGGATAAAACCTGAATTACTCAAACACGTCAAATTCGAACATATCAGAGCGGATAAAGTCGAGGACCTGGTGAACAAACTTAACGACCTGGTGCGAGACCCTGACCTGCTAAAAAAGTCAGCCGTCAACTGGAAACCTTTGCTGGCTGCCGCCAGAAAGACTTATTCCGGGGATGAGGTTGGACTTTCTGCTGTAGAAGAAACCGAAAAAATTCTGAAAAGAGCTGAGGAAGGGGAGAAGGATCTGCTGAAATTGAACCGTCTGGTGCTGACAGCGCTGCTGGCTGAATCCTCAGGGTTTGACCCTGTTAACTTCACCATCAGGGACCGGGCTCAGGTTTCGGTCAGCAAGAATTTCCTCGACAGCCTGACTTTTGACGAAAAGTACATCAGGAACGAAGCCTTTCTTATTGATAACCTTCAGAACATGGTGGCTGATGTGAATTTGCTGGTCAAGTTAAAAATTAATCCGGCCTCTGTTTTCAGCAGGGCGAAGAATGTTTATAAAGAAAGAAAGGATGTGCTGGATCTGTTAAAGGAAGGTGAGAATCTGGCCCGGGATTATGATCAGATAAAAGGACGCTACCAGACCCTGAACCGCTGCCTTCTGGATATCCTTTACGCCGAAGCCCTGGGGGTGATGCAGCCGGTGAAAAAGTCCGGTGTTATATATCGTTCTGAAGACCAGGGAGAGACCTGGAAAAGAATGACTGAGTACCGGATGGTGGGCGGAAGCGAAGTGGTTAACCAGGTGGAAGCCGGATACTACGGCCGGTTAACCGTGGACCCGAATGACGACAAGGTGCTGATAGCTCCTGAGACCAGGACGATCATTTCGCGCGATGCCGGCCGGACGTTCCAGTTTGCCAACTGGGAAGGCTTCAAAAAATGCCATGTTGATTCCAGGGCGGTCTGGATAGATCCGCTCAATTCCAAACACATACTAAACGCCAACGACGGCGGTTTGAGCGAGAGCTGGGATGGAGGGCAGCACTGGTCGCAGAAGGAAACGATCCCGGCCCAGCAGTTCTACGACGTTTGGGTTGATAACGAATTACCGTATAACGTTATGGGTGGAACGCAGGATAACGGCTGCTGGTTCGGCCCGTCCCGTACCCGGAATCCTAACGGAGTTTACCCGGCTGACTGGCTATATCTACCGTCCGGAGACGGTTTTTACGTCGTTCGCGACTGGTGGAACCCGGAATTCATTTACTGGGAAAGCCAGTTCGGCGCCTCCCGGCGGATGAATTTCAAGACGGGAGAAACCATTTCTCTGGCTCCGAGGTACACTCCGGAGGAAGAAGCTGCAGGAGCCCCACCGTTGCGTTTTCAGTGGAACGCGCCCATTTATCTTTCACCGCACAATCCGGGAATTGTTTTCGTCTGTTCACAGTTTGTTCACCGCTCACTGAGCCACGGCGACCCCGGCACCTGGGAAATAATCTCGCCCGACCTCAGCAAACAGGATAAGGAAAGGATTAATCTTTCCAAAAAGACAAACCTTCAGTATGCCACCATCTATACTTTTGCCGAGTCCCCGAAAAAGCCCGGGATTTACTGGGCCGGAACCGATGACGGCAATCTGCAGCTGAGCACGAATTTCGGTAATACCTGGACGAACATCACTGCCAGTTTCTACGATTCTAAAGGAAAACCAAAACCGGGCATAAAGGGAGCGCTGATTCCTTATGACCGCTGGGTGGTCAGAGTCCTGCCGAGTCAGCATGATGCGAACACCTGTTACGTGGTTTATTCTGGCTACCGCACCCACAATGAAGATAAAACTTATGTTTACGTCACCAGAGACCTTGGGAAAACCTGGGAAGACATTTCCGCCGGCATGAACAACCCGGCCAATGATATCGAAGAAGACCCGCACAACCCGAATATTCTGTATTTAGCCACAGATTATGGAATCTATGTGACTTTCAACCAGGGCAAAAACTGGATGCGACTGACCGGTCCTCAGGTTCCGGATGTGATCATCCACGACCTGGCCATTCAGAAAAGAGACCGTGACCTGGTGGTGGCCACCTACGGGCGTGGCATCTACATCATAGACATCTATCCTTTCAAAGAATTTACCGAAGAGAACCTGAAGCAGGATGCCTATCTGTTTGAGGTTCAGGAAGGAATTCTCTGGCAGATGAATGACCGACGGGGCCAGTCTTACGGTGAATTTGCCAGCGCTCCGAACCCTCCGGTCGGAGTGAACATCTATTATTATTTGAAAAACCAGGCTTCGAAAGTATCTCTGGTGGTCAGGGATTTTGACGGCGCTGTCGTTCAGGAAATTAACGGCCCGGTCTCGGCCGGAGTTCAGAGAGTATTCTGGGGTTTAAACCGCCGGGCGGAACAACCGGCCGGACAGTTTGGATTTGGCCGTTTCGGGCCAAGAATGGTCGACCCCGGGCTGTATAAGGTCATCCTGATGGTAGATGGCAAAGAGGTAATGAGCCGGACGGTCAGGGTGAGTCCGGATCCGCTGTATAAATAACCGATTTCTGGTTAAACCCGCTCTGGCGGCGGGCGGGAAACTGGCGCCCGCTGCCGGAGTTGTTTTTAAAGACTTTCAGGGAGATGAAATATGAGAAGTTCTGCCGTCAGAGTTTCCGCAATTTTTAATTCAAAAAAATTTTTTGTGCTTTTAATGTCCCTCATTCTTTTTTCTGCAGCCTTCGCTCAATTGAGCGGAGCGACCGAGGTGAATAAGGCTGGAACTGATTTTCTGGCGCTGATGCCCTGGCCGGCGAGCGTTCAGCTGGAAGCCGGCAAATTCAGGATCACTGAAAAATTCCAGGCTGGAGGTGAGGCCCAGCCGGGAAGCCGGGTATTCAAAGCTGTTTCCAGATTTATGTCGAGGCTGGCCGGAAGAACCGGTCTTTTTCTCGAACAGGATTATCTGGCTGACCAGAGTCTGAAACCGGAAACCCGGCTGGTTTATAAGTACCAGCGCACGGGACAGCTGGTTCCAGGAGAAGACGAGTCCTATACCTTGAGCGTTAAAGCCGAGCGGATAGAGTTGAGCGCCGCTACCGACCTGGGAATTCTAAGAGGGCTGGAAACATTATTGCAACTGCTTTCAATTGATGATCAGGGTTATTATTTCCCGTGCTGTTTGATAAAAGATAAACCGAGATTCACCTGGCGCGGTCTCCTCATAGATTCCTGTCGCCATTTTATGCCGCTTGAAGTTATTAAAAGAAACCTGCTGGCGATGGCTGCCGTTAAACTGAACGTTCTCCACTGGCATCTGAGCGAAGACCAGGGTTTCAGGGTTGAATGCAAAACTTTCCCGAGACTTCATCAGCTCGGTTCAGACGGAATGTATTACACGCAGGAGCAGATTAGAGATATCATCAATTTTGCCTCGGACCTGGGCATCAGGGTGATGCCGGAGTTCGACATTCCAGGCCATTCCACCAGCTGGTTCGTCGGTTACCCGGAGTACGCCAGCTCTCCGGGTCCCTACCGGATTGAAAGGGGATTCGGAGTTTTTCATCCGGTTTTTAACCCGGCTAACCCCGCCGTTTACAGATTTTTTGACAGATTCTTCCGGGAGATGGCCGCGCTGTTTCCTGATCCTTACATGCATATCGGCGGCGACGAGGTGGAAGGAACTCACTGGAAAGAAAATCCCGGGATCAAGGCTTTCATGAAGAAGCATAACCTGCCCGACAACCATGCGCTTCAGGCATACTTCAATAAAGAGATCCTGAAAATTCTTACCAAGTACAACAAAAAGATGGTCGGCTGGGACGAAATTTACCAGCCCGGACTGCCGAAGGATATTGTAATTCAATCCTGGAGGGGCACGCAGGCACTGGTGGACGGAGCCCGGAAAGGTTATCAGGGAATTTTGTCCAGCGGATACTATATCGATCTCTGTGAGTCAGCCGAAAGACATTATCTGAATGACCCGATTCCTTCTGATTCTCCGCTTACAGAAGAGGAAAAGAAGCTTATTCTTGGAGGCGAAGCCACCATGTGGGCGGAACTGGTTACACACGAGACTGTTGATTCGAGAATCTGGCCGCGGACGGCGGCAATTGCCGAAAGGCTCTGGTCGCCACAGGAAATAGCCGATGTGGATGATATGTACCGGCGGCTGGAAACGATTTCTGTTCAGCTGGAGGAACTCGGGGTGCAGCATCTTCGCAATCAAAGGATGATGCTCAGACGGCTGATTAATGCGGTAAATTACAGTCAGGAGGAATTCGAGTCGCTTCTAAAGCTGGCCACCATCAGCGAACCGGTCAAGGGCTATGCCAGGCACAGTCTGGGGAAGAAGTATAGCTCACTTTCCCCGCTTACCCGTTTTGTGGATTGCTGTTTTCCTGAATCCCTGGAGGGAAGGAAATTCTGCAAGCTGGTTGAGAATTACCTGAATTCCGCCCGTAAGGAAAACTTGAAGGAAATTAAAAATTATTTAGAGAGTTACAAAAAAATCATCTCTCCCGCTGTGAGCCTGTCCGGTAGAGTGCCGGCCCTCAAAGAGATAGTTCCGCTTGCCGATAACTTAAGAGAGACGGTCCTGATTATGGAGAAAGCGCTTGAGTTTTTTGAAAAGGGCCACAGACCGGAAGCCGAATGGGTAAAATTCAACCAGCAGAGGCTTAAAGAAGCTAAAAAGCCACAGGGTGAATGTCTGCTGTCCATAATTCCTGCGGCCGGAAAATTGCTGGAAGCTCTTGAGAAAAACCATGGTAAATAGAGACTCACCCGCTGCCGGTTTTAATCTTATTTAACATTCCGTTGCTTAAAGGTAGTGGCAGAGATAATTTAATGCTGAAAAAAGAAATAGATAAAATTTTATCCTGTCTTCTGTTGCTGTTTTTTTCTCTTTTACTGGCTTCGTCTGCCGGGGCCAGCGAGATAACGATTAAAGACAATCTCGGACGCCGCGTGAAGATTCCTGAGAAAGTTGAAAGGATTGTCTGTCTGCAGCCGGAACTCCTGCGGATTCTGGCTGCCCTGAACAGTCAGCACCGGGTGGTGGCGGTTGACAGGTTTCCGTCTCGCTATGACCACCTGATGCGAATCATATTCCCGGATGTGGAAAAACTCCCGGTGGTGTCGATAACTGGCGAGGATGTAAACATCGAGCGTATTATCCAGCTCGAACCAGACCTGGTGCTGGTTTCTCCTTCAGAGCTTAATCTTGCAACTCAGCTGACGCGGAAATTGAAATGTCCGGTGGTGAGCCTGAGCTCGATGGGAAGTATTGAACGTCTGCTGGAGGAGATTGAAATCCTGGCCGCCATAACCGGAAACCAGAAGCGAGGGAAAGAAATCGTTCGGTTCATGAAGGAGGAAATTAATATGGTCAGGCAGAAGAGCGCTTCTTACGGACGTAAGCCGCGCGTTTATCTCAGTTTCTGGGGTTCTATTTTAAGGTCTCCTTTCAGTTATGACCCGGTGGACCTGGCCGGTGGAATAAACCTGGCAGGCCAATTCAAGAGTGTTCACCAGGGTTCCGACACGGTTGTTCTGAAACTAGAAACTCTTCTCGGTATGGATCCTGATATTATTCTGGTGCAGGGAAACTATCCGCCCGAAGAAAGGCAAGTTAGCGTGGAAAGCGTTCTTACGGATGCCAGGCTTCAATCTTTAAAAGCCGTAAAAGAGAGAAAAGTTCATTACACCTTCGGTTTCTGGTACTGGTGGGACCCGGCGCTGGTTCTGGTGGAAAGCCATTATCTGGCAGAACTTTTTCAGAAAGGTCAGGTTGAAGGAAATTCTATTATTTCGCTGGGTGAAAGAATTTTTTATTTTTTCTATGGTCGTCCCGGCCTGTTCGAGAAGCTGTGTGCTAAAATAAAGGCTTATGAGTGGTTTCAGAATTAGCCACAGAAAAAAACGCTGTTTGTATCTGGCGGCTGCTTTTTTCCCTTTGATCCTGTTTCTGATTTCTCTGAGTCTGGGAACAGTCAGCGTTACGCCGGGCCAGGTATTAAAAGTTTTTATTTCTAAAATAAGCGGTTCGAATCTGGAGGCTCTTCCGGAAAACATAACCAGCATTGTCTGGAATATCAGACTGCCGAGGCTTCTTTTAGCCCTTCTGACAGGTGCGGCCTTCTCTGTTTCCGGAGCTTCGTTACAGTCAATCTTCAGAAATCCACTGGTTAACGAATATGTTCTTGGGGTCTCTTTCGGGTCGGGTTTCGGCGCGGCTGTTTCCCTGGTGCTGCTCGGCCGCCATTTCCCGCCCCAGATTCTGGCTTTCGGATGCGGACTGCTGGCCGTTTTTCTCGTGCTGATGCTGGCTGAGGGCGCCAGGAATACGCCCCTTTCGGTACTCCTGACCGGCATTGTGGTTTCGGCTTTTTTTCAGGCTTTGCTTTCAGCCGTGGAGTTTGTGGCCAGCCCTTACGCTCTGCAGGCGCTTTTTTTCTGGTTGCTGGGGAGCTTCTCCCAGGTCACCTGGGCCGACCTTTTCTGGTCAGCTCCTCTGGTCATCGCCGGATTGTTTTTAATGATAAAAATGAGCTGGAGGGTTAACGTCCTCAGTCTGAACGAAGACGAAGCCCGGGCAATCGGCCTCTCCGTAAAAAGAGAGAGAATTCTGATCATCTGTCTGGCCACCCTGATTACTTCTGCGGTGGTTTCTGTGGCCGGAATAATCGGCTGGGTTGGTCTTATCGTTCCCCATGCGGTCAGAGGGCTGGCCGGAGCAGATAACAGGCTGGTTATGCCCCTTTCTGCCGGTTTCGGAGCAGGTCTGATGATTCTGGCTGATGATCTGATCAGAGTTTTTTCCCCGTATGAGCTTCCTGTGGGAATAATCACCAGCCTGGTGGGCATTCCATTCTTTCTCTATCTTATTAAAAGAACTCCACACAGCTGGAGTTAAAGGTGGAAGTCAGAGTTTCTGGACTCAGGGTCGGTTACGAAAATTTTCAGCTTCAGGTTGATCAGCTTTATTTCCAGGAGAAACGGATTTCGGTCATAATCGGTCCGAACGGGGCCGGAAAGTCGACTTTTCTTAAAGCTCTTACCGGCCTGATCAAAAGCCCGCGCGGAACTGTCTTCATCGATGGTTATGACCTGGCCGGACTCAGCTCCCGGGAAAGAGCGGCGCTTGTAAGTTATGTTCCGCAGGAACACAGCGCTGCGCTGAATTTCCAGGTTTTCGATTTTATCCTGATGGGCAGAAGCGGGCACCTGCACCTTTTTTCCTCGCCATCCAGAGATGATTACCGGAAGGTGGAAGAAATAATTGCTTACCTGGGAATCGAAAAGCTGGCTTCGAGGAAGTATATGGAGCTCAGCAGCGGCGAAAGACGGATAGTGCTGATGGCCAGAGCTCTGGCTCAGGATTCCAGAATCATCATACTCGATGAGCCGACCACTTTTCTCGACCTGAAACACGAAATGGAAATAGTGGAGTTTCTTAAGAAACTTTCAACCGAACGACAGCAGACCATTATCTGTTCGCTCCACAGCCTGGACCTGGTTCCGAGACTGGCTGATTTCTTAGTGATGATAAAAAGCGGGAGGGTGCTGGCTGCCGGAGAAATGCCCGATGTCTTCCGGACAGAGCTTCTGGCCGAGCTTTACGATTATCCTCTTCAGGTGATAGAAACTGAAGGGCGGAAGATTATTCTAAGATAAACAGAGATCTTTTTTACTTCAGTTTTTCTTCGCTGACAAAATTTCTGTATGGCGAAAGATAGGAGAGAATTTCCTCATCGTCCGGGCCGGGCTGACCGGCAACCAGTCTGGTCAGCAGTTCGGCCACTCCGGGACCCAGCATAAAACCCTGACCGCACATGCCAACTGCCAGCAGGAAGCCTTCAACTTCTTTTGACCAGCCGACGATCGGGAAACCGTCAGGTGTCATCGGGTAAAGTCCGCGCCAGGTTCTCCGGACTCTGATGTTCTGCAGCCTGGGCATCAGCTCAATCATCCGGCGCGAGACCATCGGCAGGAATTCGCTCGTTTCCCTTTCGTCGAATCCCCAGATGCTCGGGTTCGGAGTGATGCAGAAAATTATCTGGCCGGTGGCATGCTGATAAAAATAATAATTGGCGGACCCTTTTACCGGACGTAGATCGACGATCATCGGGTCAAAAAATCTTTTCACCGGCTCGGTGACCGCGGCTTCATGAGAGTCCGGTTTTACCGGAATCTCCATGCCGGCCATTCTGGCAATTTCAGCTGCCCAGGCACCGGCGGCATTGATGACCACGGGAGCTGCGTAACGGCCGGTTTCAGTGACAACTCCGCTGATTTTTCCACCTTCTGTAACCAGCTCCCGGACATTTTCTCTGAATCTGAACTCTGCTCCGGCTCTCAGCGCATGGCGGTAAAATGCCTCCACCGCCAGCAGCGGTGAAGCATGTCCGTCTTCCGGAGAATAGGTGCCGCCACGAAGGCCGCGAGGATTCAAATCGGGGAGGAGCTTCCTCAGCTCGTCAGCCTCCAGCCAGTCTATCTTCAACCCGTATTTTTTCTGAACGGGAAGAACGCTTTTCAGAGTTTTCTCTTCTTCTTCCCGGTAAGCGACAAAACAATAGCCGCCCTGCAGCCACTCGATATCGTCTCCGTAGGTTTCTTTCCAGGTGGAAAAAATTTTCAGACTTCTCAGTCCGAGTCTGATCTTTGCCGGGTCTGAATGGGTGGCCCTGAGCCCGCCGATAGCTCGTTTGTTTGAGCTCTGTCCGGGACTCGGATTTCTGTCAATCACCAGAACCTTAAATCCTTTCTGCGCCAGAAAAAGAGCGGTCGGAGTTCCGACGCTCCCGGCTCCGATGACAATCACGTCGTACTCAGCGCGGCTCATTTCCAGTCTCCTTCTGTTTTTCCAGCCCGGCAAACAGACCGAGCGGGACTTCTATAAAGAGCGGTCTTTTCGGCTGGTCGATTATCTCGCTTTCCGGAACTCCCTCCTCCTGGAAAAGGCGGTGAACCAGAGGCGTGCAGGTCTTCGCTCCGCACGGACCCATACCGGCTCTGGTTATGGCCTTAATTTCGTTTATATCCCTCACTCCCTCCCTTATAAGCTTTCTTATTTCCCCGGCGGTAACCCGCTCGCAGCGGCAGATGATCGCTTCGTCGGGGATACGAGACTGGTATTTTTCTTCGATTTCCTTGATTTCCGGCTGAATTCTTAAACCGCTCACTTTTCTGGCCACAGCTTTTGGCACCGAAACTTTTACAAGAATGGTCCGGTCGTTACCCTTGATCGATTTGACCGAGTTTACCCGGCTTCTGGCCAGCTCCTGACCGGAAATGTCAACCAGGATGACTTCATCCCCGGGATTGATGGTTTCTTTTAAGAATTCAAACGGAATGGTGACCTCAGGAAATTCTGGATTTTTTCTGTAATCCACTAAGGTTATGGCCAGCCCCGGGCAGAAGACCACACACCGCTCGCATCCGGTGCAGCCTTTGCCGTCCTTTTCGTCATAATAGACGGGAATTTTTCTTATATCGCTGCGGTCCACCTCAATCAGCTTTCTCGGACAGACAGCCGAACAGGGATCGCAGGGAATCTCCTGAAGGCAGTGGATGGCCGGATATACGCCCTCTTCCTTTTCAGGGTATTGTTCAGAATAGGTCGGTCCGGGACGTGATTTCAATATTTCTGCCGTTCGGTACCAGTCTTCCGGGATTTCTCCTGTATAAACTCCCAGCGCGCGGGCAATTTCCAGTCCTCTGATTTTTCCAGAAAAAATGGCGGCGGAAGCTTCGGCTATTTCTTCGGCGTCTCCGGCGGCGTAAACCGGAAGGTCGAACTCTCTGGCCTTAAGGTAGAATTCATTGACCGGATCAAGACCGACAGCGATCAGCACCGTGTCGCACTTGATGGTTTTTTCAGTACCAGGGATCAGCTGGAATTTTTCGTCCACTCTGGCGATGGTCACCGATTCCACTGAATCTTTCCCGTTGGCGCTGAGAATCGTATGTGAAGTAAGAATAGGAACGCCAAGTCTAGCCAGTTTGTCTTTGTGAACTTTGTACCCGCCAACTTCAGGCATTACCTCCACCAGCCCGACCACCTGGATCCCGGCCTGGAGCGCGTGATAGCCGGCGATCAAACCGACATTGCCGCCACCGACGATAAACAACCTCTCGGTCGGCTTGACCAGGTCCCGGTTGACCAGAGTCTGAAAGGCTCCTGCTCCGTAAACTCCCGGCAGGTCATTTCCCGGAAAGGCCAAGGACTTTTCCCGGGCACCGGTGGCCACGAGCAGGATTTTCGGTTTTACCAGGACGTATTTTGTTCCTTCTTTAAGTATTCCGACTTTTTTATCGCTGAAAACAGCCAGCGCCGTGCTGCGTAGCCAGACGCTGACGTTCGGGAATTTTTTTATTTCATTTTCCAGCCTGGTGGCGATGTCTATGCCTCTTGTACCGGCAAAAACCGCATCGACCGAACCAAAAAAGCGGTGGGTTTGAAGCACCAGCTTCCCGCCCAGACGATGTTTATCGTCTACCAGCAGACAATCCACTCCGCGCTGGCCGAGTTCGATGGCGGCTGACAGACCGGCCGGTCCACCCCCGATGATCAAAACAGAGAATTCCAGCTGTTCGATCGGTTTGAACTCAGGGATTTCTTCCGGATTTACCGCGGGAAGTTCGGGCAACCCGACGACCGGTTCAATCTTCATCCCGGGCCTGATAAACTCCATGCACGATTTCACCGGAAAACCGTCAGCCAGAACCAGACACTGGGCGCACTGACCGTTCGCGCAGAAAATTCCCTGGGGAGCTCCGTCCCTGTGGTGATAGCTTAATATTCTGATACCGTTGGCAAACAGGGCAGAAGCGATGGTTTCGCCCTCTCTGGCTTTCAGCTCTTTGCCCTGAAAATAAAAGGTGAAAAGCGGTTTTTCTTCAACCGGAAGGATTGGATGTTTATAAAGGCGATTGTCGATCAAAGGAAACTCCTTCAATCTGGAATAATCAATAAGCTTAATATATCGAAAATTTAGAGTGGCATTATAGCACAATATTTTTTTGTAAATAAATAGCCCGCTGAATTCTAAAAATTTTCATTCTGATCGCCGCTCTGCGCCGGATAGTCGAGTGCCGTCCTGCGGTTTAATAGATTTTGTTCATTCAGTTTTGTGCTGCCTGGAAAAATCGTTATAATGAAAAACAGTTTAACCTCAGCTCAGGCTGGCACGATGCTGGAGGCGATGAAAGAAGATAAGATTTTAAGACCCGACCCTGATCAGACTTTTTTCAAGGGAGAGAAGCATGTTTATCAATTCTGAACTCAGCGGAATTTCTGTGGAACCTTTCCGGGGAGATCTGGAAGCGCTGGAGAGGATGGCCCATCATTCCTGGCGGGAAGAATACGGCCTTTCCTCTTTTCCCAACCTTTACCGTCCGGAATTTGTCAGATATCTTCAGCGTATCGCGGGTGACCCAAGGCACTTTTTGGCTGCTTATAAGGACGGAGAAATTCTGGCGTTTCTGGCAAACATACCCCGGCACTTTAACTATCAGGGAAAAATTTACAGGGCAATTTTAAGTTGCCTGCTTGTCAGCCGGCGGGAGTACGCCAGAAAGGGACTGGCCAGCGCCGTCATCAGAGAAGCGGTCAGGATTAACCAGGAAATTACCCATTATGACTTTGCGCTGCTCTACCTGGAATCCGGGCATGCTTCCACCCGTCTGATCGAAAGGTTCCGTGAAGAAGGACAGCCGCTTCAATTCATAAAAAAGATGTACGTTCTCGGGCGCGTTCTTCATCTCGAGCCGGTGGCTTATTCTGAGGGTTTGAGACGCTGGGAAAAAGCGCTGATCAAGCTCTGGGGAGCCGACCGTCTTCCGCGTCCCATGGACGACCACCAGCTGGAGGTGGAAGAACTGAAGCCTGAAGATTTTAATGAAGTGATGAGTCTTCTCAACTCTTATACAGGTCGGGTGGAACTGGCCCGGGTCTGGCAGTCGGTGGAAGAGCTGGAAAAAGAGCTTGTCTATCCGGATGTTTCCGTAACGCTGGCGGTTAAAAAAGGCGGGCGGCTGGCAGCGGTCCTGAATTATCTCATTCATGACCATATCGGAAAGAAAGTCGAACGCTGGGCCTGGTTAAACCATCTGCATTTAGAAAATCTAACCGCCGAAGAAAAAATCTGGCTGATTAATTACTTAATGCGTTATCTGGGCGAGCGGGACCTGGTCGGAGTTATAGAATGGACGAAAGGATATTACCCGCAAAATTTTCTTATCCGCAGCCGCTTTTTCCCTTATCCACGGAGTGTCGCTCTCCATTCCTGGGTATTTAACCCGGAATTGAAATTTAAAAAAATGAAGAGAATATACGAAGTGCAGATTTGAGCTTCCGGATTACTGTCATAAAGCTGCCGGATGCAGTTATGTGGACGGGGAAGAGTTCATTCGCGAGATTTTTCCGATTGATGTAGAATCTGACTGGAAAAATTCCTGGCTTATGATTAAATGAACTGAGGACACGAAAATGAAGACCCGATTGAAATATTTATTCTTTTTTTTGTGGCTGCTTTTTACTCTTTCTTTCATTTCTTCCGGGAGTAACGTTTGAATGGAAATTAAAACGGTAAAAACTCCACCATCTGACCGGCTGAGTCCTTTTTATACGGGCAACAAACCGCCTCTACGGCCGAATGCGCTCGTCAAGCTCCCTCCAGGGCAGATAGAACCCAGAGGCTGGCTCCTCAGTCAGCTGAAACTTATGGCTGAGGGCCTGACCGGCAGGCTTGAAGAAATATCTCCTTTCCTGAGGGAAGATTCCGGCTGGT
Source organism: Candidatus Saccharicenans sp. (assembly GCA_030018265.1). GTDB lineage: Bacteria > Acidobacteriota > Aminicenantia > Aminicenantales > Saccharicenantaceae > Saccharicenans. Next base: position 86,093 of record JASEFX010000001.1, read on the forward strand.
TAACCCTGAAAGGTAAGGGCTGGGAAGAGATGCCCTACTGGCTTAAGGGATATCTCGACCTCAGTTATCTCCTGAAGGATCCTGAAATGATAGCCACCGCCAGGAAATGGGTGGAAGCCATCCTGAAAAGCCAGCAACCGGATGGATATTTCGGGCCGGTAGAGAATAAGGTTAACAACGACCTCTGGCCCAACATGGTAGCGCTGGCCTGTTTGCAGAGTTATTATGAGTTTACTTCCGACCGCCGGGTTCTGGACTTTATGACCGGTTATTTCCGGTATCAGCTCCAGATGCCCGAGGAAAAGCTCTTCCCGGGAAGCTGGCAGAAGTTGCGGGCCGGCGAAAATCTGGAAAGTGTTTACTGGCTTTATAATCGGACGGGTGAGAAATGGCTGCTGGAACTCGGTCATAAAATCTACAGGCGGACAGCTGACTGGGCTTCGCCGATCCTCACTCCCGAGCGTGACCGCAACTGGGAAGAAAGTTCCTTTTACCACGGAGTTAACATCGCCATGGGTTTTCGATACCCGGCCGTTTATTTTCAGCAAAGCGGAGACGCAAGACTTCTGGAAGCGGTGGAAAATAACTACCGTCAGGTGATGGATTCTTACGGCCAGCAGCCGGGAGGCATGTTCGGAGCTGATGAAAACATAAGACCTGGTTACAACGACCCCCGGCAGGGAGCCGAGACCTGCACGATGGTAGAATTCATGAACAGTTTTGAGTCTCTCCTGAAAATAACGGGAGAGGTGGTTCAGGCTGACCGGGCGGAAGAGATAGCTCTGAATTCTCTGCCGGCGGCTCTGACACCTGATTTGAAAGGGCTGCATTACCTGACAGCAGCCAACCTTATTTCCTGCGACATTTCGGGAGAACATGACTTCCAGAATTCCGGAGCACTCGTTTCTTACGACCCCTGGAAATATCGATGCTGTCAGCATAACGTGGCTTTCGGGTGGCCTTATTACGTTGAGCATCTCTGGCTGGCCACACCCGATGGCGGTATAGCCGCGATTTTTTACGGACCATCGTCGGTCAGTTTCAAAGCCGGAGAGAAAGGAATTCCCGCGAGGATCGTTCAGGATACCGACTATCCGTTTGAGACGAGAATTGACCTCACCATCTTTCTGGAAGAACCGGTCGAATTTCCTGTCTACCTCCGTCTGCCCGGATGGGCAGAAAAAGCCTGGCTCTCTATTAACGGCAGCAGAGAGGTTGAGTTGAAAAATCCTGGAGAGTATGCGGCTGTACGCAGATTCTGGAAAAATGGTGATCGGATAACGCTTTTGCTCAACCAGCCAGTTAAAGTTCATTTCTGGCCGGGCATCGGGCAGGCAGCTTCCGTCAGGCGTGGGCCTCTCTGGTATTCGCTGGAGATAAAAGAAGAATGGAAAAGAGCTGGCGGCACAGATGATTGGCCCGCCTGGGAGGTTCTTCCGGCCTCGCCCTGGAATTACGCTCTTGTGCTTGACCCGCAAAATCCGGAAAAAGGAATCGAACTGATAGAGAAAAGGTCGGTAAGCTATCAGCCCTTTTCTCATGAAAGAGCTCCGCTTGTTTTGAAGGTCCGGGCGAAAAGGTTGCCTCAGTGGAAGGAAGAGGGCAGGATGGTCGGCCGGGTTCCACCGAGTCCTGTTCTGACTGAAGCAGCGGAAGAGGACATCAGATTGATTCCGATGGGCTGCGCCAGGTTGAGAATTACCTGTTTTCCCTGGGTAAAATGGAAACAGGGCAGGTAAGGACCGCAGCATAAACTCAATGGAGGCCTGCAGATGAAAAAGAAAAGGTTAAAAAGCTTATTTATCTGGTTGACGATTTTCGCCGGGGGTATCTGCCAGCTTTACAGCCAGACCGCCGACAGCCGGCTGGTTTCGACTGAATGGCTTCAGACAAATCTATCAAGAAAGGACCTGAGAATCATTGATATGAGAGCGGATATCCGCGATTACTGGGCAGGCCATATCCCTGGAGCGGTTTATCTCGATGAAACTGCCCTTCGCTGGCCATCAGGGGGAGTTCCGGGAAGGCTTCTGCCTCTGGAAGTTTTTGTGCGTTTGCTCGAAGAGATGGGTATAGACCATAAAACCACCATCATCATATACACGGAGATAAATAATTATCGGGCAACCTATCTGGCCTGGGCTCTTGATTATTTCGGTCACAGAAGCTGGGCGATCCTTGACGGAGGATTCAACCGCTGGAAGAGCGAGAACCGTCCGGTCTCCCGGGATTATCCAGCGATAGAAAGGAAAGGTTATGGCAGAAGAGTGGTTCCGGACGAAACCGTGAGAGTCACTCTTGATCAGGTAAAAAACAGAAATTCGGAAAAAACCGTGTTGCTCGATGTCCGTCCGGCCGAGCTCTATTCAGGGGAGCGCGGAAACTGGAAGAGAAACGGACACATTCCCGGAGCCATAAACATCTTCTGGGCATCCTTCCTGAAAGAAGACGGCAGCTGGAAGGACCTCAAATTTCTGGCTGAAAATCTTAAAGCTCTGGGTATTACTACGGATAAAACCATAATTGTTTCCTGCGGCCAGGGGTTGATGGCTTCCCATACGTATCTTACTCTTAAATATCTTCTGAAATATCCGGATGTCAGGCTTTACGACGGCAGTTTCAACGAATGGAGCAACCGGGATGACCTTCCGGTGGAAACGAGAAGGAGTGAAGAAAGATGAGCAGGAGAAAACTGACAGCATTCCTCATTTTAGCTTTATCGGCGGTTCTGATAGCGCTTGGACTTTTTGCCGGAGAATATAAAGTGGTATGGCAGAAGGCAGCCACGGTCTGCCTTGAATGCATCGGTATCGGATAGGGTAGAGGGCGATGAAAGCACTGCGAACTGAAGTGAAACGAAGATTGTTTCAGGTGGCCGCGGCGGTCGGTTTTAATGCCGATTTTCTCTCGGCTGCCCGTGGAAACATCAGCCAGGTTCCGACCAAAGGAATCTGTCTTCCGGCTCTTAACTGTTACTCCTGCCCGGCAGCTGCTGGCGCCTGTCCGGTAGGAGCTCTGCAGAATGCTCTGAGTTCCCTGCGCTATAACCTGGCTTCGGGTCAAAAAAAAATCGGCCTTTATGTGGCGGGAAGTCTCGGGATTATGGGGGTGGCAGGAGGACGTTTGCCCTGCGGCTGGCTCTGTCCTTTTGGTTTGTTCCAGGAGATTATCTATAAAATTCCTCTGCCGAAGATAAAGATTCCCCGGATTCTAACCCACCTGAGATATTTGATTCTGTCGCTTTTTGTTATCCTTCTCCCTTTTATAATCGTTGACGATTCTGGCCTCGGCTGGCCCTGGTTCTGTAAATGGATCTGCCCGGCGGGAACTCTTGAGGCCGGAATATTTCTGGCGCTGCTGAACCCGGCGATCAGGAATCAACTCGGCTGGCTGTTTGCCTGGAAAACCGCGCTGCTTATTTTATTTCTCCTCTGGATGGCCGTTTCCCAGAGACCATTCTGCCGCACCGTCTGTCCTCTCGGAACGATTCTCGGGTTTTTTAATCGCTGGAGCTTTTTCCGGATGAAGGTAAAGAACGAAGACTGCATTGTCTGCGACGCCTGTTACCGGGTCTGTCCGGTTGAGATCAGGATTTATCAGAACCCTGACAGTTCCAGCTGCATCAGATGTTTGAAGTGCGAGCAGGTCTGTCCCACGACCTGCATCTCTCATGGCTTCTGGTTGCCTGAGGAAAGTACGGCCGAAATCAAGACCGGATGCAGCCATAGTTGATATTTGCCAATTTCAGTTCATAAACTGAAAGGTCAGGGAAGGATGAGACAGGGCGCAGATCAGTTATAGAAGGCATTATGGAAGGCATAAGATCCCGGGGGGGGGAAATTGACCTAAAAAGCCTCACCGGCCTTGAAATAAATTCCATAGGTTCCCGGTCCAAAGGCGAAATCCACTCTCAGATTGGCCTTTTCTCTGGGAATCAACTTAAACCTGAACCCGAAGCCGGCCGCATACTTCAAATTGTCAAAAGAAATATCCTTCAACCGTCCCGCCAGGCTGCCCATCGCACCGAAAACAACCGCGCTCAATCTTTTCCAGACAGGAAAACGGTATTCCGCCTGAAAAGCGGCCAGGTTCTTTTCCCGGTACCTGCCGCTGTAAAAACCCCGCAGCAGGGAATCTCCTCCAAGTTGAGCCAGACGATAAAAAGGAACGTCTCCACTGTTGCTTTCAAGCAGAGCCTGAACCGTCAGTATCTTTTCGCTGGCCACTTCATAATAATTTCTGAGGTCAAGCTTAAAATTTATAAAATCAAAATCGCTGCCAAACAGATGGTCGTTCCAGGCAATGTTTGCCTGTAAATATAGCCCTGAGGCCGGGTAGAAAATGTTATCGCGTTGATCAAAGCTGAGGATGAAGGCAGGACCGGAAAGAAATCCGCCCTGGCTACCGGGGACAAGCCCCTGGTCGAGCAGCTTTCCAGGTTCTGTCTTTAAGATGCTGGTTTTTTCCAGCCTGTATCTGAGGCCAATATAAAGAGGAAAATTGTGGGCGAGTTTTCTCTGAATCCCGAGTTCTGCCAGGTATCTCTGAGGAGTATAGGACTCTTCGAGCGAATCCTCTGTGTCCGGCCCGATTCCCCAGAAGTTTGTGGGAAACCTCTCAGCCAGAAAATTTCCCGAAAGAAAAAAAGAGTTGTTCTGAAGATAGATTTCCGGTTTTATCTGAAAGATAAACTGTTTTTCCTGAGTGTAAATCGCTCCCAGAAAAAGAGTGCTCGGTCTGGCTTCTTTGAAAAGAAGTCCAAAACGGTAGGTGAAGAGACTTCCGAGTCCAAAGGCCATTCTGGTCTCTGGAGTATAGTAAACGATCGGAAGAATCGAAATTCCCATCCGATCAGGAGCGGATTCTTCAGTTAGCACAATTTGCTGTTCGTTCTTTTTAGCAACGGTCGTCTGAGAAATAAGCGAAGCTTCAAAACAGAATAATATAATAAGGGATCCCAGAAGAAAGCGGTTGACCGCTCTAACTGCAATGTTTTCAGCCAATAAACTCATTTCGTTGAATATTAAGCGTTTTCTTCTGGTCTGTCAATATATTAGTCGAAATTTGTCTAAAAATTTCATAAATTGTTAGTTTCACGTTAGCCTTGACATAAAATCCAGAAAAGAATTATCGTTTTTATAACTTAATCAGTCCAGAGGTTAAGAATGAATAGAAAAAAATCTTTAGAACAAAAACAGGAAAAAAATCGGGAATTATTAAGAAGAAGGGAATTTTTCAGCCGATGCGGGCGCTGCGCTTTTCTTGCTGCCGGGCTGTTTTCTGCTCGCGGCTTTTCCAGTGCGCAGAATGTATCTCTGCTGGATTTAACCTCCCTTCCCGTCAAGAAGGAAATTAAGCTCAGGTTGTTTTTTGCTCTGCACTCTATGAAACAGGACCGCCCGGACTGGCCCAACCTCGGGTTTGATTTTCGCCCGGTTATAGAAAAATATGTTTCGATTCTGGAAAAACGGCTGCCGGAATTTTCTTTTTTGATTTCAACGGTCAGCGGTGCTGAAGAAACCGCCACCATACTCGAGACGGACAGAGAGAAAAACATAGATGGATACGTCGTTTTTCAGCTTAATTGCTGGAATCGGGTGGTTCAACCGGCTGTTGAGACCGGAAAGCCCGTTCTTTACGTGGATTTCCAGTACGGCGGGAGTGGAGGATTTCTGGTCTATTCAGCCGACCTTATCCGGAAGAAGAAAGAGAATTTCGGGTTCATCTGTTCTTCCAACCCGGAACATCTGGTAGCTGCCGTCAGGGCTTTTAAAACTTTCAGGAATTCGGCTTCAACAACCAGTTTTTCGGAATTAATCAATGGAATCCGTCAGACCTTCACGCCTCACCCTGGCTATCTTAAATGCTATCCAGACCCGCTCAATCTTCTCCCGGCGGAAGAAACGGTTTACCGCATGAAAAACTCGCCGATTTTGCTTTTCCGCGACCATCGTGGCGGAGAACCGGGTGAAATTGCCGGAATCCCGGTGCTTAACCTGCCGTTTTCCGAACTGAATGCTGCCTGGGAAAGTGCCGACAGGGAACAGGCCAGAGAAATTGCCAGAAAATGGCACAGGCAGGCCTCGCTGGTGCGAGAGGTTAAATTTTCCGAACTGGTGAACTCAGCCGCCATGTATCTCGGCATGAAAAACCTGCTGGAAAAACACCAGGCGAGGGCCATAACCATAAACTGTCTTGGCGGTTTTTATGGCGGTCATATTCACGCTTATCCCTGTCTGGGTTTCTATGAGCTGAACAACCAGGGACTGGTCGGGGCCTGCGAAGCCGACCTGAGGTCGACGGCCACCATGGTGGCTTTCGGGATAATGACCGGAGGACGACCGGGATACATCTCTGACCCGGTGATTGACCTGGCTGAACGCAGAATAATATATGCCCACTGCGTCGCCCCCTCCCGGGTTTTCGGTCCGGAAGGTCCATCAAACCCGGTCGAAATTCTCACCCATTCCGAGGATCGGCAGGGAGCTTCCGTGCGCTCGATCCTGCCCTCGGGATACCTGACCACCAGTGTTGAAATAGACCATAATAAAAAAGCAATTCTGATGCATCAGGCGAAAGCCACCGGCAATTCTTTTGACGACCGTGCCTGCCGCACGAAACTCGTGGCCGAACCGCTGGGCGACATCGAAAAACTCTTCACCATGTGGGATGAATGGGGCTGGCACAGGGTTACTTTTTACGGCGACCTGAAACCCGCAGTTTATCAGCTGGCTTCGGCCTTAGGTTACAGCGTGGTGGAGGAAGCCTGAATTGCAGGAAGGATAAAATGAAATCTTACGACCCCGGTTATCTGGAAAAAATCATCGATAAATTTCCACGAGTTAAACTGGTGAATCTTCCAACTCCGGTTCATCGCCTGGAAAATCTGGCGAAAGAGCTCGGTCTTGGAGAACTTCTCGTCAAGCGCGAGGACCTGACCGGTCTGGCCTTTGGAGGGAATAAGTCCAGAAAACTTGAGTTCATCATTGCTGACGCTCTGAGCAAAAAAGCAGACACTATCATAACCTGGGGAAGCCTCCAATCAAACTGGTGTCTGCAAACGGCGGCTGCCGCCCGCCGGTGCGGACTGAGACCGATTCTCGTTCTTTTCAGGACTTATGAGCTTTCTCAGGTCGACCAGGGAAACATCCTTCTTGAAAAATTGCTTGATGCCGACATAAGATTTTTCGAGGCCAGAACGAAAGGTAAATCGCTGGCTCAGGAAGAAGCTTTTCGCTGCCTGGAGGAAATTGCCGACGCGGAAAAAGCCAGGGGACATCGTCCCTACATGGTTTCCGTCGGGGGGTCAGCCACCGGCGGCCACATGGAAAAACCGCTGGGAGCGCTGGCCTACTTCCTGTCGATGATAGAAGTTTACCGGCAGCTCTCAGAAAGCGGAATGCCTGACTGGATAGTTGTGGCTTCCGGTTCAGGAGCCACCCAGGCCGGACTTCTGGTCGGTGCCAGGGCTCTTGGCCTGAAGACAGCGGTCGCTGGCATCTGCGTCTCTGACTCCAGGGAAGAATTCCTTCCACTGGTAAAAAACATTGCCCTGGAACTGCGGGATATGCTTTCGCTGGATTTAACCCTGGAGGAGAAAGATTTTATTCTTTATAATAACTATCTCGGGGAAGGGTACGGGATAATTAATTCAAAAATAACAGAAATAATAAAAATGGTGATGCAGAAAGAAGGACTGGTTCTGGACCCGGTGTACACCAGCAAGGCGATGACCGGGCTGGTCGACCTGGCCAGAAAAAAGCATTTTTCGTCCGGCGAAAAAATCCTCTTCCTCCACACCGGAGGAACACCAGCTCTTTTCGCCTTCTCTGACCGTCTTCTGGCCGCTGATCGTTTTTAGAGTAACCGCCTGAGCGGTTATGTAAGATTAAAGTTCCTGCTACCGGGATGTTGACTTGAGATATTTAAGAAATTCAGAATTTGTGGTCAGGATGAGCCAGGTCCTCTGGGCCAGAGTCTGGCGGTAGGTCTCCAGGGTTTTCAGGAATTGATAAAATTCCGGGTCGAGGTTGTAAGCTTCGGCGTAGATTCTGGTGGCTTCAGCCTCAGCCTTCCCCTTGATTTCCTGCGCCCGGCGATAAGCTTCTGAGGTTATTATCTTGAGTTCTCTCTCCTTCTGTCCCCTGATCTCGGCGCTGCGGCCATCTCCTTCTGAACGGTAGCGGGAAGCGATCCTTTTCCTTTCAGCGATCATCCGGTCGAAAACTTTTTTCTGCACTTCGTCGACGTAATTGACCCTTTTTATGCGAACGTCTTTGAGTTCGACTCCGAATTCGGGAGTTATTTTCGATGCTCTCTCGAGAATCATCTCCGCAATCCTGGCCCTTCCGACCTGAATCTTGCCGATGACTTCGGAGTAATCCAGCAGGGCCGATTCTTCGCTCAGGGCGAATTCCCTGTTGGTTGAACGAACGATTTCGATCAGGTCATAGCTGGCGATCACATTTCTTGTTTCTCCGTCAACCACGTCGTCAAGACGGGAATGGGCGCCACGCTCATCCTTAACCCGCTGGTAAAAAACCAGGGGGTCGCTGATTCTCCAGCGGCAGTATGTGTCCACCCAGATGTATTTTTTATCCTTTGTGGGTATCTGGTTGGCATCTCCATCCCATTCGAGCCATCTTTTTTCGAAATAATTGGCTTTCTGAATAAAAGGAACCTTGAAGTGAAGTCCTGGGGAGGTTACCGCGCCGCCGATCGGTTCTCCGAATTGAGTGATGATGACCTGATTGGTTTCAGAAACCACGTAGACCGCGTCCAGCAATGCCAGAAGGAAAACAACTATTATTATCGCTATAAGAATTTTCAGGGTGGAAGATTTCATTTTTTCACCTCCTCTCCCAGGTTCAGCAATGGAAGAATGTTTTTCTGCGCCTCGTCGACGATGATTTTCCTTTCTATGTTCGCCAGCACTTCGTTGAGCGTTTCCAGGTACAATCTCTTTCTGGTCACGGCCGGGGCCTTGGCGTATTCCCTGTATATGGAAATAAACCTGGCTGCATCGCCCCTGGCGTTGTTGACTCTTTCGGCCGCGTAGCCCTCAGCCGCTCTTATCAACTGCTCAGCTTCGCCCTGGGCTCTGGGAATCTCCTGATTGTACTCAGCCCAGGCTTCGTTGATTTTTCTCTCTTTTTCCTGAAGCGCCTGGTTGACTTCATTAAAGGAAGGCTTTACCGGGTCGGGCGGGTTGACATCCTGAAATATAAGCTGATTAACTTCAATTCCAAGTTCGTAAGCATCGACCAGTTTCTGCAGCAGAGCCATGGCCTCCGCCGCCAGCGAAGCTCGACCGAAAGTGATCACCTCGTCGACCGAAGCGTCTCCGACCACCTGGCGGACGACCGCTTCGGTCATCGCCCTGAAGGTCTGGACCGGGTCACGGACTTTGAACAGAAATTTATAAGGGTCCTTGATTTTGTACTGGACGATCCACTCAGCCACAACCACGTTCAGGTCGCCGGTCAGCATCAGGGATTCTTTGCGTGTTTCTTCGTTGGTGTAATACTCAGATTTCACTCCCGGCCTGATCGTGCGGTAACCGAATTCCAGCTTGAGCTGCCTCTGTACCGGCACTTTCGTGAGTTTTTCTATCCCCAGTGGAAGCTTGAAATGAAGCCCCGGGGCGGTGGTCCTGACAAATTTTCCGAAGCGCAGTATTACCCCGATTTCCTCCGGACTCACCTGGTAAACCGAACCGATCAGCAGGATGAAAACGATAATCCCGAGCGCCAGGTATTTTATCAGGCGAGCGGAAATTCGGGGAAAGTCGTAGGATGGCCAGCTGTTACCGAATTGTCCTGGCATTTTGCCTCCTGCTAAAAATTTTTTGATTATTTTATTTTCCAATGATTGATTTAAGAACTTTATCCATTTCCTCAAGATTTGACCGGAAGTAATTGAGCCCGGTGGGGGAAGGCTGGTGGGCAGCTTTGAGTCCCTGGCCGGTCATGATAAGGACGACGGTTCCGGAGAGACGGGATCTGAGTTTGTGGAAAGCGGCCAGAGTGGAAGCGGATTCCGGCTGCACAAAGAGTCCTTCGGCTTCGGCCAGCTCCTGCTGCGCTTCGATCATTTCCTCATCAGATACCGAGGTCAACCAGCCTTTGTATTCTCCTGTTAGATGAAGCACCAGGTTGCCAGCCGGCGGGTCGGGGTTGGCGATAGAATGGGCAATGGTTCTGGCTTCTTTTATTCTGGAAAAGGATTTTTCTCCGGCCTCGAAAGCTTTTGCCAGCGGAGAGCACCCTTCTGCCTGAACGCCAACCATAACCGGCAGTCTGTCGGTAAATCCTGCCTGTTTCATTTCATAAAATCCTTTAAACAGGCCGACAAAATGTCCGCCGGAACTCACCGGAACAAATACAAAATCCGGCGCTCTTCTGAGCTCCTGGCAGATTTCAAAAGCCGTAAGCTTATAACCCTCAATCCGCAGCGGGTCAACTGAATTGGCAAAATAGATCTCGAGCTTTTTCCCGACCTCGAGACTTTTCCAGAAAAGCTGTCCGTAATCTCCGTCAACTTCAATTATCAGCGGCCTGAACACCGCGGAAGACAGCAGAGCAGCGGGCGATGTTCCTTTTTTCACCAGCAGAACTGCTTTCAGACCTGCCCGGGCTGCATAGGCGGCTGTGGATGAAGCCATATTACCCGTCGAGACAGTGCCGACTTTTCGCCAGCCAAGTTCTGTGATTTTTTGCATGACCACGGCTGAACCGCGGTCTTTGAAAGAAAGCGTCGGGTTGTTCGTTTCAAGTTTTGCCAGGAGGCTGACTCTGGAGTCAGAAAGCTTCAGCGGAAGAAGAGGAGTACGACCTTCGCCAAGACTCAGCCAGCTCTGATAATTTTTGAGCGGAAGAAACTCGATGAATTCTTCTATGGAAGCCGTCGCGCGCGCTGTTCCGGAAATTTCCTTCTGAATTCCCGTCTCGAAAAGCATCGGCTGGCGACAGCGCGGACAGAAATAGTTATTCGGGCTGAATTCCTGTTTGGACCCGCAGAGCCAGCATCTTAAAAGATTATGCGTAAAAACCATGATTTTTTACAGTTTACTTTATGCTTGAAGATAAGTAAAGGAAAAGCTTCCTGAAAGGAGGACAGGCAGATGAAATTTTTTTTGATTTATTTTCCGTCGGATATTTACGGTGGGCAGGAATTAGTTTTAAAATCATCTCTCAGGAAAATGAAAAGAAAAAAAACTCAGAACAAAACCGATATTGACTGGATGAGGCTGGCCATGACTGAGGCCCGAAAGGCTGCCTCCAGAGGGGAAGTTCCAGTTGGCGCCGTTCTGGTAAAGGATGACCGTTTGCTGGCGCGCGGACATAACTGTCCGATTTCGAAAAATGACCCGACAGCCCATGCAGAAATCGTGGCTATCAGAAAAGCAGCCAGAAAAACAGGAAACTACCGGCTTCCGGAATCGACCATTTACGTGACGGTTGAGCCCTGCCCGATGTGTCTCGGAGCGATAATTCAGGCCCGGGTTAAGAGGCTGGTGTACGGGACAGAAGACCCGAAAGCTGGCGCGGTGATTTCGCCTTTGAGGTTCGAGCTGTCTCGAGCCAATCACCGTCCGGAAATAGCATCCGGCGTCTGCCGGGAAGAATGTCGTCAGTTGCTTCAGGATTTTTTCAGAAAAAAGAGACAGGTAAAAAAGAAAAAAGATGGCCGATTGAAAACTGAGCCGGGTTAAAGTAAATTACACAGAGGTGGAGAGGTGGCCGAGCGGTTGAAGGCGACGGTCTCGAAAACCGTTATTCCGGAATTAAACCGGAATCGCGGGTTCGAATCCCGCCCTCTCCGCCATTTTTATTTTTTTATCGCCGGTCGGGGGAGAAGCCATGCAGAAAGTTAACATAATCCTCATCGGATTTGGCCGGGTAGGGAAAGCTTTTCATGATCTGCTGAGAGAAAAATACGATTACTGTCGTGACCGCTATGGCCTGCAGCTGGAACTGAGGGCGATTATCAGACGAAATGGAACCCTGCGTCTTTCAGGCACCAGAGAGCTTATGGCATCTTCTGAATCTCCGGGCGGGGAAACAGCAGAGCCGGGAACCTGGAATCCCGCGCTGACGCTGGATGAGCTACTGGAGGAGTTTCATTCTGGAGTGGTGGTCGATTGCACCCCTTCCGACCTGAAAACAGGGGAACCTGGCTTCGGCTACATTCATCGGGCTTTATCATCAGGCTGGCATGTGGCCACTGCCAGCAAGGGCGCGCTGGTGGTTCACCCGGCTGAGCTGGAAACTGCTGCCAGATTGAACAACGTTGCTCTTAAAGCCAGCGGAGCGACCGCGGCCGCGCTGCCGGCGCTGGACGTCGGGCTCCATTCCCTGGCGGGAGCAGAAATCCTGGCGATAGAGGGCATTCTGAACGGCACCACCAATTACATCCTCAGCAGAATGCACGAAGGGGTCAGCTTTTCCCGGGCTTTGATAGAAGCCACAGAAAAGGGGATTGCGGAACCGGACCCCACCCAGGATATTGAGGGCTGGGATACTGCGGCGAAAATGGTTATAATCGCCAACCGTGTTCTAAAAACAAGATTCAGTCTTTCTGAGGCAATCGTTAACGGAATAAACGGACTGACCGAAGAGATAGTCCAGCGAGCTCTGAACATTGGTAAGGTCATAAAATTGATCGGGCGCTGCGCCCGCCAGGATCATCTGTCTCCCTGGAAAATAGAAGTGGGGCTGGCTCTTTTGAATCCGGACCATCCTCTGGCCAGAGTGGATGGCAGCAACAAAGGAATTATTTTTTACACTGACTGCATGGGATACATTTTCGTCAGCGGAGGAAAATCGAATCCGAGAGGAGCGGCTGCCTCCATCCTGAAAGACATAATTTCGATCTACTGGCATGGATATTAAACCGCCGGGTCGCGATTGATTTAAGGTTTTTTTTCTGATAATCTAAAAAAGCGTTTTTATGGCGGAGAGGTGTCCGAGTGGATTAAGGAGCACGCTTGGAAAGCGTGTGTAGGCCCAAAAGGCTTACCGCGGGTTCGAATCCCGCCCTCTCCGCCAGCAATTTTTTAAGGAGAGATGTCATGCAGACGAGGGACTACATAATAATGGAAGACCTTTATGGAGCCCATAATTACCATCCTCTCGATGTGGTCATCTCAAGAGCCAAAGGAATCTGGATGTGGGATGTTGAGGGAAAAAAATACCTGGATTTTCTCAGCGCTTATTCGGCCGTCAACCAGGGCCACTGCCATCCGCGAATCGTGAAAACCCTCCAGAAGCAGGCGAAAAAATTAACCCTCACGTCAAGAGCTTTTCGCAACGATCAGTGGCCGCTTCTGGCGAAAGAACTGTGCGACCTTACCGGCTTCGAACAGGTTCTTCCGATGAACTCCGGCGCCGAGGCCGTGGAAACCGCTCTGAAGATTGCCAGAAAATGGGCTTACCTGAAGAAGGGTGTTCCTCAGGACCAGGCTGAAATCATTGCCTGCGCCAACAATTTCCATGGACGGACGATAACGGTCATCAGCTTTTCCACCGAACCGCTTTACCGCCAGGACTTCGGACCTTTTACCCCTGGATTCAAGATAATCCCGTTTGGCGACGCTTCAGCTCTGGAAGCAGCGATAACTCCGAACACCGCAGCATTCCTGGTTGAACCGATTCAGGCCGAGGCGGGAATTCTCATCCCGCCAGACGGTTTTCTGAAGAAAGCCCGGGAGATATGCAAGCAGAATAACGTGCTCTTCATCGCCGACGAAATTCAGACCGGTCTGGGCAGGGTCGGAAGACTTTTTGCCTGCGAGTATGAGGGCATAAAACCGGACATGATGGTCATCGGCAAATCTCTCGGCGGAGGATGTTATCCAATTTCCGCTGTACTATCGACCAGAAATATCATGGAAGTTATAAAACCAGGACAGCACGGGTCCACTTTTGGCGGAAACCCGCTGGCCTGCGCTGTGGCCCGTGAAGCCCTTCGGGTAATTCAGGAAGAAAACCTGGTGAAAAACGCCGAGGAGAAGGGCGCTTACTTTCTGGAGAGACTCAAAACCATAAAAAGCCGCTGGATAAAAGAAGTAAGGGGCCGCGGATTGCTGATCGGAATAGAACTCTGGCCGGAAGCCGGAGGCGCCAGACGTTTCTGCGAAGAGCTTATGAAGGAAGGCCTGCTCTGCAAGGAAACGCATGACCATGTAATCAGGTTTGCTCCGCCTCTCATAATAAGCAAAAGAGAACTGGACTGGGCGTTCAAGAGAATTAAAAGAGTTTTTAAGAGACTTGAAAAAAGTTGAAGAAAAGTGTCCTCTTCTGAGGACGCGTTGAAGCAGAAAGAGCGGCAACAGAACTGACCGCAGGATAGCGTGAGCAGGCACATTTTTTGCTAATATCTTCTGCGGGAGGCAAAAATGAGAAAGATTACATTTCTGATATTGCTGGCGCTTCTGGCTTCAAGTTGCATAATGTACATTCCTTATGATGAAACACGCGGCAGGGGGAGAACGAATTACGAACCACCGGCTCCTCCGCCGCCAGCTCCCCGGGTTCACGCAGAGATTTCCATTACCTTCATCTATGATTATCTGGGGAAGTACGGCTACTGGGTTTACCTGAATCCCTACGGTTATGTATGGATTCCGAGGGGAGTTGGCCGTCACTGGCGTCCTTACACTGAAGGGCGCTGGGTCTGGACAGAGTACGGGTGGATGTGGGTTTCAACCCATCCCTGGGGCTGGATTCCCTTTCATTACGGACGCTGGGGATGGAACAGCCGGCTCGGCTGGTTCTGGGTGCCGGATGTCGTCTGGGCGCCGGCCTGGGTTGTCTGGAGGTTTGGCGATCTGTACATAGGCTGGGCACCGCTGCCTCCGGAGGTGGCTTTCGTACCAGGTTATGGCTTCAGATGGGGAAGGCTGGATATTGACGTGCATTTCTGGATATTTGTGGAAGCCAGAAGATTCCATTCCAATCAGTTGAGAGCCTGGGTGCTGCCGCCGGAACGCAACATTACGATTATCAACTTTACAGTTCTGCGAAACAGATATACTGTGAGGGAAAGAAATATAATCGTCAATGACGCTATCTCCTCTCAGGAAATAGAAAGAATCACCAGGGTTCCGGTGACCAGAGTCAACGTGAGGCAGGTACAGAGACCGGAAGAGGCGGGAAGCGGAGTCAATGAAGTCCGGGTTTACCGGCCGGAGATAAAGCAGGAGTCAGTCACTCCGAAAAGCTACATGAAAGCTGAGGAAGCAGAACAGAAAATTCGCCTGACACAGCTTCAGAGATCAGAAAATCTGGAAGAAATTCATCGACGGGAAGCTGAACTTCTGGAAAGAACCCAGAGGCTGGAAATAGAAAAATTGAGAAAGCAGATTCAGGAAGAAGCCAGAAACGCTCCTCCGCAAGAAAAACAGAAAAAAATGTCCGAGTTACAGGCCAGGCTGGAAGAATTGAAGAAAAAGCACGAGCAGGAGAAACAGGATCTTCAAAAAAGACAGTCAGAAGAAAAGAGAATTATTAAAAAAGAAAACCTGAGGAGAAAGGGCGAATAATTCCCGTTTCTCAGGCTTGAGGTTGACCTTCAATCTCTTCGTAAAGAGAGCATCAAAACTGAACAGAGAATCAGCAGCCCGCCGAGGATGGTTCTGGCAGCCGGAATCTCGTGAAGGAAAATATATCCAAGAACAATTCCGTAAACCGGTTCAAGAGTGCTGATCAGACTGCTCAGTCTGGCTTCGAGAAACTTCAACCCGCTTATAAACAGAGTGTGAGCGCCGGCGGTGCAGACGAGGCCGAGAAAAAGAAGCCAGAGAATCCGGTCAAGGCTGAAACTCCAGCTCACCGGTCTGGAAAAAACCAGCGGCAGCAGGAAGATAGCCGCCAGCAAATCCTGGTAAAAAGCCAGCACCGGACCCGGATGTTCGGGAGAGAGTTTTCTGTTAATGATTGTAAGAAAGGCGAACGACAGCCCGGCCAGAGTTCCCCAGATTATTCCAAGAAAAATTCTGTTGCCGGGGTTAAATTCCGGAACCATCAGCCCCACCCCGAGAAAACAAATCAGGGCGAAGGCCAGATAGGAATTCTTAAATTTTACTCCAAGGAGCCAGGGCTCGAGAAAAACAGTAAAGATGGGGAAAGTCGAGTAAGAAAGAAGACCAACGGCCACGGTCGAAAGCTGAACTGAAAGAAAAAAAGCCGTCCAGTGAAAGGCCAGTAAAATTCCCGATATAAAAAGAAGAATTTTCGGCCCTGTCCCGGCGACAAGAGGTTTTGTTTTCTCGATGACTAAAATCAGGAGCAAGCCGACGGAAGCCAGCAACACCCTGAACCAGGTGAGTTCCAGCGGGCTTAAAGGCAGAATTTTCCCGATTACTCCAGGAAAGCCAAAGAAAAGAACGGCCAGATGTATCTGGAAGAGGGCCCGCGTTTTTGTTTTCATTTTCTGGTTCTGAAATTTTATAAAATCAGCGGCGAAAAATCACCTGCGACCTGGAAAATTGATTCAGAAAGCAGGTTTGAATTTTGAGCCGCTTGTGGTAAGATAACGAAGGAAATTCTGCAATATCTGAATTCGAAAAAATGATTCCCGAAAATCAGGATAACAGAAAGCCAGCTTACCTGGTTCTCGCCAGAAAATACCGCCCGAAACAGTTCCACGAAGTGGTCGGACAGGAAGCGGTGGTCAGAACCATCCAGAACGCCATCAAAGAAAACAGAATAGGGCATGCCTACCTTTTTTCAGGCATGAGAGGTGTGGGGAAGACCACGGTTGCCAGAATCCTGGCGAAAGCGCTCAACTGCGAGCATGGCCCGACTCCTGAACCGTGCAATCAGTGCTTCATGTGTCAGGCGATCAACGAAGAATCCCTGCTGGATTTCATCGAAATAGACGGAGCCTCGAATCGGGGAATAGAAGACGTCAAAGCACTCAGGGAAAGCATTCAGTATGAGCCGATGCACAGCCGGTATCGGGTGATAATAATAGACGAGGTGCATCAGCTCAGCCGTGATGCTTTCAATGCTTTGCTCAAAACACTGGAAGAGCCTCCGACCAGAACTGTCTTTATTTTTGCCACCACCGAATTTCATAAGGTGCCTAAAACCATCGCCTCGCGCTGTCAGCATTTTGTTTTCAAAAGGCTGAGCGTTCAGCAGATCGTCGACCATCTGAAATTCATTGCCGAAAAGGAGGACATAGAAATCAGTCCGTACAGCCTGAAACTCATCGCCGAAGCAGCTGACGGCAGCCTTCGCGACGCTGAAACACTGCTCGATATGGTGATTTCTTTCAGCGGCTCTCGTGTTCAGGATAAAGATACCGAGGAAGTGCTCGGTGTCATCAACAGAAATCTTTTTGAAAAAATGGCCGGAGTTATTCTGCGCGGTGAAAGCGAGCAGATCTTTCCGCTGATTGACTCGCTGGTGACAGCTGGAATAGACCTTAAATATTTTTACAGCGGGCTGATCGAATATTTCCGGCAGCTGCTTCTGGTGAGAATTTCCTCCAGACCGGAAAACTTTCTTCTTCTGTCGGCAGAGGAAATCAAGAAAATTCGGGAGATGGCTGACGATTTCAGAGCGCCGGAACTTCTCCGTTATCTGCTCATGCTTCAGGACGGCGAAAGCGGGCTGAGATACTCCAGCCAGCCGAGAATCTTTCTCGAAGCCTGGTTGCTCAAGCTCTGTTATTTGAAAGAGCTCAGGCCGGTGGAGCAGGTGCTTCAAAATTTGACTGCCCGGAAACCCGGCACTGCTGGCTCGCGGGTTGGAGAACCCCCGCCGACATCTGCTAAGATGGATGAAAGAAAACACGCCAGGAATCTTACCGGTTCGAGAAGCTCCGGTCCGAAAAACCACCTGAATTCTAATACGAACAACGGACCGGCTGTATTCCCTGACGAAATGGTCAATAACTTTTATCTACGGGTGATGAAAGAAAAGCCGGTGCTGGCTCCTATCCTGAAAATGGCCAGCCGGGTTGAGGTCAACTCCGGTAATCTTCTGCTGAACTTTACCCGTGACAGAAAACATTATGCCGATCCGGTAAATCAGAGTTTACCGTACCTTAACCGGCTGTGGCAGGAACTGGGTGGACAGGCGGTCGAACTTAAACTCGACGGAGAGGCCTACCCGATTTCCGGCACTGCTCCTTCTTCACCTGAACGGACGCCGGACCCGTCGGTCAAAGAGACTTCTCCGCCTTCCCTCAGAAATTTCCGTGACGAAGAAGCCAGAAACCTTCTGGATGACCCGAAAGCCAGAGCTCTGATGAATTCGCTTAAAGCTCAGGTAATCACTGTAAAGAAAAAGAACGGAACTTAAAAATAAAATCTTTTTCAGAGGGAATTTGATGAAGAATTTAGCCGAACTGCAAAAAATGTTAAAAGCGGCTCAGGAAATGCAGGAGAAAATTCAGAAAGAACTGGCTGAAATGAGGGTGGAGGGGTCGAGCGGCGGCGGTATGGTCACTGTGGTGCTTGACGGGCAGAAAAATTGCCTGGAAGTGAGACTCGACCCGGAAGTGGTCAATCCTGATGATATCGAAATGCTGCAGGATCTGATCGTCTCGGCTTTTCGCGATGCCGTCTCTAAGGTAGAGGCTGAGGTTCAGGAAAAAATGTCCCACTTAGCTGGCGGGCTGAAACTTCCCGGGCTTTTTTAACGGAGAAACCTGAATGTTTGAATACGCCAGACCTCTTCACGAACTGATCGAACAGCTGAGAAAATTCCCCGGCATAGGGCTGAAATCTGCCCAGCGCATGGCTTTCTACCTTCTGGGACTTCCGGCAGAAGAAGTGGACCGCCTCGTCCAGGCCATCAATGAGGTGAAGAGCAAAATATTTTACTGTTCGATCTGCAATAACATAACTGATGTTGACCCGTGTTTACTGTGCACTGATCCCCGAAGGAACGATGAACAGCTGTGTGTGGTCGAAGAGCCTTTCAACGTAGCTTCGATAGAAAAAACCGGAGTTTATTCCGGTCGCTATCACGTTCTGCTGGGTTCTCTTTCTCCGATGAAGGGAATAGGTCCCGACGAACTTAGACTGGAAAAGCTGGTTTCCCGGCTGAAAAACGGGAATTTCCAGGAAGTGATCATCGCCACCAACCCGACGATGGAAGGAGAGGCTACCGCTTCTCTCATCTGCCAGCTTTTGAAGGACCTGCCTGTCAGAATCACCAGGCTGGCCATGGGTTTGCCGGTTGGGGCCGACCTGGACTATGCCGACCAGCTTACCATCAGGAAAGCTCTTGAGGGGCGGACTGAACTTAAATCCTGAGAGCGGTTGTTAGAAATTTCAGACTTTTTTGGTATAATAAAACGTTTAATTTATAAAGGAGAATGGCAATGGCTAATAAAAATTTTAAGGCGATTGACGGTAACACCGCGGCCGCTCATGTGGCTTATGCCTATTCGGAAGTAGCCGCCATCTATCCGATCACTCCATCTTCCAACATGGGAGAGCTGGTGGACGAATGGGCAGCTCAGGGGCGGAAGAATATCTTCGGTCAGCCTCTCGAAGTCATCGAGATGCAGTCGGAAGCCGGAGCTGCCGGGGCGGTACACGGCTCTCTCAGCGCCGGTTGTTTGACCACCACATTTACCGCCGCCCAGGGCCTGATGCTGATGCTGCCGAACATGCACAAGATAGCCGGCGAAATGCTGCCGACCGTCTTTCACGTTTCAGCCCGTTCGCTGGCCTGCCAGTCGCTCTCGATTTTTGGCGATCACTCTGATGTGATGTCTGCCCGGAACACCGGATTCGCTCTGATGTGCTCCGGTTCGGTGCAGGAAGTCATGGACCTGGCCACTGTCTGTCACCTGGCCACTCTTAAAAGCAAAGTTCCCTTCCTACACTTTTTCGACGGTTTCCGCACCTCGCATGAAATCCAGAAAATAGACGTAATTCCTTATGAAACCTTAGCTTCGCTGTTTGAACTTGAATACCTCGAAGATTTCAGGAAAAGAGCTCTCACTCCCGACCGACCGATGATGAAGGTCGGCGCGCAGAACCCGGATGTCTACTTTCAGGGTCGTGAAACTGTAAACAAATACTATGCGGCCACTCCGGCCATAGTTCAGGAATACATGGATAAGCTGGCGAAGGTCACCGGCCGGCAGTATCATCTGTTCGATTATTTCGGCGCGCCCGACGCCGACCGGGTGATAGTGATCATGGGTTCGGGAGCCGAAACAGTCGAAGAAACCATAGATTACCTGAACAAAAACGGATACCGGGTTGGACTGGTTAAAGTTCGTCTGTACCGGCCATTTGATGTTGAAGCTTTCAGAAAAGTTATTCCCGCCAGCGTGAAAAAAATCGCTGTGCTCGACCGGACAAAAGAACCCGGCGCGATAGGCGAACCCCTTTATCTTGACGTGGTTTCCGCTCTGGCCGGTCGCGACATCAAGATCATCGGCGGTCGTTACGGCCTGTCTTCCAAGGAGTTCACCCCGGCGATGGTGAAAGCCGTATATGATCATCTGGATGGAGCCTGTTTCCATGGATTCACTGTCGGTATTGAAGACGACGTTACCGGACTTTCGATTCCGGTCGGTCCGGTTCTGGAAACGGAACCCGCCGGAACTGTCCGCTGCAAATTCTGGGGCTACGGGTCTGACGGCACGGTCGGAGCCTGCAAAAACTCCATTCAGATCATCGGCGACAACACCGACCTTTACGCCCAGGGTTATTTTGAATACGATTCTAAAAAATCTGGCGGCGTTACCATTTCCCATCTGAGATTCGGCAAACATCCGATAAAATCCGAATACCTGTTAAACACGGTCGATTTCGTCGCCCTTCATAAACCGGCTTACATCGGCCGTTATGACATACTGGAAGGTATAAGGGAAGGCGGAATTTTCCTGCTGAATTCACCGTGGAAAAAAGAAGAAGTTTTTGAACATCTGACCGAGGATATGCAAAAGACCATCATCGAGAAGAAGATTAAAGTTTACACCATAGACGCTTTCAAAATTGCCAGAGAAGTTGGTCTCGGAAACAGAATCAACACCATCATGCAGGTTTGCTTTTTCAAAATTTCCGGAGTTCTGCCGGAAGAACAGGCTATCGATTTGATCAAAAAGGCGATTTACAAGACCTATCACAAGAAAGGCGAAGACGTGGTTAAAAAGAACATGGAGGCCGTTGACCGGGCGCTCTCAGCCCTGGAGGAAGTCCCGGTGCCGGAGAAAATCACCAGGTCGGCTCCGACTCCGCGTCTGATCCCCGAAGATGCTGACGAATTTGCCCGCTACATCATTGATCCCATCATGCATTTCAAGGGCAATTCTATCCCGGTTTCCAGAATGCCCTACGACGGCCGGATCCCGACCGACACGGCGAAGCTGGAAAAAAGAGGCATTGCCGAACTCGTTCCGCGCTGGCTGCCGGAAAAATGCATTCAGTGCAATCAGTGCGCTTTTGTCTGCCCGCATGCCGCTATCAGAGCAAAACAGATTCACCCGGATGACCTGAAAAACGCTCCTGAAACCTTTACCACCCTGGTCTCCAACACCAAGAATGACAGGAATCTGAAATACCGGCTGCAGGTCTACATCGAGGATTGCGTCGGGTGCGGCGTTTGTGTTGAGGTCTGCCCGGCCAAGGAAAAAGCTCTGATGATGGTACCCATTGAAGATGAAAGGGCTGCCGGTCAGAACGACAATGAAAAATTCTTCGAAAGTCTCCCTGACAGTTATCTTGACGGTGTGAAGATTGACACCATCAAGGGCTCTCAGTTCCTGACGCCGCTTTTTGAGTTCAGCGGAGCCTGCGCCGGATGTGGCGAGACCCCTTACATCAAACTGGCCACCCAGCTTTTTGGTGACCGGATGATCATTGCCAACGCCACCGGTTGTTCTTCCATCTACGGCGGCACCTTCCCGATTTCACCTTACTCCAAAAACAAGGAAGGCAGAGGACCGGCCTGGGCCAACTCTCTGTTTGAAGATAACGCTGAATATGGTTTCGGGATGAGACTCGCTGTGGATTCGCTCAGACGTCAGCTCTGGGCCAGCATGAACGCGGCGATCGAGGCCGGGACGCTTCCTGAACTGGTGGAAGCCTTCCAGAAGATGAAAGAACTGTGGAATGATAAAGGCGAGGAAGCCAGAGCCACCGTCAGGAAGATAAAAGAATTGTTGCCGAAAGCTCTGGCCAGAAACGATGCCGCTAAACCTTATCTGACCACCGTGGCCGAGTTGCAGGATTACTTCATCGACAAGAGCATCTGGTGTATCGGCGGTGACGGCTGGGCTTATGACATCGGTTTTGGCGGGCTCGACCACGTAATCGCCATGAACCGGAATGTCAACCTGCTGGTTCTGGACACCGAGGTTTACTCGAACACCGGCGGCCAGGCTTCGAAAGCTACCCCGACTGGCTCGAGAGCCAAGTTCGCTTCCTCCGGAAAAAAGACGGTGAAAAAAGACCTGGGCCGGATGGCCATGAGTTATGGCTATGTTTACGTGGCATCCGTGGCGATGGGAGCCAACATGCAGCAGTGCCTGAAAGCTTTCCTGGAAGCTGAAGCTTATGACGGTCCTTCGCTGATCATCGCTTACTCGCCCTGCATCAACCACGGTATCGACATGAGCAAGTCGCAGCTGGAACAGAAGCTGGCGGTGGAAAGTGGATACTGGATCCTGTATCGTTACAATCCGATGCTGGCCAGAGAAGGCAAGAATCCGTTCATCCTCGATTCGAAGGAACCTAAAATGGAGTATGAGGCTTTCCTGAAGAATGAAATTCGTTACCGTTCGGTTCTCCAGGACTATCCGGATATAGCCAGAAAGCTGTTTGATCAGGCCGCGGAAGAAGCTAAAAAGAGATTCGAATATTACAAAAAGCTGGCTGAAGGCTGATTACTTTTTAATCAACAGGACTTCAAACGCCCGGCCGGGCTCAAAAGCTGACCTGACCAGCTGATTGAGCTCGGTCGGGTTAATTTTTTCTATCGAATCGAGGAAGCCGTTGTAAAAATCAACGTCCAGCCCGCTGGCCAGGAGGGTCGACAGAAAACTCAAGCGATTGTCCCGGTATAAAGATTCACGCAGATAGCTGGTTCTGGCCTGCCTTCTTCCGGCTTCAACAATTTCCGGCTCCAGGCCGTGCTGACTCCAGAGGGCAAACTTCTTCTTAAGCAAATTCAGAGCGGTTTCAGCCTTATCCTCTTCTGTTTCCAGATAACAGATAAATATGGTCTTCGCGCCAAGCAGTTCCAGGCGGCAGTTCAGGTTGTAGGCAAGAGCTTCTTCCTGGCGGAGAGACCAGAGCAAGGAGCCAGGTCCCTGTCCGATTATTTTTTCCAGAACATAGGCGGCTGGATAAATTCTGGCCGCCTCTCCCGGAAGAACATAACCCAGAATCACAGATGCGCCCGGAGGACCCTGATATAAAGCATTTTCCTCAGAAGCTCTGGCAGCTGCATCTGAAGCCACAGGTTCTTCGCGGGAAGGCGAGCGTTCCTTTTTAAGCCAGCTGAAGCTTCTGGAAATCATTTCCAGCACAGTTTTTTTTTTCAGGTCTGTTATCACCAGCAGGCTCAGGCAGAAAGCGTTGACAGCATTTTCATAAAACTGTCTTATGTCTTTCCTGCTTATGGAAGCTAAATCAGATTCAAATCCATAAATGGATTGCCCGTAGGGACTTCCCGGGAAAATCTGTCGTCGAAGAAGTATCAAACCTGTATCTATTAACCGGCAGGATTCTAGCCGCGATTGTTTTCTGAGAGCTCTTTTCAGCGCGTCTATTCGCGGGCCAGAAAAGATCGGGTTTCTGATTCCTGCGGCCACCGTGCCCAGCGTTCTCTCGAGATGCGGGCTGAGACACTCAAACTGGATAGCCGAGTAATCCGCCCGGCTGCCACCGTTCAGGTTAACCCCGTTAGCCAGAAGCTCTAACAAGCGGTCTTCCTCGGGCACCTCGGCCATCAACCTGGTGGTAAGATAGGCCAGACCGCTCTGACCCGGTCTCTCTAAGGTCTGACCGCCCTGAAAATGAAAAACCACCGTGGTGTATTTGATCTCTGAGTCCTGCTGGTAATAAACCCTGAGTCCATTTTCCAGGGTGATCTTTTCAAAGCTCAGCGGCTGGGCCGCAAGCCCGGGGCATAAAAATAGAAAATGCAGAAGAATCAGCCCGATAAAAAACTTCCATCTGAAGCCGTATTTTCTCATTTTTCTTCAGGTTTCACTATCACCCATACCGGTTTTACTCCGGAAAAATATTTCCTGGCGGTTTTTCGCAGGTCTGAAGAGCTCAGCCTGTCAATAGCCTTCAGAAAATCAACCTGAAAATTCCGGTCGTGCAGAAGGAGATGCCTGGCGAGTGAGCCGGCCAGTGTCAGCGGACTTTCCATCATTCTTTCGGACAGCCATTGAAAGCGGTTTTTTCCTCCCTGCAGATAGTCGAAGACCAGAAACTGCTGGGATGGCAGGTAATCTTTGCTGGAATAATTAATTTCCGCCAGCTTCGGCAGAAAATTGACCAGAGCCCGTCTTACAGCCGGAACTCTGTCCTCTGCGGTGGTTAAAGAAATCAGGGCCAGCCCGGCGCCTTCATGGGCTAAATAATGGAAACGGGCTGAGGTGATCAGGTCCGGCTGGACGGCAAATGCCTGGAAGAGGAGAGGATTCAGGCCCTGACCCAGGATTTCGCTCAGCATATCCATGGCCACACGGTCAGCGCTGGAATATTCAGGAGCCGGGAACCCGACCATCACATAAGTCTCAGAAATCTTCATCCTCAGATGGACCTCGGGGCCATGGGTGGCGAATTTTGCCTGGACCGGGCGTTCAGGTTGCCTTTCAGCTGGCGGCGTCAGCTCGGAAAAAATCCTCTTTATTTTTTCGGCCGTTTCTTCTGGCTTAAAATTGCCGGTGACGACCAGAGCCGCCCTGTCAGTCCGGAAAAGCTTCCGGTGAAAATCCTGAAGCGATTTGAGTTCTGCTTTTCTTACTACCGTCTCGTTTCCATAAACAGGAAGCCCATAACCGGAATCAGGGAAAGCCAGCTCATAGACTTTAGCCAGTCCGACTTTTTCCGGCCGGCGGGCGACGTCGGCCAGTTCTTTCAAAAGAACCTCTTTTTCCTTCTCGAGCTGTTCCTGCGTAAGATTAAGGTTGAAAACAACTTCCTTAAGCAATTCCAGCCCTTTTTCCAGAAACTCTCCGGGCAGCGAAATTTCAAACAACATTAAGTCCTGTTCGGTAAAAGCGTTGTAATGGATTCCATATTCAGCCAGCAGGTGAAAAAGCCTGTTCTCCTGAAGGAGGTGCGTCTGCCGGAAAAGAAGGCAGTGTTCGAGCAGGTGAAGAAGACCGCTGGTTTCTGGGGTTTCGTAGACCACACCGGCTTTCACCGCCAGGACAGTTGCGGACAGAGGAAAGCGGGGCTGAGGGAGAAGATAAACCCTCAGTCCGTTTTCCAGACTGAATTCTAGTGCAGTGGTTCCATTCGAAAGTGCGGCGTGAGCTGCAGGTGAAAATCCTGACAGAAAAAACACAGATAAAAGCAGGATAAGAAATTCAGCCCGGAAAATTATTTTAATCAACCTTAAAGGAAAAATCTCTGGCCCTCCTTCATAAATATAGCTCAGCTTCCGCTGGGGGTGCAACTTTTTTTCAAAATTACTTTTTTTGAGGTTATGAATGATATGTTAAAATTACAGCATGAGCGCGCGAGAAAGAAAAAATCGCATTCTAATCGTCGATGACGAAGAAAACATTCGCAAAAGCCTGAAGATGATCCTTGAGTACGAGGGCTATGCCGTGCTGGAAGCCGCCGACGGGTTGACGGCCAGAGAAGTTCTGGAGGATCATCCGGAAATCGACCTCGTACTGCTCGACTTAAAACTGCCTGATTTTGACGGACTTTCGCTTCTTCAAGAATTCCGACAGAAGCCTTATCCGCCGGAGATAATTATGATTTCCGGTCACGGGACGATTTCCATGGCGGTAGAAGCCACCAAGCTCGGGGCATTCGATTTTATCGAGAAACCTCTCTCCAGGGAAAGAGTTCTTTTGAGCCTGCGCCACGCGCTCGAAGCCAGGAAACTTAAGACAACCGTCCAGGACATCAAAAGAAAAACCGAACGCAAATACCGGATAATAGGTGAGCATCCGGCAATGCAGGCGCTGTGGCAGGAAATAAAAAAAGTCGCTCCCACCAGCGCCACCGTGCTGATTCAGGGTGAGAGCGGAACCGGCAAGGAACTGGTTGCCCGGGCGATTCACGAAAACAGTCCCAGGGCGGAAGAAAGTTTCGTCCAGGTCAACTGCGCTGCTATACCTGAGGAGCTTATAGAAAGCGAACTTTTCGGGCATGAAAAAGGCGCATTCACCGGCGCTACCGAAAGGCGTCCGGGAAAATTCGAGCTGGCTGACGGCGGCACTATTTTTCTTGACGAAATAGGCGATATGAGTCTCAGGACTCAGTCGAAGGTGCTAAGAGTTCTGGAGCAGGGAGAAGTTCAGCGGGTGGGCTCAAGCCGGATAATCAGAGTGGACGTCAGGGTGATTGCCGCCACCAACAAAGACTTAAAAAAGGAAATTAAAGAGGGCCGCTTCCGCGAGGACCTCTATTACCGCCTGAACGTCGTCCCGCTTTATGTGCCGCCGCTCCGGGAAAGAAAAGAGGATATACCGCTGCTGGTGGATTATTTCTGCGCGGTATTTTCCGAGGAAAACAATTTCCGGCGAAAAAAATTTTCTCCGGAAGCCCTGGAAGTAATGATGAAGTATCCCTGGAAAGGGAATGTGCGCGAACTCAGAAATCTGGTGGAGAGGCTGCTTATTCTGACTGATAAGGAGGTAATCGGACCGGAAGACCTGCCGGAATACATGTTGCAGGAAAAAGAGCATATTCTTCCCGATTTGCGGAAAATAAAGACGCTTAAAGATTTTCAGGAAGAAACCGAGAAAAGCTTCATCCTTTATAAGCTCAGAATGAACAACTGGAATGTTTCCAGAACTGCCCGGGAACTCGACACACCCAGGAGCAATCTCTACAAAAAACTCGAGAAATATGGTATAAAATTAAAGGCTGGAGCAGGCGAGGCGGTCGCTCCTTCTTCGGAAGAAGAAGGGGAGGAAAGTCCGAACTCCACAGGGCAGGATGGTCGCTAACAGCGACTCCGGGCAACCGGAGGAAAGTGCCACAGAAAACATACCGCCAGCCGCCAGAAGTGGCTGGTAAGGGTGAAAAGGTGAGGTAAGAGCTCACCGCTCCGCTGGTGACAGCGGAGGCAGGGCAAACCCCATCCGGAGCAAGACCAAATAGCCCCGTTTGAGGATGGCCCGTCCGATGGGGCAGGTAGGTCGCAAAACCGGCCGAGCAATCGGTCGGTCAGACAAATGACCGCCGCTGCCTCTGGCAGTAACAGAATTCGGCTTATGTCCTGCTCCAGCCATTCTTTTGACAAAAATCAAATTTCTGTTATAATCTTAATAAGATCGCGGGGTAGAGCAGTCAGGTAGCTCGTCGGGCTCATAACCCGGAGGTCGCTGGTTCAAATCCAGCCCCCGCTACCATTTTTTATCAAGGCAATATCTTCGGTATTTATAAATCCTTCCTGATTTTTAATCTTTCAATTCAGCCTGAATTGATTCATTTTCGTTTCCTTTGCATTAACTCTCAGAATTTGCTATAAACTTCATAACATATCAGGAAAGGAGGAATTTATGTTCGAAGCTGGAGTATATAAACTCAGAAGAAAAAAACTTAAAGCACTGGTGAAGAGCGGTCTTTGCCTTTTTCCGGGAAACGTTAACAGCCCGATGAACTATCCGGCTAACTGTTATCCCTTCAGGCAGGACAGCACCTTTCTTTACTTTTTCGGCATGGATTCTCCCGGGCTTTCCGCCATTGTAGATATTGACGAAGGCCAGGATATCATTTTCGGCGACGACGTCAGCCTGGAAGACATTATCTGGGTCGGCCCTCAGCCGCGCCTCAAAGACAGGGCGGAGGCCGCGGGAGTAAAGAAGGTGATGCCCTCTTCAGAGCTGGCTCTTTATCTGGAAAAAGCTATCAGCCAGGGGCGCAATATACATTTCCTCCCGCCATACAGAGGAGAAACGAAACTTCAGCTCTCCTCCTGGTTGAAAACCCCGCCGGAAAAGTTAAAAGAATCCGCCTCGGTGGAATTGATCCGGGCGGTGGTGGCACTGAGGTCGAAAAAAACAGCAGAAGAAGTTAGAGAGATAGAAAATGCTCTTAAAGTTACGCGCGAGATGTACCTGGCGGCGATACCTCAGGCGAAACCGGGGGTCAGGGAACAGGAAGTCCTGGCTTACATGGAGATGGTTTTAAGGGCGAACGGTCTTTCTTTTTCTTTTCCGCCTATAGTCACGATAAACGGTCAGATTTTTCATAAAACTTCTTACGGAGACACCCTGAAAAAAGGAAGGATGCTGGTCATCGACAGCGGCGCCGAATCCGAGCTCCACTACGCCTGTGATATCACCAGAACCGTCCCGGTCGGCGGTCGTTTTAACGGCCGGCAGAAAGACATCTATTCGATCGTTCTCAAAGGGCAGGAGGAAGCCATTAAATCGATCCGCCCGGGTCGGCTCTATCGGGAGGTCCATCTGAAGGCAGCCAGGGTGATGGCTGAAGGTCTGAAAGACCTGGGACTGATGAAGGGAGATCTGGAGGAGGCGGTCAACCAGGGGGCTCATGCTCTGTTTTTCCCGCACGGACTTGGCCACATGCTGGGACTCGACGTGCACGACATGGAAAATCTCGGCGAGAATTATGTTGGTTATGATGAAACCGTCAAAAGAAGCGAACAGTTTGGCCTCGGCTATTTAAGGCTGGCCAGAACGCTCGAACCCGGCTTCGTCCTGACGGTTGAACCGGGAATATATTTCATACCTCAACTCGTGGCCACCTGGAAAAAAGAAAGAAAGTTTCTCGATTTCATAAATTACGACAGGGTGGAAAAATATTTAGATTTCGGTGGTGTAAGAATAGAAGACGACGTGCTGGTGACGGATGACGGCTGCCGGGTGCTCGGTCCGAGAATCCCGAAAAAAATAGCCGAGATAGAAAAACTTTTTTCCTGAAAGTTCAGGGACAACGACAGTATCTGAATTGAAGCTGGCGCGAAAAGAATGAAAAAGTGGTATGTGCTGCAGACCAGACCTCGCAAAGAATTTCAGGTTGAAACTCTGCTGGAACAGGCGGGCTTTACCGTTTACAACCCGAAGTATCTGGATGACGGCAGGATTAAGCCCTTTTTCCCCGGCTATCTATTTTTCAAATTCCGATATCCGGAGGATTATCGAACAGTCATCTACACTCGCGGCGTGAAGAGAATCGTGGGCAACAGCCAGGGGCCGATTCCTCTCAGCCAGGAAATGATTTCCTGCCTTCGCTCGAGGGAAAAAAACGGTTTTATTGAGTTGATGAAATACGGTGAAGAACCGGAGCCTGGAGACGAAGTGATGGTGATGGAAGGTCCGCTGAAGGGTTTGAAGGGTTTATTCCTGAAAAGCCTGAGCGATAAGGAAAGGGTGATGATCCTTCTTAATTACGTTTCTTATCAGGGGTCGCTGATGATAGATAAAAATAAAATAAAAAAAATATGCCGGGGAAGTTCTTCTTCCGGAGAAAAAAGCAGATTTAATAAGCGCCTCCCGGGGCCGGAGAAAAAGGGGAAAATCAAATGCTATTCAGGCAGGGGAAAAGAGCGGTCTTAACTGTTTACGGGTTGAAACAGTAATATGAAAAGCTGAGTGGAAATAAAGAGTTTGAAAAGTAATTGAAGATCTGAAGGAGAACTTCAGCCGGGATTTCCGTAGCCTCCGCCGCCGGGAGTTTCAATCCTGAGGATCTCTCCGGCTCTCAGCTTCAGGTTTGTTTTCGAACCGAGAATTTTTTTCTTTCCTTTCCTTATGAGGAGATTTCGTCCGGCCTTTCCGGGCTGCCCTCCAAGCAATCCATAAGGACGGCGCTTCCTCCGGTCAGAGATGATCGTCAGGTTCACCGGAACCAGAAATTGATATTCTCTTATCAACCCGTCTCCGCCGGGATTTTTTCCCCGTCCCCCGGATTTCTTTCGCAGCGCATACTGTCTGATTTTAACCGGAAGGTAATTCTCCAGCGCTTCAACCGGAGTGTTGAGCGAATTGGTCATATGGGAATGGACTCCGCTCAGCCCGGGCAGAGTGGCTGAGGCGCCCATTCCGCCTCCGATCGTTTCGTAATAGGCGAAATTCATCCTGTTTTCCGGGTGATAGCCGCCAAAGGCCACGTTGTTCATCGTTCCCTGACTGGCTGCCGGTATTTGCCCGGGTATGGCTCTGGCCAGAGCTCCGAGAAGGACGTCCACGATTCTCTGGGATGTTTCCACATTTCCTCCAGCCAGCGCTGCCGGGAAACGAGCGTTAACCACCGAACCTTCGGGGGCTATAATTTTTACCGGCTTCATCAGACCGCTGTTGAAAGGAATGTCTTCCTCGATCAGCGAGCGGAAGACATAAAGTACGGCTGAATAAGTGACGGCAAAATTGGCGTTGACCGACCCGGCGACCTGTTCTGAAGATCCGGTGAAGTCGACCATGACTTCCTCGCCTTTTATCGTCAGAGTCACTTTAATCCTGATCGGCCTGGAAGTGATGCCGTCATCATCCAGGTAATCCTCATATTCATACACACCATCAGGAATTGTCTTTATCGTGGTCCTGAGTATTTTTTCCGTGTACCCCTGTATTTCGCGGGCATAGAGAGTCATCTTCTTCAGACCGTAACGATTGATCATTTCGCTGAGCCTTCGGGCGCCGCGGGAATTGGCCGCCACCTGAGCCAGCAGGTCTCCGCGTCTTTCTTCGGGCGTTCTGACGTTGGCCATAAAAAGATTAAGAACTTCATCGTTGAGACGACCGCGCCGGTAAAGCTTCAGTGGTGGGATGATCACTCCTTCCTGGAAAATTTCAGTGGCCAGCGGCATCGAACCTGGCGTTATTCCGCCGACATCAGAATGATGCGCCCTGTTCGCCACGAAAAAACAAAGATTTTTGCCCGCAAAATAAGGTTGAATGCAGGTGATGTCAGGCAGGTGAGTGCCTCCCCGGTAGGGGTCGTTCAGGATGATCACATCTCCCGGTTCAAACTCAATCGCCTGAATGGCCGCCTGAACCGAAAGCGGCATGGCCCCAAGATGAACCGGGATGTGCGAGCCCTGAGCGAAAGTTTCCCCATCCCGTGTAAAAAGTGCGCAGGAAAAATCTCTTCTTTCTTTAATGTTGGGAGAAAGAGCCGTGCGCTGGAGGACGGCGGCCATTTCTTCGGTGATCGAGGTAAACATATTCTTGAAAAGTTCGAGCTCTATAGGGTCAAATTTCCTCATGGTCGACCTGCTCTCTCAATGATTAAATTCAGGTAAGAATCAGTCCGGGCTTCATAACCAGGCGGTATTAAAGTGGTGGATTCAGCGTCCACCACCAGCGCCGGCCCGGGAATTCTGTTTCCGGCCAGGAGGCGGGAGCGGTCAAAAACTGCCGCCAGATACCGGGTTCGTCCGTAATACAACTGCTGTTTCTTCACCTTAGCTTCAGGCGGCAGGTGACGGCTGCTCTCAGCCACCGGTGGTTTAATCTCCGGGCTCCTGATTATAGCTCTCAATCTCAGGTTCACTATTTCCACCGGGCGGTGCGGATGGTGGTAAGAAAACAACCGGCGATGCTGGCGATGAAAATCTTCAAGATATTTCAATTTAGCCAGGGAATCTGCCCGGCAGGGAACCGTCAGTTCGTGCGATTGTCCCAGGTATCTCAGGTCAAGCTGCCTTTCTATGAGCATCTCATCAGGGTCAAAACCGTCTTCGGCCATTTCTTCCCGGGCTCTGATGATCATCTCTCTGAATTCTTTTTCCAGCTCATCGGCTGCGGTCTTCTGAGCCAGTTTCAGGAAGGAACGCGAATAATCACGAACGGCATCCGCCAGCAGCAGGCCGAAGGCGGAAAGAACTCCGGACATCCGGGGGACGATCACCCGCGGAATCCGTAAATGTTCGGCGATTTCCACCGCATGCAGGCCCCCGGCTCCTCCGAATGAAATCAGGGTGAATTGCCTCGGGTCATATCCTCTTTCGACAGAAATTACCCTGATGGCTTTTTCCATGCTGGCGTTGGCGATGGCCACCACTCCGAGAGCGGTTTCAACCAGGCTGCGTCCGATTTTTCTGGCCACAGTTTCGAGCGCTCTGCGGCTTTTTTCGGGATAAATTTTCATCCGGCCGCCGAGAAAATAGTCGGGGTCGAGCCGCCCGAGGATGAGGTTGGCATCGGTCACCGCCGGAATGTCTCCCTGTCCGTAGCAGGCCGGACCGGGATTCGCTCCGACGCTCTGCGGTCCGACTCTGAGCAGTCCACCAGAATCGACGAAGACTATCGAACCGCCTCCGGCTCCGACCGAGTGCACGTCCACCATCGGCAGGCGGATCGGATGCTCGCCGATAAGATTTTCGGTTGAAATTTTAATCCGGCCGTCGATGAGCGAGACATCAGTGGAGGTGCCGCCCATGTCAAAGCTGATCACCCGGCGGAAGCCCGTCTGTCTGGCCAGGTGGTAGGCGCCAACCACTCCGCCCGTCGGCCCGGAAAGAATCGTCCTGATCGGTTCCCGGCGGGCTTTGCTGACGGTGATGTAACCTTCGTTGGACTGCATGATCTTCAATTCAGCTCCAGCCAGGTTTTCCTGAAGCCTTACGAGATAGCGGTCGATAACCGGAAGGAGATAGGCATTGATTATCGTGGTTGAGGCCCGTTCATACTCACGGTATTCCGGAAGAAGAGTGAACGAGGCAGAAACTCTGAATCCGGCCCGGGAGAGACTTTCGGCCACGATTTTTTCATGAACAGGGTTAGCATAGGAATGAAGCAGACATACTGCTACCGCTTCCACCTTTTCCTTCTTCAGGATTCTGATGATTCTATCCACCTCTTCCATTCTCAGAGGTGTTTCCACCCGACCGCCGGCCAGGACCCTCTCCTCCAGACCGAAACACAGACGTGGAGAAAGCAGATAATCCCTTTTTTCTCCACTCAGGCTGTAGAGATTTTTGCGGGTCTGCCGACCGATAAAGACTATATCTTCGAAACCCCGGGTGGTGAGGAAAGCCAGTCGGGCGCCCTTTTTTTCCAGCAATGTGTTCGTTCCCACGGTCGTTCCGTGGATGACCAGGGTTCCTGGACCGAGATAGTCTTTTAGTCCCTCTATGATGGCCCGCGAGGGATCATCCGGAGACGAGGGCAACTTCCGCACCTGAAGCTGACCGTCGCTGTGAATAACGAAATCGGTAAAGGTACCGCCGGAATCTACTCCTATCCTGAAAGCCTGCTTATTACCCTGGCCCAAACTTAAACACTCCTTTCTGAAAACGATAGAATTAGTCAATAGATTTAACTGAGGCGGGGGAGAGCTGTCAAGCGGAGATTTATTTGCAGGTGGAACAGCTTCGGCTCGAGCAGCTGGAGCAACTGCCTGAACTGTTTTTTATCCGGCTGCTGCCGCCGCCGATGCCAAAAGAGGATATGAGCCTTTTTACCCGTTCGCTTGAACAGTAAGGACAGACAATTTTTTCCTGGCGGTTGAAGCTCACCAGAAGCTCAAATTTCTTCTGGCAATCTTCACAGAAAAACTCATACAGCGGCATTTTCCTCCTCTTTTAAATTATACTACAGAGCTTCGAAAGATTGAATTGTTCCCGAACTTCTCCCGGGAGAGTATATCACTTTACTGCGGGAGTAACCTCAGGACCTGCTTCGGCTATTACTTCGATCTCAATTCTGGCATCTTTTGGCAATCTGGCCACCTGAAAAGCCGCCCGGGCAGGGAAGGGTTCAGGAAAATACTGCGAATAGACCGCGTTCATCCTGGCAAAGTCGTTCATATCGGCCAGGTAGACCGTGGCTTTGACCACTGCCGCCATCGAACTTCCAGCCGCTTCCAGAATCGCCTGAATGTTTTTCAACACCTGGTGGGTTTGCTCTTCGATGGTCTCGCCGGCAAACTCTCCGGTGGCCGGGTTTATCGGCAGCTGCCCGGAAACAAAAATAAAACCTCCCGCTTTGATAGCCTGAGAATAAGGACCGATGGCTTTCGGGGCTTTTTCCGTGCTGATAGCTTTTTTCATCAGGTTCCTCCAATTTTTGCCGGCTGAAACCAGCCAGCCCGGGAGTATAGAGATGAGCAAAGGGAGAAGGAAAAAATTCCTTCTCTTCATTTCATCTCCTGCCTCTTAATTTTATCTTAAATTTTAACTCAATTTATCGAGCGCCTCCAGAAGCAGTTTCCAGAATCGCTCGACTGAAGGAATTTCGACCCTTTCGTCCGGAGAATGGGGGTATTTTATGGTCGGACCGAACGAAATCATGTCCATACCCGGGTATTTTTCCCCGATTATCCCGCATTCAAGACCTGCATGCACCGCCTTGACTTCGGGCTCTTTATGAAACAGATTTCGGTAAATGTCCACCATTTTTTTAAGGAGCTCGGAGTCAAGGTTCGGCGTCCAGGCCGGATAACCCTCGGGCTGGTTGACCTTAGCTCCAGCCAGCTGGCTGCAGGCCCTGATGACTATCCTGGTCGCTTCGAGCGCGGTGTACACCGAGCTCCGGCTGTTGCAGACAATCTTCGCCTGTTTCTGTTCAGTGTTGACGATCGCCAGGTTGCTTGAGGTTTCCACCAGTCCGGCAATCTGAGGATGCATGGAAATCACACCGTGAGGAAGCGCCAGGAGAAGCTGCAGCAGAGTATTCTGAGATTCGACCGTAAAAGGATAATCAGAAGAAGCCTGAGTCTTTATCTCCCAGGTTAATTCTGGTTCAGTCACCTTGAATTCAGATTTAATCGCCTCAAATTCTTTCTGGACGAATTTGCTGATAGACCGCCAGGCATTTCGGTCCGCGGCCACCACCGCCCAGGCTTCCCTCGGTATGGCGTTACGCTTGCTCCCGCCATTGAAGGAAATGAGTTCGATTTTGAATTTTTCGCCGGTTCTGAAAAGAACCCGGGCTAGAAGTTTTATGGCGTTACCGCGGCCGAGGTGGATGTCAAGCCCGGAATGACCGCCTCTGAGACCTGAAATCTTGATCAGATAAGCGGAAGCCAGTTTTTTCTTCTTTCTTTCGAGAGGCATAATTATTTCTGAATCGGCTCCACCGGCGCAACCGATGGTGAAGGTGCCTTCCTCCTCGCTGTCAAGGTTCAGGAGCAGTTTTCCCTGAAGAAAGTTTTTACCGAGTTTGAAGGCTCCGGTAAGACCGGTTTCTTCGTCGACGGTGAACAGACATTCAAGCGGACCATGGGTCAGCGTCCGGTCTTCCAGAATCGTCAGACAGGCGGCCACACCTATTCCGTTATCTGCTCCGAGAGTCGTACCCCTGGCTTTTACCCAATCACCGTCAACATAAGCCTGAATCGGGTCGCGGGAAAAATCATGAGCCACATCAGAATTCTTCTCGCAGACCATATCCAGATGAGCCTGAAGCACCACCCCGGGTGCATTTTCTCTCCCGGGCGAAGCAGGTTTACGCACGACCACATTGCCGACCTTATCCTGCACCGCCTCCAGTCCCCAGCTTCTGGCCAGGTTGACGATATGAGCGGCCAGAGCCTGTTCGTTTCCGGAGCCGTGAGGAATGGTCAGAATCCGGCTGAAATGTTCCCACAATTTTTCCGGTTTTAGCAAGGTTAATTCTTTGCTCATAGATATTTCTCCTTCAGAAATTTACTACTGTGTTATAATAACTAAAAAACCGGATAGGTTGCAAATAAAACAGGAGGCGAAATTGACCGGAATGAACCCCGCTTTCCGCCGGCCGTTATCTTCGTTGATAAATCTAATTTTGATACTAACAGCGCTGCTCTTTCCTGCATCCGGCGCTGCCGCGAAGGAGAAACTGACGATAGTTACCACCATTCTTCCGTTGAGCGATCTGGCCAGGGAGATAGCTGATACCCGGGCCAGCGTGGTGCAGCTGATCCCTCCTTCGGCTGAAATTCATCATTTTCAGCTGACTCCGTCGGACGTTAAAGTTCTTCTGAAGGCGGACCTTCTTCTGGCGGTGGGTGGCGGGCTCGAACCCTGGCTGGAGAGACTGGAAAAGTCAGCCATTGACAGGGAAAAAACCAGAATCCTGAAATTTTTCGACCTGCTCGAGAATTCCGGTTATCCGGGTCTGAGAAAAGGGGACCCCCATATCTGGCTCGACCTTCAGGCTGATAAACTCCTGGTGGAGAAGATTGTAGCCGAGCTCTCCTCCCTGGATCCTGAAGGAATTTCTTTTTATCGGGCTAGAGGCGAGAAACTCGCGGAGAAGATTGCCGGCCTGGACCGGCGTTTCCGGGAAGAGCTGGCCAGCTGCCAGCAGCAAACGGTGGTGGTGGCCGGTCATGATGCCTTCGGGTATATGGCCGATAGATATAATCTCAGGATTATGAGCCTCAGCGGTCCCCATCCTGAAGCTCAGCCCGGCGCCAGGAAGCTGCAACAGATAATCAAATTCATCAGAGAACGTAAGATCCGGGTAATTTTTTACGAAAGTTCACAGCCTCCGGTCTATGCTAAAACCATTGCCCGGGAAACCGGTGCCAGCCTGGTCGCACTGTCTGCCGGGGTTAACCTGACCTCCGCCCAGATGGCTGCGAAAAAAAATTTTCTCGAGCTTATGTCCGATAATCTTACAGCCCTGAAAGAGGCGCTCGATTGCCATTGACCATGAATACAAAAAGAGAAGAAATTGTCCGGGTTGAAAACGTGAGTTTTTCTTACGACGGGCAGCCTGTTCTCCTGGACATAAATCTTTCGATCCACAGGCAGGATTTTCTGGCACTCATCGGGCCAAACGGAGCCGGAAAAACGACTCTCATCAGAATAATGGTCGGACTGCTTAAACCACGCGCCGGCAGGGTTTTTCTTTTTAACCGGCCTGTCGAAGAATTCAACGACTGGCATAAGATAGGTTACATTCAACAGAAAGCCACCGATTTTGACCCTCTGCTCCCGGTAACCGTGGAGGAAATGATTGTCGCCAGTATACGCTCGATGACCGCCAGGAAAAAGCTGACAGCCAATCAGGTTAAAGAAAGGATGAAGGAAGTTCTAAAAATTGTCGGGCTGGAAAATTATGGCAAAAAAAAGATAAACAGCCTTTCGGGCGGACAGCAGCAGCGAGCGCTGATTGCCCGGGCTCTGGCCAGCGAACCGGAAATTCTTCTTCTGGACGAGCCGACGAGTGGAGTTGATGCGCCATCGCAGGAAAATTTTTATGACCTCCTGGGAGAACTAAACCAGACAAAAAGCCTGACGATAGTCCTGGTCACTCACGATTACGGCATCGTCAACCGGCATGTAAACCGGGTGGCCTGTTTGAATCAGAAACTGATCTACCATGGAGAGCACTCGGAGTTCTGCCAGTCGGGTATACTGGAGGAGTTTCTCCGGGACGGTCATCATCTGGTGTCTCACCGGCATTGAACATGAGCGAAAATCTTATTTTCAGTCCTCTTTTTCTACGAGCGATGGCCGCTGGCGTTTTTCTGGCGCTGGCTTTTGGCCTGCTCGGCGTTTTCCTGGTGCTCAGAAGAGACGCGATGATCAGCCACGGCCTTTCTCATGTGGCCTTTGCCGGAGTGGCTCTTGGACTTCTCCTTAATCTTCTGCCGGTCGTTTTCTCGATTCTGGTGTGTCTTCTCGGTTCTGTGCTGATTTTAAAGCTAAAGGAGCAGACGAAACTTCCGGGAGATACCGCCATCGGAATTCTGAGCAGCGCCGGGATGGCCCTGGCAGTTCTGCTTATTTCAATCAAAAAGGATTTTGGCGCCGAATTGATGTCGTATCTTTTCGGCGACATCCTGGCCATATCGAGCGAAGAGGTTTACATTTCAAGCGTCCTGGCCATAACGGTGGTGACGGCTGTAGCCTTCAATTTTCATCGGCTGCTTTTTATGACCTTCGACCGTGAATCCGCTCTGGTCTCAGGATTACCGGCAGGCCGGCTCGACCGCCTGCTGGTCATCATGACCTCGATCACGATAGTTCTCGGGCTCAGAACAGTCGGTTTGCTTCTGGTGACCGGACTGACAGTCATACCGGCCGCCTCTGCGCTGCAGATTTCCCGGAATTTTCGCCAGACTTTGTTCCTGTCGTCATTGTTCAGCCTGATTTCGATACCCGGGGGAATAGTCCTGGCTTATTTGTTCAACCTTCCGGCCTCGGCCGCGATAATCTTTCTGTCGCTGTCGATATTTGGCCTGTGCGCTTTACTGAAATAGTCTTCTTGAAGTTTCAAAATAAAAATTAAGCTTTGCTTCTCGATGGTTAGAGTCTTTTTTTTCAATTCCTCAGGACAGCAGAAACTTGTTCATCAATCATTCAGAAAAAGCATCGATAAACGTCATTCAACGAAAAATCGCGGTCAGAGTTTGTTTCTGGCTTAACTTTTACCCTGAGGATGCAGCACTTTTTCCATCATTTTTTCCAGTTTATCGGTCTGCTTCAAAAGTTTCTTCTTCAGCTGGTCAGCTCTGGCCAGAGTTTTTTTCCTGAAGGCTTCGTCTTTTATGTTCGGCAGGTTGATGCAGACGTTGTAATATGCTCCAAGTCCGCAGCTTCTGGCGGTCAGGCCAGCCACTCCAGCATCGCTTACTGAATTTTTGTTACCGTGTTCGGCCGTTTCCGCCGCCAGTTCTGCCAGTTCCAGAGATTTTTCCAGCACGGAGAAAGGAACCAGCGTGGCTTCCTTATTTGCTTCTTCAATCGCCGCTTCTCTTTCTTTTGCCTGTTCTTCGGTGGCTCTTGGCATCCGGTAGGCATCCATAACCCGATTAAAAGCCCTGGTGTCCCGGTCCACTGCCTGGAGAAGTTCATCCTTCAATTTCTGAGCTCGGACCGCTACCTGTTTCATCCGATCAAACTCCTGTTCGTAACCCTTTTTCCCGACCGTCAGGTTGGCCACCATCGACGAAAGAGCCGCTGACAGGCTGCCGCAGAGCGCAGCCACACTTCCTCCGCCGGGAGCCGGTGAGTCCATGGAAAGCTCGTCGGCAAATTCGTCAAGTTTCATCCTCACAAGAGATTTTTCGTCCGCCGCGAACTGGTATTCGATAATCTTTTTCGCCGGGTCGAAAGGAACGATATCATTAAGGCCAAGAGACCTGATCGCTATTCTTACGAGTTCTTTTTCAGGCACACCCGGACTTTTGCCCTGTTTTTCCAGATAGTGACGACCGGCAATCAACAGGGCTTCGAGCGGCACCAGACCGACTATTTCGCTGCCGGTTACCCGAACTCCAAGCTTCTCCGCCAGACGACAGGCCTCGTCAAAAATCACATGCGGGGGAGTGATTTTATAATTGGTCAGGTTGATGGAAATCTGAGCAATTCCGTATTCGTCTATATACCAGCCGACAGCTTTAACCGCCTTGAATTTGCCCGGTATCCTCACCGGTTGACCGTTCTTATCGTAAACTATGTTACCGTTCTTATCTTTTTTCGGCCGGCCACTTTCTCTGAGGTAAGAGGCGATTTCCTGAGCTATTTTTCTGTCGCGGGTGTTGAGGTTTATGTTGTAAGCGATCAGAAATTCTCGCGCGCCGATGACCGTGGCTCCAGTTTTCGGGTTAAAAACCGCCGGTCCATAGTCCGGCTGCCATTCAGGATCCTTTAATTTTTCCGGAAGCCCTTCATACTCTCCGGCTCTGATGCTGGCCAGATTTTTTCTTTCCGGTTTTCTGGCGGCTTCCTCATAAAGATAAACCGGAATTCCGAGCTCCTCACCGACTCTTTTTCCGAGTTCATTGGCCAGCCGGACGCAATCCTCCATGGTAACACCGGAAACTGGAACGAACGGGCAGACGTCGGTGGCACCGATACGCGGGTGGGCGCCCCGGTGCTGACTCATATCGATCAGTTCGGCTGCCTTTTTGATCGCTTTGAAAGCAGCTTCTTTAACCGCCTCGGGCGAACCGATGAAAGTAACCACCGTTCTGTTCGTGGCTTCTCCCGGGTCAACGTCCAGCAGTTTCACCCCGGGGGTCGATTCAATTTCCCGGACAATAGCCTGAATTTTTTCCCGGTCGCGTCCTTCGCTGAAATTCGGCACACATTCAACGATTTTCATACCTTAAAACTCCTTTCTCCAGTACGCCAAGAAACTGGCCTTTTCGGTTGTAGACTTCAATTTTGTCAAAATCTTTCAGGTAGTCAAGAGTCCGGGTGGCTTCTCCGGCAATTACCACCAGCGGTCGGGCGGAAAGATATTTGCGGGCAACTTCTCTTACGCTGTCAACGTCCACCAGCATGATGTTCTGAAAGTATCTCGTCCAGAAGTCCACAGGCAGTTCGAGGAAATCCAGCAGGGCCATTCTTCTGCTCATCGTCTCCGGGTTTTCAAACTGAAGCGGCAGGTTGCCGATCAAATAGCTTTTCGCTCTTTCATGCTCTTCAGCTTCGATTCTTTCTGCTGGAAGACGGCTTAATATGTTGAGTATCGATTTCACCGCAGAGGTTAGAGCCGCTGGCGAGGTTTTTGCCCTTACCCAGAAAATCCCGTTGCTCCGGAAAAAAGTCAGCTCGCTGAAGCTGTAAAAAGCTTCTCCCTTCAGCTCCCGCAGTGTAAGGAAAAGCCGGCTGCCGGTGCTTCCGCCGAGCAGGTGGTTTAACACTAATAATGAATAGTAATCCGGGCTGGAGATGGGCGCAATCAGATTTCCGGCGATGATGGCCACCTCATTTCCTGGCACGTCCAGAAAACAGACCTGCCCGAAATCGCGGTTCGGCAACCTTGGAACCGGAGGCCTGGAAACAGGCCGCGGCACCCAGCGCCGGAAATACTGATTGGTCAGCCCTGTAGCTTTATCCATGTTGATGTTGCCGTTGAAAACGATGACTGAATTGTTAGGTCTCAGGTAGCGCTGATGAAACTGGGCAGCATCCCGCGGACTTATGTTTTTAATAGCTTCTTCGTCAAGCACCCCCGGATTGTAGCCGGATCCGGAAAATAATTTTTTGATGAAAAAGCTGTAGCCGGCATTTTCCGGGTCCTGGTTTCGCCGAAGGAGCTCGTAATAAAATTCCCTCTTAACGCCTGAAACTTCAAGCGGGGGGAAGTTCGGTTCGACGAAAAACAGACTGATCAGGGACAGGACGTCTTCGAGGTTTTCTTCGAGGAAGGTAAAAGAAAAAATCGTGTAATCTGACTCCACGTCGAGAGAAGCATCGACCGCCAAGTAGTCCAGCCTTTCTTCTATGTCGGAAGCGCTCATCGAGGCAGTTCCTCGCAGCAGCAGGCGTGAGGTAACGGTGGCCAGCCCGGGCAGTTCGAGCGGGGAATCGCTCTCACCGGCTCTGATTATTACCTGCAGGTTGAACAGGCAGGCGTTTTCTCTGGGTATAACCAGAATTTTCAGCCCGTTGACTCCCTCCCCGATTTCCACCGCCGGCAGAACCAGCTGAGGGACAGGGTCGGGGTAAGGAGGACTTTTCCTGAATTTTTCCTGGGCCTGAGATTGAACCGGGAAAAGGAACCAGAGCAGCACAAAAAACGCCAGTGCCTGCCGCCAGCGTTTTATATATGAATAACCGTTCATATTTATCTTCCTGGCAGGATGGTTATAAAACAGAATTTCTCCGCTTTTAGCTGCCGTCGGGCCAGAGCCAGAATCGAATAGGGAGTCAACTTTTCCAGTCTTTCCAGCTGAAACGCCGGGTCCGGCAGCCGTCCTTCTCTCAGATAATAGTCAGCCAGGGTGAGCGCCCGGGAAAGATTGCTGCCGCACAGCTGAGTTAAATACCTGTACTTAAAATTATTTTTAACCTTTACAAATTCTCTTTCGGGAACGATTTCCGTCCTGACCCGGTTTAACTCGTCGATCAGTAATTTCTTCGCTCGTTCAGCCATCATCTGGGAATTAGCCAGCAGAAATATCTTGAGGGAGACAAACTGACCTTTTTCCTCCAGTCCACCATCGAGATAAACAGCCAGACGCTCTTTTTTGACCAGCCTGTTTACCAGACGGCTGGTTGCCCCCTGGATCAGCAGCTGTTCCATCAACCTGAGCACCAGATAATCTTCCGGCCGCAACTCTTCCAGCCTGAGTCCGAACTGCAGCCCGGCGGCCGAGACCCGTGAATCGAACATGACCTGATCCCTGGCGGAAATTGCCGGTATGAATTCCGGTTGCGGATACGGTTCGGGTTCTT
The DNA here is from genome assembly GCA_030018265.1 of Candidatus Saccharicenans sp. Classification (GTDB taxonomy): domain Bacteria; phylum Acidobacteriota; class Aminicenantia; order Aminicenantales; family Saccharicenantaceae; genus Saccharicenans. The sequence continues at coordinate 128,302 of JASEFX010000001.1, forward strand.
CACCCCTGGGTATCGTTTCGAAATAGCGGCCGACAAGTTCGCGAGCTCTCTCCGGTCGAACATTTCCGCTGATACAGAGCACGGCATTTCCGGGAACATAGTATTTCCGGTAAAACCTGGTAACATCTTCCAGAGTTATCTCCCGGATCGATTGAGGCGTGCCGGTCAGAGCGTGGCCGTATTTGAAATCCGGATAGAGGATCTGATCTATCAGGAAAAAATAATGGCTGAAAGGTTCCCGCATCACTCTTTCGTTTAAGCTGCGAATTATCGACTCTTTTTCCCTGGCCAGGAGGCTTTCGGTGATTTTGAGGAAGTGCATCCGGTCGGATTCGAGCCACAGCACCAGACCGAGCTGGTTTGACGGAACCGTCTGGTAAAAAAAGGTTTTGTCAAAGGTGGTGGCGGCGTTGAGCTCTCCGCCGGCATTCTGGATGTAATTGAGATGCTGCAGCGGGCCGACATTTTCTGACCCCTGAAACATCAAATTCTGCATCAGGTAGGCAAGCCCCTCTTTCCCTTCAGGGTCATGGACCGAACCCACTCCGTAAGCCATGACCACCGAGACCACAGGAAGCGAGTTATCCTCGAGCACGACTACCTGAAGGCCGTTCTTCAGCCTGAAGGTTACGGGGTTAAAGTTGACAGTCTTTCTTTCGGCTGGCTGCAGACCCGCCAGGAATATGAAAAAAAGAAATGCTGACAGCAAGGTTTTTTTAAGAACTTTTTTTCTCTCAGCCAGCCGCTTTTTCATTTTAAGACAAATCAGACTATAAATATCACAAAAATAATTAAAATTGAATCGGAATTGTTGCTTTCAGACCCGGGTTGTGTTAAAAAGCTTATCTGTCATATTCATGCTGATGCATTAATTCAGAGCAGCCGGCAGAAGCGTTGGAAAAAGTCGCTTCCGGGTTCAGGTTTGTTGAATTTAATTTAACAGGTAAAAATCTTTGAATAAACCTGATATCTGTTTAACACCAGAAAGGGGAGTAATCCATGGAATTTGAAGTAAGAGATTTGAAACTCGCAGCCGATGGATTAAAGCGGATAGAGTGGGCTGCCCGGTCGATGCCCGTTCTTAACAGAATTAAGGAGAAATGGCTGAAGGAAAAGCCGCTTAAAGGCATAAGAATAGCTGCCTGCCTTCACGTCACCTCGGAAACAGCCAACCTGATGATGACCCTTAAAGCCGGCGGAGCTGAGGTGAGGCTGGCCGCCTCGAATCCGTTAAGCACTCAGGATGAGGTGGCGGCGGCTCTGGTGCAGTTTGAGAAGATATCGGTCTTCGCCATCAAAGGAGAAGATCAGAAGAGCTACTACCGTCATCTGCAAAAAGCCCTGGCCCACCGTCCGATGATCACTATGGACGATGGAGCCGACCTGGTCTCCACGCTGCACCGGAAAATGAAATCCGTTCTCGGAGAAATAATAGGCGGAACCGAAGAAACCACCACCGGCGTCATCCGGCTGCGCAGCATGGCCGAAAACGGCGTGCTCGGCTATCCGATAATAGCTGTCAACGACGCTCTGACCAAACATCTTTTTGACAACCGTTACGGGACGGGGCAGAGCACCATCGACGGTATACTCCGTTCGACCAACATCCTGCTGGCCGGCCTGACAGTGGTCGTTTGCGGCTACGGCTGGTGCGGTAAAGGGGTGGCCACCAGAGCCAGAGGAGCCGGTGCGCGGGTAATAATCTGCGAGGTTGATCCCCTGAAAGCCCTGGAAGCGCTGATGGACGGTTTCCAGGTGATGACTCTTCTGAAGGCGGCGGCCGTCGGCGACCTGTTCATTACGGTCACCGGCAACAAAAATGTAATCCGGGCAGAACATATGAGAAAAATGAAAGACGGCGCCATCATCGCCAACTCCGGACATTTCAACGTGGAAATAGATATTCCGGCTCTGACCAGACTGGCCCGGAGCAGAAGGATTATCCGTCCTTTTGTCGAAGAATTCAGGCTGAAGGACGGTAGATGCCTTTATCTTCTGGGGGAAGGACGGCTGATCAACCTGGCAGCAGCAGAGGGACATCCGGCCATGGTCATGGACATGAGCTTTGCCAACCAGGCTCTTAGCGTGCTTTATCTCGTCCAGCATGCCGGTGAGCTGGAGAAGAAGGTTTATCCGGTGCCGGCAGAGATCGACCGGGAAATCGCCCGCTTGAAGCTGGATTCGATGGGAATTAAAATCGACCGGCTGACTGCCGAGCAGAAAAAATATCTTAAAGAATGGCGCGAAGGAACGTGAGCTTATTTCAGCTTCAGGTCGGAAAAACCTGAGCGCATCAGAGAAAAATTAAGAAAAAAGCTGCCTAATCTTTTACCAGCTTCTTAAGCTCCTCCAGGTATTTTTTTACTGTTTCCCGGTCCTCCTGGCCTACCAGACGGGGATAGAGCTTTTCAAAGTTTTCCTTTGCTTTTCGGTATAGTCCCACGTTGTACTGAGCTCTGGCTAAATTGAATAAAAAAGTGGTGTCTTCCGGAACAATCCTTACCGCCTGTTCGAAGGCCAGAACAGCCTCATCCAGATCCCCGGCTTTCTCCAGAATTAACCCCCGGAGATTGTGAGCCATGGCAAACCGGTTTCTGTATTGAATCGCTTTCTGCACATGCTCATAGGCTTCATCGTACTTTTCCTGAACAAAATAAAGGCGAGCCAGGTTGTAATAGGGGAGTTCCTTCGAGGCATAATTCGGGTCCTGAATAGCCCGGCGATATTCTGCTTCAGCTTTTTCATGCTGGCCGAGCTCAAAGTAGATCGTCCCCAGGTTGTTGCGGGCTTCGGTAAATTGAGGGTTAACCTCAAGTGCTTTCTGAAAAGCCTGGATCGAAGCTTCCATATTTCCTTTCATCGACTGAGCCAGTCCGAGAGCGTTCCAGGCAAGATGGTTTCTGGGGTCGAGAGAGAGGCTTCTGTTAAAATATTTTATGGCTTCATCGATGTTGTTGTTGTTCAGGTAAAAAAGACCGAGGTTGTATTGATACTGCGGGTCCTGGGCTCTGGCTTTGTCCAGCTTGCTCTGGGTGGAAGCGCAGCTGGTCAGAGACATAAGCGCTAAAAAGATCGCTGCCATTTGAATGCCGACCCTCTTCATTTTTTCCCTCCGGAAAGGTTGTATTCTTAATTTCAAATTTTTTCCTCTTTCAAATCTCTCGACATCAACTCTTCCAGCGCTCGATGGGGAGGTTTTCCCCGATAAAGCACTTCATACACCTGATGGCAGATGGGCATTTCCACCTTTTTCAGGCTGGCCAGCTTGTGCACGGTGAGCGTATTTCTCACTCCCTCAGCCACCATTTTCATTTCCGCAAGGATCTGTTTCAGCGATTTTCCTCTGGTGAGTTCCAGCCCGACCCGGTAATTCCGGCTCAGCTCGCTGGTGCAGGTAAGCACCAGGTCTCCCAGTCCGGCCAGCCCGTAGAAAGTTTCCTTCTTAGCTCCGAGCGCCGTCCCGAGCCTGATGATTTCCACCAGCCCCCGGGTAATGAGAGCCGCGCGAGAATTATAACCGTAACCAAGGCCCACAGAGATGCCGGCGGCTATCGCCAGCACATTTTTCACCGCTCCGCCGATTTCCACCCCAAGGACGTCGGTGGTGATGTAAATTCTCAGCTGCCGGCTGGAAATGCTCTGCTGAAGTTCTTTTGCCAGCACTTGATCCCGGCTGGCCAGGACCAGCGCAGTCGGATGTCCGGCCGCCACCTCTCTGGCAAAGCTCGGCCCGGAGAGAACGCCTATTCTGGGTTTTCTCGAAGGCGCAAAAACTTCCTCCATCACCTCGGTCATCGTTTTAAGCGATTTTTGCTCGAGCCCTTTCGTCAGGCTGATCAGAGCCTGTCCCTTTTTCATGCACTCGTCTATCCGGTGATAAATCTGCCGGCAGAACTGCGAGGGAACCGCCACAAAAATTATCTGGGCGCCTTCGACGGTTTCAGCTATCGAGCGGTGAAAGCTGACGGTCACCGGAAATTCAAACCCGGGGAGAAAGGTATGGTTGATTCTGGTGGACAGGAGGTCTGCCAGGACCTCCTCCTCTCTTACCCATAATTTCACCGGAAAGCCCAGACGGCCGAGGTAATATGAGATGGCCGAACCCCAGCTGCCCGCACCGATAACGGCGAATTTAAGCATTCAATCTTTCTCCAAATTTTCTTTCGGTTCCGGAAGCAAGGCGTTTGACATTTTCCCGATGCCTGAAAAGAATTATCAGGAAAAATATCAATCCGAAGACGAAGAGCATCCGGTCGCCTTTAAGAATTAAAACCAGAACAGGGAACACCAGCATCCCGGACAGTGTGGCCAGCGAAACATACCTGAACAGGAAAAGCATTATCAACATCAGCGCAAGGCTCAACCCGAAGGGTCCGGGAGCCAGATACAGATAGCCGCCGCAGGTTGTGGCCACTCCTTTACCGCCTCTGAACTTCAGATAGACCGGGTAACAATGACCGATGACCGCAGCCAGAAGGCAGATCACAGCCAGCAGGCGGCTGGAATACAAATGAACAGCCAGAAATGCTGGTAGATATCCTTTTAGAATATCCACGACCATCACCGGAAGAGCCAGTTTCCAGCCGCCGACCCGGAAAACGTTGGTGGCTCCGGTCGAACGGCTGCCGACTTCCCGGATGTCCCTGCGGACAAACAATTTCACCAGAAAATAACCGGTAGGAAAAGCTCCGAATAAGTAAGAAAACAAAATCAGGAGTATTTTCATGCGAGCTTATGCCGGCTGATGATTCTGTATTCAGGCCCTTCCGGGCGCAGGATGCTCTGGAACAGGTTGATTTCGCTCACTTCCATCGTGCCGAACTCCTCAGCCCCCATCCTGTCCAGCTCCGCTTTCAGACGTTCCTGTTTCCGCGGTTCGCGAGCCCGGCCAATGGTCAGGTGCGGTGTGAAAGGCCTTTCCTCCCGGCTGAAGCCTTCCTGACTGAGCGCTTCTTCCAGCTCTGACTGAAGATCGTAAAGTTCAGGACCCGCCTGAAATCCAGCCCAGATGACCCTCATCCGGACCTGCCCGGGCGGAAAACTTCCGGTTCCCCGCACTGAGAGATGGAAGCGGCGGTGTTTCCTGGCCACTTTTTCCAGCACCTGTTTTATCGTTTCGACCCGTGATTCGTCTGTTTCTCCGAGAAATTTAAGCGTGAGGTGATAGTTTTCCGGAGCCACCCATTTAATGTCGCTGGCCACAGGCTTCAGAACTTTTACCGCTGAAGACAATCTGTTTTTTATCTCAGGACTCAGGTCAATCGCTATGAAAAGCCTCATTTTTTCTCCGTTTGACCGATTTCTTCGAGCAATTTTAACCTTAACATATCCAGAGCTTTCTGGGTAGTCTGAAATTTTATTCTCTCCCGATTTCCAGAAAACATATTTTTGACCACAACTGTCCCGCCGGAAAAAGCCAGGCCGGTGTAGACCAGCCCGACAGGTTTTGTTTCAGTTCCTCCGCCGGGACCGGCAATTCCGGTAGTTGATAACCCGTAATCAGCTCCGGCTTTCGTTCTGACTTTTTCAGCCATTTCCCGGGCTACCTCTTCGCTGACGGCTCCTTTTTGCCTGAGAAGTTCAGCGGAAACACCCAGCTCCCTGAGTTTGCTTTCATTGCTGTAGGTTACGATGCTCTCAAGAAAATAATCGGAACTTCCCGGGACGCTGGTGATGCGATGGGCCAGCAACCCGCCGGTGCAGGATTCGGCGCAGGCCAGAGTCTTTCCGGAACTTCTGAGCAGGTCTCCCACGACCTTCTCGAGAGGTTCGCCGTCGGTAGAATAGACCAGCCGGCCGAGCAAGCCGAGCAGTTTTTCCTTCACTCTGTTGAAAGCGGCCACGTCTCTCTGCGGCTTCCGTCTTACAGGCAGGCTTAACCTGATCTGTATGTCCCCCGGCGCCGCCAGTGTGATGAGCTGCATTCTCTCAGGAAGGCTCCTGTAGACAGGCTTGATCAGGTCTTCCACGAGTGATTCTCCCGCTCCGGTTACTCTGATCACTGACCTCAGCACCTGAACCTGGCCGTATCTTTCCTTCAACTTCGGAATCACCAGATTTTCCACCATCGGCCTGAATTCGGGCGGCGGTCCGGGAAGAAGAACGAAAATTTGCTTCCTTCTTTCCAGCCAGAGTCCTGGAGCTGTGCCGTGAGGGTTTTCCAGCACCTCCGAACCTTCAAGCACGTAGGCCTGACGGCGGTTCGAGGGGCTCATCCGCAGGCCGCGGGTTTCAAACCTCTTCCTGATTTTTTCGAGTATATCCCTGCGGAAGACCAGTTTGAGACCGAGCACTTCAGCCACCGCCTGACGCGTGCGGTCGTCTTCGGTCGGACCGAGCCCGCCGCAGATGAAAATCAGCCAGCTTCGCTTTCTGGCAATTTTTATCGCCAGCTTGAGATCATCCAGACGATCGCCGACGGTGGTCTTGAAAGACAGTTCCCGGCCGAGCTCCTGCAGTTTTTCAGCCACAAAAAGAGAGTTGGTATCCTGAAAGTGGGGAGTGAGCAATTCGCTTCCGACCGCAATAAATTCTATGCTTGCGGCGGGCAAATTTTTAATCCTCATTTTCGTTTACCACTTAAAAACGATTATCGCTGCGTGGATAAGAAGATTCACCACCAGCCCGGTTCCCAGGTCATCAGCCATTATTCCCCAGCCTTCCGACAGATTTTCCAGCTTTTTCACGCCCATCGGTTTTAAGATATCAAGAAAACGAAAAAGAATAAACGCCGCAGCCACCGGACCCCAGTCAGGCCTGACCAGAAAAAGCGCCAGCATCTGGCCGGCGACTTCATCGATGACCACCTTCCCCGGGTCCTTAAGATTCAGGCTGCGGGCGTAGATGGTAGAAAAATAAACTCCGGCGGCGATAATGACGAGGAGTACCATCAGGTACAGCCACCAGTGAAGCCGGTGAAGATAATATTTGTAAAGAGCAGTTACCATCAGACTGGCCAGCGTGCCGGGAGCCAGAGGAAAAAGTCCCAGACCGAAGAAAGTAGAAATCAGCTTCGCCAGTTTAATCATCTTTCACCCTTCCGATCAGGTCATAATCGAGAGCGCCGGTGATCGAAACCTGCAGAAAAGACGGCAGCGCTTTTTTTCGCTTCCGGCGTGGATATTCAATCAGAACATGTCCGTCAACCTCTGGCGCCTGAAATCTGGTGCGTCCGACGAGATAATCGGGATTTTCCGGGTGAGGGCCTTCGACCAGCACCTCGAGTCTCTGCCCGACGAAACACCGATAAAATTCCCGGGAAATTTTTCTCTGCTGCTGCATGATCAGCCGCTGCCTCCTTCTTTTCTCCTTTTCGGGCACGACGTCCGGATAGCTGGAAGAAGCGGTTCCGATTTCCTGAGAATAACAGAAGACGCCAAGGTGTTCAAACCTGGCCTGAACCACAAATTCCATGAGTTCTGTGAACTCTTTCTCTCCCTCTGCCGGGAATCCGACTATCAGAGAAGTGCGCACAGCGATTCCTGGAACCTTCTTCCTTATTTTTTCCAGAAGTTTCAGCGCGCGGCGGCCGTCGAGTCCCCGCCCCATTTTGTTCAACACGACTGCTGAGGCATGCTGAAACGGGAGGTCGAGATAACGACAGATTTTTCGCTCGCACAGCAGTTCCAGCAACCTGTCGTCGACTTCTTCCGGATAACCGTACAGGATCCTGATCCATTCGAGTCCTCTGATTTGAAGAAGCTTTTCCAGAAGATCGGGCAGTTCACTCGTTTTCTTACGGTCCCGGCCGAAATAGGTGGTGTCGTGAGACACCAGGTTTATTTCCTTTATCCCCAGCGAAACCAGATTCCTGACCTCGGCCACGACCGAGTCGATTTTTCTGGATTTATACGGACCTTTGATGAGAGGAATGCTGCAGAAAGTGCAGCGATGGGAGCAACCTTCGGAAATTTTTACGTAAGCCCAGTTCTGGCCGGTGGTCACCACCCGCGGCGTGCGATGGTCTAAAAGAAAAGTTTCACTACCGTAAATGCTCTTTTTCTTTTCTATCATTTTATCGATGCGGTCGAATGCTCCGACGCCGCTCCAGAGATCCACCTGAGGATATTTCACTTCTAGGTAATCGAGAAATCTCTGCGGATAGCAACCGACGACCACCAGCAACCTTCCCGGCCGGCGGGTTTTCCAGGCAATCCCTTCTTCGATTGTTCTATGAGCTTCATCCCGGGCCGGCTGGATAAAACCGCAGGTGTTGATGACAAGGATGTCAGCCTGGTTGAGGTCAGCGGTAAATTTGTAACCCCTGAGATGAAGCCTGGCCAGCATGACTTCGGAATCCACCAGGTTCTTGGCGCAACCGAGGGTGATGAGAGATACTTTTGGCATTAAATTAAATTCAGGGGTAAATTCTGTACAGCAGCCTCGGGAAAGGAATGGTCTCTCTGATATGCGGCAATTTGCATATCCAGGCGACTGTCCTTTCGAGGCCGAGCCCGAAACCTGAATGGGGGAAGGTTCCGTAACGGCGCAGGTCCACGTACCACTCGTAGGCTTCCTTCGGCAGGTTAAATTCCTGAATCCGCCGCTCGAGGAGTTCCAGGTCGTGAATTCTCTGCCCGCCGCCGATTATTTCCCCGTAACCCTCCGAAGCCATAAAATCCACACCGAGCACCAGGTCCGGACGCTCGGGGTCAGGCTGCATGTAGAAAGCTTTTATGGCCGCCGGGAAATGAGTGATGCATACCGGCCGGTCATAAATTTGAGAAAGCAGGGTTTCTTCCGGCGCCCCGAAATCGTCTCCGTAAACCATTTTCGACCCGTGCTCGGTTAGAAGTTTCACCGCCTGATCATAAGTCAACCGCGGGAAAGGTTTCGAAATTCTTTCGAGAGGCGCGGTGTCTCTCTCCAGTATTTCCAGGTCCTGTTTTCTTTTTTCCAGGACTCTTTCGATGATATGCAGTATCAGGTCCTGGCCGAGTTCGATGATGTCCTCCAGGGTGGCGAAGGCCACTTCCGGTTCGACCATCCAGAATTCAATCAAATGTCTTCTGGTCTTTGATTTTTCCGCTCTGAATACCGGTCCAAAACAGTAGACCTTGCCGAAAGCGGCTGCCGTCGCTTCGTTGTACAGCTGACCGCTCTGGCTCAGGTAGGCCTTCTGGTCAAAATATTGCGTTTCAAAAAGGGTGGTCGTCCCTTCGCAGGCGCTGGGTGTGAGAATCGGAGTATCCATCAACCTGAAGCCGCGACCGTCGAAAAATTCCCTTATGGCTCTCACCACTTCAGTTCTTACCTGCAGTATCGCATGCTGTTTCTGGGATCGAAGCCAGAGATGGCGGTGTTCCATAAGGAAGGGAACCGAATGTTCTTTCGGAGTAATCGGATAATCTCTGGCAATCTGGATGACTTCTATTTCAGATATTTCAAGCTCAAAACCACCCGGCGCCCGGCGTTCTTCTTTGATTTTGCCCCTGACGATTAAAGAAGACTCCTGGGTGAGTTCGTCAAAGACCCTGAAAAGCGGAAAATCTTTGTCGGTGCTGAAAATGGTGCCCTGTATTATTCCGGTTCCGTCTCTGACGAGAAGAAACCGAACCCGTCCGCTCGACCTTTTGTTGTAGACCCAGCCCCTGATTTCAACTTCCTGACCGACGTAGTCTTTAACGTCCTCGATGTAAACCCACTTCATAGTGGAGAAATTATATCAAAACAGAGACTTAAATCAATCACCGGAAAAGCCGGGGGCCTGCCCGAACGGAGATTCAGGCGCAGGCCGGTCAACCGGAGCTTGAAAACAAATTTTTTATGATTTAACGTATAGATTAAGACGATGGCGGAAATAAAGCCTTTCAAGCAGGTGAAATTAATCTGCGGAATAATTTTTTCAGAATCGGAAATAAAAGAAATGGCTGTGGCCAGGCTGGCTGAAAAATTCGGTAAGCCGGACCTGAAAAGCCAGGATTTCCCCTTCACCTTTACCGATTATTACCGTCCGCAGATGGGGGAGAGGCTCTTCCGGGCGTTCCTCAGCTTCCCCGGGCTTATCAGCCCGGAAGAAATTGCGAAGATTAAGGTCTGGACGAACAACCTGGAAGATGAGTTCAAAAATCTTTACCGGACTCCGCCCCGGCCGGTTAACCTCGACCCCGGATACCTCACCAGCTCGGCTCTGATTATGGCAACGGCCAAAGATTTTGCTCATCGCATACCGCTGGCGATGGGCATCTACGCTCATCTGGAACTTCTTTTTACCAGAAAAGGAGTGAAAACCCTCGAGTGGACCTATCCCGACTTTCGTCAGCCAGCTTATCATGAATTCTTCCTTCAGGTCAGGGAAGTCTACCTGAAACAGCTCAGAGATGTTTTTTGTTAATCCGTTATTCTTCCTGCACCGGGATGGTTGAACGAGCCCAGGCCAGAAATTTTTCCCTGGCACCAGGGCGGTTGTTCAGATATTCACTGACGATAACGCTCGTCTGAAAATCAGGATGCAGGGGATCAGCGATGACCGCATCCAGTCCGTGTCCTATCAGGTTGGTCAGAAAGGTGAGGTTAACCACCCGCCGCCGGGGCAGGCCGTAGGAAATGTTGCTCAGACCGGCGACGGTTTTGATGCCGGGCAGCTCCCTGCGGATGAGAAGAAGAGATTCGAGCAGCAGCTTTCCGGCCTCGGGGAAAACAGCCAGCGGTCTTACCAGCGGGTCGAGAAAAACATCCTCCTCGCGCAGCGATGTCTCCTGGAACAGCCTGTTCAACGTTTTCACAGCAACCCTGAGAGTATCTTCCGGAGTCTCTGGAAGCCCGTGATTGTCGAGACAGCAAACTATCACCTGCGGTTTGTAATCACGGATCAATGGCAGGATTTCATCCATTTCCGGAGTTTTGCCGGGAAGAGAATTTAATAAAGCCCTGCCTCTATGAACTCGCAAACCTGCTTCCAGCGTAGCCGGGTTCGGGCTGTCGATGGAGATCGGAACGGAAATTTTCTGCTGAAGGAGCGGAATTGCCCAGGAAATGATTTCGGCTTCTCTTTCTATCAGAGTGGAAGCGTTGAGGTCGAGATAAGCACAGCCGGCTTTTTCCTGCTCCAGCGCAAGTCCGGTCAGATAGGCTTCATCCCTGTTAATGAAAGCTTCTTCCACCGGTTTCCGGCTGGAATTGAGCAGCCCGCCTATTATAATCATTTAATTGTGTTCATCTTCTCTCAAGCCCGGCGCAGTTGGCTAAATTCCGTTCTTAAAAGGGGAGATCTTTCTCAACTTTTCTATTATTTCCGGAAGTTCCTTCAAGACAGTCTCGACATCTTCTTCCCGGTTAAACCTACCGAGCGACATCCTTATGGCTGACCTGGCCACTTCCGGTTTCAGGCCGATGGCCAGCAGCACATGGGAAGCCTCCTCGGATTCTTCGCTGCAGGCAGAACCGGTGGAAACATAGATTTCTCTGGTGGCCAGAGCCATCAGAATGGCTTCGGCTTCGAGTCCGGGGAAGGCAAAATTCACGGTTGATTTTATCCTCTTCTCCGGATGACCGTTAAACACGATGCCCGGAATTTTTTCTTCCAGACCCGATTTCAGTCTCTCCCCGAGTTTTTCCAGCCGCTCCTTATCCTTCTTCCATCTTTCCTGCAGGATTTTAGCCGCCTCGCCAAATCCTACTATTCCGATAGTATTTTCAGTACCGGCTCTCAAACCGAATTCCTGGTGTCCTCCGTGGATGAAAGGCAGGACAGGAGTGCCTTTTTTGATGTAAAGCGCTCCGACTCCTTTTGGACCGTATATCTTATGGGAAGAAACAGTAAGCAGGTCAACGCCGAGTTTTTTAACGTTAACTTCCGTTTTGCCGAAGGCCTGCACCGCGTCGGTGTGAACGGGAACGCCGTAACGGGAAGCCATCCTGACCACTTCCTCCACCGGCTGGACAGTTCCGATCTCGTTGTTGGCCAGCATGATCGAGACCAGGCCGGTCTCATCTGAAAGGACAGATTCGAGGTAATTAAGGTCAATCACTCCGTAGCGATCCACTGGAACGTAATGAACCGTGTATCCCTTTCTCTCAAGATACTTAGCTGTTTCCAGAACAGCCGGATGTTCAATAGCTGAGGTTATGAACTGTCTTTTCTCCGGCCGGGCTTCGAGAACTCCGATTATGGCAAAGTTGTCGGACTCGGTGCCGGAACCGGTGAAGATGATCTCGCTGCGGTGAGCTCCGATGGCTGAGGCCACCTGCTCCCGGGCTTCAGTGATCAACTCTTTCACCTGGCGGCCGATAGGGTAAAGAGAGGAGGGATTGCCAAAATGTTCCCGAATAAACCAGGTCATTTTTTCCACGACCTGCGGGTCTAGGGGTGTTGTCGCGTTATTATCCAGATAAACCATCATTCACCACCCGTTTCCATTTTACACCTTCGCCCAGGTCTCTTTAAGGTGCAGAGTTTAAGCTCCTATTTTTTTCTGTCTTCTATCAGCCGGCAGCAAATTTTTCTTTAAGAATCCTGACCACTTCCATTCCCGCCCGCTTCTGACCTTCTTCCGCCGAAGCCCCGAGATGAGGCGTGGCCGTAACTTTCGGGTGGTCGATCAGGCTGAAATCTTCCGGTGGTTCTTTTTCAAAAACATCGAGAGCGGCCGCCTTTACCTTTCCTGAATTCAGCGCTTTCAGCAGCGCTTTCTCGTCGACCACACCGCCACGGGCAACGTTAACAATGACCACGCCATCCTTCATCTTTGAAAACTCTTCCTCTCCCAGAAGCGGTTTGGGCGTTTTTGGCACATGCAGCGTGATGATATCAGCCTTCTGCAGGAGCTCATCCAGGCTGACCTGTTTCACGGGCAGGTCGGTGGATATTGGAATGACGTCATAAGCGATGATTTCCATGCCAAAAGCCAGAGCCCTTTTAGCCACTTCTTTCCCGATGCGGCCAAATCCTATAATGCCGAGGGTCTTTCCGTAGAGTTCAGTTCCCATGAAGGCTTTCTTTTCCCACTTATGCTGCTTCATCGAGAGATTGGCCGGCCCGTGATGACGCACAGCTCCGATCATCAGCCCCAGCGTGTGTTCAGCCACAGAGATCGAAGTGGCTGCCGGAGTGTTGGCCACTTCAATGCCTTTCTCCCGGGCTGCGGCCACGTCGATGTTGTCGAGACCGATTCCGGCTCTGATTATCAATTTCAGATTCTTTCCAGACTCGATAACCGGTCGGGTTATTTTCGTGGCGCTCCGGACCACCACCACTTCAAACTCTGGAATAATCTGGACCAGTTCCGCTTCGCTCAGTCCAGCCTTTTCCGTCACCTCAAAACCTGGAACTTTCTGCAGCTCGGCGACGGCCTCCTTATCCAGGTGGTCGGCGATCAAAATTCTGGTCATTGCCATCCCTCCCTTAAAACTTTCTCAGCCGCGGCCACCGAAGCTCCGGGCTGGAATTTATCGTAACCCAGATCCAGCAGGGTCATTTCCAGAGCCGAAAGAGCGGTGATGATGTCAAAGCCGCCCATATAGCCGAGGTGAGCGATGCGGAAGAATTCTCCCTTGTGTGGATCCTGGGCGTTGGAAATGTAAGCCATATACTTGCCCTGCATCGTTTTCACCAGCTTGTTGCCGTCAACGCCGGCCGGAGTTTTTACCGCGGTCAGGATGTTGCCAGGCCTTTTCGCCAGAAGCTCAAGCCCGAGAGCTTTCACGCCGGCTCTGGTAGCATCTCCCAGCACCTGATGATGTTTCAGCAGATTTTCCAGACCAAGATTTTTAATGATATCCAGGGCTTTTTTCTGCTGAATGATCAGAGAAACGGCCGGCGTCCAGGGAGTCGTCTGCTTTTCCAGATTTTTTCTGTATTTTTTTATGTCAAAATAGAATTTTGGCAGCTTTGATGATTCAACCATCTTCCAGGCTTTCGGGCTGAAGGCGATGTAGGCCAGACCCGGCGGAATCATAAAGGATTTCTGCGAACCGGTCACCAGCACGTCGATTTTCCACTCATCCATGTAGCATGGCGTGGCTCCCAGACCGGAAATTCCGTCCACCACCAGAATGGCTTCCGTAGCCGCCACCACCTCGCCAAAACCCTTGATGTCGAAAATGGCTCCGGTCGAGGTTTCAGACAGGGTGGTGAAGACGGCTTTAACTCCCGGAGTTTTTTTGATTTCTTCTTCCAGCTGCTCGGGTGTGAAATCGTCACCCCAGGTAATGACAATCTCCCTGGTGTCTAGACCGTAAGCACGGCAGATGTTGCCCCATCTTTCGCCAAACTTACCACCGTTGATCGTGATCACCGTGTCTCCGGGGGAGAGGGTGTTGATAACGGCTGTTTCCATCGCTCCTGTGCCGGAAGCGGCCAGGATGTAGACGTCCTCTTTTGTCTGAAACACATATTTAAGACCTTCGGTCACTTCCATAAAAATCTTTGAGAACTCCGGCGTGCGGTGATGGATGATCGGTTCGGCGGCCGCCGACAGGACTGTCTCCGGGACAGGAGTGGGACCGGGTGATAACAGATAATACTTTTTAATCATATGAATCCTCCTTAAAATTATGGTTACATAATAAATTAATGTTAATCATTCTGCAATGTCAACTTAAACCGTTCATCTTACAATTCTAACAATAAACGGGTCAGCAGGGCAGTCCTCTGGATAAAAGTGGGAAGAAGCAGGTGTTCATGAGGAGCATGCATTCCTTCGCCCTCAGGTCCAAGACCGTCAAGGCAGGGAAGACCGAGATGAGAGGCAATCGAGGCGTCTGACCCTCCGCCGCTCCGGCCCGGAATCAGATCGATCCCGAGCGAAGCGGCAATTTCTTTTGCCTTCTGGAAAAGTTCTCGAGAGGCGCGGTGAAATTCCATCGGCGGAGTGAAACTCTGGATTTTAATTTTAACCTTCGCGCCCTTCTGCTGCGGTTGCATTTCTCTCAAAAAAGATTTAAGGCGGTCGAGGTCGTCAGAAGTCCAGAACCTCAGGTCGCAAACGGCCCAGGCATTCTCAGCCACGACGTTGGCTTTCTCGCCGCCGGCTATCTGTCCGATGTTCAGGCTCATCTCCTTTATTTTTATTTTCTTCAAATTCTGCAGCTGAAAAATCAACTCTTCAATTGCGCTTATGCCCTTTTCCGGAGTGCTGGCGTGTGCCGGACGACCGGTGCATTCTATCCGGACCACCAGGCGCCCTTTCCTTTGCACCTTAATCGCTCCTCCGGGCAGCCCGGGCTCCAGACAGAGGACGAGTCCAGCCCGGCGGGCAAGGGCGGCTATCTGCTTATGGCTTTCCTCGTTTCCGGTTTCTTCCGCGGAATTTATAAACAGCCAGACTTTTCTTTTCGGCACCTCTCCGAGTTTTTTTATCGCTTCGAGAGCAAATACAGCCATGACGATTCCGGCTTTCATGTCCAGAGCGCCAGGACCGTAAATTCTCTCACCGGCCACATAAAAAGGCATTTTTTCTATTGTGCCCAGCGGCCAGACAGTATCTATATGAGTCAGGACGAGAACAGGATCTTCTGACTTTCCTGACCGGCCGTTTTCGAGTTCGATCAAATGCAGATCTCCGATTGCTTTCTGAGCGAATTTTTTCGTTTTCAAACCAAGCCCGGCCAGCCGGCGCAGCACCTCGGCGCTGCAGCGGTCGACGGCTTCCTTCTCAGAGGTCGGAGATTCAAGCTGGACCAGAGTTTTCAGGAACCTGACCATTTCACCCTGGCGCGACCTGAAGTATCTGAGAAAATCCATGATCCCTCCTTTCAGGTTGATTAGATTATATTAAAACAGACAGGAATTTCAAAGTTTCCGGGATTTTGTGCTTTGTTTTTTTCTCTTTGCCGTAACCAGCCTGGCAGTATTTGGAGAAATTCAATTCATTTTATTGATTCCTTCTTGAAATTGGGTTAATTTTTAACCATGAAAAAGAAGCTGTCTGTAATTTTGATTTTTATCCTGATTTTATCAATCGGCGTTACCCCATCCCGGGGGGAGATTTATTATCCCTGGAAAAACACGTACATCGGGTCTCTCGACCCGAAAGCCTGGCCGGGAATGGTTATCATTCCCTCCTCCAGATCAGCCTTTGCTTTCGTTCCGAGAGTGTACCGAAATGATAAAATAGCTGAGTTTCATGATTTCTTCTACTTAGTCTCGCAGGTCGGTCCCCATTCTCCTGACGGGCTTTACGCTTCGATGAAGTTTGACCTGCGGCTGCCCTTTAAGATGGGCAGAGAAACTCCGATTTTTCTGAAGCCGACACCCGAAGAGTACGTGATGCTGGTTGAATGGAGCCGGAGAGACGAACAGACAGTTGTCGGTCGTTATCAATTTCCGGCGCATCTGGATAAGTTTGAGTTGATTTTCTATTTTCCCTGGGATTTCAGGGGAACTTATTACTATTCACCATCTTCCGGATACATTCACGGGGAGACAGGCGCGGCCGGCGCTTCCCGTTTTCTCTGCTGGTTGAGTCTCAAGCCAGAAAAAGTTGATCAGGTGGACAATCGGCTGATTCTCACTTTCAGAATAAAAAGCAGAACGGAGTTGCACTTCGTCGCCGCTACCGGCGAAACCTACGATTCAATCAACGACCGGATTTACCGCTACCGGAGCGGAGGAGCCATAAACGACATTCTGGCCGAAGAAAGCAGAGCGTATTCTAAAAAAAGACTCCAGGTAACCGGTCTTTACGAAGGAGCGGCCGAGGCTATCACCAACAATCTTTTCTGGATGTGTCTCTATCAGAACGGTTATCATCGTTACTACACTCCGGCCGGCAGGGGCTGGATATTTCCTCGGCCTGACGGACAGCCGGATCACTGGACGATCTTTGCCTGGGATTCCTTCTTTAATTCGCTGGAAATAGTGGTTGAAAGCGAACGTCTGGCCGCGGAAGTGATAAAAGCCGTGCTGCAGACTCAGTATCCCAACGGAAACATTCCGAACTGGCGGGGCCGCTTCGGCGGGACACCGGATCGCTCCCAGCCGCCTGTCGGCTCGTTCGCCGTTTTTAAATTCTTCCTGAGAACCGGCAATCGAGAACTGATAGAGTTCGCCTATCCTTATCTAAAAAAATGGCATGAATTCTGGACTGAAATTCAGCCTAACGGCCGTCCGAGAAGAGACGGTAATCATGACGGGCTGCTGGAATGGGGAAGCGATGCGCATCTGGTGGCCGGAGCCGTGCCGCCCTGGGAAAAAGATGCTTCCGGAAAACAGAGGGCGATGTGGGAGTCGGGGCAGGACGACCTGCCGAACTGGGACGAAGCCGGTTTTAACGAAAAAACCGGAACACTCGAAATGAACTGCGTGGACCTGAACAGCCTTTACGCACTGGACGCTCGCTGCCTGGCCAGACTGGCTGAATTTCTTGGACACGAAGAAGACAGAAAAAAATTCCAGGAAGAATACGAAAAGATAAAAAAGCTGATGAATCTATATCTCTGGGATGAAAAGGAAGGTTTTTATTTCGACCGCCACTGGGATGGCCGGTTCTCCAGAAAAAAAGCAGCCGCCAATTTCTTCCCTCTGGTCGCGGGCATTCCCGATGAAAACCAGGCTCTGAGAATGATCAAGCGGCTGCTAAACCCGGAGGAATTCTGGGGAGATTACGTGCTCCCGACAATTTCCCGCGACGACCCGGCCTTCCAGGATCAGCAGTACTGGCGGGGGACGATCTGGCCTCCAACAAACTACCTGGTTTATCAGGGTTTAAAAGCTTACGGTTTCGACATGGTGGCTTCGGAATTCGCCCGCAAGAGCACTGAATTGTTTTTACGCATCTGGAAGAACTATCAGCTCTGCCCGGAAAATTTTGACTCCCGGACTGGAGAGGCCGGAGGGCAGAGGTACCAGAGCTGGGGACCGCTGTTCGCGCTGATCGGGCTGGAAGAGTATCTCGATGTCACTCCGTGGGAAGGTTTTCGCTTCGGACACCTTCAGCCGGAGAAAAAAGGCTTGCTGAAAAGAATGTCCATCCTCGGACGCCACTATGATGTGGAAATTTCACCTTCGAGAGTCAGACTTATAGAAGAGGGAGAAGAACGCGTGAGAACATCAGCGCCCGCCATCTTCCGCCACTTTCTGTACAGCGGAAGGGAAATTTCCTTTGAAGTAAAAACCCTGAAAAAGAATTCGATCAGGCTGAATTTACCCGCCAGGAAAAAAGGACAGATTCTGATCGACGGCCGGGAGACAGCCAGGTTCGACAGCCGTCAGGTCAGGGTAGAAGTTCCCGAAGGCCAGCATACGGTGGTGGTAATCGTTTCAGAATGAAACCTCTGCCCTCATCCAGCAGCTAAAAACGGCAAAGCGCCGGATTTCAATCCCGTAGAAGAAGGACCGGATAACCGGCGGCGTTTATTTTTTCAGCGAGAGTCCTCGCTTCGGACTCGCCGCTGGCCCGGAGTCTTACCCGATAAAAAGTCCGGCCATCATGCTGAAAGTTTGAGATAAAAACTCCCGGGAAATCCTTCTGCAATTTCTGCTGCAGGGCTCTGGCATTTTCCAGAGAAATGAAGGAACCGACCTGAAGAATGTAGCCGGAAGGCGCCGGAATGGTCTTCTCCCGGTCAAATCCGACAACTTCAAGCCTGACCCTGGCGGTTCCCGGTCCGATCATATCGAGCATTCTGGCGGCCGCATAAGACAGGTCAATGATGCGACCTTTGACAAAAGGACCGCGGTCGTTGATGCGCACGGTAACCTGCCTTCCGTTGTCCAGGTTGGTCACCAGAACCAGCGTGCCGAAGGGCAGAGAAGGATGAGCGGCGGTCAGGTCATTCTGGTCAAAAATTTCCCGGCTGGATGTCGGACGCCCGTGGAACTCCGGTCCATACCAGGAAGCGATGCCCGTCTCCACGTAAGGGGAAGGCGGCGGACTCAGACTCGGTTTTGACGGACGGCAGGAATACAGCAAAGCGAAAAGCAAAAAAAGCGTCAGATATTTTCTTTTCATCAGCCACTATTTTGCCAGTCTCTGCCGTAGAATTCAAATTTATTGACAAAAACCGGGCAATAAAGAGAAAATTTATAAGCTTTATAAAAATTCCTATCCGGAGTGGGAAATGAAAAAAACAGAACCGAGAAAACTGGAAATTCCCGAATCTCCTTATCGCGACCTTGAATTCCTGGAGTCGCTTGAAGGGCGGACACTCAGAATCCTCAGCGAATACGTCTGGCCGATGGCCAGACTGGAAAAACTCAAGGTGGAAAGCACCATTCTTTTTCTCGGTTCGGCCAAGGCGAATCCCGCCAGCACCGGCTCGATTCTCGATAAGTATTACTGGGAAGCCGAAGAGCTTGCCTACCGCATAACCAAGTGGGCGATGAACTTGAGGCCGAAGGGCAGGAAATACGTCGTCTGCACCGGAGGCGGCCCTGGAATAATGGAAGCCGCCAACAGAGGAGCCGGCCGGGCCGGCGGAAAGAGTATCGGGATGAACATCTCGCTGCCGCAGCCGCAGCTGCCAAATCCCTACATCACTCCGGGATTGAGCTTTACTTTTCATTATTTCTTCATGCGCAAATTCTGGCTGCTGTATAAGGCTAAAGCAGTGATTGCCTTTCCGGGCGGTTACGGAACTCTCGACGAATTTTTTGAAATCATAACTCTTCTCCAGACAGGAAAAGTATCCCGCAAGGAAGTGCTGCTTATTCTGTACGGACCGGATTACTGGAACAGAATTGTTAATTTCCAGGCGATGGTGGAAGCCGGCGCCATCACCGAAGAAGATGCCAGGCTGTTTCATGTATGTTCCAGCCCAGAAGAAGCTTTTAATTTCCTGAAGAAACGCCTGCCAGAAATGGATTAAGCAGCAGGCTGGTTATGCTGACCGGCTCTTTTCTGTTTCCAGTCATATATAAGCCAGAAAGCAATCAGCCCGGCAAGCAGCCCGAGAGCGTCGGCCAGCCAGTCCTTCCAGTCGCACTGCCTTCCGGGAACAAACATTTGATGGATTTCATCCAGCACTCCAATGGCCAGTCCGGTCAGGATGGTCAGATAAACTCTCAGGAATTTAAGCTCGCTGAAGTTGTTAAAAAAACCGAGCGCCAGAAGGAACCCGAGGCCGGCAAATTCCAGTGAATGAGCTCCCTTGTCCCAGAAAAGAAGTCCGAGCTTTAATTTAAGGTCGCGGGTGGAGAGGAAGAAAATAAGCCCGCAGTAAACCACAGCCGGAAGAAAATAAAGATGCTGTCTGGTTAATTTCATCTCAATCCTTTTAGCATCAATTTTACCAGCAATCAGGATTTAGACAAGCCAGCGAACAATTTTGCTATCCTTGACTCCTGAAATGGTGTATGATATCAAAAAGGGAACAAAAATGGAAAAAAGAGCTAATTATCTCAGCGGTCTTGAATACCCGGGCAGGTTCATCATCGCCGGCCAGCTTAAGAGCGAGCAGGAGTTGTGTTTAATCTACGGAATCACAGGCAGGTCGCCATCGAGTCAGGCCAGAAGGATGGTAAAAAAAGAAAACGGCATCTGGGTGGAACCGACCGACCCTCAGTTGATCATTTCCGGAAAGCCGGAACTTCTTATTTACCCGGCGATAATGTACTCACCCTCTGGTATTGTCGTTTCGAACGGAAAGCATACCACTGACATTGCCGGTTCTCTTGACTCCGGAAGAAGCCCGGTTCTGGTGCTGGCCCGCGCGCTGCAGGACTGGAAATACGAACCCGACGAGCCGGTTTTCACTCCTCGCATCAGCCTGGCATACTGCGGTGGCTTCAGTGTGGGGATGAGCATCATCCGCCGCGGAGAATTCGGTTCGGTCATCAGAAACTTCTTCGAGCTTCCGCTGCTTCCCGGCAAAGGCTGGCTGCTTATGACTTACATGGGCATAAACGTGGACCCGCTGCCCTCGTTTTTTGGAGAACCTGTATTCCTGGAAATGGTCGGCAGCACGGCCGAGGAAGTGGCTCATGGAGTTTACGAATCTCTGGCTCCGGCCGCCGGCAAACCTGACCTGAGGGTGGCCGTAGCCGGCGTTCGGGCGACGCTGCCTGACGGAGAAATTCAGGAAATTAAAATCATAAACAGAAACGAAGGATGAGAACATGAGCGACCAGGAAAAGAGAACTGCCAGAACCCAGTATCAGACAAAGGTCAGCGAGAGCTTCCCCGAAGTTCTGACGCTGGGTGAGACTAAATTCCTCAAGAAGATTTCGATGCGCTACGGCGAAAATCCGGGTTATCCGGCAGCTTTCTACCAGGAGGAGGGAGCTTCGGGCCCGAACATGGCCACGATGGAAGTTCTTCAGGAAGGCACGAAGGGGCTCAGCTACATCAACGTCGGCGATATGGACCTCGGTCAGCGTCTGGCGAAGAAGCTGACAGAAATTTTCCCTGGAAAGGCTGTTGCTGTAATCATCAAGCATGAAATGCCCAGCGGCGTCGCTCTCGGTTCAAGCGGTCTTGAAGCTTTCAACAAAGCCTGGCAGACGGACCCGCTATCTAACTTCGGAAGCGTCGACGTTTTTAACTTCCGGGTGGAAGAAGACCTGGCGCGTCTGCTGGTGGAAAGCCCGCGCAACATCGAGGTGGTCTACGCTCCGGATTACAGCCCGGAAGCGCTGGAAATTCTGGCCACGAGAAAAGTCCTGCGGGTGGTGCGGATGGGTGCTCCGCTGGACCAGCCCTCAGTTGATAACGGTCTGGAATTGAAGCGGGTGGCGGGAGGACTGCTCGTCCAGCAGAGGTTTAATTCGCGAATCGTCTCTCCGGAATTCATAGATGTGGTTTCAAAGAAGAAGCCCGATGACAGCCAGTTGCGAGCAGCCCTGCTGTGCTGGACGGTGGCCTGCTTCACGCGATCAAACGCGATTGTCATCGGAACTGAGGACAAAATCCATGGCATAGGTTCGGGTCAGCGCAGCCGGATCGATGCGGCTGAAGACGCCATCAGACTCTCCCGGAGGGGATACGGACCGCTTGGCTGCGTCATGGCTTCCGATGCCTTTATGCCGTTTCCAGATGTGGTCGAGCTTGCCGCCAGCAACGGAATCACCGGCATAATTTATCCTCTCGGTTCTATCAGAGACCAGGAAATCATAGACAGAGCCGACGAACTCAGTCTGGTGATGATGGTTACCAGGAAACCGGGTGAAATCGACTGTGAGAGATGCTTCCTGCACAGATAATCAGAAAAAGGAAAATTTTTTTCTGGCCTCATCAGTGAATCGTTCGGTCAGAGATAAAAGCGAAGAGCTGGCTTATGTGATTCAAAAGCATCGAGCCACCCATCTTCATTACGACCTGAGACTCGAAAAAGACGGAGTTCTAAAAAGCTGGTCTCTGCCCAAGGAACCTCCGGTTGAAGGTCAGGAAAAGAGGCTGGCGGTGCAGGTGGAAGACCACCCGCTTGAGTACAGAGATTTTGAAGGAACAATTCCCGAAGGAGAATACGGCACCGGACAGGTAGAAATCTGGGACAGGGGTTATTACCGTATTCTGAACGAAACCGATAAGCTTCTCGAAATATTCATCGAGGGAAAAAAATTGAACGGAGTTTATACGCTGGTGCGCCTTAAGGATAAAACCCGCGGGAAGAAAAACCTCTGGCTTTTTTTCCGGAACAAAAATCAGGAAAAATCCTGGCAGGCGGGCAAAGGAGCAAAAAGAGGAAAAAGCGCGAAAGGAGAGAAAGCACTAAATGAGAAAGATTAGAGCTTTTTGCCTGATTTGCTTTTCTTTCTTTTTCCTTTTAAACGGTTGCCAGCAGCGTGTGGCTGAAAGAAGCGAGCAGACAATCCTCTCCAGGTTTGTGCCATACTTCGAATCGATAAAAAAAATCGGGCTGCAGGAAGAAAACGCATATGAATTCTTGAAGAAGATAACTTCGGTCGGCGGTCGTCTCACCGGAAGCGAGCAGGCTGACCGGGCAGTTGAGATCAGCTTAAAGATAATGGAGGAATCCGGTTTTGACCGCGTCTGGAGCGAACCGGTAGAGGTAAGAAGATGGGTGAGGGGTGAGCCGGAACAGGCGATGGTGAAAAGCGAGAAATTCCCGCCGCAGGCGCTGAAAATCGCAGCTCTCGGAAACAGCGTCCCGACTCCCTCTTCCGGCCTGGAAGCTGAAGTTGTGGAAATTCAAAGCGAGGAAGAACTGGCCTCAGCCGCTGAGAAGATTCCCGGCAGAATAGTTTTTTACAACGTTCCGCTCGACCGGACCTGCACTGACCCGTTTTCCGCCTACCGACGTGCGGCCAGATTCCGCGTAAACGGCGCCTCAAAAGCTGCTAACTACGGGGCAGTGGCTGTTCTCGTCAGGTCCACCACCTTCAGAATAGACGCACACCCGCACACCGGTTTGATGGAGTATCAGGAAGGTCTTCCGAAAATACCGGCGGCGGCCATCAGCACGGCTGACGCTGAAAAGCTTCATCGCTGGCTTCAACAGGATCCGGCACTTAAAATCTGGATAAAACTCAACTGCCGGGATGAAGGCAAGGTCACTTCAGCCAATGTTATCGGCGAACTTACCGGACGGGAAAAACCTGAAGAAATCATTCTGATAGGGGGACATCTTGACAGCTGGGATCTGAGTCCTGGCGCCCATGATGACGCGGCCGGATGTGCGGTGGCTATTGAAGCTCTCAGACTGATCAAGGAAGCAGGTTTGAAGCCCGGAAGAACGATCAGAGCGGTTCTTTTCATGGATGAGGAATTTGGCGGCACAGGTGGCCGGGCATACGCTGCCTCCGTCAACCGGAACAGGGAAAAACACCTGGTGGCCATCGAACAGGACAGAGGCGGTGGCGCTCCGGTCGGGCTGGCCTTTACCCTGGAAAAATTGATAGAAAAAATCCGTCCGCTTGAAAGTTATCTCAGACCACTTGGAATAAACTGGATCGTAAAGGGCGGCGGCGGAGTCGACGTCTCCCCGCTCCGGGAATCTGGAGCTGTTCTCGGCAGTCTGATGCCCGAAGTCCAGAAATATTTTGATTACCATCACAGTGCTCTTGATGTGCCTGAAGTGGTGCATCCGAGAGAACTGGAACTTCAGGCGGTAATATTAGCCATCGTTGTTTTTTACCTGGCAGAAACAGGAGTGTGATATGTACCTGAATTTTGTCTGGCATTTCCACCAGCCGATTTATCATCTTCCGGATTCGAAAGAATATCTGCTGCCGTGGGTGAACTATCACGCCACCCGGAATTACTGGCAGATGCTCAGGCTTGTTGAGGAAGCAGAGTTTCCCTGTACCATCAACCTGGTGCCGTCACTGCTCGAGCAGATAGTAGATTACGCCGGAGAGCGGGCCTGCGACCCGGTGCTTCAAGCGCTCAGCAAACCGGCAGAAAAGCTGTCGCCGGAAGAAATCGCCCTTTTGAAACGATTCTTCCCGCTATTTCATTCAGAAGATTCCCCGGCGAGACTCCAGCAACGCATTTTAGAATTTCACTTTTCGCCGCTTCTGCAACCTGAAAACAGGAGCAAGGAAGAACTGCTTCAGCTGAGAAGCAGTATTCTTAAGGAGCTCATAAATTATTTCAAAAAGCTCAACCGGCAGGGACTCGTTGAGCTGACGGTCACTCCCTTCTACCATCCACTCCTCCCACTTCTTATCGACCTGGCCCAGGCAAGAAATGAAGCCCCGGAGCTGCCGGAATTCAAACATCCGGGTGATGCCCGCTGGCATCTTGAAGCCGCGCGGCAATTCTTTCAGGAGACTTTTGGATTTGCCCCCGCCGGGCTCTGGCCATCGGAAGGAGCCATCAGTCAGGCGGCCTGCGAGTTGATGGCCGCTTCCGGATACAGATATACGATGACCGACGAATACATCCTGTGGAAAAGTCTTGACCATCGACCTTCTCCCGCGCTTCTGTACCGACCTTATGAATCGGGGGGAGTCAGGGTTTTTTTCCGGGATCGTGAGCTTTCCGACCTGATCGGCTTTGAGTACCATCGCTGGCCGGCCGAACAGGCTGTGGCTGATTTTCTGCGGAAGCTTGAAAAGAAGTCAGAAGGTGTTCCCGAAGAGGCTCTCTGTTCGATCATACTCGACGGCGAGAATCCCTGGGGCGCCTACCGCCATAACGGAATTGATTTCCTCCGGCTGCTGTTTGAGAAGATTAAATCTTCAGGACGTTTTCGACCGATCCTGCCCGGAGAATATCTCAGCTCGCACGCCCGGGCAGAATCGCTGAAAATTATCAACGGAACCTGGATGAGCAGCTTTTTTAAATGGGTCGGCCATCCGGAGAAGGTGAGAACTTGGAAAAGATTGGCCGAAGCCCGGGCCTCCTGCGGCTTTTCCCGCTACTTAGCGGTGGCCGAAGGCTCAGACTGGTTCTGGTGGGCGGGAGAAACAGGAGAGAAAGAATTCGACCTGCTGTTTTCGAGTTATCTGGAAAAAGCTTCCACCAGGGAGGGTTAAAATGTCCAGGTTGACCTTTCTTTTCGCCGTCCACAATCATCAACCTCTTGGCAACTTCCGTGAAGTTTACCGGATCGCGGTGGAAAAAGCTTACCGACCTTTTCTGGAAACGGTAATCCGCCATCCGCGTTTCCGCTTTGCGCTGCATTTCTCCGGTTTTCTGTGGGATTATCTGAAGAAAGAAAATCCGGAAACCATCGAGCTGATCAGGAAGATGGTGCAATCGGGTCAGGTGGAACTTCTCGGCGGTGGATATTACGAACCAGTGTTGAGCCAGATACCGGAAAGAGACCGGCTGGCCCAGCTTGTGCTGATGGACGATTTCCTGCGGGAAAATTTCGGGGTGAAGCCGGAAGGACTCTGGCTGACCGAAAGGGTCTGGGAACCTCACCTGGCCGGCCTTCTGCGAAGGGCAGGTTACAGCTATACCCTCCTGGATGAAGAACATTTTCATTATGCCGGGGTAAGAAACATCCACGGTTATTACGTAACAGAAGACGAAGGGCTGACCTTCAATGTTTTTCCCATCGACAAGACCCTGCGCTATTACATACCCTTCAGGTCGATTGAGGAACTTAAAGCCTACTTTGATAAAATCCAGTCAGCAGGACAGGATACTGCCATCATCGGGGATGACGGGGAAAAATTCGGTCTGTGGCCCGGCACTTTCGACTGGGTCTATCAGGAAGGCTGGTTAAAAAGATTTCTCGAATTCCTCGAAATCTATCCACTTGAGATGATCACTTTCAGTGAGTATCTGAAAACGAGAAAAGCCCTCGGAAGGGTTTATCTGCCTCCGGCCTCGTACGAGGAAATGATGGAATGGGTTCTGCCGCCGGAAGAACAGAAGAGGTTCATAGAACTCAAGCGAACTCTCCCGCCCGAAGCCAGGCGTTTTCTCCGCGGCGGACTATACCGCGAGTTCTCGCTTAAATACTCCGAAAGCCACCACCTGCGCTGCCGTCAGCTGCAGGTATCAGCCGAAGTCAGCCAGACCGAAAGTCAGGAGGCGCGCCTTGACCTTTACCAGGCGCAGTGCAACGACGCTTACTGGCATGGAGTCTTCGGCGGACTGTACCTGCCGCATCTGAGAAGAGCTGTCTATGAAAAGCTGATTTCTGCCCAGCTGAAAATTCCTTTTCTCAGCGGCTGGGAAGCTTTTGATTTTGACCTTGACGGCGAGGACGAATATCACCTGAAGACACCTTCATTCTTTGTCTGGGTGAAACCTTCAGCCGGGGGCGGCATAACCGAAATTGATGACCGAATTCAGGG
The DNA here is from genome assembly GCA_030018265.1 of Candidatus Saccharicenans sp. Lineage (GTDB taxonomy): Bacteria > Acidobacteriota > Aminicenantia > Aminicenantales > Saccharicenantaceae > Saccharicenans. The sequence continues at coordinate 154,895 of JASEFX010000001.1, forward strand.
AATAAATCTAACCGACGTTCTGACCAGACGCCAGGAATTCTACCATCTCTATTCGGTGACCGGTGAAGGGGGTTCTGGCGGAAAGTCGATTCACGAACTCACCAGGCAACTACCGCACGAAGCTCAGAAATGGCTGAAATTCGACCGTTACCGGCGTCTTTCGTTCATAGAAAGGATTCTCCCTTCAGACCTCACTCCGGAAAAGTACGAAGAAATCTATCACCTGGAAACAGGCGATTTTATAGAAAAGCAGTTTACAGCCAGTCTGGAAGATGATACCCTTACTCTTCAACGCCGGGCAGCGGTGGAACTTCCGTCAGGAAGCCGGGATATCAGGCTGGTCAAGAGGCTGAGGCCGGGACAGCGGGCCCTGCTCTTCGTTTATGAAATAGAAAACCTGTCGGAAGCTGCGGCCGAATTCATCTTAGCTTCCGAATGGAATCTGGGGCTTTTTGAAAACGAGATTAAACTTGACTCCGACCGGGTGGAACTTTTCAGCGGGCAGACATCCCTGCAGGCGCCTGATTGCAGCCGGATTCTGGCGTTTCCGGTAAAGACAGTCTCTCAGTCGGAAAAGGATTTTGAAATCATCACCCAGGGGATGAGTATCCACTTCCTCTGGAGAATTGAACTCGCGCCGGGTGAGAAAGAAATAATTTTTCTCACGTTGCAGAAACGATACTGAACGACGGTGTGAGCCGGGAAAGTCTTTTATAAAACCGGGCCTGTGTTATAATTAAAATAAAATTTCCGAAAAAAGGATTAAACCTTAATGAAGGGACAGACAGAGAAGGGGAAAAAGTTTTTTTGTCTGGTGCTGCACAGCCATATACCTTACGTTCTGAACCACGGCACCTGGCCGCACGGAACAGACTGGCTGTACGAAGCAGCGGCCGAAACCTATCTGCCCCTTCTGGATGTTCTTTTTCGACTGGAAAAAGAAGGGTTGAAATCGGGTCTGACCGTAAGCTTCACTCCGGTTCTGGTTGAACAGCTGAAAAGCCAGAAATTCATCCGCGGGTTTGTCGATTACCTGACGATGAAGCTCGAAGCGGCTGTTAACGATTATCTCTATTTTCAAAAGTCCGGCGAAAAAGAGTTAATACCGCTGGCTGTGTTCTGGAGAAAATGGTACGAGAAAATTTTCCGGCTTTTTGTCGACGATTTCGGTTCCGACCTGATAGCCGCTTTTTCCCGCCTGCAGCAGAGCGGTCAGATAGAAATCATAACCTCAGCCGCCACCCACGGCTATCTGGCGCTTCTCTCCCGTGACGAGAGCGTTTTTCATCAGGTGGCGCAGGGCAAGTTTGTCTACAGAAAATACTTCGGACGGCAGCCTGCCGGCTTCTGGCTTCCGGAATGCGCTTACCGTCCGGGATATGCCTGGAAACCTCCACTGGGAGAGGCTGAACCCTACCCGCGCCCCGGAGTTGACGAAATACTCGGCCAGCATGGCCTGAGTTACTTCTTCGTTGACGCTCATCTGCTGAAAGGGGGAGAAGCCCTCGGGGTTTATTTAGAGAAATTTCCGGCGTTGCGGCATCTCTGGGAAAGATACCGGGAAAAATTCCAGGCACGGCCGGTAAGGCCACAGGATCCCTACCAGCCTTATCTGGCTTATCCTTCCCACCTGAGTTTTTTAGCCCGCGATGAGGTCTCCGGCAAACAGGTCTGGAGCCGGCATCAGGGTTATCCCGGCGACGGATATTATCTTGAATTTCATAAAAAACACTTTCCGGGTGGACTCCGTTACTGGCGCCTGACTTCGAGTTCGTCTGACTTAGCCGACAAACTTCCCTACAATTACGACCGGGCGATCGAAAGGACCGAAACCCATTCCGACCATTTTGTCTGGCTGCTGAACGAAACGCTGAAAGACCATCAGCAGGGAGTGATCCCGGCTCTCTACGACACGGAGCTTTTCGGACACTGGTGGTTTGAAGGTCCGGAATGGTTTTACCGGCTGGTTAAAAAACTCCACCAGAATTACTCGGCGGTAAAGCCGGCCACCGTTTCCGCCTGTCTTCAGGAAATCCCTGCCAGCGTGATCGTCTCTCTGCCGGAAGGTTCATGGGGAGAAGGAGGCTATCACTGGATCTGGCTGAACGAAGACACCTCCTGGATCTGGTCGAGAATATATGAAATAGAGAAAATATCTCTGCGCTGGCTGCAGAATCCTTCTTCGCTGAAGAAGATACATCCGCGTCTGCTCAAGCTGCTGTTTCAGGAAAAATTCCTTCTGGAAAGTTCCGACTGGCCGTTCCTGATTTCCACCATGACCGCCAGAGACTATGCCGAAGCCAGAGCCAGCCTGCACTATGAAAGAGCCAGAAAAATAGCCCTGTTGATCGAAAAAAATACCGAGCTGACGGCTGAAGAATTCTTTTTTATTGATAAAATAGAAGAAGAAGATTCGGTCTTTAAGGAGATCGTGCTGCCCGATGGAAACATTCTATAAAAAAGTTCTGGTGATGATTCTCTGCGGCGGAAAAGGGGAGAGACTTTATCCGCTGACCAGAGACCGGGCGAAACCTTCTGTTCCTTTTGCCGGCACCTACCGGATAATAGACTTCAGCCTGTCCAATTCGCTGAACTCAGGCTTTCGAAAAATTGCCCTGCTGACGCAGTACAAATCGCTCTCACTCGAGCGCCATATTCTCAAAGGCTGGAGTATCTTTCATCCTGAGAGCAACGAATACATCATATCGCTTCCGGCGCAGGGGAGGGTGAGCGAGCACTGGTACGAGGGAACGGCTGACGCCGTTTTTCAGAATATATACACCATTCAGCAGGAGAACCCGGACGTTATTCTCGTTCTTTCGGGAGACCATGTTTACCGTGCAGATTACCGCAAAGTCTTAAAATTCTTTCTGGATAAACAGGCTGAGGCGGTGGTGATGACCCACACCTGGCCGGTGGCCGAAGCCGGCCGTTTTGGCGTCCTGGGCATCGACAGGGATCACCGTATCATAAATTTTGCCGAAAAACCTAAGAAACCATTTCCGCTGCCCTGGTCTCCAGACCTGGCTCTGATCTCCATGGGCGTTTATCTTTTCTCGACGCCTGTTCTGGTAAAAGCGCTGATCAGGGACGCGCGCAACCCGAAATCAAGCCATGATTTCGGCAAGGACGTCATCCCGGAAATGATAAAGGAAAATCGTGTTTATGCCTACATATACGAAGATTACTGGCAGGACATCGGGACGATAGACGCCTACTGGCAGGCGAATATGGACTTCCTGAAGGAGTCTCCGCCGTTCAGGCTCAACGACCCGGACTGGCCGATCAGAACCTACAAACCGCAGTACCCGCCGTCCTTCCTGGGCAACGCTAACATAAAAAATTCGATCATCGGAGACGGCTGTCAGCTGCTGGGCGGAAGCATCCAGAATTCAATCCTGTCTTACGGCGTGACCATAGAACCGGGCGCTTCGGTCGAAGAGTCGATCGTATTCGAGGGAACGCTCATCAGAAAAGGCGCCAAGGTAAGAAGAGCCATAATAGATAAAAACGTCATCATACCGGAAAAATTCACCATAGGTTATGACCGCTCTCTGGATGAAAATCATTTCAAGATCAGCGCGGGAGGAATCGTCACGGTGCCCAAGGGCTGGAGGCTGGAATGATTCAATCCTACCGGTTGCAGCCGGCAAGTTTTTACCAGGAAACTCCAAAGGAACTGGTGATTCTTTCCATCATCGCCCAGAGCTTTTTCCAGCCGTTTTCGCTGGAAGATAATCTTCTGGTTATCCTGACAGCTCTGACCTCGGGCGCCGGCATCGGCTTCAACCGGGCGATGCTTTTCCTGAGCGAGGGAGAAAAACTCAAAGCCACCATGTGGCTCGGACCGAGGTCGCCGGAAGAAGCAGAAGCCATCTGGGCGATGCTCAGTTCGCCCGGCATCGGCTATGCGGAAATAGTCGAACACAACCAGGAACTTATCAACAGATTCATGCCGGAACTTCAGCCGAGACTCAGGACTCTTGAGTATAACCTGGACGAAGAAGACCTGAAACTTCCAGCCTTAGCCGCCAGAAACAGGGAAATTGTTCATGTGAAAGAAGCCAGCTCCGAACCGCTGGTCGACGCCAGATTCCTTGATTTTCTCCAGGTGGATGAATTTTTATGTTTGCCTCTTATCGCCAGAAACGAAATCATGGGCGAGATAGTGGTGGATAACGCGATTACCAGGGCGCCGATTACCTCCAGAGACATAGAACTGGCCAGTCTCTGTTCGCTCCTCGCCGGCAATTACATCCATACCACCAGGCTGTACAAGAAGGTCCTCGAAATGGAAAAACTGGCGGCTCTCGGTGAGATGGCCGCCTTCATCTCCCATCAGCTGAGAAATCCCATCGTGGCTATCGGCGGCTTTACCAGACAGCTGATCAACCAGCCCTGCGATCGCGAAAAATGTCAGCGCAACCTGAAGATTATCCAGGATGAGATCAAGCATCTTGAAGACATCATCTACCGGATGAGTCATTTTCTGAGAATCAAGGTGAAAGAACTTGTGCCGATCGATTATCGGCCGATTCTCCTGTCAATAAAGGAAAGGCCGGACATCAGGACAAAGGCAGTCAACAAGGAAATCGTCGTCAGCCTGCCGGAAAACAATTCGCTCATTCTCTGCGACCCGGTATATTTTGAAGAAGCCATCATCAACCTGGTGGACAACGCTCTGGATGTCACTCCTCCCGGAGGTCGCGTTTACATCCGGGCGAGTCAGCGCAACAAAAAGTGGGTGACCATCGTGATCAAAGATCAGGGGCCCGGACTCGATGAGAAGAGTCAGGAAAAAATGTTCAGCCCGTTTTTTTCCACCAAGGAGAGCGGACTCGGGCTCGGTCTTCTGTTCGTCAGGCGGGTAATGGAAAACTGCGGCGGCAAGATAGAAGTCCGGAGCAAGCCGGGGCGGGGGACGATGTTCCGGCTTTATTTTCAGGCAAGAGAAAGGGGGCCATCATGAAAAGAATACTTCTGGTTGAAGACGACAGAAATCTGAGCCTTCTTTACCAGGAGGAACTCAGCCGCGAAGGTTATGAGGTGAGCACCGCCTTCGACACGGATTCGGCGCTGGAGTTGATGCGAACTAAAAGTTTTGACCTGATCATCACAGACATCAGGATGCCCGGAAAAGACGGGATAGAACTTATTTCCAGCATCATGGGCATGCGCAAGGATATCCCGATTATCATCAACACCGCCTACCAGAGCTACAAAGGAGACTTCATGACCTGGGCGGCTGACGCCTATCTGATCAAATCTTCATCGCTCGACGAGCTTAAGGCAAAAATTAAAGAACTTCTTGGAGAATAGTCAGGATCAAAACCATGATGAGAGGTGAAGCTCGATGCCGGAACTGAGAAAAGACATACTTACCGGACGATGGGTGATCATTGCCACAGAAAGGAGCAAAAGGCCGGACGATTTTCGCCCGGCTGAAGTTCAGGAACCGAGAAAGGAAAGTCTGGTTTTCTGTCCGTTCTGTCCGGGAAACGAATCGAAAACTCCGCCCGAGGTGTTTGCCATCAGGGAAGACCATTCGCTTCCCGACCAGCCGGGCTGGAAGGTGCGGGTGGTGCCGAACAAATTTCCGGCTCTACAGCCCGGACCGCCGCCGCCAAAAAGGGTGAAGGGGGCATACCAGTGGATGGATGGCGTCGGGGTGCACGAAGTGATAATCGAAACTCCCGACCATAACCAGGAACTGGCCGGTCTGCCGCCTGACCATCTGGCAAACATAATCAGGGTTTTCAGGGATAGAATCATCGACATCGAAGAAACCTACCATCATCAGTATGTTCAGGTGTTCAAGAATAAGGGGAAAGAAGCCGGAGCCTCGCTGGCCCATCCGCATTCACAGCTGATCGCCACGCCGATCGTTCCGAAAAGGATCAAGGAAGAAATCTACGGGGCAGAAAGGCTCTATCGCAACCAGTTTAAAGAATGCGTATTCTGCCGGGTGCTGGAAGAGGAGCAGGCCAGCGGAGAGCGCCTTATCTACAGGAACGACGGGTTTGCCGTGCTGGCTCCTTACGCTTCGCGTTTTCCTTTTGAAATGGCGATTTTCCCGCTCAGGCACTCAGCCTTTTTCCGCGGAATAAAAGACGAAGAATCATTCCTTCTGGCGGACGCGCTGAAAGAAGCCCTCGGCCGGCTGAAGCTTCAGCTGTCGGACCCGGCCTACAACCTGGTTTTCCACCAGGCGCCAAACCCGCAGGTTTCAGAAAAAGCCTGGCCGGGAATCGACGCCTATTACCACTGGCATATAGAAGTTATGCCGATTCTGACCAAGGTGGCCGGGTTTGAGCTCGGAACCGGCTTTTACATCAACCCGGTCCCCCCGGAAGTGGCGGCCGAATACCTCAGGAAGAACGAAAAACCGGCCAGCTGAGCATCCGGCTGTAAAGATGGAGATATTCAGCGGCCGATTTTTCCCAGGAATAATCGCATTCCATTCCGTTCAGGATGAGTTTTGACCAGAAAGGCTCCCGGCGATAAAAGGCGAGCGCGCGGTTGACCGCAGAGACCAGGGCTTCCGGTTGATAATCCTCAAAAAGGAACCCGTTTCCTTTCAGGGTGGCCGGGTCGAATTCAAAAACAGTGTCCTTCAGACCGCCGGTGCTTCTGACAACCGGTACTGTCCCGTACCTCAGGCTATACATCTGGGTCAGACCGCAGGGTTCGTAACGCGAAGGGATAAGAAAATAGTCGCTTCCGGCGTAAATCAGTCTGGCCAGGCGGTCGTCGAAAGCGATTTTAACTCCGAGCCGGTCGGGATATTTCTTCTGCACTTCCAGCAGGAGATTCTGAATCCCGGCTTCACCCGTCCCGAGAATTATCAGAAAAGCTTCCTTTTTCAGCAGCTCGTCGAGACTTTTCACCAGCAGGTCAAACCCTTTCTGACCGGCCAGACGGGAGACCATCCCGACGACCGGCCAGTTTGAATCCGCCGGGAAATTAAAGCGTCTGAGAAGTTCCATCCGGCATACTGATTTCCCGGCCGGATTATCCTTCGAATAGTGCGCTGGCAGCGCCGGGTCGGTTTCCGGATTCCATTGATGGTAGTCTATGCCGTTCAGAATGCCAAAGAGGCGGTCAGACCTTTTGCGCAGGACACCATCAAGACCGCAGCCGAACTCCGGAGTCTGAATTTCCCGGCTGTAGCCCGGGCTGACCGTGCTGATCGCGTCGGAATAGAAAAGGCCAGCTTTCAGATAATTGACCTTTCCGTAAAATTCCAGGTCTTCCGGGTTGAAGAGAGAAGCCGGCAGGCCAACCCGCTCGAGAATCTCCCGCGGGAAAAGCCCCTGATAGGCAAGGTTGTGAATCGTAAAGAGGAGACGGGTCGGGCAGAAAAAATCATCACCGCCCGGAACAGCTCGCAGGTAAGCGAAGCACAGGGCTGATTGCCAGTCGTGGGCGTGGATTACATCCGGTCGGAAAGAAAGCGCCCGCAGCGTTTCTATAGCGGCCAGGGAGAAAAAGGCGAATCTTTCTCCGTTGTCAGGATAATCCCCTTCGGGCGTGCCGTAGAGATAATCTCGATCAAAATAATAGGGATTGTCTATCAGATAAACGCGGAAACCCTCCGCCCGATATTCGAAAACCGAGAAGAATTTTTCCTGGCCGGGCCATCTGAGCTCATGCCGCGGAAAAACCTGCTCTAAAACAAAATTTTTCATCCTCACTTCCCGGTAAAGAGGCATGACAGCCGCAACTTCGATTTCCGGAAAACGGCTGAGGTATTTCGGCAGCGCGCCGGTCACATCGGCCAGTCCGCCGGTTTTCGCCAGCGGAGCCATTTCAGGTGTGAGGAAAACCACTTTCATTTTTGTTTTTGTTTTGCTGTTCATCAATCACTCCTCAAAAAATGCCTTAAATTTCTATTATCTTCTCCGAAAAAATAACCCGGGAAAAACATTCGGGAATATGGGAATCGTAAACTCCATGAGCGTTTAGAGCCCAGCCGGGTGAATGGTCGAGCCTCCGGCCGTTGACCTCCAGCCACTCAAAACGAGAAAAGCTCATCAACCAGACATCTCCGTGGCGTGGAGGAAGCGGTCGCCCCTGAGCCAGAACTTCCATGCCGTTCCAGGGAAAGGCCAGCTCGACCGTCCAGCCGCGGTCGATATCGGAAGAATCATTGATAGTTCCATCCACCCGTACCGCCCAGCGCAGACCCGGAAAGTCCCAGTCCATGAAAGCCCAGCGCTTTCCGCGCGGGTGGCGGCAGTAGCGGGAAGCGTCCTGATAACCTCCGATCACGTCAACCTCGCGGCTGTAAAGGTCGAATTCCGGTCGGTCGAAAAAGCTTCCTCTTTTTAGAGCGTCCTGCCAGATGTAGAAAACTTCATAGATCGTTCCGAGAGCGTTAACCTGAAGCTCGTAATAGCAGTCAGGTCCCGCAATGAAAACTTCCACATCGTTTTCCAGCCAGAGGAAAGAATCTCTCTCGGTCATCGTCGCCCGCAGATCCGGCTCTTCCACCCAGAAAGCCAGGTAGAAATTTTCGTCGTCCCAGAGAGCAGCTATCCTGGTGTCATAAAAAGCCGGTCGGCCGGTGACCAGGTCGACGAACCTCTGAGAACGCGGCGCCTTCTGCCACACCGATTTCTGGAGGTCTCCGTCGATTTCTATCGGCTGCGGAGTTCTGAAACACTCATAGGTGGCCGGAGGCGCCGGCATGAGACGGCTTAAATCGTACTTTTTCCCTTCCATGTCAGGCTCACACCGGAATTTTTTTGAGGAATTATCTTATCAGCAAAAGCCGGACTTGACAAACGGCGGAGCCCGGCGCTTCTTCCGGTGCGGCCGGAAAGAGGGCGGAGAAGATGGCAGGGTGGAGCAGGATCTTTAAAGAAATTGTCCTCGTAAAAGAATTAGATTTTTCTTTCGCAGACTGAATTTGACAGACCGGCAGGTGTAAGGCAGAATTTAAGTCCGATGATTGTGGTGGCTGCTGTTATCAAAAAAGACGGACGTCTGCTCCTGGCAGAGCGTCTTGACCGACCTGAAGATTCCGGCTGGGAATTTCCAGGCGGAAAGGTGGAGCCGGGCGAGACGCCTGAAGAAGCCCTGACCAGAGAAATAAAGGAAGAAATGGGCATTGAAATCCGGGTGCTTCGTTTTCTGGACCAGGTCGAACTGCCCGGAGCGGAAGTTCATCAGCTTCAGGCGTATGAAGCCGAGATTTTATCCGGCAAGTTCGCTCTTACTTCCCACCGGCGATACCTCTGGGTCAAACCGGATGAATTAGAAAATTACCGCCTGCTTCCGGCCGACGGCGAACTCGTTCGCAGGCTAACCTCCAGAAACCTTCTCGGTTGAAGGAAAGTCGCAATCCTCGAAATTTCAGATTTTTCAGGAGAACTCTCAGTAAACGAAGACTCCGCCTCAGTGTTCTCTGCGACCTGTTAAATCAGCCAGGGCGCGGTTTAGGCAATTTCACACTTTAAGCGCTGTTTCCGGCAATCTGGAAAAGGATAACAATCGGTTACACAAGATGTTTAAGCTATTCTTAAAGATTTTTCTTCGCCGCTCAGATATAATATGAACTGAGAAAAAAATATCTTCAGAGATGAATTAAAGGCTGCATGAAAAAGAATAAAACTCGCCTGGCCGCCGGAGTTGTCCTGAAACCGGGAAGAGAAAAATCCGTCCTGAACCGCCATCACTGGATTTTCTCAGGCGCGATCAAATCCTACCCGGAAAATTTTGTCAACGGGGAAATCTACCCTGTTTTTTCTTCTGACGGGCATCTCCTCGGCCACGGATATTTCAACCAGAAATGCTCGCTCGCGGGAAGACTGCTGAGCTTCGGTCAGCAGGATCCGCTCGAAGCTTTCCGCAAAAATCTTGAAGAAGCCCTCGATCTCCGCCGTCATCTCTACCGCCAGGCTGAAGCTGTCAGACTGGTCAACGGCGAAAGCGACCATCTTCCGGGTCTTGTTGTCGACCGCTACGGTCCAGGAGTGGTGATTCAGGTTTCTACTCTGGGAATGGAGAGGCTGAAGCCTTTCCTCCTGAATCTGCTCCAGGAATTGCTGAAGCCTGAATTCATCTACGAAAAATCCCTTACCCCATCGAGGAAGGAAGAAGGACTGACTGAGTTTGAGGGGTTGCTTGCCGGCAGTCTTCGGGAGCCGGTGGTAGTCGAGGAGCAGGGGATTAAATTCAAAATTTACCTGAGAGAATCGCAGAAAACCGGTTTTTTCCTGGATCAGAGGGAAATGCGGCAGCTGGTTCGCTCTCTGGCCGCCGGACTCAGGGTTCTTGACGGGTTCTGCTACACTGGCGGGTTTGCCCTGTCGGCTCTTGACGGCGGCGCCAGAGATGTCACCCTCGTCGACTATTCAAAAAAAGCGCTCGAGACGGCGGCGGAAAACCTCAGGCTTAACGGATTTTCCGAAAACTCCTTCCGGCTGATAAATCAGGACATGTTTGATTTTCTGGAAAAAGCCGGCTCCCTCAATTACGACCTGGTGATTCTCGACCCTCCGGCCTTCGCCAGGAAAAAGGCGGACGAGAAGCAGGCGCTTCGCGCTTACAAAGAACTCAACCGTCTGGCCATGTCGGCCATGAAGAAGGGAAGTTTTCTTCTGACCTTCTCCTGCTCTTACTATGTGGACAGCCAGATGTTTCAGAAAACAATTTTCCAGGCCGCCCTGGAAGCCGGTCGCGAAGCGCGGATTCTCCAGCGTCACCGCCAGGCATTCGACCACCCGGTGAGCGTGTATCATCCTGAAAGCGATTACCTCAAAGGACTGCTTCTTTTCATCAGTTAGAAGGGTTATAAAAGTTTTCAGTCCGAAATTTCGATAATTATTTTACGCTGGAGTAAGATTTAGAATGTATACATACCTGCAATCTGCCTGGCTCCATAAATATATAAATTGCCGTCAGCGAAAAAATAAAATATAATCGATTCAGGGAGGCGAGATGGAAGGCCGGGAAGTGATCAAGAAAACTCACCGGATAGCGGCGATGGTCGGTTATTCTGTCTTCGGGGCGATCGCTTTATACTTCGTTCTGGTCCAGCTGATAAAGATGAAAATACCAGAATTTTCCGGGCTTTACACTGTGACTGACAATCAGACCCTTAAAAATCTGCGTTACCTTTTTTACGGACTTTCCGCCATCAGCGTCCTTCTGGCCAGGATTCTGCAGTCGGTTCTGCTGAGAAAAAAGCCCGGCGACCGGCCGGAAGACCTGCTTAACAAACTGCACCGGACTTCGTTGATAATGGTCATAATGAGCGAGATGCCGGCGCTGTTCGGTTTGATTCTGTTTCTCCTCCTCGGCCTGGAAAGAGATTTTCACATCCTTCTGATTGTTTCCGTGATCGTTCTTTTTATTTTCTTTCCTCGGAGAAAAAACTGGGAAGAGTGGCTGGCCGACCAGCTTCAGGGCACTCCGCCCGGTCAATCGGCTTAACCGGAGATTTTCAGTTGGGAACGCCCTGTAGATAAAATCCAGATTTCAAAAAATCCGTATTAAGGTATAGATAAAATTTTTTTTAACCGAGGTGAAAAAGGGGATGGAAAAAATAAGACCTGCGGTAAAAAGTTTTTTTATTTTTCTTGCGATACTCTCCTTCATCATCCTGACCGGAAGAGCTCAGGAAAGACGGCTCAGTTACGAGATAAAAGTCGAGCTGTTTCCGGAAACCGCCATGCTCCACGGACAGGAAACTATCGTCTGGACGAACACCACCGGCGATTACATACCGGACATCCACTTCCATCTTTACTGGAATGCCTTCAAGAATGAGCTGTCCACCTTAGCCCGGGAAGCTCGCCGGGAAAAAATGTTTTCTCGCTACCGCGCGGGAAAGGACGGCCGGGGCTGGATAAAGATAAACTCTCTGACCACAGCCACCGGAAAGGACCTTCTTCCGGCGGCTTCCTTCATCAGCCCGGATGAACCGCACAATCCGCACGACCAGACGGTTCTCCGGGTGGCACTTCCAGAGCCGCTGGCTCCGGGCGAGACGATTGCTCTCAACATCGATTTTCAGGCGAAAGTTCCTCGAAACGGTCTTCGAACAGGTTATTTCAAAGACGGCTTTTTCATCGCTCAGTGGTTTCCAAAGCCCGGCGTATATGAAGAAGGTCGCGGCTGGAACTGTCATGAATACCATCTGAATTCAGAATTCTTCGCCGATTTTGCCGACTTCAGGGTGGAAATCACCGTTCCTTCCCGGATGGTGGCGGGAGCCTGCGGCCAGGAAATAGAAAAAAAAGAGGACACCGCCTCGGGAAAGACTACTTACACTTATGTCGGAAAGAACATCCACGATTTCGCCTGGACCGCCTCTCCCAGATTCATCAAAGTCGAGCGCTGGTTCCGCGCCGCTGAGGAAGTCACGCCGGAAGAATACCAGAAAATGGCTGAAATCCTGGGTCTCACACCGGAAGAAATCAAACTGCCCGACGTGCTGATGATTCTGCTCATAGAAAAACAGCATGAAAAACAGATAGAAAGGCACTTTAAGGCTCTGCGGGCGGCTATCAAATACTATGGCCTGTGGTACGGACCTTATCCTTATCCGACCGTCACCATGGTTGACCCGCCGTTCCGCACCGGAAGCGGCGGCATGGAGTATCCTACGCTGTTTACCGCCGGTACTTCGGTAATCCTGGAAAAAGACGTTCTTTCGCCGGAACAGGTGATCGTCCATGAATTCGGACACGGATACTGGTACGGGATGGTGGCCAACAACGAATTTGAAGAAGCCTGGCTGGACGAAGGGATAAACACTTATTCGACCGGAAAGGTAACCGACCTGGCTTACGGACCGGGCCGCCTGCCGGTTCGCTTCAAAGGAATTCCGCTTAACTGGCTGATAAAAACTCCGGCCGTTTACGACTGGCAGCTCGGCCGGATAGTTTCCAGTCCGGTGGCCGCTCTGGACCCGATTGTCACCGAGTCCTGGAAGTTTTACAATTCGATGAGCTATTCCGCGAATGTTTATTATCGCGCTTCCACCGCCCTTCACACCTTAGAGAGGCTTTTAGGAGAGAAGACCTGGTCCAGGATCATGCGCACCTACCATATGAGATATCGTTTCCGCCATCCGAAGACAGAAGATTTCATCAGGGTGGTTAACGAAATCTCAGGCAGGGATATGCGCTGGTTTTTTGAAGAATTCTTCTTCAGCGCTAAGGACTTTGATTGCGGCCTCGCATCAGTCGAGACCCGGCTTAAGCCGGAAAGATACAACGGAATATTCGACGACCTGCCGACGAAAAACCCAGGTCAGGTAAAACAGCTTCAGAAAAAAAATTCTTCCAGGAAAGAAAAAATTTACGAGACGGCCATCACGCTGCGCCGCTACGGTCAGGCTAAACCTTCTCCTGAATTCCCGCTGAAACTCAAAGTGGAGTTTGAAGACGGCTCGGTCGAATGGAGAGAATGGGACGCTCAGACCCGCTGGGTCCGTTTTGAATTCGAAAAGCCGGCCAGGGTGAAGACGGCCTGTCTCGACCCGGAAGCCGTCTGGCTGGTCGACACCAACCTGGCGAACAACAGCTACTCATCAGCTGGCCCGGGAGTCAGGCTGGCCGCCGCCACCAGCCGTATCCTCCAGCTGGCGCAGAACATACTGCTGACGATATCTGGACTTCTCTAAATTAGACGAAAGGAGCAGGACATATGAACGGATGTTCATATATTGGACAGGGAGTTAGAAGAGCTTCCGCCCGGTTTCGTTTAGCTGTTTATCTATGGTTGATACTGATGGTTCTGGCGCTGCTGGCGGCGGCGCCGGTAAATTCTCTTATCCGGAATCAGCTCGGACAGCTTTATTTTCCGGTAAAACCGCTCCAGCCTTTCGAGCTTTATCTGGTTGATGTCTTTCTGACCAACCAGCATTTTTTTTCGAGCTTTGCCGGTTTCCTGCTTAGTTTTCTCAGCCTTGCCGTCGTCCTTTTCGTTTTTCTCAACGCCGGGCTTTTCGGGAGGATGCTGACGCCCGACCCGGTGGTCACCTTCAGGGAATTCCTGGCTGACGGCTGCCGCCACTTCTGGAGATTCCTGCTGTCGCTTCTGGTTTTTCTGCCCTTTTTAGCCATCTTCTTTCTTCTTTACCGGCTGCTGTCGGCTCCGCTCAATCTCTGGTCGCGTCAGGCGGTAACCGAATGGCCGGTCATCATCGCTTCCAACCTGAGGATGCTTCTGGCAATTCTGCTCTGGACTGCCTTCAAGCTTTTCCTCGACCTGGCCAGAATAATAATCGTCCACGAGAGGAAAAAAGTGATTCATGCTTACGCCGCCGCTCTGCGTTTTCTGAGAAGAAATTTCTTAAAACTCTGGGGGCTTTATCTTCTGCTCGGGCTTGGAGTCGTCCTCGTTTCCTTCCTGCTTCTGCTTTCTGTCAGCTTTTCCGGTTCCGCCACTCCGGCCGGACTGTTTTTTTCGATTCTTCTGGCGCAGCTTTTCATCATCTTCAGACTGTTTGCGCGCCAGGCTTTTATCGGTTTAGAATACATTTACTTTCTTGAAAACAGAGGAAATCAAGGATGATCAGGGTAAAATTTCTCGGGGCGGCTTCTCAGGTTACCGGTTCCTGCATTCTGCTTTCAGCCAACGGCCTGACCTTCCTGGTTGACTGCGGCCTTTATCAGGAAAGAGAATATCTCAGCCGCAACTGGAATCCTTTTCCCTTCCCGCCGTCGAAGATCGACTACATTCTGCTGACCCATGCTCATCTCGACCACTGCGGGTTGATTCCGAAAGTGGTAAAAGAAGGCTTCCGGGGAAGAATACTCTGCACCCCGCCGACAGCCGAAATCCTGCCGATCGTTCTGTTCGACACGGCGAAACTCCAGGAAGAAGACGCCGAGATCAAAAAGAAAAGACACGAGCGGGAAGGAAGGCGTGGTCCCTACCCGGAAATTCCGCTTTACACCACCGCCGACGTGGAAAAGGTTCTGCCGCTGGTCGAGGCGGTCGATTATAACCTGAAAATAAAGTTAGCTCCCGGCGTGAATTTAACCTATCACGAAGCCGGGCATATCCTCGGCTCTTCGATCATCGAAATCGTCTCCAGCAACAGCAGGGGAGAGCGCCGGCTGCTTTTCTCCGGCGACCTCGGCCAGTGGAATAAACCGCTCGTTCGCGACCCGGAAACTTTCGCTGAAGCCGATTACATTTTCCTGGAATCAACCTATGGCGACCGGGAACACGAGGAGCCGGAAAAGGTCTCCGACCGCCTGGCTGAAAACGTAAACCGCGTCCACTCCCGTGCGGGAAATCTGGTGATTCCCACTTTCGCCATAGAAAGGGCGCAGGAGCTGATGTTTCACCTTAACCATCTGGTCAGGCAGAAGAAAATACCCCAGCTTCCGGTCTTCTTAGACAGTCCGATGGCCGTCAGCGTCACCAGCGTGTTCACCCATTACCTGAAATACCTGGATGAGGAATCCCGGGCACTTTTTGCCGCGGGAGAGAATCCGTTCAATTTCCCCGGGTTGAAGATGGTCCAGAGTTTTGAAGAATCAAGGATGATAGATAAGGTTAAAAGCTCAACCATCATCATGGCCGGCTCCGGCATGTGCACCGGAGGGCGGATCAAGCATCACCTGGTGACGAACATAGGACGCCCTGAATCCACAATCCTTTTCGTCGGCTATCAGGCTCGCGGCACTCTCGGGCGCCAGATCCTTGACGGGCAGTCGCCGGTGCGGATTTACGGTCAGATGTATCAGGTGAGAGCCACCATAGACCAGATTCAGGGATTCTCAGCGCATGCCGACCGGACGCAGCTCTGGAAGTGGCTGAACTCTTTAAGAAAACCGCCGCGCCAGGTTTTTCTGGTGCACGGGGAAAAAGAGACCATCCAGAAATTCGGGCAGGAAATCTTCGAAAAAACCGGCTGGAAGGTGGAAATGCCGGACTATCTCAGCGAATACGCCCTCGATTAAAGATTAACTGAAACAGGGCCAGGCTGAAACAGAACAGGGTTTGACGGACTCCTGAAAATTTATAGATTAACTCCATTCAAGAAGAGCAATCTCAGGCTTGGCTTTGAGTTTCCTTCTTATTAGAATGCTTCCTGTTTTTGCCTTCAACAAACATAATGCCGGCACCGAGCAGCCCGCAGAATTCTGCCTTCTGTAATGTTTTGCCTTCAAAGAGTCCGCAATTGCATTTGCGGTCGAAGATGCTTCACGCTCTCCCCGCCATAGAGAATTTCTGCCCTGATTTACTTCAACGAAAGGAGATCAAATTCCGTCCGCTAACCAGGAAGAATTCAGAAAAAATTTCAGAAAAATTAAAGCTTGAAAGCGCGCGTCAGCGCCTGGATTTTATCTCAGGTTTAACCTGCTCGCGTATTAAAACTTAAATCTCCGGCAATTCAGGAAGCGACTCGACCCCGCAGCTCCGGCCGTAATTTACCATGACCTTCCGCAATTCCCCAGCTTTCTCCCGGCACATCTCCGGTCGCTCATAAAGATTCAGCCGGCGTTTAACTTCCTTTTTAGCCCGCTCAAAGATGTCCAGGGCGCCGAGCGCCAGCCAGGTGTCGTAGACTTCGCGGTCGAGAACCGAAGAGAAATAATGTTCCTGCCGGTACCATATTCTGGTGTGCGGCAGCACTAAAAAATTAAAATCCGGACCGACCTGTTCAAAAAGATGAAGTGCCAGAGGCTTTTCCCTCAGAGCCACCCCGCGGACGAGCCTTAAGGCCTGACCGCAGATGTCGTTGTCGACGACCAGCTTTTCAAGGCTCTGGGTGCTTTCAAAGTCGAGCATGCCCGGTCCGGAAATCACGTTTATTCCGGCCAGAACAGCCAGTGTCGCTCCCATCGCCGTCTCTATCCCGCTCTGTCCGTCAACCAGCTTCGAGTCGCTGAGCCCCATGTAGGCGTGAGTCGGAAGATTAAGATATTTAGCGATCTGGGCGCAGGCGCAGTCGATCATCATCGTCTCGACCGCTCCCATCGGGGTGGTGCCCTTTCTC
>JASEFX010000020.1:0-35434 GCA_030018265.1 Candidatus Saccharicenans sp.
TATCGTGAAGTAGGCTCCCGTAGAAGAAATGTTCTCCAGGATAGTTTTTTTTCTGAATTGTTTTCCCTGAGGAAGTTGCCCTGCTATTTCTGCCGGAAGAGGCAGCTCAAACCTCCATTCCCGGCGCCTGTTGACGGCCACAGGTGTGGCTGTTTTTCTGGCTGAAACCGATTTTTTCTTCCTGGCTTTGGTCTTGTTTTTTTCAGTCATGGTTACTCTCTTTGCTCCTTAAAATAAAGCAGAATTGATGGCATAGAGAGCCAGCTGCAACCGGCTGTGGGTGCCGAGTTTCGAATAAATGCTTTTAATGTGAGAGCGAACGGTATTCTTGCTGATAAACATTATTTTGGCTATTTCTTCGTTGCTCTTTCCCTGGCCGATTAACCTCAGCACCTGAAATTCCGTCGGTGTTAGCTGGTCGAGGGTGCTCTCTTTCATGTCCCGGCCGACGACCGAAATGATCCGGTCCATGATGGTCGACATTTTGTCCCTCGGCAGCCAGATTTCTCCTTTGTTGACCACGCTGATGGCTTCCGGGAGCTGCTGGGCCGGGTCGTTAAGGTCAAAATATCCCCGGGCTCCGGCGTTGATCAGGTTGATAATTTCTTCATGAGAAGGGATGTTGCCAAGAAGCAACAGCTGAGTTTTAATCTGCGGCTTGATCACTTCTTTTATGGCTTTGCATATTTCTTTCAGGTGGGGCAGCGGTTCCAGGTTGGCAAAGAGGATCACCTGGGGTTTCAGCTGCTTGATGGCTTCCATAAAATTTTCTATCGTGCCCCTTTCCACCGTGGCCACTTCAATCCTTTTATCAGTTTCCAGCGCATTCAGGATTCCGGTCAGCAGCAGGTCTGACGGGCAGTATATCAGGACGGAAATTTTTTCGAGGCTGGCAGGTTCCTTTTTGATGACTGCGGTTTTAACTTGTTTCTTAGGCATGCCCTTTTACCCCTTGCATCGTAATCATCTAAAAAAATTTATTAATACATTCAACCGGATGTGTCAAGCAAAATAATTCAGACGGAGAGGTTATAAATTTTCCTGGAGTTAATTTTTCTGGCGCTGGAATCAAAAAAGAGCCAGACTTTTGGAAAGAAAAAGTCAACCGGGAAATATGAGTCAGCGGCTGGCCGTGGAAAGCGGCTGAAGTCTGTATTTCCTTCTCAGTTCAAGAGTTACCAGATGGCCACTCCGACCCTGACCGTTGAGCTCGACCTTCTTTACTTCCCCGGAAATTTCCAGAAGCAGGGGGTGAATGAGCAGGGGAGTGGCCGGAATCTTCATACTCAGCCGCAGGATACTGCCGATGCTGACGGGGGTTTTCAGATAAAAACGCGCCTCCCGCGCGCTGGCTTCGAGAAGTTCAGTCGTTTCTTTAAATTTTCGGCCGGAGGCGTTTTCCCCTTCAACCAAAGCCGGAAGGGAAAGCTCCAGCGGGAGCTCCCCCCTCCGATCTCCGGTTACGCCTTGGATGGAGGTTTTATTTATTAAATTGTCTGAAATACCGCTTCTCATTTCGCTCCCATTTTCTATGGATTAATTTAAATGGCAATCACTCCAGAGGATGAAATAAAGGGTGATTTTCCGCTTGAAAAATCTCACCTTTTTTAACCACGATGCTACTCTTCAATAGATAGACGTTCAGCTGTCATTTTTTTTCTCAGACCGGGCATAATGCGTATGATCATAATTCTTCCCCGGCACCGATAAAATAACGGGAATCCAGCTCAAGGGTCACCCGGCGCAGCTCGCGGTTTCCGGCCACTGGCTCCGAATCCGTAACCCTGCCCTTTATAACCAGAGCCAGAGGTTGTCCTTCGGACAGTTTTGGAGGCAGATCGATGACCAGTTTCAGGACAGACTTGCGTTCGACCGGGGTTCGGAGCATAAAGCTCGCCCTTTCGCAGCTTATGGTGGTGAGACTGGAAACCTCCCTGAATTCCCGCCCCCGGGCGTCCAGTCCGGAAACGGTCATGGGTAGCGGGAGACTGAACTCCCTGGTTTCACCCCTGATCTCTTCCTTTCCTGGTATTCGTGATTTCCGGTTTCTGAGGTTCATGGTTTCCGCTTCCTTTTTCTTAAAAACCCTGTTCGCCTGGGATTTAATCAGCTACCGGAATTCTTTTCAATCATCCTTCAGGATGAAAAAAAGGGTTAAAATATAATCACCCCCGGGTTTTACCCTGCCGCCGGACGCTCACCCCGTTTCTTGACAAAAAATGACCGGCTGGATATTATTAGCCAGAAAACTGGAGGTAGATTGAAGGTGAGCGAAGAAAGACTTGTAACTCAGATTACTCCGAAAAGCGAAGATTTTTCTCGCTGGTATCTTGACCTCATCCGCCGGGCAGAACTGGCTGATTATGCCCCGATGAAGGGGATGATGGTCATCAGACCCTACGGATATGCCATCTGGGAAAACATTCAGAGGCTTCTGGACAGACGGATAAAAGCGCTCGGGCATGTGAATGCTTACTTCCCGCTCTTTATACCGGAAAGTTTTCTCAGGAAGGAAATGGAGCACCTTAAAGGCTTTGCCCCTGAAGTTGCCTGGGTGACTCATGGAGGAGACGACGAACTCGAAGAAAGGCTGGCTGTGCGGCCCACTTCCGAAGCGATCATAGGTTACATGTATTCAAAATGGATTCAGTCCTGGCGTGACCTGCCAATTTTAATAAATCAGTGGGCCAATGTGGTTCGCTGGGAAAAAGTTACCAGGCCTTTCCTGCGGACGACCGAATTTCTCTGGCAGGAAGGGCACACCGCTCACGAAACGCGGGAAGAAGCTCAGGAAGAGACCCTGCGCATCCTTGAAATGTACCGGGAGTTTGTGGAAAGCGAACTGGCCATTCCGGTGGTTCACGGCCGGAAAACCGATAGAGAAAAGTTCGCCGGAGCTGAAGCCACCTATGCTATTGAAGCGTTGATGTCTGACGGTAAAGCCCTGCAGATGGGAACCTCGCACAATCTCGGGCAGCACTTTGCCCGTGTTTTCGACATCAAATTTGAAGACCGCAATCAAAAACTGCAGTATGTCTGGCAGACCTCCTGGGGAGTTTCTACCAGGTTGATCGGGGCTCTGGTGATGTCTCACGGGGATGATAACGGTCTGGCCTTTCCGCCTCAGGTGGCTCCGATCCAGGTGATAATCGTGCCTATTTCCATAGGCAACTGGAAAGAAACTGTTCTGCCGGTAGCCAATCAGGTTAAGGATGCGCTCGGCCGGGCCGGTTTCCGGGTGCATCTTGACGACCGGACCGAGCATACTCCCGGCTGGAAATTTGCTGAATGGGAGATGAGAGGAGTTCCTCTGCGGCTGGAAATAGGGCCCAGAGACGTGCAGAAAAATCAGGCGATCGCCGTGCGCCGGGATAGCAAGGAGAAAATCAGCCTGGACATATCCGGTCTCGATAAAAAAGTGGAAGAAATGCTGACAGTCGTGCAGAAGGCGCTTTTCCAGAAGGCGCTTGATTTTCAGAGAGAAAACACGAGGGAAGCCGGGAATTACGAAGAATTCAAAAAAATCATCGAAGACAGGCGAGGCTTCATCAAAGCCTTCTGGTGCGGGAACGAGGAATGCGAGGCCAGAATCAAGGAAGAGACCATGGCCACCATCAGGGTGCTGCCGCTTGAACAACCGGCGCTGAAAGCGGAACGCTGCGTGTGCTGCGGAAAGGAAGCTGCCGCTCTGGCCTATTTTGCACGCTCTTATTGAAGCTTTTATATAGATAGAGTCAGATAGCGATAGCTTGCGGAAGCCAGGAGGGGGCGTGAACGAGGAGTCGGGTTATCTTAAGGCGAGAAGGGAGATGGTGGAAAACCAGATCCGCCGCCGCGGGATCACCGACGAAAAAGTTCTCCAGGCAATGCTCAAAGTTCCCCGCCATCTTTTTGTTCTCGAAAGCTGGCGCGAGCTGGCTTACAGCGATGAACCGCTGCCCATAGGCGAGGGGCAGACTATTTCCCAGCCTTACATCGTGGCTTACATGACTGCTGCCCTCAATCTGCAGAGCGATGAAAAAGTTCTGGAAATCGGCACGGGCTCCGGTTATCAGACAGCGATCTTAGCCGAAATTGTGGCAGAAGTTTACACGGTGGAACTGATTCCGGAACTTTCCCGCCGGGCGCAGGCTGTTCTACAGGAACTCGGATATACAAAAATCCATTTCAGGATAGGGGACGGGACGCTCGGCTGGCCGGAATATGCTCCCTACGATGCCATTCTGGTGGCGGCCGCTCCGGCTTCAGTGCCTGTCCCACTGGTAGAGCAGCTGAAAGTTGGAGGAAGAATGATAATTCCAGTTGGAGTTGATTTTCAGGAATTGGTGCTGGTCACCAGAAAGAAAAAAGGCTGGGACGAAAAAAGATTGATCGGTGTTCGGTTTGTTCCGCTGATTACTGTCCATTGAAAGTTTTATGGTTTGGAGATAATCTAGTCCCGGGAGGAGAAACTTGAAAATATCCGACCTGTTTACCAGAACCCTGCTGATAGCCTCTCTCGGACTGGCCCTGATAACTCAGGTGTTCTGCCAGTCAAACCGTCCCGACAGGTTTATTAAAGTTTATCTGCCGGGCGGAAAAGAAATTACCGCCGAGCTGGCTGTTACTCCGGCCGAACGGGCAAGGGGACTGATGTTAAGGGAAAAGCTTGAAGCTGATCAGGGTATGCTCTTCGTGTTTGAGGAAGAGGACCTGTATTCCTTCTGGATGAAAAACACTCTCATCCCGCTCGATATTATCTGGCTGAATTCTCACCAGCAGATCGTCCACATCGAAAAAAACGTTCCGCCCTGTCTGCGCGAGCCCTGCCCCAGTTATACTCCCCGTCAACCGGCGCTCTATGTGCTGGAACTTAAAGCCGGAGAGGCGGAAGCCAACAACCTTCAGCTTTATCAACGGGTATCTTTTATTCTGCCTGAATGGGTAAAGAAAAAAATCAGCAGGCGCGGATGATGGGTGGAAATTAAGCTCCCGGCTTCACTTTCCCGTCAGGTATATCAATTCCGGTTTTTTGCCGGGTGCCTGTCCGTAATAAAAAAGCCAGCGGTGGTAATATTCTTCATCCATGTAAATCTTGATCGATTTCTGCTGTGAAGAGCTGACCACCCCGACGATGCGAGGAGCGCGAATTTTTTTTAGACTGTCTTCAGGAACTACCAGAAGTCTATCCACGGTGGCAGCGCCGACCGATTTTTCCTGCTGTTTTGCTGGTTGCCCGGATTCCGGAAGAAGCAGCAGATGCCATTTTCCGTCTTCAGCCATCGGGTCCTGGTAGAGTTTTCTCAGGCACCGTTCTTTGACCAGTTCTTCGAGGGAAGAAGGATAGCTTCCAGGTTTTTTCTGCTGGTAAAGTCTTATGGCTTCAACATACTGACGGCCGCGAAAAATCAATTCTTCTTCTTTCTCCCGGCGGAGTTCTGTTTCCAGCACCGGAATGGCCACCAGCAGGCCGACCCCCATCAAGGCAATCGCAATCATGAGCAGGAGCAGGGTGTAACCTTTAGAAGGCTTTCTTGCAGAGAGAATAACTTCAGCGTTTCTGATTTCTTGTCGGGAATCAGTGAAAAAATGATTTGAACGCATCGCCCGTGAGATTTCTACCAGGTGTTGTAGAAGGTTCCGTCGAGAGCCCTGGCTTCCGAGCCGGATTTCACGTCAATTATCCCCAGGTTTTCACCCGGAATGTATTCATCAGCCGGCGGCATCTGCCTGATTTCCACCCAGGTTTCGTTAGAGCCGGTTATCGGGTCGACCGGAATGGCTTTCAGATATTTTTCCTCAACCAGCGCCTGCAGGCTCGGAGGATATCTGTGCTTATCCTGATAATACTGGTCAATCATCTTTCTCATGATGAACAGGTTCTCTTTGAGCACGGCTTCTTTTGCCCTCTTTACCGACATCTGATACTGGGGAACGGCCACACCCAGAAGAATTCCGATTATGCTGAGGACGATGAGAATTTCTATAAGAGTAAACCCACGGATCGACCCCGGCTGGCCCGGGATGGTCGGATTACCAGTCCCGGTACCTGGTGCCATCGAGCGCTTTTCCCTCGCTTCGAGTATAGACGTCATAAACATTCTGTCCCCCCCAGGTGTCAGAATCGGGTTTATCCTGATATGACCGCAGACCCCAGTCGCAGGAGTTGGTCATCGGGTCAAGAGGTATCCTTCTCAAAAATTTGACGGTAACCTTTTTCGTGGTTTTTCTGCCTGATTCGTCTGTAAATTCCTGCTCGATCTCCACGCCGTTGACCAGGGTTTCAAGGTCTGGCGGATAACCGAAGCTTTCCGGAGTGGTCTTGATCTTCTTCTCGTCAGCCAGTCTCTTGTATTCGTCTATGGCCTGGCGGATCATCCTCAAACTCTGCTGGAGCTGTATTTCTTTTTCTCTTTTGACGGCGGTTTCGATTACCGGAATGGCCACCGCGGTCAGGAGCGCCAGAATAGAGAGGGTAACCACCATTTCCAGAAGAGTAAACCCGGATGGATTTGTTTTCCGGAATTGGCCGACCGTCACGGTCATTGTATTAAAGCTTAAAACTTGTTGCGATCAGTCCTCGGACGTGGCTGGTTGAAGCCATGGCTTCGCCGGTCTCGGTCATGAAAATGGCCGGGACCACGGCGGTCGCCACCAGGTGAAGGACGGCGAGGAGCTGTTTCTTCCAGAGCTTTCTTGCTCAGGCGGATGCGGTTGTTTTCCTCGTCGATGTCGATGACCTTGACCGTGATCGTCTGCCCCAGCTTGATCTCGTCTTTGATGTTTCTGACGCGGTAGGGTGCCACTTCGGAGATGTGAAGCAAACCAACGATGTTCGGCAGGATTTCCACGAAGGCGCCGTACTCTTCCAGCCGGACAACTTTTCCGGTGTAAACTTTGCCCAGCTCCACTTCCACCGTGATTTCCCGGATCATCTGGCGGGCTTTTTCCGCCGATTCCATGTCGGCCGCGGCGATGGTGATCTTGCCGGTTTCTTCTATGTCGATCTTCGCGTTGGTCGCGGCGATGATTTTCTTGATCATTTTTCCGGCTGGACCGATAACATCGGGCACTTTTTCCGGGTTGATGAACAGAATTATTATCCGTGGAGCATAAGGAGAAAGTTCAGGCCTCGGCTCGGGCAGAACGGCCTTCATCTTTTCCAGCACCTTGAGTCTGGCCTGCCTGGATTGCATCAGGGCTTCTCTGAGTATCTGCGGCGTGAGATAAGGAATCTTCAGGTCCAGCTGGATGGCGGTGATGCCCTTTTCCGACCCGGTTACTTTGAAATCCATATCGCCGTAGTGGTCTTCAAACCCGGCGATATCCGTCAGGATGGCGTATCGATCGCCTTCCTTGACCAGACCGGTGGCTATGCCGGCGACCACGGTTTTCAGCGGCACTCCGGCATCCATCAGCGCCAGGACTCCGCCGCACACCGTCGCCATTGAAGAGGATCCGTTTGATTCCAGAATGTCAGAAACGATCCGGATGGTGTAGGGGAATGTTTCTTCGTCGGGGATGGCCGGAAGGATGCCTTTCTCGGCCAGAGCACCGTGTCCGATTTCTCTCCGCCCGGGGGCTCTCATGAAAGAAACTTCACCAACACAGAAAGGCGGGAAGTTGTAATGCAGCATGAATCTTTTTTCCGATTCTTCGCCCAGGCCGTCGAGAATCTGGACATCTTCGAAAGTGCCAAGTGTCACCGTGGCCAGACACTGGGTTTCTCCTCTGGTAAAGAGGGCAGAACCGTGCGTCCTGGGCAGGAGTCCCACTTCGATGCTGATCGGACGGATTTCGTCAAAAGCCCGGCCGTCAGCCCGGCGGCCTTCGTTCAGGATTAACTCCCGCACGAGCTTTTTCTGAAGTTCGTAGAAAATCTCCCTGGTCTCGGCGATTTCCTCGGTGTTTTCCCTGGGAATCGCAGACAGCAGGCGGTTGAGGATTTCTTCGCTGGCTTTCTCGCTCGCTTTTTTCTGTTTCAGCTGGATGGCCTGCAGCAGCTCTTCCCGGATTTGTTCCTCTATCTTTTTTACCTTTTCCGGGTCGGGCGTTTTTGCCTGAACGGGAAGCTTCTGGATGTTCAGCTGGCTGAACAGTTCTTTCTGGGCCTGGATGATCTTCTTGATTTCTTCGTGGGCCAGAATTATTCCTTCTAAAACCTTTTCTTCTTCCACCTCGCTGGCGCCGGCTTCGATCATGCAGATGCCGTCTTCGTTACCCGCGACCACCATGTTCAGCGAAGAATGCTCCAGCTGGCTCACTGTCGGGTTGATGATAAACTGATTGTCAACCAGACCTACTTTGACCGCTCCCAGCGGGGTGGTAAACGGAATCTCTGATAAATACAGAGCGGCCGAGGCACCGATAATGCCGAGGGTGTCAGGTTCGTTTTCCAGGTCGGCTGACAGCAGAAGAGCCACAACCTGAGTATCCTGAAAATAACCTTTTGGAAAGAGGGGTCTGATCGGTCTGTCAATCAGCCTGGCCACGAGGATTTCTCGTTCGGAAGGCTTACCTTCGCGTTTGAAGAAACCGCCAGGAATTTTGCCGGCGGCATAGGTATTCTCGCGGTAATCAACAATCAGCGGGAGGAAATTCTTTTCTCCGGAAACTTCTTTCTTGCAGGTGGCGGTTACCAGCATGATGGTGTCACCGTAGCGCACCAGGGCTGAACCGTCAGCCTGCCGTCCAACTTTGCCGAGCTCTATGGATAGAGTTCGACCACCGATTTCAAGGCTTATAGTATTTGACATGGTTTAAACTCAATTTTACGGCGGATGCCTATTTTCTCAGGTTTAATTTGCTGATCAGAGCCAGATATCTTTCTCTGTCAGTCCTTTTCAGGTACTCCAGAAGCCGTTTCCTCTGCCCGACCAGCTTCATCAGACCGCGGCGGGAATGAAAATCCTTTTTATGGGTCTGGAAATGGGTGATCAGCTGGTTGATCCTCTCGGTGAGCAGAGCAACCTGAACTTCCGGAGAACCGCTGTCTGCCGGATGAAGTTGATTTTCCTGAATGATTTTCGTTTTTAATTCTTTCGTCAACACGCTCTTTACTCCTTTTTAACTCGTAAATAATAGCAGAAATAGAGAAAAAAGTAAAATATTGAATCTACTGCTGGAAAAAGGAATTCTCCCGGGCTTTTCTCAGGGATTAATGGCTTCCGGTCAGGACTTTTTTCCTGGCCAGCAGCGCCCGGGCATAACGGGATTTCCAGTGCCCTTCATTCTTTTTAATCTCTTCCAGCTTGGCTTCAATTTCAGCCAGAGTTAACCTGTTGATTTTCTTATTTTTATTGCTTTTTTCAGCTGCAGAGTCAGCCATTTACATCCTCCTTCAGCAGAAAAAGAGTATATTTTAATAACAGAAAAAGAGAAGTTTGACAAGAGGCCGTCGTTTTCCCCGGGCAGCGGGCGTTTCTGCTTGAAAAAAAGGAGAAAAACAGGGTTCACAGGGCTGAGACTTCCGGAAAATCTACCTTCGGGTGTCGCCGGCGAAGTGCTCCCTGAAGCGGTCTGGACGAATCTTGCACCTCCGGAGAATATGTTTTATCCTTGAGCGAAGGAATTTTAACATGAGCGTTGAGACCATAAACCGCAGAGATTTTTTAAGGAAAACCGGGAAGGCGGCGCTGGGTGCGGCTGGCCTTATTTTAACCGGAAACCGTTGCGGTTCCGGTCTATTTGACCTGGTGATCAAAGAAGCTCTGGTGGTGGACGGGAGCGGTCGGAAGGCTTTTCTGGCGGATGTTGGTCTTCAGGGCAAATTTATTAAATTCATCGGAAAAATCGGAAATGCCCGGGCCAGGCATACTATTGAGGCCCGCGGGCTGGTTCTGGCTCCTGGATTCATAGATGTGCATAACCATACTGACGTTCAGCTTCTGGTCTGTCCTACAGCTGACAGCCTCGTCCGTCAGGGGATAACCACGGTGGTCGGGGGCAACTGTGGCTCTTCCCGTTTCCCTTTCACCCCGGAAATGCTGGAGGAGGAGAATCGTTACCTGAAAGATGAACTCGGAATAGAGGCGGACTGGAGGGACCTGGACGGATTTTTTAGTCGCCTGTCCGCTCAGCGCATCGGAATAAACTATGCCACGCTGGTGGGGCAGGGGACGATCCGGGCGGCCGTTGTTGGTTATTCCGACAGGAATCCCTCGGCCGAAGAACTGCGCCGGATGAAAGAGCTGGTGGCTATCGCCATGAAGCAGGGGGCTTTTGGACTTTCCACCGGTCTGGAATACGCTCCAGGAAGCTTTGCTTCCACCGGAGAGCTGATAGAGCTGGCCTCGGTACTCAGGGATTTTAACGGTGTGTACGCCACCCACATGCGTGATGAAGAGGATGAAGTTCTTGAGGCAGTTGATGAAGCGATAGAGATAGCCGAAAACGCCCGCGTGGGTCTTCAGATTTCCCACTTAAAAGTCGGCTATCCAAGAAACTGGAATAAAATCGATGCTCTTCTGGAAAAGATTGACCGGGCGGCGGAGAAAGTCATCAGAGTCACAGCTGACGTCTATCCTTACACTGCTTTTGCCACCGGTCTCAGCATCTTTTTCCCGCTCTGGGTCAGAGAGGGGAAAAAGGAGGATTTTCTCGGAAGGCTCAGGAATCCTGACCTTCAGGGAAGACTGCGTCAGGCGATAGAAGAAGCGGAAAAGAACGTCGGCTCCTGGGATAGAGTTCTGATCTCGGCGGTCAGAACTCCGAAGAACCGTCCTCTTGAAGGGATGAGCCTTCTTCAGGCCGCCGAGTTTCAGAGAAAGGATATTTTTGCTTTCATTCGCGACCTTCTTCTGGAAGAAGAAGGTCAGGTGTCGATGGTCTGTTTTGCCATGAGCGAAGAAAATTTAAGAAAAATTATCAAACATCCGTTGACTTTTATCTGCACTGACGGTGAGCTGGCCTCCACCCGCGGGATCCTCTCTCGCGGGAAACCTCATCCGCGCTACTACGGAAGTTTCCCCAGGGCTATCGCTGAATACGTGAGAAAAGAAAAGCTTCTGTCTCTTGAAGAGATGGTCAGAAAGATGACCTCTGCCCCGGCGGCCAGATTTGGCTTCAGGCGAAGGGGGCTGATCAGGGAAGGGTTTTACGCAGATTTAGTTCTTTTTGACCCGGAGAAAATCCAGGACAGGGCCACCTATGCCGACCCCCACAGATATCCTGATGGTATCGGCTGTGTGCTGGTCAACGGGCAGGTGGCCTTTGACGGCCAGGAGATGACCGGCCGGCTTGCTGGAGAGATTCTTCGGCGGTAAAGTTTAGCGCGACAGAGTTTAGTAAAAAATCAGCGCATTGTGATAGAATTGACAGGTTAAAAAATGTTGAGATTCAGAAAATTTTCTGTTCTTATATTTCTGTTTCTTCCCTTCTTTCTGCCGGTCATTCAGCCGCTGGCCAGCAGAGCTGAAACCCGGATTATCGAATCAGCAACCGGAGATGTTTTTGAACTTCGCTACCGCCAGCTCCAGCCAGGAGAACCGCTGGCTGTTGTCTGGAAAAACGCCGTTTCTGATTTTGCCGGAGTGTATTTCGGCGAGAGCAGCTTCTGGTTGAAGAGAGACGACCGACCGGGGCAGTTTCTTCTCCTGGGGTTTGACGTGATGTCTGAACCGGGAAGAAGGGTTGTCGAAATACAGCTCTGGTCCGGAGGACAGATTAAACAGAAGCTGAACATCGAGCTGGAGATAGCCGTGCGCGATTTTCCAAAAAAGAAGTTGACCGTGGCTCAGAAATACGTGACTCCGCCGCGCGAAGTTCTCGATAGAATAAAAAGGGAAGCCGAGCTTCTGTCTCTGGTTTACAGTTCGAGCAGCTCCGAATGGCTGGCCGAAGGTTCTTTTATCCTGCCCTGCGAGGGAAAACTTTTTCCGAATTTCGGTCAGCGGAGAATTTACAACAACGTCCCGCGCTCGGTGCATACCGGGGTTGACATAGCGGTCCCGCCTGGACATCCAATTAAAGCCACCAACTCCGGCCGGGTGGTGCTGGCTTCTGACCTTTATTATTCAGGTAAGACAGTTATCATTGACCACGGTCTGGGTCTTTTCAGCAGCTACGCCCATCTTTCGAAACTGCTGGTTAAAAGAGGTCAGATGATAAAGAAAGGCGAGCTGGTCGGGCTGGCCGGCTCAACCGGTCTTTCCACCGGACCGCATCTTCACTGGGCGGTGAAAATTTATGAAGCCAGGGTTGACCCGCTGGCGCTTCTTGAACTGGAATTTTAGAATCCATTCCCGGATTCTGAACCAGAGGCGGTTGAATCTGCCTGCCAGCAAAACAGTGTTGTTTACTGCAGCTGCTGCTGAGTTTCGACTGTCTTTAAGTTTTATTCCAGGAGAATCTTATCTGATTAATTCTTCAGATAAGTTGCCAGCCAGTCGAGCACGGTTTTCCACCAGAGCTGAGCGTTGAGGGGTTTCTGCACGAAATGGTCTTCGTCCGGAAAATACAGCAGTTTGCTTGGAACTCCCATTCTCTGGAGAGAGGTGAAAAACTGCAATCCCTGTTCCAGCGGCACCCGGAAGTCATTGGCTCCATGAATGACCAGAGTCGGTGTCTTAAGGTTCTGAACGTAATAGCTGGGGGAAAATTTCTGGTACATTTCCGGATTCGTCCAGGGAGTCCCGCGGTATTCCCACTCAGGAAACCAGAGTTCTTCGGTCGCGCCGTATTCGGAGCGCAGGTCGAAGACTCCGGCGTGGCTGATGAGGCAGTTGAAAATGTCGGTCTGACCGGCTATCCAGTTTACCAGGTAGCCGCCGTAGGAAGCGCCCGCGGCCGCCAGTCTGGTTTTATCTATGAAGTTGTACTGCTCTCGGAGATAATTTACGGCGTTGATTATATCCCGGTAAGGTTTTCCGCCCCAGTCTCCGCTGATCGAATCGGTAAAGGCCTGGCCGTAGCCGGTGCTTCCGTGGAAGTTTACCATCGCCACCACATACCCTCCAGCCGCAAACATCTGGGCGTTCCAGCGATAGTGGAATTGGTCAGACCAGGCTCCCTGCGGTCCGCCGTGAACTAACATCAGCAGAGGATATTTTTTCCCGGGATCAAAAAAAGGGGGTTTGAGAAGAAGCCCGTGGACCGGGTCACCTTCGGATTGAAACCAGAAATCCTCGGCCGGATTCATTTCGAGCGCCTGAAGCAACTTTCCGTTTACGTCGGTAAGTTGTTTCAGAGTCTTTCTGGCCGGATCAATAGAGTAAACGTCTGCCGGATGGTTTATGGATTGTTTAAGAGCATAAATTGTTCGGCCGTCAGGAGAAATTCTGATGGAGCTTAAATAGTGGCCTTCGAGCACTTTTTCTATCCGGCCTTCCGGCCAGGTGGCTCTGAAAAGAGCTGTTCTGGCTTTTTCCTCGCAAAGAAAATATAGTGAACGGCTGTCGGGTGCCCAGAGGAATTCGCTGAGCGAATAATCGATTTTTTCAGTCAGGTTGGTGAAAGTTTTTTTCTGGCGGTCGTAGATGATGAGGTCAAGTTTATCCGCTTCAAATCCGGGCCTGGACATCGCCCGGTAGGCCAGGTAACGTCCGTCGGGTGAGTATTTCGGGTCGATGTCGTTTGCCCGGCTGGCGGTCAGTTTCTCCAGGTACCTGCCGTCCGGAGAGGTCAGAAAAACATCGTTGTTTGTGCCCAGTCCGAGTTTAAGCTCCGGGTCAACGTTGCGCACAAAGGCTATTTCCCGCTCATCAGGTGAGATAGAGTAGTCGAGCTCTCCTCCCAGGGCGATCGGCGGTGTGTCATAATCTCCGGGGGTCAGGTCCACCGGGTTCCCGCCATCCAGCGGAAACAGGAAAAGATGGCTTCTCGTGCCGTCAAACCAGGAATTCCAGTGGCGGAAAAGCAGATGGTCGTAGATTCTGGCCTTTACCCGGCTTTTTGCCTGTTCTTCAAATTTCCGGCGGTTGGACTCAAGGTCGGGACAATCCGGATAAACAGAGCTGGCCACAAGCAGGAATCGACCGGACTTCGACCAGGCAAATGAGTTCACGCCGCCGGGAAAATCAGTCAGCTGACGGGGTTCCCCGCCGGTGGTCGGAATAACCCAGACCTGAGGAGAACCGCTTCTCGAGGAAATGAAGGCCAGCTGTTTTCCATCGGGCGACCAGCGCGGCGAGAAGTCCGCAGCCGGACCGAAGACAAAAGGAACAGGATCTCCGCCGGAAACCGGCACCAGATAAATGTCGCTGTTTCCGCGATTCTGTTCGAGACTCATCGCGGTAATGACCAGCGCCAGAGTTCTGCCGTCTGTAGAGATCTGGGGGTCGGAAACCCTTTTAATTTTTATAAAATCGTCGAAGGTCAGAGCTTTTCTGGTCTGAGCCTGGGCTGCGTTCAGAATCAAACTTATGATAATTATCGAGAAGAAAAATCTGAGAAAAGGTTTTTTCATCGACGGCCTCCTGAATTTTTTGCCTTTGTTTTTCTTAAGCATTATAATTCATCAGAAGATTTCAGGCAAAAAAATTCGCTTCTGACTTTTTAATTTATCGAAGATGTGGAAAAATAAACCGGAATGCAGTAAATTTCGTATTACTGTTTAAGAAAAATACCGGGATGAGCATAGAACTTCAGAATATTCATTTTTCCTACGGCCGGATTAAGGCACTTAACGGAGTGAGTCTTTCGGTGGGAGAGGGCGCGACCGGCCTTCTTGGACCGAACGGCGCCGGAAAAAGCACGCTGATCAGGATCATGCTCGGATTTCTCGTTCCGGATGAGGGGGAAGGTCGGGTTCTCGGTTATGACCTGAGAACCGAGCAGAAACAGATACGCCGGCTTGTCGGTTACATGCCGGAAGAAGATTGTTACATTCCTGGCATGGATGCCGTCACCTTCACCGCGATGATGGGCGAACTTTCTGGAATGCCCCGGCAGGAAGCGATGAAGAGGGCTCATGAAGTCCTTTTTTACGTCGGACTCGGCGAGGTCCGCTACCGTCAGATTGACACCTATTCTGCCGGGATGCGGCAGCGTCTGAAGCTGGCCCAGGCTCTTGTTCATGACCCGAAGCTTCTTTTTCTGGATGAACCCACAGCGAACCTGGACCCGACCGGCCGGCAGGAAATACTGGAATTGATAAGGGAAGTGGCTTCGGTCCGGGAGATCAGGGTTCTACTTTCGTCTCATATTCTTTCGGATATCGAACTGGTTTGCCATCAGGTGGTGATCATCAACAGGGGAGAAATAGTGGCCACGGGCAGGCTGGAGGATTTGAGGATGATCAACTACCAGCTTTTTGAGCTCAGGGTCAGGGGTGAAACCGGAGCTTTCAGGCGAGAACTGGAAGAGGCTGGCTGCCGCCTGGAAGAAACTGAAGATCATTTGTTAAAAATCTATACGCCCCCTGATTTTGACCGCCGGCAAATTTTTCTGAGCGCTGCCCGCAACCGAGTTCAGATCAGGCATTTTGTCTGCAGCCGCACCTCTCTTGAAGACCTTTTTGCCAGGGTGGTTGGAGTGGATTGATGACCGAGGTCAGAGAAAAGGGTTATCATCACTGGGAAGGCCAGCTGCAGGAGAAGAAATGGGTCTTCTGGCCGATAACCAGAACCGGTATCAAACTGGCATTCGAACGCCGCCGTTTCAAGTTTCTTTTTGCCTGCTCTTTTCTTCCAGCCATCAGCTATGCCGTCGGCATATACATTTCCGAGCGTCTGGAAGATTTTAAGTTTATGGCCCGGGGAGCCGAAAGAACACTTCAGGTCAACCCGGCCTTCTTCAAGTCTTACCTGAGCCTGGACCTGATATTCTTCATGATACTTCTGCTGATGGCTCTCGGTGGAGCCGGTCTGATAGCTGATGACTTTCGTCATCGGGCGATTCAACTTTATCTGGCTCGCCCGATTACCAGAAATGATTATCTGATCGGGAAAGCCGGGGTGGTGGTGTTTTTTGTCGGTCTGCTGACGCTCCTTCCGGCTATCATTCTGTTTGTGCTGAAACTGCTTTTCTCTGGTAGCTTCAGATTCTTTCTGGATTATCCCTGGCTGATCCTTTCGATAATTCTTTATTCAGTGCTGCTGATGATCTTTTTCACCTGCTACATTCTTCTGGCGTCCTCTCTCAGTCAGAATAGGAATTATGTGATAGCTATTATATTTGCCGCCTACTATCTGTCGGAAATTGCCCGGGGCATTTTCTACGCGATTTTCAGGTCGCCGTATTCGATTCTGCTGTCAATTCCCGGAAATCTGCAGCAGGTGGCGGCGGGATTTTTCCGGGTGAAACCGGCGACCGCGGCCTCCTGGTATCTGTCGTTTCTGGCGGTGGTTATTTTCTGTCTGCTGTCGTATTTTTTAATCAGGCGCAAGCTGAAAGCGGTGGAGGTCATCCGGTGACGGCCGTGATCGAAGCCAGGAATCTTTCCCGCTGGTACGGTAACATTCTGGGCATTAGTGAAATCAACCTGGATATCAACCAGGGAATAACCGCCCTTCTCGGCCCGAACGGAGCCGGAAAATCCACCTTCATGAAAATAATCACGGGCCAGCTGAAGCCAAGCCTGGGTCAGGTCAGGATTTTAGGACAGCCGGTCTGGAATAATTTCAGGCTTTTCCGCAGGCTTGGGTTCTGTCCGGAAGCTGACGCCTTTTATGAAGACCTGAACGGAATGGAATTCCTGACCGGTCTGCTGCGTCTCTGCGGTTTCAGCCGCGAGGAGTCTGAAGCTCGCACCCGATGGGCTCTGGAAACGGTCGAACTTCAGGCGGCTTCATTGCGTCCAATCAGAAGTTACAGCCGCGGGATGAGACAGAGGCTGAAAATCGCTCAGGCTTTTGCTCACGACCCGGACATTCTGATTCTTGATGAACCGTTGAACGGGCTCGACCCGCTGAGCAAACGGCAAATCATAAAATTGATTAAAGAATTCAGGGATGCCGGCAGGACGATCGTCGTCTCCAGCCATGTGCTGCCTGAAGTTGAAGCCCTGACCTCAGAGATAATTCTTATCCATCACGGGAAGATTCTGGCCCGGGGAGACGTGCATTTTATCCGGGAGCTGCTCGACACCCATCCCCACAAGATCAGAATTCAGTCGCAGGCTTTTCGCCTTCTGGCTAAACTGCTGGCGGTTGAAGATTATATTCTCAACATTACTTTTGAGCCGGAGCGGCAGGCGGTCGTTTTTGAAACCCATCACCGCGATCATTTTTTCAACAGGCTCAATGAACTCCTTCTCGAGCACGGCCTGGACATCGAAGAGATCACCTCTCCCGACGACAACCTTCAGGCAGTTTTTGATTACCTGGTGGGGAAATGAAATGAAACAGGAAATTCAGAGGGTTTTTTCCTTCAGTCTTTTTGCCGGGATTAAATCCAGGCGCAGCCGCACTTTCTTTCTGATCAGTTCAGCGGCCATTCTGATGGCGCTGGTCATAAGAATTTACAGGCTGGCGGGCAACTGGACCGAAGACAGCCAGGTTATTTTCCAGAATTTTCTCATGTCTTTTTTCCTTCAATTTTTGATCGTCATCCTGGCGCTTTTTTACGGCAGTTCCATGGTTGTCGAGGAAATCGAAAACCGGACGCTGCCCTATCTGACAACCCGTCCTCTGAGGCGGGCGGCTATCATCGCCGGCAAGTACTTTGCCAGTCTGACGCTTACCACGGTGATGCTTTTCTCCACCCTCCTGATTTCCTATCTTATTCTTAACCTGGATTCTGATTTCAGTATAAAACATCTTCTGACGGTAATCCGTTATGCTGCGGTTCTCTGGCTCGGTCTGGCCGCTTACCTGGCTTTTTTCAGTTTTCTCGGAACCTGGTTGAAGAAACCGGTCCTGGTCGGACTCGCTTTTGGTTTTGGCTGGGAAAGTGTGATTCAGTATTTCCCGGGTACCACCCAGAAATTATCGATGGCCCATTATCTGAAATCGTTGCTCCCGCAGTTCACTACGAGCGCCGGAAAGCTGGGTTTTCTTTTTATCCGGCTCGAACCAACCAGACCCTGGCTGGCAGTGCTGATACTGCTGGCTATCGCTTCTGTGTCTCTGGTGCTGGCCTGTTTGATTTTTAGCTTTAAGGAATATCTTTTTGAGGATTGAACGGCGGAAGATATCTCGAAAATTCCTTTAAAAGTCTTCTCTCTCGATAAACAATTCTGATGGTTTTTCACGGGCTTCAGGCATCTTTTCTTTCAGAATTTTCTTGAAATTTTCCAGAAGTTCTTCTCTGAGGTTTATGTAGATTTTCACGTACCGCTGGCTAAGGGTAATTTCCAGTGAATTAAGAGCCTGACTGATTTCCGGGATTTCTCCGCTGAGCCCGAGCCCGAGGGCTTTTAACCCGAGCAAAGTATCGGCAATCTGTTTGAGGTCAGCCTGAGCGCCGGCGTAGATTTTGATTTCCAGCTGATAGCTCTGCTGCCGGTAATGGGTGAAGGAAGAAACGTGCCGCACTTTTGTCAGAAGTTTCAGGGCTGGATTTTCTCCGCTTTCGGCTTCCATCAAACCCGGAGGAAATGTCAGCCAGCTGAAGGTCAGTGAATTCATGTTGAGATCTTTGAGAAAAGGTTTTATCTGTTTATTGCTGTAAAGATCTGGAATATTTCCCCTGTAAACGTCAATTATTTTTTTGACGGCTTTTTCCGACCCTATGGCTATGTTCGAGCCGTCGAGGAAAGCCAGACAGGCCACGGCCGATTCTTCTATTTCGATAAAGGGAAAGTAAGGAAGGTCCTGGTAAAATTCCAGTGTCGAATCTTCCTGATTTTCAGAGGGCAGCAACTTCGACCGGTCGTATTTCAGGTTCGCCAGCAGCACAGCGTTTTCAGCCGGTCGGTTGATATCCCCGATGATGGCCACGGCTATCAGAAAGACGTCATTCTTCAGGTTGACAAAGGCTTCTGCCTTTTTACGATAACCTTCAAGTTCTCCTGTTTCGCTTAAAACTTTTTCTACAATTTTCAGGTTCATCAGGCGGTTCCAGTCAGCCACCAGGAAGGCGCTGGTGTCGGCCGGAAGCAGAGTGAGCATATCCTGAGCGACGGCTTTTCCAGCTACCGGAACTTCAGGCGCCCGGGAGCAGCTGGAAGCGAGCAAAATAATTAAAGAAAAAATCAGACAAAAAACGAATCTGGATTCTTTACTGGCAGGCATGATCATCTCCTCTAATTGATATAAGAAGGCTCTCCCCTCCGGGTTTACCCTTCTTATCAGCCTTATTATACTTTTATTTTAATAAGAATAAAACTTCTTGCCAGATGCGGTCATTTCAATGTTTAATATTTAACCTGAATTTAAGAGCAGGGTGGTCTCATGAAAAGAGATGTCAGAAGAATTATTTATCCGGTTCTTTTGCTGACGGCTTTTCTCTGGCACTCTTCTCCGGAGCTTTTATGCCTGCCGGAAAGTCCAGTGATACTGCCGGTGAGGGAACAGGCGCGGGTGGTCAACCTCTGGCTGGAAAAGAGGCTCGAGACGATACTGCCGGAAATCATGAGAAGAGAAGGCGTGGATATGTGGGTGGTTATCTGCCAGGAGTACAACGAGGATCCTGTTTTTCTCACACTGGTGCCCTTTGAGTATCTTTCAGCCCGGAGGCTGTCGATGCTGGTTTTTTATGACCGGGGGCCGGAGAAGGGCCTGGAAAGGTTTTCTGTCAGCCGTTATCCGATAGGCAAGTTTTATCCGACTGTCTGGAATCCCGACCGGGAGCCTGATCAGTGGCAGGTGCTGGCCAGAGAAATCAAAGCACGCAAACCGAAGAAAATTGGCATAAACGAGTCGGAGACTTTTGCTTTTGCTGACGGACTGACTGCGACCAATAAAAGCCTGCTGGTGAAAAATCTCGGGCCCGAGTATGCAAGACGGCTGGTTTCGGCTGAAAAAATAGTCGTCGGCTGGCTCGAAAGGAGGCTGCCGGAAGAAATAGAAGTTTATCATCATATTGCCCGGATCGCCCATCGAATCATAAAAGAAGCCTTCTCCAGCGCAGCGATTACACCCGGCATAACTACCACCGATGATGTCAGATGGTGGATCTGGGAGAAAATCCATTCGCTCGGTCTGCGCACCTGGTTTTCACCCACGGTGGACATCCAGAGACCGAAAAATTCACCCTTTAAGGATAATGTTGTACGCAGGGGAGACCTGCTTCACTGTGACGTCGGAATAACTTACCTCGGGCTCTGCACCGACCATCAGGAGCTGGCCTACGTTTTGCGCCCGGGGGAAACGGAAGCGCCTGAGGGGCTGAGAAAGGCGCTGTCCATCGGCAACCGTCTGCAGGATATTCTCGTGGCTGAAATGGTCGCAGGGAGAACGGGCAATGAGATTCTGGCAGCGGCTCTTAAAAAAATGAGGGCGGAAGGAATCAAAGGAAGCATTTATTCCCATCCGCTCGGATTTCACGGCCATGCGGCCGGGCCGACCATAGGTCTCTGGGACAGACAGGATGGCGTTCCCGGGCAGGGAGACTACCCTCTTTATTACGATACCTGTTATTCGATAGAGCTTAATTGCCGCGTGGCGGTGCCCGAGTGGGATAATCAGGAAGTGTTGATCGGTCTCGAGCAGGATGCTTCATTTACCCGGGAAGGTATTGTTTTTCTTGACGGTCGCCAGACACAGTTGCATTTGATCCGTTAAATATAAGTTTGAGCCGGCGGCCGGTCCGATTTTTTCAATCGGTAGATTTTCTTCAAGCGGAGGCGATTTCTGATCAGCCTTATTGCTAAGCCAGGTCAACTCGAACTGAAAGAAGCACGCTTGATTTGAGGTGAACGCATCCTGATAGTCATCGAGAGTAGGTCCTGACGATAAAAATTTCTGTTGCCAGAAATCAGGACAATCAGAGAAAATATTCATCCTGACTCTGTGGACAAAATTCCGGAGTCAGAGTTATGTATATTTCGAAATAAAAACCTTCAGGAGACTAAGATGAAATTGAGTAACCTGGTCTGCTCTCTGAGAAAAAACCTGGTGGCGAGGACAATTCTGGCGCTGGTCCTGATTCTGGCCGCGGCCGCTCTGGCTTTTCCCGAAAAAGCCAATTATGAGCTGGCCTCGCGCTGGACCCCGGCGAAAGTGGCCAAACTGGTATTCGACCTTTCGGTCGAACCTCGCTGGTTGAAAACAGGAGACCGCTTCTGGTACAGCTTCGAGACGCCGGAAGGCAAGTTCTGGTATCTGGTCGACCCCGCCACCCGGACGAAAAAACCTCTTTTTGATAATGCCCGTATGGCGGCAGAGTTGACTAAAATTCTTCTCACTCCTTATGATGCTCAGCATCTGCCGATCAAAACGATAAAATTTGTTAAAAATGAGACGGCCATTCAGTTTGAGATTGAAGTTCCGGTGGAAAATGATCTCCGGGTTGACGGTCAGGTGGTAAAGGCCCGCGAGCTGGAAAAGAGATTTCTTGATCGGGAAAAAGAGAAGGAAAAAGAGCAGGATACCGAAATGGATAAAACCAGAGTAGAAAAAGCTCCGGCCAGAGAGCCCGAGAAAAAGACTGTGACGCTTGGTTTTGAGTATGACCTGAAAACCGCCCGGCTGTCTCTGATCAAGGACTATCAACCGAAACCCAGAAGACCCCGCTGGGCTTCTGTGTCTCCGGACGGGAAATGGGTGGTTTTTGCTCGCGGTCATAATCTGTTTATGATGGATGCCGAAAACTTCGCCCGGGCTCTGAAGAAACCTGACGATAAAACCATTCAGGAAATTCAGCTGACCGATGACGGCGAGGAAAATTACAGTTTCAGCCGCCGTCTCCGCAGCGACGAAATAAGGGAATTTGAGAAGGATGAGAAAGACAGAAAAGACTTCAGGCGCCCGCCGATCACCATTTTCTGGTCCCAGGATTCAAAGAAGATTGCCTGCATCCGTCAGGATGAAAGAAAAGTTGGTGACCTCTGGGTGATCAACAGCCTGGCCAATCCAAGGCCGGTCCTGGAAACCTATAAGTACGGTATGCCTGGCGAGGAAAACCAGCCCCAGCCGGAAATACTGGTTTTTGACCTGACAAGCAAAAAGCGGGTCAGGGTGAAAGCGGAAAAGTTTAAGGACCCGAGCTATAACATCTTTACCGCTCCGCGGAAAGCAGCTGCTGAAGATCCTGAGGAGCCCCGACCGCCGCTCTGGCTGGCAGAAACCTCCGACCGTCTTTACTTCGGACGACAGACCAGAGACCTTCACGGCTATGAAGTCTGTGTAGCCGATACTGAGACCGGAGAAGTAAAGATGCTGATCAGCGAAAGGCTCAACACCTACGTCGATTATCAACCGCTTCGACTGGTTAACGACGGGAAAGAACTTATCTGGTGGTCGGAAAGAGACGGCTGGGGTCATTATTATCTCTATGACGGCGAGGGTCGTCTGAAAAATCAGATAACATCCGGCGAGTTCAACTGCCAGGGTATAGTCGGGGTGGATGAAAAAAACAGGGTGCTTTACTTTACGGCCTGCGGTCGGGAAAAGGGAGAAGACCCGTATTATCTGCATCTTTACCGGGTGAAGCTTGATGGAGGAGAGATAAAACTGCTCACTCCTGGCAATTTTAACCATCAGGTTTCGATGGCTGATTCCACCGGCTATTTTGTGGTCAACTATTCCCGCGTGGACGTCGCGCCGCGGGCTGACCTTTATGACGCTGCCGGTAGAAAACTCCTGGAACTGGAAGCGGTGGATCTCAGCCGGTTGCTGGAGGCTGGTTTCAAATTTCCTGAAACCTTCAAGGTTAAAGCAGCAGACGGAATCACGGACCTTTATGGAGTTATGTACAAACCATTCGATTTTGACCCGGGCAGAAAATATCCGATTATAGCTTATGTCTATCCGGGCCCCCAGACCGAAAGTGTCTCGAAAAGTTTTTCGCCAAGAAACCAGAATGTGGCCCTGGCCCAGCTTGGCTTCATCGTGATCGAAGTAGGCAATCGCGGGGGAAGTCCGATGCGCTCGAAGTGGTATCACAATTATGGCTACGGCAATCTGAGGGATTACGGTCTGGCCGATAAAAAATATGCGATTGAACAGCTGGCGGCGCGCCATGATTTTATCGACATAAACCGGGTTGGTATCTATGGACATTCTGGCGGCGGTTTTATGACGGCTGCGGCCATGCTGGTATATCCGGATTTCTTTAAGGTGGGCGTGGCTTCTTCCGGAAACCATGAGAACAACATTTACAACCGCTGGTGGAGCGAAAAGCACCACGGAGTTAAAGAAGTGGTGGATAAAGATGGACAGATAAAGTTTGAATACAGCATAGACACCAACTCAGAGCTGGCCAGGAACCTGAAAGGACGCCTGCTGCTGGTAACCGGTGACATCGACGATAACGTCCATCCGGCCAACACCTTGCGGCTGGCCGCGGCGCTCATTAAAGCGGGGAAGAGGTTTGATTTCTTCATATTTCCGGGTCAGCGTCACGGGTTTGGCGATATGAATGATTACTGGTTCTGGATCCGGGCGGATTACTTCGCCCGGCATCTTCTCGGCGATTATTCTCAGACGGTCGACCTGATTGAGCTTCAGCGGGAGTGGGAGCAGAGCGGCGAAAAGAAAAGAGGCAGATGAGCTGGCTGTGGCTCTTAATAACGGGAGGCCTTCTGGTAAAATAAATTTATTAAGGGACTGAGCGATGACTCTGGATGAAATCATAAAAAGCCGGCGCAGCATAAGGAGATATCTTGAACGTCCGGTGGAAAGGGAGAAGATTGTGGCCTGTCTGGAAGCAGCCAGACTGGCACCTTCAGCCGAGAATGCCCAGCCCTGGCGGTTTCTGGTGATAGACGATCCCGGGCTCAGAGAGAAAGTGGCAGAAAAGGCTTTTTCCGGCATCTATTCTTTCTGCCGTTTTGCCGCCCGGGCGCCGGTACTGGTTCTTCTTCTGGCTAAAAAGGATTTTCTTGCAAACAGACTCGGCCGGCTGGTGCAGGGGACTCAGTTTTATCTGCTGGACCTGGGGATAGCCGGAGAACACTTTGTGCTGAAGGCTGAAGAACTCGGACTGGGCACCTGCTGGATCGGCTGGTTCAACATCAGAGGTCTTCGAAAACTATTGAAGATTCCGCACAGATACCAGCCGGTGGCCATCATTTCGGTGGGCTATCCGGCCAGCCGTCCGCCCGGAGAACACGTGAGGAAGAAGCTGGAAGAGATTGCCTGGTTCAACCGGATTGAAGAAGCTGGAAGCACGGGGCTGGAAGAATCGGAAAAGAATAACTTCAGTGATGGTTATTAATCAAAATCAATCAGCCGAAAAACTTATGAGGAGAAAGGATTTGATTCTGTTTTTGCTTATTGTTTTATCGATCTACGGCTTGCTGAATGGTTATTTGATATGGCGGGGCTCACAGGCGCTGTCCGGTCTCAGATATGGCCGGCTGCTTTTCATGCTGGTTTTTCTGAGCTCGATGTTAGCTTATCCTGTCGGAAGGATTCTCAACAGCCGCTGGCCCTCTCATTTTAATGAGTTTCTTATTTCAGCCGGTTCCTACCACCTGGCCTTGATGCTCTATCTTTTCCTTTTTCTCCTGGTCAGGGATATAATTCGCGGACTGGTGAAGATTTCCGGCGCCTCGCTGGCCGGCGCTTCCTGGCTTCAAGTCAGAAATCCAGCCTCCTTTATGTTTATCGCCGCTTTAACCCTGACGGTGATTTTTCTCGGCCATTTGAACGCGATAAATCCGAGGTTAAAGACGATCGAAATCAAAATAGATAAAAAGAGGCCAGCCGGGTCAGAGTTGAGAGCGGTCCTCATTTCTGACATTCATCTGGGAACGATAAACCGCTCGAACCGGCTGGAAAAACTGGTGGAAAAAATTAACAGGTTGAATCCGGATATTGTGTTTCTGGCGGGAGATATAGTTGATGAGGGCGTTTCTCTGGAAGAAGAAGAAAAGATGGTAGGGCTGCTGCGTCAGATTCACATCCCGCTCGGACTTTATGCCTGTCCCGGAAACCATGAATATTACAGCGGATTTGAAAAAAGTATTTCTTACTTAGAAAAGGCCGGGGTGAGGGTTCTTATCGACCGGGCGGAAAAAGTAGACGGCTGGCTTTATGTAATAGGCAGGATGGACCGGACGGCGGAGAGAGCCGGGCAAAGGCGTCTATCGCTTGAAGAAATTATCGAACGAGATGGAGTGGACCGCACCTGGCCGCTGGTGGTGCTTGACCATCAACCGCTGAATCTGGGCGAGGCGGTCCGGGCAGAAGTTGACCTCCAGCTCTCCGGTCACACTCATGCCGGCCAGCTTTTTCCTCTTAACCTTATCAATAAACTGATCTATGAACAGTACTGGGGGTATCTGAAAAAAGGAAAAACCCACATCTATGTTTCTTCTGGAAGCGGAACCTGGGGTCCGGCAGTCAGAACCGGCAGCCGTTCGGAAATAGTGCTGCTGAAGATCGTTACAGGAGATTGATTATTTTTTCGTTGATTTGCTGGCGTCGTAACGTTTGATCACTTCCTGGGTGATATCGAGTTCGGGGTGGTAATAAATCAATCCTGAAGTGCTCAGGTCAAACACCAGTTCATAACCCTGTTCTTTGATGATTTCGTCCACCACCGCCAGCATTTCTTCCCTGATTCTCTTTATGATCTGGCTCTTCAGCTGTTCAAAGTCCCTGGTGTTTTCCTGTTCGTATTTCAGCCGTTCGGCTTCTTTCCGGTCGATCTCCTGCTGCAGCTTCTTTCTGGCTTCAGGGCTAAGCGTGAGCTCCTGGCTGGCGAGTTTTTGTCTTAAGTTTTTAATTTCTTCATCTCTTCTTTTGAGCTCGGATTTGATCTGTTCTTCTCTTTCCTGGAGGATGGCCACAGCCTTCTTGCCTTCGAGCGACTGGTCGAAAGCCTTCTGGGAATCAACCACAGCCACCTTCACCCTGTTCTGCGCGGTAAGCGGAAGAGTCGGGATCAAACAGAACAGCAGCAGCCAGAGAAATAGATTTTTTTTCCGGCGGGAAGTATTCATCTTCAACCTCCTGTTATCCCGGGCTCAGGGTCTCATGGCTGAAATCACTTCAGCCACTCTTTCCAGCGCTGCCTGCAGATACTCCGGCGGAGAGCCGTAACCGAGGCGCAGGTGTTGATCTAGTTCAAAGTGATCCCCCGGAACCAGAAGCACGCTCTTTTCCTTAAGAATTTTTTCCACCAGCTCGGTGGAATTAACCGGCAGGTTATAGCGGGTGAAAAGAATGGCTCCGGCGCGGGGAGGCAGGTAGCTGAAAAGGCCATCAAAGCTTTTCAACCAGTTTTCCAGAAGCGGGAGGTTGTGATTGAGAATCTCACGCGTTCTTTTCAGTATTTTCTGCCTTCTTTCGGGTTCAAGAACTCGAGTGGCCAGATGGTCAGTGAGAGCCGAAACGGAAATGGTGGTGTAATCATGGTAAGTCCAGATTTTTTTCACCACTTCCAGCGGTCCGGCCAGCCAGCCGAGGCGCAGCCCGGGAAGTCCGTAAGCCTTGGACAGACCTGAGACCACCAGCACTCTATCATAACTTCCCCAGAAAGAGGGAGTTTCCTGACCGTTCAATTCGGCTCCCCGGTAAACCTCATCAGCCAGAATCCAGGCGCCCACTTTTTCTGCCTGTTTGATTATTTCGTTTCTGGCTTCCTCGGTCAGAATCGAGCCTGTCGGGTTGTTCGGATTCGTCAGGATGATCATTCTGGTGTTGCCGTTGACCTGCTTCCTGAGTTCGTCCGGGTCCGGCTGCCAGCCGAGCTCGGGTCGGAGCCAGAACGGCTTTACTCTCGCCCCGAAAGCCCTGGCCAGTCCCCACATCTGCATGTAATTCGGAAGTTCGAAAACCACTTCATCTCCCGGTTCGAGCAGAGACCACATCAGCAGAAAATTGGCTTCGGAAGAACCGGCGGTCACCATGATCTGCTCCGGGTCCATGTTCGGATAAAGACGGGCGATGTTTTCTCTCAGGGCCGGCGTACCGTTAGTCTGGGTGTAACCGAGTTCAACCCGCGTCAGTTCTTCCAGTTCTTCAGGCGACAGCAGCTCTCGCAGAGTTAACGGGTGGACGCCGCTCTCAGAGAGATTGTAATCAACCAAATTTTCCCAGAGCGACTGCATTCTTTCCATCTTAAAAATTTCGATTTTCATCGGTTAAATCCTTCGTATGAATTTATGGGCATGATTAAATTTCAACCCTGAAAACTCCCTTGAGAGCAAAGCCAAAAATTATCGACAGGAGGAAATAGGCCACCAGCCAGTGGAAGGAGATTCCGGCAAATTCCAGCCTGGATTCCGGCAGAACCAGCTCGACCCGGGTGAGCAGCGAATCGGCCGGAAGGGGCTTTTCTCCAGGATGGAGAAGTTCCTGCCAGAGGTTTTTTCTCACTCTGACCGGCGAGACCCTGGTGAGCGATCTGTTTGTGGCCGGAATGCTTTTAAGATACCGCTCTCCGTCAACCGTTATAATTACCGGCTTTCCGGTCGCTCCGGTCACTCTCAACCTCCAGGAAACCTCAGCTTCGTCGATAATTCTGACGGGAGGCGTTTCCAGCTGCAGTCCTGCGGGCGTTTCC
Organism: Candidatus Saccharicenans sp.; assembly: GCA_030018265.1. Classification (GTDB taxonomy): domain Bacteria; phylum Acidobacteriota; class Aminicenantia; order Aminicenantales; family Saccharicenantaceae; genus Saccharicenans. The sequence goes on from JASEFX010000020.1 coordinate 27,475, forward strand.
ACTTCCAGGTTTAGTTTCATCAGGTCCACAGATTTGATAAAACGGGCTTTGAGAAGAAAAGTTTCATCTTTCGCTGGAATCCGGTAACTAAACCAGAGGTTCAACTGGGCCAGCAGCAGGAATATCGGAATTATCATAACCAGCAGAGGTTTCAAATTGTAGGAAAGATACCGGAGATTGGCTGCCAGGAGTTCTTTCTGGGAATTCAGTTGTGTCCGGAAATCATTCTGGTACAACCTGATTTCGAGCAGGTGAGCTTTAATCCTCTCCCTGGCTCTTTTTATTCCGGCCTGGTCAGAAGTTTTTTTGTAAACAAAGAGCATCAGGAGCGCGGTAAGCAGTGAAATCACCAGCATGGCTATCCACGGATGAAAACTGGCCAGTGGCATAAAAATAATTCTGATAAGAGTTCCCAGAGCGCTGTTCAACCACCAGAGCATGCGGATTTTTTCTCTGAACTCAGGAAATGTAACCGAGCCCTTTGAGTCTTTTTTTAATTTCCTCTTCCGAATCGGCTCCTTCGAATTTAGCCACTTCTTTTTCCAGCAGATGCACGATGAATTCATCGGCTGAGCTGTATCCGGCCACCTCCGCTATTTTTTTCACCTTCTCGTACAGCTCTTTTTCCAGCTTGATTCTGGCTTTTCCCATGGCCACTCCTTTCCTTTATTCCGGTTTCTTCCTGCCCGGAGCCTGACTAAAAAACCGGGCGTCCTGTCATCCCAGAGGGAATTTTAATCCCGAAAAGCGATAAAATTCCAGCGGTAACATCCTCGAGCGCCGGCTGCTCCAGACGCGAGGGCCGGTTGGCCAGCAGCACTCCCGGGATCAACCCCGGGGCGGTCATATGATCCCCGCTCCATTTCTGCGGGTTGTTTTCGATGATTTCCCGGGGAAAATTTCCGAGCGGGGAGTTCCAGGATATACGGTAGTTGCGGTTGAAGCCCAGGATTATGTCCGGAGCCTCCGTAACGTAGGGCCCGCTGTAAACTTCTTCTGTGATGTAAGCTTTAAGAATGACCCTTTCTCCGGTTTCCGGGTCGGTTATCTGTTCGAGTTTGCGGGCGAGCTCGCGCAGCAGACTCTGTTTTTCCTCCGGGCGCACGATTCCCCCGGCTTCCCGACCTTTAAGGTTGAGATAAAGCGCATTCAGCCCGACTCCGTAGGCTCTGGACCTTGACCAGTCGGTTGTCTGAAAAAGAGTAACTTCCTCAGGTTTCGTACCCGGTCGCAGTACATGATAGCCGTTGCGCAGAAGCCAGGTGTTCAGATTGAATCCTTTTCGGAACGGACAGAAACCGTGGTCGGACATAACGATGATGACCGTCCGGCTGTCTGTCTTTTCCATGGCCAGCTGCAGCGCCCGGTCCATCTGCTGATAGGTTTTTTCAATTACCTGCCCGAATTCCGAAGCGAGTTTTTCGTTGTAGGCCGGATGGTCACGGTCAATCAGCCGGAAGAACATATGCTGGCGCTGGTCGGCGTTGGAGAAATAGAAGAAGAGGAGACCAGACCTGAAATTTTTTAGCTCATCCTCCAGCATTGCCATCGATTCCTGGTAGACAAGCTCATCCTGGTAGAGAAATTCTTTTTCGTCCAGAACGTCGTTTTCGAGCGCGGCTGTGTCCGCCGGCAATCCTTTGGTAAAAAACGGGCCGAATTTTTTAGCCAGCTCGCGCGAGTAACTCTCCGGTGTGCTCAGCGGAAGCGCCGGGTCGGCCGGGTCGATATTAATCGGGCTTACATAAAGCTTGAATTTAGGCCTAACCTCTTTAAGATAGAACTGGCAGATGCCGCTGACGGTCTGGGTCGGGATGAATTCAAACCTGATTCTTTTCCAGCCGCTCCATTCCTTCTCTCTGAGGATAAATTCCTGTCCCTGCAGGGAAATCTTGGCCACCTGATGAACCGGGTCTATGAACACCCTGAAATCGACGAAAGTTTCCGGGTTGCCCTTTACAAAAGGGTTATTCGGACCGGGGATTTTCGCCTCCACTCGATTTCCGATCACGTAGACATAATGAACGCGTCCGCCTCCGCCGTATTCTTCAGTTACTGTTTTGTATTCGTTTGTGTAGTAATTGAAGAGGCCGTAATAGCCTTTCAGGTCCGGAGTTCCCATGCCGGAAAAGGTCTTCTGTCTGGTTTCCACCGGAGGATAATTGGATGGGATTTTGAAAATGGTGGCGGGAATATCATAATCTTCGAGAATCTGCCAGAAAGCTCTTCCTCGCCTGAGATTTCTTATTTCTCCGCCGGAAAGGGGAATGTGGTATTTGCCGAGCTTGAGGTTATGTCGGGGTGGCAGACTTTCCGAGGCGGAAAATACAGGGAGATAGGTCCGCGGGTCGCGGTGGACAAAGTCAAAGATGGCGTGGCCACCCGGGTTGGTACCGGTTATGAAATTCGCCCAGGCCACCGGACTCTGCGGGGGGATGCTGGAGCCGAGCGGCAGAAAAGTTCCGGAAGCCGCCAGTTTCTTGAAGTGGGGGAGGAGTCCGGCTTCGATAAACCGGTTTACCAGTATCGTGTCGAGTCCATCCATACCGAGCACCAGCACTTTCAGACCGGTTTCACGCCGGCCGGCGGTTTTCAGAAAGGCTTCAGTCGGGGACAGAAGCAGTCCGGCTGAGGTGCCCAGAATGAGCTGAAGGAACTCGCGTCGTCTTAGAGCTTCTTCACTTCTTCTTCCGGACATCGGACCTGGCCTTTTTATTTTTGTTTTTTTCTGATTCTTCTTTTTCCATTTTACCCGATTTATCAGAAAGAAGCGATCGGCCATCCATGTAGGACGGAACCGGCACCCCGAACAGTTCGAGCACGGTTGGAGCCAGGTCGGCAATCCGGGGGCTGCTGGCGGCGAGTTTCAGGTTGCTGAAAAGAACACCGGGGACAAGCTCCGGGTCCAGGCAATGGTCTCCCGACCAGGCTTTCCGGTTGTCCTCGATAACCACCCGGTTGACCCGGCCTGTAGCCGAATCCCAGGAAGCCCGATAACCTTCATTGTAGGCGACTATCAGATCCGGTGCGTTATCCCTGTAGGGTCCGTGGTATATTTTTTCGGCGTCTATCACCCGGTTGATCGCCACGGTTCCTTTTTCCGTATCTTTCAACCCGGAGAGTTTTTCCATCAATTCCTGTTTTAGCTTCCGGCTTTCTTCCCCGGGTTCAACAATTCCCTGAGCTTCTCGTCCTCTGAGGTTAAGGTAGATACCGGCCAGTCCTAGCGCGTAAGCTTTCGTCCGGCTCCAGTCGACCTGTTTGAACCATTCCTCGCTTTCGCTCGCGCCCTCTTTCAGCTGAAGATAGCCGTTCAGATAAAGCCAGGAGTTGAGGTTGACGCCGCGGCGGAATGATTTGAAACCGTGGTCGGACATTATAATAAGGCAGTCATGCTCTCCCAGTTGTTCCAGGACTCTTCCCACCAGAGAGTCCATCCGGCGGTACAGGTCTTCTATAACTCGATCTCCATCTCCTGACCTGGATGGGGCCGGACAGGCGGGATGAGCGCGGTCGAGATAGCGCCAGAACATATGCTGAATGCTGTCGGTGGTTTCAAAAACGCAGACCACCACACCGCGTGTGGTTTTCCTCAACCCGTTGAAGAAAATTTTTTCCCAGTCCTGATGGAAGGAATAAGCGAGGTCCAGGAAGGCTTTCTCCGGCAGGACACCTTCGTTCAGCGCCCAGGTGTCGTTGGCTTCTCCCAGGGTGACGTAGCTTCCGAACAGTTTTGCCAGATAGGGAGCGTATATGAAAGGATGCGAGATCGGGAGCGCCGGCTTTTCCGGGTCTAGGTTGAGCGGTGTGAGATAAAGCTCAAAGTGAGGCTTCAGGCTCAGAAGGTAAAACCGGGCGATCCCTCTTATTCTGAATCCCGGACCGGCTTTGAAGGTCAGCTTTATCCAGGGGGAGAATTCTCCCTTTTTGAGAAGGAAGCGTGTGTCTGAAACCTCCACCTCGGCTGTCTCGCTCTCAGGATGAAGGCGGATGGTCATCGGCAGGCGGATTTCCTCCGGATTTTTAAGCAGCGTGTTTTCCGGGCCGCCGATGAAGGTTCTGACGGTTTTACCTTCAAGCTTTACCAGCCGGGTTTCTCCTCCTTCTTTTTTGTTCAATCTCTCAGGATTGGTGGTGTAAAAAAAGAAGGTTCCCTGGCTTCCCTTGAGGTCGGGAAGACACATTCCGCTCAGGAGGTGTCCGTTGAATTTTTCCGGGGGAAAGGTGATGGGCACCCGGAGAACCGTGGAGAAAATACCCTGCTGGCCGAGTATTTTCCAGAAAGGCTGGCTTTTCCGCTGAAGCTTTATCTCCGGTTTGCTGAGCGGTATACGGTATTTTCCCAGAGTGAAATAGCGTCGCGGCGGTCCGATCCTGGCTGAGGACAGGTCGGGCAGATAATTTTTCGGGTTGCGGCTTAAGAAATCAAAAATGTTGTGCTTTGACGGCTCGCAGCCGGTCATAAAAGAAGACCAGGCGACGGGGGAGATTGCCGGAGTGGTTGTCCGCAGGCGGGAATAGGTGCCTTCTTTCTTTAACCTGAGGAAATTCGGCAATTTGCCGTCTGCCATGTATTTTTCCACCAGCGTCGGGTCCAGCCCATCAAAACCGAGAATGACCACCCGCTCCACCCGGCTTTTGCGGTAAGCCTTCTGACCTTTAAGCAATCTTATGAGCAGCCGGAAGGGCCAGGTGAGGAAAGAGAAAAATGCCAGGAAAAAAGTCAGGAAAAAAACCAGAAACGATGAAAGGAAGGCAAAGCCGGCCCCCGGACCGATGTAAGCCAGAAGCGGTGTGGACAGAATAAAGAGGGAAATAAACAGCAGCGTTGAAGCTCTCAGCCTCGAAGCTGACCCGACCCTGGTTGCCTGTTTCTCCCTGCCTTCAACTTTCATTTAAGTTTTTTCAGAATGATGCCGGCCAGGTTTTCTATCGCCAGGTCAGGACCGTGGTCTTCCGTGGACCAGAAAAACGCGTCATCCCAGGTGTGCATTCCCTGAAGGTAACTGCGCCCGAAAACTTCTTTCTTCCTGATCGACCCTTTCAGGTCAAAACCGGGCTCGGAGACCACTATCAGGTCCGGACCCCGGGAAGTGTAGCGGCCGCTGTATACCTCTTCAGCCATGAAAACCTGACGGACTACCCGACGACCGTTGTACTCGAGTTTTTTCAAACGTTCGGCAATTTCTTCTCTCAGTTTCTTCCGCTCGGATTTCTCCACCCGGCCTCTGGGAAATTTATTTTTCAGGTTGAGGTAGATGCGGTTGGGGTCGAGAGCAAAGGCGACAGTTTTGCTGGAAATGTCGTTCAGGCTCCTGGGTTCCGGGGTGTTGAACGAAAGGTATCCGTTCTGAGCCAGCCAGGCATTCAGGTAAACTTCCTGGACTATTCCGGTAAAACCATGGTCGGAAAGGATAAAGAAATTCTCCTCGCTCTCGTTCATTTTTTTGAAGGCATTCAGTATTTTCCCTATGATGCGGTCTATCTGCTGGTAAAAATCGAGAAAATATTGATGGAATGGATGTGAGGTGTCTTCGTAAGCGGACCAGAGAAAGTGGTGCAGACGGTCAGTGCAGGTGATAACAAATTCAAAATAATCCCAGTCCTGTTCCCAGAAATAATTCAGGGCTTTCTGATGGCTGGCCATCGTTTTGGAAATTTCCTGCCAGAGGACGGCCGGATTGTCGACCACCTTGCCGGAATCCACGTCAATCTGGTATCCCATCTGCTCGAGGGTGGAAAAGTAGCTCTGAGGAAAGACTGACCGGGAGAGGTCTACCGCTACAAACCCGGAAATCAGCACGCCGTTGACCCGTCTGGCCGGGTAGGTGGAAGGCTGGTTGATGACGATGCTCTTAAGGCCGCGTTTTCCGAGCTGATCCCAGATCGTATCTGATTTGACATCAAGAAAGTTGGGAATTCTGAGGTCATAGGTTCCCGGTTTGAAATCGGTAAACCCGAAAATCCCGTGAGTTCCGGGGTTGGCTCCGGTCATGAAATTTGTCCAGGAAACGGCCGAGATTTCCGGCAGACTGGCTTTCATCCGGTGCAGATGGCCGGCATCCAGAAGCCTGGAGACGGTGCTCATTGCCCCGGATTTAGCCAGATTCAGGAGCATCGAATGGGGGACACCGTCGAGTCCGACAACACAAACCTTTCTGCGGGGTCTGGACTTTTTTATGATGGCCATTTGCCAGATTATTATAGCACCAGGCAACCGGCTGTCAATTTTGGAAAAGCAGTATGGTTTTTATTTTGCTGAAAATAAATAATTTACCGGGATTCGGTAAATCAGTTCGGCTCCACTCCGCCAGCCTTCAGTACCTGTTCCAAGAACATTTCTTCGGGGACGGCTCCTTCGAGCGACAGTGTATCGTTAAAAATGGTCTTCGGAACGCCGAACACCTCATATTTCTGAGTCAATTCTGGAAATTCGGTGGCTTCGATCATCGAGGCTTTAACCAGAGGAGACTCCAGGGCCATCTGATGGCCGAGGCGAACGGCGATCGGGCAGTAAGGGCAGGTGGGAGTAACGAACACCTGAATGTTCACTTCTTTCTGCAGTTTTTTCAGCGCCTCTTTGGTTTCCGGGCTTAATTCGGTTTCTCCCCGGCTGACATCAACGATGGATTCCAGCAGGCTCATGAACTCATAGCCTGAGGGAATTCCAAAAAAGCGAATTCCATAATCCCGGTCGCCCATAATCACGATGGCCGGAACTTTATCGATTCCAAACTCGGCCGCCCGCTCCGGTTCCTTCTCCAGTTCGTAGACGGTTAAGTTGATTTTGTCGGTGAGAGAAGCCAGCTCTTCCAGAAGTTGTTTGGTTTCAGGACAGAAACCGCATTCTTCCCCGGCTGTCTGACCCGGGATAATCAAAGGGCTTCTTTCTTTGGTGAAATATACCAGGTTGACCGGGTTGATCAGCTCGGCCGCGAATTTTTTCCGGGTAAAATCCCTGACTTCTTCGTTAAGCAGTTGCATCTGCCATCTCCTTTATAAAATAAATTTAATTCCTATAATTCCTATAAGTTTTATACAATTTTAATACGAAATCGGTCAGGAATCAATCCCCCGCAGTTTGATTGACTTTGCCTGGTGATTGAGCTTAAATTAAGCTTCACTTAATATTACTCTTTTATAAGCTGAATGTAAAATGAAAAAGTTACTAACTTATCTGCAGCGAGAATACCAGAAAAAAACTCCCCGCAGCTCCATGCTTTTTCGCCGCGCTACCCGGATGATGGTGCGGGGCGGAAGCCATACGCTCAGGCTCTGGAAACCATATCCTTTCTATCCGACCTCGGCCGCCGGCGCCCGGGTTACGGATATTGACAGAAACAGCTATCTGGATTACTGGCAGGGACATTACGCGAACATTCTCGGTCATAACCCCGAAGTCATCCGCCGAGCTCTGGAACCTTACGTTTCCAGAGGGCTTCTCCACACCGGTTTTGAGTCATCCGTCCAGGTTGAACTCGCTGAGAAGTTGATCGCCAGTCTCCGCCAGCGAGGTCTGAAGATTCGCTTCACCACCTCCGGTACTCTGGCTTCGACCTACGCCGTCATGTTAGCCATGGGATATACCGGAAGAGAATATGTGCTCAAAGTGGGCGGCGGCTGGCACGGAGCTTCTCCGTTTCTGCTGAAAGGAGTTAAATTTCATCCTGGCCAGGGATTCAGGGCGGTGGATTCAGCCGGTTTGCCTGCGGATTTCTCCCGTAAAATACTGGTCACCAGGTTCAACGACGGTCAGCATCTGAGCGACATTTTCAAAAAATACGGCCACAGACTGGCCGCTTTCATCATCGAGCCGTTTATCGGCGTCGGCGGATTCCTTTTCTGTTCGCGCGAATATCTGGAGCTGGCCAGAAAACTCTGCCATCAGTATGGTGTGGTGTTGATTTTTGATGAAATCATCTCCGGTTTCAGGTTCTGCGCTTCCGGGCTGCAGACGATC
>JASEFX010000020.1:35532-42392 GCA_030018265.1 Candidatus Saccharicenans sp.
CTACCGTGTTTACCCGGATATCTCGCTTTTTGGCAAACTGATCGGCGGCGGGCAGGCGGTGGCCGCGGTCGTGGGCAGAGCAAACATCATGGAAGCCTGCGAGCACCCGGCCCGCGGGAGGCTGAGAGTTCACTTTGAGGGCGGCACTTTCTCCGCTCATGAAGAATATCTTCGAGCCGGGCTGGCCATGCTCGACTATCTCGAAGAGAATGAGAAAGAAATTTATCCCGGACTGGGAGAACAGGCCGAAAAACTACGGCGCGGGATTGAAAGGGTTTTCCGGGAGGAAGGAATCGAAGCGGTCTGCACCGGCTATCCGGGAGGAAGCGCTAAACATTCTTCTTTTTTCATGGTGAATTTCCCGGTGAAGAAGGTTGATTACCGCACGCCGGAAGATGTCTGGGACCCCCGACGTTCGCATATTGAGCTGAGGGAACAGGCGCTGAAGCTGGCGCTGCTCATAAACGGAGTTCATGTGGTTCACGGCGGTGGCTGTCTATCGACCGCTCACACACCGGAAGATGTTGACCGGACGATCGAAGCCTATGCCGCTGCGGCCAGGATATTCAGGAAATATCTATAAAAGCACCCGGGTTGTTCTCTTTGCTTTTTTTGCCGTCGGTCAGGTTTTTTTCATGAGAAATCTGTAACTTCCTGATTCCAACCAGAATTCCGGACGCTGGTCTATTTCAGTCAGAGTGATTCCAAGACGCGGGTCTTCCGCCACAAATACTCCTTTTTCCCAGATGGTCTGTCCAGATTCGAGGATGATAAAATCCGGCCACAGCCGGGGCAAGGTCAATCGGGCTCTGGTTCCGACCGGCACCTGAATTTCCAGCTGGAATTCTTCCGGGCTTTTAACCCAGCTCACGGCGATTTCACCCTGTATCGAATTAAACCGGCAGTCCAGTTTTTCCACTCCAGGAAATGGTTTCACCTGGAAAGTCTTCCACCCGGGTTCGAGCGGACACAACCCGGCAAGCCCCTGATAGAACCAGGCGTCGACACTGCCAAACATCGGGTGGTTGTGAGAATTCATTCCGGGTCCGGTCAGCTTTTCCCATCTTTCCCAGAGGGTGGTGGCTCCTTCTTTGATCATGTAACCCCAGGATGGATAGGAATCCTGTAGTACGATTTTCAGAGCCACTTCCTTGAGGTCAAACCTGTTGAGAACTTTGAACAGAAAGCAGGTGCCGACGATTCCCGTATCCGGATGGTAATCATGCTGGGCAATGATCGATTCCAGCAGTGCTTTCAGAACCTCTTTCCGGTTTTCTTCGGGCACCATGTCGAGAGCCAGCGGCAGAAGGTTGGCCGTCTGGTCCGCAAAACGGTCAATAGGTCCCTGACGTAAAGCCCGGTACTGCCCGTTTTCCAGAAATGCCCGGTTGAAGGCGGCCAGGATCTGGTCCGCCAGCTCCCGTGTTTCCCTGGCTTCATCCTGCCGGCCGACGAGTTCGCAGATGCGGGAGAATATCAGCACGTCATGGTAATAAAACCAGGTGGCTACGAGTTCCAGCGGCGTCTTTTTCGGAACGATCGCTCCCGGCTGACACCAGTCGCCGTACTTTCCGAGCGACAGCTGCAGATGCCCGCTGGCTTTCTGCCGCAGGAATTCTATGTAGTTTTTAAGATTCTGAAAATGTTTCCTCAGTATGTCCCGGTCGCCATAAAAATTGTACATATGCCAGCAGAGAGTGATATAGGCTGACCCCCAGCCAGGGTCGGCCGGGTAAACGACCGGGTTGTACGGCGGGACAAAATCAGGAAGACTTCCGTCATCCCGTTGAGCCTGTTTGATCAGCTGCAGAAAGTGGGCGTAAAACGCGGCCAGGTCGAAATTGAAGGAGGCGGCTTCAGCCGTCACCAGGACGTCGCCGAGCCATCCGTGCCGTTCATCCCGCTGCGGGCAGTCGGTGGGGATGCTCATCAGGTTGGATTTCTGGGTGTTCAGGTAACAGGAGTGGATTCTGTTCAGCAGCTCGCTGGAGCATTCAAACCGTCCGCAGCTTTCAACATCTGTGTGCATCACGCAGGCTTCGAGTGTGTCCTCAGCGGGAATTCCGGGAAAACCGCTCATCTCGACATAGCGAAAACCATGGTAGGTGAAATGCGGTTCGTATATTTCTTCACCCGAGCCTTTAAGAATGTAAATGTCGGTGGCTCTTGCCCGGTCGTTGGTGGCTGTGTTCAGCTGTCCGTCCGGGTGGAGAAGCTCGCCGTAGCGCAGCCGGATTTCGGTTCCGGCCGGTCCGCTCACTTTCAGCCGGACTCGACCGGCCAGGTTCCGGCCAAAGTCAAAAATGTATCTGTTTCCATCAAGCCGGCGAATTTGCGCCGGTTTCAGGCGTTCGGTCACTCTGATCGGCGGTATGTTCTGGGCAGAAAGCGGCGGTCCAGACACGGCCACCGCTTTTTTCCAGCCAAAATCGTCGAACCCGGGTTCCGTCCAGCCCGGGTGTTCCAGACGGGCGTCGTATTGTTCTCCGTGGTAGAGGCTGTTTTCGCCAAGCGCTCCGTGAGCCGTGCGCCAGCTTTCGTCGCTCAGCACCACATCAAACCCTCCCTTCTGGTAATAGATTTCAAGACGGCAGATCAACCGCGGCTGGCCATATCCGTATTTTTGTATGTGGCGTCCGTTGCCCAAGATAACAGCTATCGCGTTTTTCTCTGAAATCAATTCGGTGACGTCAAAAGCGGAATAAAGAGCCACCTTGCTGTAATCCGTCCAGCCCGGGTCGAGAGCCCGGTTGCCAACCTTCTGCCCGTTGATGAACAGCAGGTAGTGCCCGAGTCCGCTGATGTAGATTACCGCCCGGCTGACAGGACCGCGGCACCTGAATTCTTTCCTGAGGTAAATGCCGAGATATTCGACGTCCGGCTCTTCCTCACGACCGAGCAGGACGGTGGTCGGACCGGTGAAACTTTCGGGTTCCGGCATCGTAATCCACTGAGCCCGGAATTTTGAGGTGCCCATGAAACCCGTGCGGAAGGTGGCTATTTCGCTGTACGGGCTGACCTCTCCCAGACTGTTCCACCAGCGGACCCGCCAGTAAAAATTCTGGCAACTCAGGAGCTCTTCACCATCATAAGGTATATGAGTGGAATCGCCGCTTTCCACCCGGCCGCTGTCCCAGAAATCCCCGAGCTCTCGCTCGCAGATTTCAGGTTCGGAGGAAACTATAATCTGATAGGCTGTTTGCCGGTCGCCCCTCAGGTCGCTTTTAACCTTCCAGAAGAAGCGCGGACGCGGGATGTCTATCACGCAGGGTTCCTTCAGATATTCAACTCTCAGGTCATAAGGCGCAGACGGTGGCATCTTTCGCTCCTTTTTAACAGATCGGAAATTTTTATTTCCAGATGTTTTTTTAAAACCGACAGGAATTTATTTTTTTTCTTCCCTGCTGTCATTTCTCTATGGTTCATACCGCCCGGGCCAGAAAATACTCGGGCACTTCGAGTCCGTAATCTTCAGGGTTGATTTCCTTGACGATCGACCGCCGGTATTTTCCGGTCTGAGGGTCTATCTCGGTCAGGTCCACCACCTCTCCGTCAACTTTCTGTCCCTGGCTGTCGACGATGATTTTAACCTTTGGCCTCATCAGGTGTTTAGTTTCCTGGTTGGTTTCCACCACCAGCCCGATTTCTCCGGTATTCAGAAGAAGCAGCGAACCAACCGGGAAGATCCCCATCATCTGGACAAACGCTTTCAGTATTACCGGGTTGAATTCAGTGCCGATATTCTCCAGCATAAGGCTGAGGGCTTCGGCCCGGGTAAAAGTCTTTTTCCGGTAAACCCTTTTGGTGGTGATGGCATCGAAGAAATCGCAGATTTTCACGATGCGGCTGTAGAGGTTCAGGTCGTTTTTCATCCGGAACCGGGGGTAACCGCTGAGGTCTTCTTTGATATGATGCTCCATGGCCACCTGAATGGCGCTCACCGGGAGTCTCCGGAAATCTCTCACCTGAACCAGCAGTTCCGCTCCCTGGTGCGGATGAAGTTCCATGATCTTTCTTTCCTCTTCCGTCAGCTGTCCGGGTTTGTTGAGTATTTCCAGCGGGGTTTCGATTTTTCCCAGGTCGTGGAAGAAAGCGGCCAGCCCCAGGTCCACCAGTTCGGCTCTGGACAGGCCAAGACGCCGTCCCAGGGCCACGGCCAGAAGGCTGACGTTGACCGAATGGTTAAGCGTGTACTCGTCATAGTTCTTGATGGTGGTCAATCCGAGCAGAAAGGATTCGTTGTCCACCAGATGGTTGAAGATGGATTGAATCAAGCGGCGGGTGGTATTAAGTCGGATCGGCTGATTTTCTTTATTTCTTTCCGAAACCTCCCGGAGGTGCAGGATGCTCAGGAAGAATAAGCGGGCGGCGCTCTTCTCCGGACTCGGGAGCTTTTCCGAAGCTTCGAGTTTTTCCACTCTGATTTTTTCCACTCCCTGCTCTGCCAGTTCCCTGGCGATTTCTTCAAAGGGCGTGGCCGTGGTTCTTTTCTGGCAGATGACGTTGACCGCCTGCAGCAATTCTTCCCGCGAGACATCCGGCTCGATCGTCAGCAGTCCAATTTCTCTTTTCCTGAATTCTTCCAGCAGAAATTTGAAAACAGGATAGTTGGCTATGGAAAACTTCAACCGGCTCTGGTTGAAGAAGATCGATTCTTTCTTGATCCTGAAATTAATTTCCGGGCTGCTTTCTTTGAGTTCCTGCAGATTCTGGTAAAGAAGATCGCTCTGCTCCTGCAGGAGCTCGTTGTTTTCAGCGTAAAGCCTGAGGATCTTAAAAACTATGTAAAACCGCACGAGAAAATTGATGGCCAGCCGCTGCGGCTGCGACCTGTCGGCAGAATGAATTTCAGGTCGAAGCGTTTCCGGGTTCATTTTTGCACGTTCCTTTCCTGGCTGAGGGTCAGCCTTAACAAAGCCTGGCTGGCGGCTTCTCTAACCCGACGGTTGAAAAATCTTGCTCCCCGCCTCAGAAGCTCTATGGCTTCAGGACTCTGATTGGCTTCAAGCCCGGCCACGGCGCACAGGCGAAGCTCGGTGGATGACGGCATAAGTGATTTTTTAAGAAAAACGCGACGCAGAAGTCTGAAGGCTTCCGGATGTCTGGTGCGGCCGAGAAACTCGAACAGAGCCTTTTTTTCTTCAAAAGGCTTCTGCCTGAAGGAACGGCTTGAGGTTTCTTTAATCAGCTGGAGCAAACGGTATTCGTCGCCCACATACTTCAGGCTGCTGGTAGCTTTCAGCCGCACATCAGGATGACTGTCGTTCATAAAACCCAGTAGTATTTTACTGGCCATTTCGTCCTGGAAATTACTCAGTGCTTCTATGGCTTTTATTTTAAGCTCCGGGCGGGTCAGGGTCAGGAAATTGCTGAACTGGGGGATTATTCTTTTCGCCGGCATTTCTCTCATTAAATCGATAACGGCCTCTGTTAACAGCGGTTTCTGATCATCGATGAAAAAAGAAGCCGAAGAGGGGTTATCATCAATCGTTTTCCGGATGAGCTCCAGCGTCTCTTTCCTGAATTCCGGGTAGTCGATTTTTTCGTACAATTCGCCCAGAAAAAACAGGGCTTTTTCTCCAAACTGTTTTATGTATTCGAGAAGCACCAGATAATTGAACTCAGTCTTCCGGTCGACCAGGTTTCTTATTTCGTCCAGAATGCTCAAGCTGGCTGTCGCCCGCACCAGGGATTCAATAGCGGGTATTTTTTCCGGCTGTTCCTTTTCCACCAGCAACCTGAGCTCGTTTAATTTTCTGTTTATGAGAACCGGAATTTCAAACCGGCCGCCCTTTATGCTTTCCGTGAAGAAACCATGCAAAACTTCCAGGTTGGCTTTATACCGCTCGAGGTCTTTTTCCAGAGCCAGGATTTCCACCATCAGGTTGAGAAATTCTTCTTCCGGGGATAGTTTCCTGTTTCTTTCCACCAGCTGATTGAGAAGTTCGAGTTCAGCCTGACTGAATAAAGCTTTTTCCACAGGTTCCGGTCGTGCGGTTTCCGGCCGGGGAGCTTCCTCTCCTTCCCTGGCGGCGCGGGCCTTATCTTCGTCGAAGCTTAAAGTCTGCTGCCAGGTTTCCGGGAGGTCCGGGAGTTCCTGTTCACGGAAGGATTCCAGTGCCTGTTTTTCTTCCGGCCGGAGCTCCACCTTTCCGGAGAAAATTTTTTCCCTGTCGACCCTGATATCGACCACTTTGCCAGCCAGCTCCTGGGGAATAATCTGCAATCCCCGACGCTGCAGGCTTTCGCTTCTTTCTTCCAGGATGCGGTTTTCTATGAATTCTTCAGGAGCGTAATACTGAACGTTCGGCAGATCCTTCAACCACAGCGCGTTCACCAGGTCCGATTCTTCCACGGGCTTCATCGATTCCGAGCGGATCAGGTCGAGAAGATCATTTATCTCCTGGTCGTCCATTCCCTGATAAAGCGCCAGCGCCCGGAGGCCGTCCTTGTAGAAAAAGAAGGGTAGACTCTTGCTGGAAATTTCGTCCTGGTATACAGGTTTTCCCTGAAAGTAGAAGGCAAATTCTCCGACTTCGAGTTCCAGCTTCTGGTATTGCTCGAGGAAAGCCTTCAGCTTGTTGATGAATTCCTGGCGAAAATGCCTGGCCGAGACATGATGAGCTGGGAAAAGTTTAAGAGCTGATATGGTGTTGGCCAGCGATAGAACCAGCTCTTTGACTTTCTGGAAAGCTTCAGCGTCAAACTCCCGCTCGCTCTCCGACAGGCCTGAGGTTTTTTCTTCGATGGTCATTTTAACCTGTCAGGCATAGTTTAAGACATAAGTGAAACAAGAGTCAAACCAAGAGTGATCGAATTCAGCGCTGACTCAACACCCTGTCTTCATAATCCTTGATTTC
>JASEFX010000021.1:0-18279 GCA_030018265.1 Candidatus Saccharicenans sp.
TGAGCTTAAAGCCTATTACGAAGATCAGTGGAGGAAAAATTTTCATGAGAAGGTGGTGGTGGTCAGGCCCGGGCGTACCTCCAACGATTATTTTCGCCTCGGGCTTAAATTCATCGAAGATTACTATAAACGTTACTATCCGTTCAACCAGAACCGCATCTTAGGGCTTGAACAGTACATCGAAATAGAGCTCTCAGGCAGGCGCCGTTATATCCTTCAGGGATATGTTGACCGTATAGACCTGACTCCGGACGGGGTGGTGGAAATCCATGATTACAAGACGAGCAGCACCCTGCCGGAACAGGCCCAGGCTGATGCCGACCGTCAGCTGGCCCTCTATCAGCTTGGTGTCAAAAGGAAATGGCCCTGGGCCGAAAAATTCCGGCTGGTGTGGCATTATGTCGCTTTTGACCTGGAAATCACCTCAACCCGGAGTACGGAAGACCTGGAGGGATTGAAGGAGAAGATACTGGAAGTAATCGAGCGAATAGAGTCTGCCTGGGAATCCGGGAATTTTCCCCCGCGAGAGAGTCAGCTATGTCGCTGGTGTTCTTTCCAGGAATATTGCCCTCTGAAAAAGCACCAGGCGAAGCTGGAGGAACTGCCGACCAACGAATATCTTAACGAAGAAGGCGTCGTCCTGGTCAATAAATACATTGAATATGCGAACCGGAAGAAAGAGATCGAAAGCGAACTGGAAAAACTGAAAGAAGCGATCGTTGCCTACGCGGAGAAAAACGGGATGCAAAGAGTTTACGGCAGCGATTTTTACCTGACCCTGAGAAAGCAGGAAAGGTACCAGATTCCCGCTGTCGGGGAAGAAGAGAGGCTCATTCTGGAAAATATCATCAAAGAAGCCGGGCTCTGGGAAAGATTTTCAGCCCTTGACCGCTACTCACTCGAAAGAGCTCTGAGGAGCGGCCAGGTGGCCCCGGATCTCAGAGAAAAGCTCCTCGGTTTTGTTAGAAAAGAAACGCAAACTTTCTTGTACCCGGGAAAAATCGAGAAATTTTCTGATTAATTTTTGATAGCTTTAAGTGAACGCCGAAAATACGCAAATTCAGATTTGAGCCTTTTCTTCCGCAGCAAAAATCTGATTACAGGCGGACCGGGATTCTTGAAAGCTGAGCCAGGATTCAGTCCTTAAAGTGTTTTGAAATTCAGGCATTCAGAAAAATTTTTAAATTGAGGCTGTCGACCCCTGGACGGCTAAAAATTTTTGCCTGAAGGTTCACTCTGGCTGACTGTTTTCATCAGTAATGATAAGCGAGAGCAGGTCGCGAGGAGTTTTCAGCAGCACCTGAGCTCCGCTTTCAAGAAGTTCCTCCCGCGAGCGAAACCCCCAGAGGGCTCCGGCCGCCAGCACGCCCGCTGCCCGGGCGGTTTCCATGTCGACCGAGGTATCCCCGACGTAAACCACTTCTTCCGGCTGAAGACCAAGCTTTTCTAAGACCACTCTCAGCGGCTCCGGGTCTGGTTTTACCGGAAGCCCGGGTTGCGCTCCCAGGATGAGATCAAACTCCACCGGCAGAAGTTCCGAAGTCATGCGTGTGGTGAACTCGTGAGATTTATTCGAGAGAACCGCCATTTTCACCCCGGCTTTTTTCAGCGCCATGAGGACTTCCGGGATTTCCGGGTACGGCCTGGAATTTTCTCTGTATGTTCTGGTGTATTCCTGACGGTATTCCCTGATTATTTCCTGTATCGCCTCCGGATTATCAGCGATTTCCGGAACCGCCCTTTTGATCAAAACTTCCATTCCCTCTCCGACCATGAGCTTGCAATCTTCTTCCGAATACTGGCGAAAACCGTGGCGGGTGAGAACCAGGTTGAGAGTTCGGGTGATATCCTCAATGGTATTGAGAAGAGTTCCGTCTAAATCGAAAATAACACCCTTGAATTTCATGAGCAGTAATTTTAATGTCCGCGAATGAATTCGTCAACGTTATCAGGCATTATTTGTCTTCGACCATTTCGAGTTCAAGGATCCGGTCGAGGCGAAAACAGCGTTCATCCTTCCTCAGAAAGCAGTAACCCACCAGAGCTTCGAAACTTTTCCCCCGGTATTCCATCATCCTGATGGCCAGCGGGCGTACCCGGCGGCGGCTGCGGGTGTCGTCGGGTTTGAGGTAGGTGATTTCGAGAAGCCTGTTCTTCTTTATCGCCTGTCTGATTTTTTCCTTTTTAATTTCCAGCGGCAGCTTCTGGCCGGCCTGGCGGTATTGAAACTGAGTGAGAAAGCGGACGACCCGGTAGTCCATCAGGATATGGCTTTTTTTGATGGGCTTTTTGAGCACGAGTCCCTGGAAGCTGGTGCAGCGGCTGAGGGCCACGTAGACCTGACCGTGGGCAAAAGCTCCGCGACCGATGTCCACCACCACCCGGTCGAAAGTTTTTCCCTGACTCTTGTGAATGGTAACCGCCCAGGCCAGCCGCAGCGGATACTGGGTGAAAGTGCCGACCACCCGGCTGATAACCTTTTCCCGCTGGCGGTCGTATTCAAATTCGAAGATTTCCCAGCGGTGAGGGAGGACGTCAACCAGCGTCTCGTCCTGAAGTCTGACCATGATGACATCAGGCTGTTCTTCTACCTCAATTATCTCTTCCACCCGGCCGAGACTGCCGTTGACCCATCGTCCGTAAGGGTCGTTGGTCAGGAGCATCACCTGAGCTCCCTCCTTGAGGTAGAGTGTTCTGGCAGCTGGCAGACTGTCCGGGTCAAATTGACCGCTGATCAAACCCTGGTAGCGACGAACATCTCCCGGAAGGGCTTTCAGTTTTTCTTCGTTCAGCCGGTCGGCGGCTTCGTTGGTGCTCGTCAGCGTGATGTAAAATTCGTCTTCCGGCGGGATGAATTCAGGCTGATAGCGGGAGTTTAACCTCTCCAGCTGTTCTTCGGTTATGGAGCGATTGCGGATGGCGTTAAGCAACTCCAGGAAAGAGGCTTCTTTCTGTCTGAAGACTTTATCCAGTTCGATGAATTCCAGCTCGAAAGCCGGGTGGTTGAAAGCCCGGGCGGAGAAAAAATAGGGAGAATCGTAATGAAGGCTGAAGATTTCTTTTTCTCCGGAGGTGACCACCGGTGGCAGCTGGTACATGTCTCCGATGAGGATCATCTGGGTGCCGCCGAACGGCAGGTCCGGGAAATCCCGGTTGATCCTCAGCGCCAGGTCGACGCAATCGAGCAAGTCGGCTCTGACCATCGAAATTTCGTCTATGATTACCGCATCGAGGTTTTTGACCAGCTCCCTCCTGGAAGGGAAAAGTTTTTTCACCCGTTCGGGAGTTATGTCCGGGCGAAAAGCGAAGAACGAGTGTATGGTCTGACCTCCCACGTTAAGCGCAGCCACTCCGGTCGGAGCCAGAACCACCACGTTTTTCCTGGTGTTACGGCGGAAATAGTCGAGCAGAGTCGATTTTCCGGTCCCGGCCCGGCCGGTGATAAAAACCGACCGGTCGGTTTGCTCCAGAAGGTCGAGCGTCCGGCTTAATTCCCGGGTGAATTCGAGACCGGGTCTGTCGGAGATTCCGGCTGATTTTTTTTCGCCTTTCATGTGATCAATCTATTTTTTACCATAAAAATCATCTGCCTGGCAGAGGAAAATACTTTACCGATTAAATGACCTGATTTATAAGAAAATTTTCTCAGCCGGGCGATGTTTGTATTTCATGGTGTTTTCGTCTATACTGAAACCAGAGTTCATTTTAAGGAGAAAATAAATGAAATTAGAGCTGACCAGGGAACAGTATGAAAAGTTGCTGGAGCTGGTTTATCTGGGAAACTGGATGATCAACGCCTACCGGACGGACGATTATCTCGAAGAATATTCCGAGCTGGTATCGCATATATTTTCTAAGGCGGAAGAAGCCGGTCTTCAGGGCAAAGCGGTCAAGGATGAGATGGAGAATAAATACCTGCCTTCCTATGAATTTGAAGAAAGCCTTCAGGATTTTATCAGCGAGTATGACGGCTTCTGCTTCTGGGAAGAATTGCTCAACCGCCTGGCCGAGAGAGACGCTTTAAAAGAATTCGGCTCAATGCCGCTCGACAAGATTGACCTGGAAGAGTTTCTGAACAAAAAATCCTTCTATCTGCGTCGCTACGAACAGGAGCTCGAGGAAAACGGACTTCAGAATTTTCAGATAGTCAAAGGCTCCTGAAGCTATTTCTGCACGGCATCCTTCACGCAGCGGAAGCCCAGGGTGGCGTTACGGTCAAGCCCCGGCGAAATCAGAAGAAGAGTTTGCTGGCGATTGACGGGTAGAGGACCGCTTTTCGGGTACCAGATGCTGGCTTCAGGCGAATAATAACTTCCTCCTTTTATCATCACATAGGTGTAAACTCCGTTATCGTAGACGTCAGCCGTCAGCTGCCAGACGTTGCCGACCAGGTCTTCCACCCCGAACGGGCTGGCTCCGGCGGGATGAGCGTATACCGGTGTGGTGCTGCCGCTCTTGAAATTGCAGCGCGAGGGGTCAAGTTCGTTTCCCCAGGGGTAAAGACGGCCGTCCTGGCCCTGAGCCGCATACTGCCATTCAGCTTCCGTCGGCAGTCTTTTTCCGGCCCAGCGGGCGTAGGCTTCGGCGTCCTCCAGGCTAACCCAGACGACAGGATGATTTTCCTGTCCGGCAGGCGGACGGCCATTAACCCAGTGCTTGAGAAAATTGGTCGGATCCCGCGGTTTGTAACCTGATTTTTTCAGAAACTCGGCAAACTGGGCGTTGGTCACGGGATACCGGTCTATGAAGAATCGCCTCATCATGATTTTTTCGCCTTCAGCTTTTTCCGGATAGGGGATTACCGGGTTGGCGTCGTCCGGGTTGCCGACCGTGGTGTAAACGTATTCGCCAGCCGGTATTTCTACCATGCCTTCAGGAGCTTTTTCAGCCAGCGGGGTGAGCTGAATGCTTCTGAACAGACGCGGCAGTGCCGGCGGCAGCTTTACGATGGCTTCATCCAGGAGCTCGCCCTCAGCCGAGAAAAGCTGTATGACAAATTTTTCTCCTTTTCCCTGGAATTTCTCCCACAGAGAGAATTCAACCTCAGAGGCCGGTAAAACCAGGGGCTTCAATTCGTAAGAAGGATTTCCAGGATAGACCAGAATTCGCTCGCCTTCGGGCTTCTCCGCGAGTTTTATCAGGATTCTGTCGCGGAATCTTTGCACTTTCAGAATTTCCGGAAGTATGGCCAGACAGTCGACGCTGCCTTCAAGCCGGGTATCAAGGTAGTGCTGGCTGAAAGCTTCAAGCTCTGCCGGAAGATATAAACGTCCTCCAACTTTTTCCGGCTTAAGCTCTTCATGATGCCAGAGACTGACATAGTGATAGCCAGTTTTTTCAGCGATCGGTATCAGCGGACCGCGGTAACCCTCGGGTTTCAGGCTGAAAACGGTGAATATAATTTTGCCCTCAGCCGGCCAGCAGTTAGCCCAGATGCCGTCTGACAGTGCCGGATAAAGCGGTATCCAGTGCGGGCTGACAAAAGCGGAATGGTTTTCCCTGAGAATTTTAAGCGTCCGCCCGAGGTAGCGCAGGTCTTCGGTCACCGTTTCCGGACGCGCCGGTCGCATTGTGTTGATTTCAGTGCCATAGCCATTGAAGAAGGCCACAGCGGCTTCTCTCCGGAAACGACCTTCCCCGAGCTGAACCACCCGGAAGATGGCATTTTCCGGTTTGATAAACTTGTTCGAGTTGAGCGGGGGCGGAAGGTAGAGCGCGTCGTGCACTCGCCCGGTGACGATGCCCGGCATATCTGCCGGCACAGCCATTCCTTCGCTGTACATGATGACGCCGGGTTTCACCCGGTCAGCCATTGCCTGAAATTCACGGCTCGATTGTCCCCAGGTGTCGAGAATGAGACCGTCGGCGTCAAGCTCCCTGAGGATTTTCTCCATCGCTTGAAGATGGTCTTCCCGGCGGGTGCTTTCATCCCAGGGGTTGTAGGAAATGAAGTATTTTTTCCCCAGCCTGTGGGTAAAGGCCACCTGCTTTTTCAGCTCAGCTATTCCGCCCGGCAGGTCTCGGTACATATCCCACTGGTTCCTCTGGTCGAGTCCGAGTCGGGGCCAGGTGGGCCAGATCGCATAGATGTCGATGTTTCCGATCAGCCCGTCCCAGGCAGTCAGAGTCTCGTAAAAATTGTACTTCTGCTTTTCTCTGTCATAGTAGCTGTGGTCCCAGGCAAACTGCAGCAGCATGAGATAGGCTTTTCTTACCCACTGCAGGTCGGGTCTTTCGTAAAGAGTGTTGTCGAATCTGTCGAGGTCGTAAAGATAGCGTTTCTGGAACATCATCTGAAAACCGGCAAACCAGGGTTCCGGTCTGACCAGAATTTCCGAAAGCGGACCGGAGAAGGACAGCCCGGCTTCCGTATGAAGGTCAAAATGAATTCTGTATTCAAGCCAGCCGCCAGGTTCGAGCGTTGCTGCCCAGCGTCGGATTTCAGCTTTTTCACTTCGAGCTCGGCGGGCAAGCGAGACGAGATAAAGGTTCTCCGCTATTTTCAGGTCGCAGAAACCCAGATGCCAGGCGTTGTCTGGCAGCAGGATGCCGAGAGGCTTTTTTCCCGGCCGGTATAGAAGCGTCCGGCTCAGATAATGGGGCCATCTGTTGGGCAAACCGGCGGTTATGTAAACCCGGTCCGGTCCTTCGGCCAGCGGCACCAGGTTTTCTATTTTAGCTTTTTCCTCACCGTGATTTTCCAGCCTGAGGATAAGACTTACCCCGGGGTACGATGAAGAATCCGGGCTAAGTGTCGCTCTGAGGTTCTGTCCGAGGATGAAATTTAACTGTTCGCCTGAAACCGGCTGGCTGCCCATTACAACCGTAAGTTCCCGACCTGATTCTGGAAGCGCTTGAGCCGAAGTGGAGAGCTTTTCTGAAAGCAACAGACTGAATAGCGGTAAGGGAGAAGCTGGAGCTATTTCACGCCCATCCGTGAGTTTTAACCGCGTGATGGTCAACCCTGTTCCTGAGCGAATGCTGAGGGTAAGTTGTTTAAGTTCTGGCTGACTCACGGCGCCTTTAACCGCTGTCGGCAGGAAACATAAAAAAAGGCCGAGAAAAATGGCGGAAAGAAGAAATCCAGCCGGATACCGTCTCCCGGCTGGATTGAAAGGAGAATTTTTTCTTCTCCGGGGATTGGATATTCCTGCAGATTTTTTTTCAGAGAATTTCAGGATCAGATATTTTTTCATCGACAACCTCATCCTTCTAATTTTCTCTGATTTCTTGAGTTGTGACAATGATGCAGTTATATTTTTAGATAGCGAGGAATCCACTGCCTTTGCCAGTTTGCCCGGGCAATAAACTTACGGCGTCCGGTTTCCCTTTCTGACAGAAGTCCGGCAGCTTGTGGGCAGAGTTGACTGTTCCTTGCGCTCCGGGGATAATGGAAAAAAACAGACACGGAGGAGATGATGATAAAAAACCTGAAGACAGACGTTCTGATTATAGGAGCTGGCCCGGCCGGGTTGACAGCGGCACTCTACGTGGCCAGGGCAGGTAAAAAAGCGCTGGTGCTCGAAGGACGGACCCCATCGCGGTTGGCCATAGGCTATGAAATTGAGAATTATCCCGGTTTCCTGAAGATTGACAGCCGGGAGCTTCTGGAAAAATTTATCGAGCAGGCTAAGCATCACGGGGCTGAAATCTTAAAAGAGGATGCTCTGGCTCTGGCGCTTGAAGGACAGCCAAAGTACGTGACGACCAGAAGTGCCTTTATTGAAGCCCGGGCGGTGATAATTGCTACCGGGCGACCGATCAGTGAGGAGAAGATAATCCCGGGCGAGGAAGAATTTACCGGACGCGGCGTGAGTTATTGCGCCACCTGCGATGGGCCGCTTTACCGCGGTCGGGAAGTGCTGGCTTACGGATTGTCGGAAGAAGCTCTGGACGAGGTGCTCGAGCTGGAACAGGTTGGCTGCCGGGTGAAACTGGTTACCGGAAAGAAAATTAAACCGGAGTTTAAAGAAGGGCTTGAAAAATTGAGACAGAAGGGGATGGTGGTTCTGGAGGGATATGAGCTTAAGGCGATCCAGGGAGAAAAAAGGGTGGAGAAGGTGGTGGTGGAAAAAGATGGTCAGATGGAGGAAATACTGGTCTCGGCTGTTTTCATCTTCCGGGAAATTCCCGGCTCGACTCTTTTCACCAAAGCCGGCCTGCAGCTGGACGAACGGCAGTGTGTAGTGGTGGACCGGCTGCAGAGAACGAATGTTGAAGGAGTTTTTGCCGCCGGCGATGTGACCTGCGGCAGCCTTCAGGTGGCTTCAGCTGTGGGTGAAGGCTGCGTTGCCGGGATGCAGGCGCTGGCCTATCTGAGAAAATGACCTTTCTTCTGGATAACTGGGTTCAGGGGAATTTTATCTCAGGAATCAGGGAGGCTAACGGCACAGGCCGGGGCTGTTTTTTTAATGCCTTTTCAGAAAATTACCGGCCTGCGGTTTTAGTGGAGCAGATGGGCAAAAATCGAAGCTGATTCAGGAATTGACGCAGTTTGCTGTGACCTGCAGACTCAAGCTTTACGGCCATTTTTCTTCGGCCGGTGGAGTCTGAAGATAAGATTTTTGTCTCGGTCGATGGTCACATGCCCGCCTATCGGGACAGCCATAAGGTCGTTCGGTATATTATGACCAAAATTGGAAACTGCTAAAATCGGCAGCGGATTCCCCCGCAACTCTCTTTTTTTGATTATGTCTTTCAGATAATTTCTTACGAACTGCAGGTGTTCTCTCTGAATCATCCGGTAATTGCCGTTTTTGCTGTAAGCGGTGAGGGAACCCACCACCATCCCTCTGATTTCGTTGAAAACTTTATGCCGGCGGAGCGCGGCCAGCAGACGGTGCAGGTCCTCGACGTCTATCTGAACGTCTTCTATGAACAGCACATATCTTTTCCAGTTGTAGGTCGGAGGATCCTTGCGGTTAAGGTAGTTAACGAACGTCGAAAGGTTGCCGCCGATCGGTATGCCGGAAAATTTCCTTCTGGGAGGCGAGGTCAGCCAGAGCATTCCGTGGTAGGTCACAGGCTCATCGAAAAGCAGGGAGGCCATCTTTTTGAAGTTGCCAGGCCCCAGCCTTAATGTTGGGAAATAGATGGCTGGAATCTTTGTGTGGTAGTGGATGTCATTCAGCAGGAAAGTGAAGTCGGAAAAGCCCATGAAAATGGGCTTTCTCTTTTTGATCACCTGATAATCCTTCCGGTCTATCTTGAACAGGATGTCTTCTGCTCCGGTTCCCCCGGCCACAGAGATGATCAGGTCAGCTTCCCGTATCGCTTTCTTGAAAACCTCAGCCCTGTCTTCAAGCGGGGCGGTCACATGGTCGATCACCGGGTCGCTGGAAAAAAGATGCGGGCTGAGCTCGACTTCAAGCTGATTTCCGAGAATTTTTTTAAGGCGGCGTATGGTTTTTCGCACCAGCCCTTTCTCGCAGACGGGCAAACAGGTGGAAGGGGCTATAAAGCTGACTTTTTTTATCTGAACCCCATTCATCCCGGAAGGTATCCTTGGCTGATTTCAGTTATTAAAGACTAACAAAAAAGGGGTTGTTTGGCAAGATTGTCCCGGGGAATTTATAAAAAATGCTTTTATTTTTGTAATTTATTATATATCAATAATTTAGGAAACCTGAAGGCTTTCCAGAAGCGGCCCGAGCTCGGATTCCCGGATTTTCTTGAGCGCCCGGAGTTCTATCTGTCGGATGCGTTCTCTGGTAAGCCGGAAATGGCGTCCTATCTCTTCGAGCGTATATTCCTTCTGACCGTCCAGATTGTATCGCATGCGAAGTATCTCTTTTTCTCTTTCATTCAGCAGCGAAAAGGCTTTTTTCAGGTTATCCTTCAGGCTTTCCAGAAGGCAGATTTCAGCCGGATCTTTCGTTTTCGAATCTTCGAGAAAATCCCCGAGAAGGGTATCGCCGGAATCGTTGACCGGGGTCTCCAGAGAAACTTCTTCACGGGAGAAATTGATCATTTCGAGTACTTTTTCCTCCGGGAGATTCATCTGCCTGGCCAGCTCTTTTTCATCGGGTTCACGGCCGCTTATCTGGTACAGCTGCCGGGCAGCCTTTTTCATGCGCTGGATGGCTTCCACCAGGTGAACGGGCATTCTGACGGTTCTTGCCTGGTCGGCGATAGCTCTGGTTATAGACTGCTTGATCCACCAGGTGGCGTAGGTGGAAAACTTATGTCCGCGGCGGTATTCGTATTTTTCAGCCGCCCGGATAAGTCCGAGGTTGCCTTCCTGGATCAGGTCGAGCAGACTCAAACCCTGATTCTGGTATTTCTTGGCGATGGAAATGACCAGGCGAAGATTGGCGGAAATAAGCTCGTTTTTAGCCCGGGCTTTCAATTCCTGAGCTTGCTCGATGCTCCGGTAAATTTCCAAAAGCTTTTTCCGGAGAATTTGGGGCAGGCGAGCAGCTTCCGCCAGCAGGCGCTGTTTGATTCGGGAGGTCAGCTCGTATTTCTGATCCCAGCGCAGGTCGAGTTCAAGCGCAGTGTTGATAAGTTCCACCGCCAGCCGACCTCTTTTCCAGCGATTTTTCCTCGATGGAGACAGCCGGCGGAGCCGGCCGGCCAGATGGGTTATCCGGTCAAGGCGGGCGATAGCCCTCCGGTTGACCTTCTTCAGCCTGGCCGGGCTGAAATCATTTTCCGGCAGGTTAAACCAGCGAGGGGTCAGGTCAGGCTGTTTTTTCAGCATCTCCCTGAGCTTTTTTATTTCTTCCAGCGCGTGCCCGGTTTGCATAAGTGCCTTGATCGTCTGTTTTTCGCCCCGTTCCATCTTTCTTGCCAGGAAAAGTTCGCCTTCTCTGGAAAGAAGCGAATAACGACCCATGTCCTGGAGATATATTTTTACCAGGTCGACCGGAACCCCTTCCTCAGTTTCTTCGCCCGGCGGAAGGTTGGCAGGCTGGAAGGAACCATGAAAGGAGTTAATCTGTTCTGCCCTCAGCAGCAGATTTTCCAGGCTTTCTTCCGGCTGGAGGGGCATCCGCCGCATAAACGAGCGGATTATCTTGTCTTCCGACTCCAGATTTTTTATTTCATCAATCATTTTTGTGCCTCCCCATTTCCTATTATTCCTATAGGATTACTATAAATATAGGCATTTTTAGGAAAAAATCAAGTGGAAATTAAAACATTTAGGGCTCTTCGGAAAATTGATAAAGAATTATGGTTCGGGTCGGAGGTCAGGTAAGCTGTCTTTTTACTTTCTGCGTTAACTGGTGAGCTCTTCTCAGGGGTTCCGGAACGCGGAAGCCTCGCAGGCAGCTGAGGACAATTTCCAGAGCCTCCCAGTGAGAGATCAGATGTCCGGGAGAGACGAAAATCGGCCGAGTGTCATTCCGGCTGCGAAGCGCGTAGCCAACGAGGTCGCCCCTGTCGCGCAATTCGCTGAAGCTTCCAGCTTTCCGTCCCGGCATCCTGAAATCACCGATGAGGTGAGATTTGGCGCAGCCGATGCTCGGAGTGTTCAACAGAATGCCCATATAGGTGGCCAGTCCCAGGCGGCGGGGATGGGCAATTCCCTGACCGTCGACCAGCAGCAGGTCTGGCTTCCGGCTGAGTTTCAGCAATCCCCTGTAAGCTGCCGGTCCTTCCCGGAACGAAAGAAAACCAGGAATGTATGGAAATTTTACCGGTTCGATCCAGGTCTGTTCCTCTAAAAACCCGAGCTCCGGGTAAGTGAAAAGGCAGACGGCCGCCACCACCATTCTGTCGGTAAAGGCGGCATCGATAGCGGCCAGAGTTGCAGGCTGGCTTCTTAGCGCTGAAAGTTTAAGTTTCTTCAGAAGATAGGCCTGGACCTTTTTCGCCTTTTCTGTGTTTTCCGGATAAAGAATTTCTTCCAGGTTCATCTTGCTACCAGGGATTAAATATTATAATCTTTTTTATCCTTCTTTTGCCTGACTTTTCTGTCTCTGCGGGCAAAAGAATAATCAGGCCGGCCGGGAGAAGTAAGATGTTAGCCTGCTTTGATGTCGATGGAGTTCTGGTGGAAGTCAGCGAAAGCTATTTCCGGGCAATGGCCGAAACGGTCTCCAGTTATATCAGGCGCCCGGTCTCGAGGGAGTTGCTCCTGAACCTTAAATTCAGTCTCAACCTGAATAACGACTGGGACGCCACACTGGCTGGAATCCTCTTCTATCTATCACGGAAGAATTTCGAGGAATTTGTTGAGGAGACGCTTCCCGGTCCTCCGGATTTCCGCAAATTCTACGCCATGGCGGAAGCCAGGGGGATAAGTCTTCCTGATTACCGGGAGCTGATAGAGAAATTTGAATCTTACTACCGGCAGTTCAGGGATTCTGAAACCTTAAACATCTCGCCGGCAGCTCTTGAGGAGATAAGAAAGCTCGCCCGGGTGATGGCGGTCATAACCGGTCGAACGAGGGAGGATCTGGCTTATACTTTCGAGAAATTTTCTCTTTATCGGTATTTTGACCATCTGATCACCGAAGACGACCTGCCGGAGATCGGAGCCCGCAAACCTTCCGCCCGCCCCTTAAAACTGCTTTTTGAAAGGTGCGGCCAGGTTCATCCCGCTTTCTATGTCGGGGACACTCTGGCCGACCGGCAGATGGTCGAGAATTTTAACCGGGAAAACAAACAAAGTGTTTTCTTCATTCTTTTCAGGAATGCCAGTAACCGCGGGTTGAAAGCAGATTTTTATGCAGGAAATGAACAGGAGCTTCGGCAGGCGATAAAAATAATTTATTCCAGGCATAAATTTATTTGACATGGCAGGATTCTGTAAACTATAATCAAATCGCTGGCTGGAGAGGGATCCTCCTTAGTCCCGCTTCCTTTTCCTTAAAAACCTTGGCTCCTCACCAGCCAGCCAGTAAGATAAAAAGCTTTTGTCTTTATAAATTGACTGAAAGCGAGAGGGTAAAAGTTTGAATGTCTCTTCGTTTCGCACTATTTTTTTTCTAAAATGACCCATTCAGCTGGTGTATTGTTCATTCAGCAGCAGCCTGAAATAATAGCGGCCGATAGCACCGGCCATCGCCCTTAGCTCACCCCCGAATTAAGTCTCCTTACAGCGGTAAAAAAAATATGGAAAATTCTGTAATAAATGTTAGCTTTTTTTGCCGGCTGATCCGGATGAAGGTGAACAGCTCTCTTCTTTCCTGCTATCATCTTACCGACTGCTGGAGAACAGGCGGCTTTTTACGGATTTTTCAACTCGGAGCCGAAAAGTGAGTGTGGAATCAGGTAGGTCAGAAGAGTTATGATGGAAGCCGCCAGCACCCAGCCCCTTTTAACCGGACCGCGCCGACCGGACCTCAGAGCGGCGATCCAGGCGAGCATGGCCACCAGCGTCTTCGTGTCGGTCATATCGGTCCCGAGAGGGAAGCCGCTCCAGAAAACCCCGAAAGCCATTTTCTGGACGATGGCGCCAAGAATGAAACCGCCGATGAAAAACAGGATGGCCGTCCATTTGGTAAGCGTTGAGGGATCCTCCTGCCGGTTGAGAGCTGCCAGCCCGGCACGCACCGCCAGCAGCATAGCGGCAAACATAACGATCACATGAGACAGGAGCAGTCCTGCCGGGACGTGTCCTTTAAATCTTATAACTACCGGACTTTCTCCTGTGAGAGAGATTTCCCGGGAATTGCTTACCAGATGTATTAGGTACTCAAGCTTTCCGGCCGGTGGCTGTTTCGGGAGATCACCGGTAAGAACATTTCCTTCTTTTTTCATCGCCAGGATGTTCCAGGGACGATCGCTGCGAAATTTTCTGAGCTGAAGGTAGCCTTCAACCTGATCGGCAATGTTTTCCGGCAATCTAACCACCACCTGGCAGTTTTCATTCGAGTCAGCGCTCCGGGGCAGCCTGTATTTGATTTCCTGATCCAGGAAAACCACCCGGCCGCGCAGCGGGTAGGTCGGGCCGGTCATCCTCTGGTAAACAGCCGAACCGAGGGTGATGATTATGGCCAGTATCCAGAGCAGCGTTTTTCTCATTTTATGAGTACCTCCTGTCTGAAGGATCAGGTCCAGCCTTTATCTTCTCAGGATAATCCATATTCCGATGACTATGAGCAACGCCGGCCAGAGATACTGCCAGAAGTGTTTCTGGAATATGTGCAGCTTCAGGAGAAGAAAAAAGGCTCCGCTCAGAATGAGAAAGGCGGCTTCGCTCGAAGACTTGAAACCACGACCGATGTAGATGGAAACACCCAGAAGAATCAGAATTGCTGGCCAGTAGCTGGCGACAATCTGCCTGAAGTTCAGGTAGCCGAGCTTTTCAAGCAGGAAGAGGGTTCCGATTACGATTAAAAACAGCCCGAAAAATATTCGGCCTTCATCTCTTTTTGGACTCATCTTCTGTCTGTCTTTCAGCTTAGTTTTTTATAACACAAAAACAGGATCTGCTGCCAGAGATTTTTTTTCCACGGGCGACTTTTTATTCACCCATGGTCCGGGGGAGTTTGCCCGGCATTTTCAGTCGGCAGTCAGAATCATGAAAGGTTTTTTGTAGAAATTCTTGTAAAGAGGTCGCAGCCTTTCCCGGTCGTAGTATTTGTCGACGTCAATTCTCTTTTTGTAGCTGGAAACAATCTCCAGGGGTACATGGTCGTATTCGCCGTTTCTCAGACAGACCATCCGGCCGATCTTTTTCTCCAGCACCAGGTCGAGCGCCAGGTTGCCGTAGGCCATCGGAACCAGAGAATCCATCGCGTCGGGGTCGCCGCAGCGCACGAGATAGCCGAGTTTTTGATAGATAACGTTTACCCGGCGTCCGTTGTTGTATTTCGGTGAAAGCTCTTTCAACATCCGGGCAACGCGATCGCCGATGCCGCCGAGCTTCTTGTGGCCGAACATGTCGGTTTCCTCGCTTTCAAACATCATCTCTTCGCCCTCAAAAGCTGCTCCTTCCGACACCAGAACCACCGAATAGCGGCTGGGGGTGCTCAATCGGTCTTCGCTCAGAAGCTCGCAGAGTCGCTCGATGTTAAATTTATGCTCGGGAATCACGCAGCGGTCGGCGGCTCCGGCCATGGTTGGAATAAGCGCGGTATAACCCGCATAGCGCCCGAAGACTTCAATTACCAGAAAACGTTCGTGGGAACCGGCTGTTGTCCGCAGCGAATGAGTCAGACTGATCGTCCTGGTCACACAGGTAGAAAAGCCGATGCAGTAGTCGGTTCCGGGAACGTCGTTGTCCATGGTTTTGGGAACGGCGATGATGTTAACCCCGCGCTGATACAGCTCGACAGCGTAACTCAGCGTGTCGTCGCCGCCGATCGGAATCAGGTAATTAATCCCCAGAAATTCCAGGTTCTTCAGAACTTCTTCAGTCAGGTCGTTTATTTTCTGGTTGTATTTTTCGCGAAGATGCGGGGGAACGTTAACATCGGGAATGCTGCTCGGACGCGTGCGGGAAGTGTGGAGAAAGGTGCCGCCCGTCCTTCCGACCTTGTTTACCACCTCTTCTGTCAGCTCGGTGTAGAATTCGTGATTTGGAGCGTCTTTATCCCGGACCATTTCCACCAGACCGGCCCAGCCACGCCGGATGCCGATCACCCGATAGCCTTCCTTGAGTGCTCTCAGGGTGATCGCCCTGATGGCCGGGTTGAGTCCGGGAACGTCACCGCCTCCGGTAAGGATGCCAATCACGCCTTTGACCGGTCGACCTGTCTCTCTGGCCATTTTCGTTCTCCCTTAAAGATAATTTGTTTTCAACCAGATATAATAATGCAGATTGGCTGAAGGTCAAGATGCCGGCCGGGTAAAATTTTAAGTCTTATCATAAAGTCTCAGGCGGCATAATTTTTCGGGAAGAGCAGGCTGGAGCGGCCAGGAGGACGGCCGTAAGTTTTGCCCGGCCGATAGCAGTTAGTAATAAAGCTATCACCTGGAAGAGATATTTTCCCGGAAATTAAAAAAATTCAGGAAAGTCCGCCTGAAGCCGTCCTCGCCGGGGGTTCTGGGATATTTCTTTATCTTTGACCACAGCCGGCTGGCAGCGATTGATGGAACGCCTGAAAATAACACTTCTTTTCGGCCGGAGATGGTCATGCTTCGACGGGCGGTTACAGAAATCTTTATTTTGTTTTTATTATTTCATAAAGTATAATTTAGTCGCCAGATTTATTTATGGAGGAAAAGCGGCCATGCGGAAAATACTGAGTCTTTTAATCATCCTGACGCTGGCGGCCGGCCTTTACTCGATTCTGGCTGCCCAGCAAAAGGCCGTCAGAAGCCAGCCGGTGGCTGAGCCCCGACAGATCGACGGCGATGAAGGCGATTGGGAAGGAACACCGTTTCTTAGTTTTTCCAAAGCAGGTGTTGATTATGCTGTGGCTCACGACAGCGATTATTTATACCTGATCCTGATTTTTCGCAACAGGGAGGGTTTAAGCACGGGAGAGCAGACGGGCGTTGCTGTTTATATCAGCCAGCCAGGCAAAAAGAATAAAGATTACGGATATCATTTTGTCAGGAAAGTGGTTTCGGCCGAGGAAGCGATCACCAGGATGGAAGCCTACGGACAGATGCTGACAGAAGAAGCGAAGGCTCAGATCAGAGCAAAGAAAGTATTTGCCTTTTACGAGGGCGAGCCTGCCGGGAAGAAGTTTCAGGCAGACCTTAAGAAGATAGAGGGGCAGAAGTTTGAGCCGGCGATTTTCCGCAACCGGGTTTTACAGCAGAGAGCCACGGGTCCGGAGGCCAGAGGAGGAGCTTTTCAGAAAGCTGTTTTTGAATTCAGAATTCCTCTCAGACCCTCTCCAGCTCTCCCCCCGCTAATCGAGCCGGGAAAACCGATCAGCCTCGGTCTGGAATGGGGCGGGATGACTGAAAAGATGAAACAGGATTTGATGGCCAGGAGAGCGGCCGAGGCCAGCCGGGCCTCCGCTCAGGACACCAGAATGGTCGTTTCCGGCGAGGATCCTGAGGCTGGCGGTTTTGACCGGGGTGCTGGAGAACTGAGTTTTCGTCAGGTTCCGAAGAAATTCAGCTTCTGGTTTGACCTGCTGCTGACTGAGGAGGATTGAGGGGTAAAGACTGCGGCCTCATGCATTATCGGTCTGTATAATACTCATAATCAAGAAGTCCGTTATCTGAATCAGATAACAGGACGACATAGTCATTTGCAGGAGTTTAATTTAAATACCGCAGGTTCGGCGTTCAAAAAAAGATTTACTGTTAACGCTTGAGGCATAAAGATAAATTTCCTGCCGTCAGAGATATTTTTTTTAGGGAAATCTCTTTGTGCTGCAATTATTAAGACAATTTTCTACTCTAATGAAAACGGTTGAATTCAGCTTGATCAATTTAATCAATAAGTGGCCATGAAGGCTCCGACGAAAGCCAGCGCCACGGCTATGAGGCGGGAAGAAGTGACTTTTTCTTTGAGGAAAACCGCGGCCAGGATGAAAATAAAAATCGTGCTAAGCTGGTTAAGCGCGGAAGCCACTGAGGCAAAGGTATATTTCATACCGCCGATCCAGAATATCAGCGAAAGAAATGTTCCCAGAAAAGAAGCCGGACCCAGAACCTTCCAGGTGGACAATTTCAGGAGCGGCCGCAGATTCTCCCTGGTCTTTTTGAAAAGCGGCAGTAAAAGCAGCGGCATCGTTCCGCCGACAAGCCTGACACCGGTTGCCCAGAGGACAGGAAGGTCTTTAAGAACCGGTTTGATGATGACAATCCCGACGGCCACAAAAGCCATGGCGGAAATTCCCATAAGAATGCCCAGGATCAGATGCTTTCTGCTTGACGGGCCTCCGTTATCAGCATCGCTGGCGGAAATGGTGACGACGGCAGAGACGATCATCATCACTCCCAGGAGCTCGACGGCGGTGAGCCTTTCTCCAAGAAAAAGATAGGACAGTCCGATTACAAACGGCGCGTACACGCAATCGACTATAGCGGTCAGGCTGGCACCGAGAAGCTTCAGGGTCCAGAGGAAAAGGGTATCTGAGACGGCAATTCCGAGGAATCCGCTCAGCAGCAGAAGAAGGGTTGGGCCCGAACCGGCCGGCGGGCAGAAGCTCGTTCCGGTAAGAATTGCGGTTAAGACAATCAAAATCAGGGCGAAGAGATTTTTTCCCAGATTCAGGCTCAACGGATGCAGGCTGAAACCGCTGATGCGAAAGAGAATAACCGCCACCGCCCAGACCACAGCTGAGGCTAAAGCCAGCCATTCTCCGGAGTGAATAAAATTTTCCATATTTTTCAGGATTATCCCTAAAAATGCAGGTAAAGTCCATATTATATTAAGATTGTTTCCAATTGCGGGATGTAGTGAATATAATCCCAAAG
>JASEFX010000021.1:18289-36955 GCA_030018265.1 Candidatus Saccharicenans sp.
CATATTTTTTTCCTTTACCTGAAAAGCCAGAAGATCAGGGGCAAAAGGTAAAAAGGTTTATACCAGAATTTGCGCTCACCGTCAATTTTCCGGCTGTTTACCGGCAGCTGACGGTTGAAGAATCTGGTCGGGATGCGGTATGCTATTTAGCGGAAGTTTACAGGAGGTCATCATGGATAAAAAATTATTCAGAATCATCGCGGCCGCCGCTTTTTCCTTTCTACTTCTCTGGCCGATAGCCTGCCAGAAGCCTGAAAAGCCGGTAGAGCAGGCAAGACCTGCGGTTATTCAGATTGGCGGGAGAGAAATTCAGGTAAAGGATGAAGCCATCTATAAGACCAGAGAGATAGAGGGTCGTAAACACGAATATCTTTCTCTGGATTTCAGCAGAATTGATCGGCCGGCTTCGCTGGATGAATTTCAGAAACTTTACCACCAGCCTCCGATCAGGCAGTATCGCACGGGAACCTGCTGGTCATTTGCCACCACCTCCTTTCTTGAATCTGAGCTGAAGCGTCTCGGACGGGGGGAATTCAAATTATCCGAGATGTATACCGTTTACTGGGAATATGTCGAGAAAGCCAGAAGGTTTATCAGGGAAAAAGGAAATTCCTTTCTGGGTGAGGGGTCAGAACACAATGCGGTTTTCCTGCGGATGAAGGAATACGGAGCTGTTCCGGCCAGCGCCTACACCGGTCTGCTGCCCGGGAAGACTGAACATGACCATTCGGCTCTGTTCAAGGAAATAAGCGATTACCTTGATTTTTGCAAAAAGAACGATTACTGGGATGAAGAGAAAGCGGTTTCTTATGTGAAGTTGATTCTGAATAAGCATCTGGGAGAACCGCCATCGGTGATTGAATACAACGGACAGAAGATGACGCCCGGAGAATTTCTTGATAATGTTCTGCAGCTGCCGCTTGACGATTATGTGAGCTTAATGTCCTTCAAATACATTCCTTTCTACACTAAAGGTGAGTATCGGGCTCCTGACAACTGGTGGCACTCGCAGGACTATTACAACGTGCCGCTGGAAGAGTTCTATCAGGGAATCGTTAATGCACTTAAAAGAGGTTACACCGTGGCTCTCGGAGGCGACGTCTCGGAACCGGGAATAAGCGGGGATGAGGGTCTGGCGATAATTCCTTCTTTTGACATTCTGCCGTCTCTTATCGACCAGGACAGCCGGGAATTCAGGTTTTACAATCA
Source organism: Candidatus Saccharicenans sp. (assembly GCA_030018265.1). GTDB lineage: Bacteria > Acidobacteriota > Aminicenantia > Aminicenantales > Saccharicenantaceae > Saccharicenans. The sequence goes on from JASEFX010000021.1 coordinate 19,499, forward strand.
AACCTCATTCGACGACCATGCTATCCACTGTGTTGGCCTGGCGGAAAGAGGTGACCATACCTGGTTCCTGATCAAGGATTCCGGCGCCGGGGCTCACCGCGGTCCTTACAAGGGTTATCTTTTCTATCGTGATGATTATGTTAAACTGAAAATGCTCGTGTTCACCGTGCATAAAGAGGCTGTGCCCGAACTGCTGGCTAAATTCGAGCAGAAAGGAAAATAAAGACGTGCAAAAATTGAAAAAATTTAGTTCCGGCAGAAAAAAATAAAGATAAGTAAAAATAAAAGAAGGTCAACAACGGCGCAAGTGGAATTTCAGAGATGAGTCAGCCGATCGTTCTTACCTCTTTAAGCCTGGCTGAACTCGAAGAATTTATGGAGGAAACCGGAGAAAAAAAGTACAGGGCAAGGCAGATTTTTCACGGTATCTATAAGGAAGGTCTGGAAGATTTTTCCAGGTTTACCGTTCTGCCGCTGGCTTTAAGGGAAAAACTGGCCGCTTCTTCTTTGATCAATCCGCTTCAGCTCGAGCAGAGCCTCAAGTCCTCTGACGGGACGACAAAATTCCTGTTCCGGCTGCCCGATGGCTATTATGTCGAAACTGTGCTGATCCCTTCGGGCAGCCGGCTGACGGCCTGTCTTTCCACCCAGGTCGGGTGCAAGTTTCACTGCACCTTCTGCGCCAGCGGGTTGAACGGTTTCAAACGCCATCTCAGCGCCGGAGAAATTGTCAGTCAGGTGCTCAGGCTGAAATTCACCTTCGGGCACAACCTGACCAATCTGGTCTTCATGGGGATGGGCGAACCTCTCGACAACCTGGAAAATGTGCTTAAAGCTATAAGACTTCTCAACGACGAGAACGGCCTGAATTTTGGCGCCAGGAGGATGACCGTTTCCACCGCCGGGGTTATACCGGGAATTAAGAAACTTAAGAATTTTGAATTGCAGATTAACCTTTCGATTTCGATCCACAGCTCTATCGATCGGGTTAGAAGCAGGTTGATGCCGATAAACAAAAAATATCCGCTCTCTGACCTGGTGGAAGCGGCTGAGGACTACGTTCTCTCGGGCGGCCGGCAGTTAACCCTGGAATACATCCTGATCAGGGGGGTTAACGACAGTCTGGCCGAAGCTGAAGGTCTGGCCGCGATCGCCCGGCGTCTGAGAGCCAAAGTCAACTTGATAGCCTACAGCCCGATTCCGCAGCTTCCGTTCGAAAGGCCGGAGCCAGCTGAGGTCAGCAGGTTCAGGCACTGGCTCGAAGAAAGAAAAATCAGAGTGACCGTCAGACAATCTAAAGGCGTGGATATTGCCGCCGCCTGCGGTCAGCTGGCCGGCAAATTTCAATGAGTTCACTGACGGCCCTGGAGTACAGCCAGGACTTCCATATGCGGAGTCCGGGGGAAGAAGTCAAAAGCGGTGATCTCCCGCAGTTCATACCCTGATAGCAAAATTTTCAGGTCTCTGGCCATAGTCGCGGGGTTACAGGAAAGATAGAAAAGCAGGCTAACAGGGTAACGGCTGAGTGCTTCAGCCAGTTCGGGTGCGATTCCCCGACGGGGAGGGTCAACCACCAGCACCTGCGGGTTGAAGTCCAGCATCTCTTCAAATAGCTCTTCGCTTCGACCTTCAGCTATTATCAGGTGCTGGATGCGGTTCAGACGCATATTCTTCTTAAGATAGAATACGTTACCCGGGTCGGACTCGACCGCCAGAATTTCCGAGGCCAGACCGGAAAGGAGAAGCCCGAAAGTTCCCAGCCCGGAGTAGAGGTCGGCCAGTTTCACCGGAGCCAGCGGTTGAATATATTTTTCCATCCTCTCGACTACCTTCTCCACCGCCGGAGGATTCACCTGAAAAAAGCTTCCGGCTCCGTAGCGGAAAATTGTCTGACGAATTTTTTCTTCGAGGAAGTCTCGTCCATAAAGCCTCAGAAATTTTTTTCGCCTGCCTTCCTGAAGGATACCAACCGCTCCGGCGATGGGGTTTTCCAGCGTCAGCGCCGGAACCCAGAGTTCAGCCGCCCTTTCCAGACTTTCTTCGTCCCGGGATTCAAATATGATCAGAAGTTCACCCGTGAAAAAACTCTCCCTTATTTCCAGATGTTCGATCGCCGGGAGCGGCTGTCCCCTGAGCAGCACGGTCATCATTTCTACCACCCGGTTAGCCTTTTCGCTCACCAGATGACATTTTTCCACCGGCAAAAAATTTGTCAGAGACCCCGGCTCGTGGTAGGCGAGGAAAGGAGGCTGCCGGTCCCAGTTAAAGCTCAGGCGGATTTTATTGCGGTAGTGCAGCACTGAGGTGGAAGGGATAAGTTCCAGAGCCCGGGAGTCGACGCCGGGTGTGTTATAAAAAATTTCCGCAAGCTGATCTTTTTTGATTTTCCGCTCAAAATCATAATCCATAATCTGATAGGGAGAGCAGGCGCGATAGTGGCTGCAGAGCGGGGGACGTCTTTCGGGCAAGTTTTCTATGACCTCCACCGTTCGGGCTTCGGCGTAGCTTTTTTTGTTTTTCAGCACTTCAACTTCCACCAGTTCGCCTGGAAGCCCTTCATCGGTAAAAACGATTTTGCCCTCAGCCCGACCGAGCGAACGTCCGGGATAGACGATTTTTTCAATTCTGAGCTGCATGCATTCTAAATAGATTCCGGAATTCTTTTTGTCAAGAAGAAAAAGTCAATAAATTGAAGTTATCTGGCCAGACTGTTAAGCATCCTGGCTGGAAGGGTCAGGATGGATTTGAGCAGCTCAAAGACGGCTGAAACCGTGATGCCCAGCAGTCTGAAGGGGATCGACAGCAACCAGACAAGCGGGTAGAGAATAAGAGCCAGCAGGGCCAGCGGCCAGCACAGAACAAAAAGAATCAGCCAGAGTAAAAACTTGATCATGGTCATCCTTTCATGTTAGCCATCTATTTACTTATATCTACGAAAAATCACCCGTCACAGTTTAACGGTTGCAGGTTATTTTTTACTGGCCGCAGAAATGACGGAAGGCGCATTTTTCACAGCGACCGGATTCCCGGCCGTCAGGAGTGAACGGACGGTCGGGATCGGCTATTTCCAGAAGCAGCCGTTCGATTATGTCTTTTACCAGAATAAATTTATCCTTTAAAAGTTCACGGTCTTCAGGTTTCTCACTCAGGGGGAAGAAAGGTCCGGGTCCGCCGGCTGATTCATCTCTGGTTTTTCTCTTTTCGGCAATAGGAGAGTATTCGATTTCCGGTCCGAGAGTATTTTTGCCGAGAATCAGGAGCGCGGGGTAAATTTCCCATGGCTCAAGCGAGAATTCAGCGGATGCCAGAAGCTGATAGAATGGAAGCTGCAGGCTGCCGATCGCTTCAGACCAGCTTTCTCTGTTTTCAGGGTCGAGTTTTTTGAAGTTTATCGCCTGGTATTTTGAACTGGATGAAGTCTTGTAATCAAGAAGGCACCATCTCTCGCCTCGTTTTTCGATTCGGTCAATTTTACCTTTTAGTTTGAAGGTTTTGTCGTTGACCGGATAGATAAGACTGAAGCTGCTTTCCAGCCTTATGATCTTGATGTCCAGTCCGGCTTTTTTCAGGTTTCTGACGGCCGGCTCCTGATAATTCCTAAGAAATTCCAGCAGGTGCTCTGTTACCTGCTGCTTCATCAGAAAAAAGACTCCAGAGTCGGGGTCAGCAAACTTTTGCCGGAAAACTCCATCGGTGATCTGAGCGAGCCGATCATGGTCAAGTTCTTCCGGAAGAGGACGATGGAGATAAGCCTGGAAGTAACGGTTCAGAATGTGGTGGATGAGCGTTCCGATATCTGCCCTTTCCAGCGTCTCGCTCAGCTCTTCTTTTTCCGACAGCTTCAGCACCCGGCCATAAAAGAATTCCAGCGGACAGTGAAGGTAAGTGTCGAGAGCGGTCGCGGTTATTTCGAGTCCGGAGAGAAATTCGATGATTTTCGCTGTTTTCTTCACCGGCTTGATTTCAGGGAGCTGGAGTGCCAGACGGTAGCTCACGGATTTTATGTAATCTGAAATCTCCTGACGGTTTTCTTTTTTCTGTTTTTCCCAGAGCAATTCTTCCACAAACCGGCTCTTTTCTTTTTCGCTGTTTTCCACGAAGAAAAGATGAGCCACCCTGGCCCCCCACAGAAGCTGTTTCAGGTAGTACCTGTAACTTTTTTCCCGGTCCTGGTAAGTGGGAAGGTTCAGGGCCTGCTTCACCACATGGGGCAGGAGGGAGTCAACCTTGCCTGTTCCCGGGATAACATCCTCGTTCAGGTCCAGAATATAAACCTCATCAAACTTCAGTCCGCGGGTTTCCCAGAACCCCAGCACCTGCAACCCGTGCAGAGGGGTGCCGGGAAAACTTACCCGGGCGGAAGCCATGATCTGCCGGAAAAGGTTGAAATAGCTGTTGCGGTTTTCAAAACAGCTGGAGGAGAGCAGGCAGTTTTTCAGGTTTTCAAACTGTTCGAAAAAAGCCCCTGCGTAAGGTTCAAAGAAAAGATGGAGCGGGGCTGTGCTGTGCTCAACCAGGAAGTTCAGCAGAGCTATCAGCCTGGTAGCAAAATCGCCGATACTCTCGATGTGGAAGAAAGGTTCGATCGTCTGGCGGTGAATAGCCTGCAGATGCAGAATGAATTCGGGTGGTTCAGGCGCAGGGGTGGTCCGGGCATATTCTTCCAGTTTCATCCTGAGGTCCGGGTCGGCGGCAATTTCTTCCAGCGACCAGAAAAGCGTTCCTCTTTTGTTATTGAGCACTTCCTGGATCGAATGAAACAGTATGCGGGTGAGTTCAGCGCTTCCGTATGGCTCCGGGAAGTATATGTTTTTCGTGTAAGGGTGCAGCACAAAGTCCAGATAATGGGGGGCGTAAACGCGATTCTGCTCGTCGGCCGACTGGATAAGGTTAAAAAGGCAATCGAAGAAGTTGTAAAGGGGAGTGCGGGTAAGCGGGTACCCCAGAGAAATATTGTAAGCTTCCTCCGGCAGAGAGCTAAGCGTTTGCTGGTGAAGCGGGATGAGAGTTTCCAGAGCCGGCAGGACGATTACCTGTTTTTCCGTCAATTGCCCGGGTTTATCGAGTTTATCAGCCAGAAGATGGTTAAGGGCGAAAAGCTGTCCGTGAGAATCAGGGCTAAGGTAAAAATGAAGTTCAGGTTCGATACAGGTGTCGCCGGTTTCCGGAACGATTCTTTCCGCTTCTCTCAGGTCCAGGTCGAGCTTTCTGGCCAGCTCTTCCAGCCCCGGACCTTCCAGCAGGTACAGGGATGAGTTTTCAGCCTCCATAATTTTTTTGATAAGCCCGGCCTCTCCAGCGCTAAGAAGAAAAAACCCCGCCAGTATCAGCCGCTCGTAAATTTCCAGAAATTCTGGTTCCAGCACCTCAAGAACCCTGACCAGACGGCTGGCCGGAGTTGAGAGCTTTTCCGCTTCCAGCTGCCGGTAAAAGTTTTCGTAGAAAAAAGAAACTTTCTGCAAACGAAGCTTCGTCTGTTCGGGCAGGTTATGGCCGGCGAGAGAGTCGATCATCAGGAAACTTTCTTTTTTCACCAGGCCGCTTTTGAGCTCTTCCAGATCCTGATAGAGTTTAAGTCCGAGCGGGAAAAATTCATCCAGCGAGAGAAAGGCCTGGCCTCCGAGTGGTTCTGGGTGTGAGCGGTGAAGCTGATAAAGAATCGAAACAGCGTCGATGGGGTCAGCCGGTCGATCATCCCGCTGCCCTGTTTCGAGATAAAGAGTGTCAATGAATTCTTCTATCGACTGGACGGTCGGAGGATAATATCCCTTTCCCAGCCTTCCGGCTATGATTTTCCGCAGGTAATAACCGGGCCTTTTTTCCGGGAAAACAATCCTGGTGCCGGAAAAATCACCGATTGAAGAAAGGAGTTTATCGGCGAGAATTTGCGGCAGGTCGGTACCGGGAGAAAGGATGTAGAGCTTCATGAGATTCTTTCCACCTCTTTAAGGTCGTAGTACATCAGAAGTCCTTCCACCGTCCGGGCAGGATAGATCTGCGAGATGATTTCTACATAACGCCGGAGCTGCTGCACATGGGATTCTTTATTTTCGGAGTCTTTACGGCCAGCCTTGAAATCGATGACGGTCAGCCGTTCCGGGTCAATCACCAGACGGTCGGCGCGGAAAAGCCGACCGCTGGCATCCACCAGCTCTGTTTCCCGCCTTATGGTTCTCCCCGGTCGGGGAAGAAAATAACAGGACACTTCCGGCCAGGATAAAAATTCTTCGACGGTTCTGGCCGCTTCCTGAAGTTCTTCAGGAGTGAACTCTGCTGCCCAGCTTCCTGAGATTATGTCAGTAATAAGAGTTTTTATCTCGCCCTCGAGATATTCTATCGAAGCCAGCAGACGGTGAATCAGCTGGCCCCGCTTCTTTTCATAGTAATTGAATGACCTCCGTGAAGAGGCTGGCGAAAACTCTGGCATCGGCAGGAAGCGGAGGTCGGTCAGATTTTGAAGATGAGGCGTTTTCAACACCCTTCGGGGCCTGGTTATGGCCGAAGTTAACCTGACCGGAGCCCGGCAGTTCAGAACTGATTCCAGAAAGTTGAAGGGGTATTCATTCGTTTTTTTCACACCGATGACATAAAGTTCTTCCCGCGCTCTGGTCAGGGCTACATAAAGTATGTTCAATTTGTTTACTCTCTCCCTCTGCCGGTAGCTTTCGTAAGCTTCCTTCAGGTCAGGATGGGCGGCGGCCGTGCTGGCGTTCAATTTCAGTATTTCCACTTCTTTCGGGCCTTTGAGGTGTCCTTCACTTTCCGGATGAGTTTCTCTCAGGTAAAAGGTTTCCGGCCTGATGCGATCGCGGTAAAGCAGGAGTATGACCACCGGAAAGCCCAGTCCTTTGGCTTTATGAATGGTCATCAACCTGACTGCGTCGATGTTTTCCGGAATATCTATGGTCCAGACATTCTGCTCGTCGGTATCGTCTGCTGAAAATTTGATAAAATCGCGCAGGTTGCTTTTTCCCTGACCTTCAAAATTCTTGATGACCTCGAGCAATTTGATGAGGGAGCCTTCTTCCTGAGGGAAAAGCTCAAGCGGCCTGAAGACGCTGTAAAACCGCGTCACCAGGTCGTAAAGCGGCAGATAACCCACCGTTTTGAAAAAGTTTTCGAAGTAGGATTCCCAGATCAGGGGGAATTTCTGGCGGAAGGAAATGTAAAGAGCGGAATCAGCGGAAAGCCGGTGGTCAATTATAAATTCGTGAAAGTCTTCGGTTCTGACCTGAAAACCGTCACGCCGGAGTCTTTCCTGAAAAAGCTGACCGCAGAGGAAAACTCCCACGTTGAGTTCATCCAGAGGATAATCAAGGAATTGCAGGAAAGCCAGGATTTCTCTTATCACCGGCCGGCTTCTGATGTCCAGGGCAGAGTAGGGGACGAAGGGTATCCCCAGTTCATTGAGCCAGACCGCAGCCTGCTTGATGGTGTCATTTTCGTAAGCCAGAACCGCAATGTCCGAATAGTTGTAGCCTCGCCGGTGAAGGTCCAGGATTAACTCCTGAACTTCCCTTTTTTCTGGCGATTCCGATTCCTCCTGATTCCGGTCGCTATCATCATTATCGTTTTCTACGGTTTCTTCCTGCATTTTTTTCAGGTTGAGCAGGTTGATTTCGACGTATCCCTGAGAACCGGCCAGAGCCGGAGAAGGCAGACATTGAAAATCGTCCAGAAAGCTCTGTCTGCCAGCCTGCTTCCAGAGTTCAGCTTCGGGCCATTTTTTACCCTCTGGCTTCAGATTTCTTATTCCTTCCGGGAATATTTTGCTGACCCACTCAAGAACTTCTTTCCGGCTCCGCCAGTTTTCCTGAAGTTCCGAGATGCGCGGTTCGACTGAGGCGAAGCCATCGGTTTTCAGAATCAGGTTGACCATGATGCGGTAATCGGCGTCACGGAATCCATAGATGGCCTGTTTCGTATCGCCCACAAGGAAAAGACTGCCTCCCTGGGAGAGCGCGTTTTCCACCAGAGGATAAAGATTCTGCCACTGGAGAGGGGAAGTGTCCTGAAATTCGTCGATCAGGTAATGGTAGATTTCAGAGCCAAGGCTGAAATAAACGTCAGGAACGACTCCTTCCTCCAGATAGTTTGCCAGGTGACAGTGGATGTCCTCCAGGAAAACCAGGCCCCTCTCTCTCTTCGTTTGGTTCAAAATTGCCAGAAATTGATCATAAATCTTGAGATGAGGCTGGAAGAAGGTTCGCGCCTGAACCTCCCGGTATTTATCTATTATATCTTTTATCTTTTTCAGCTCGCTGTGTATTTCTGGATCAAGGTTATGGCGGTTGAGGATCTTAAAATCGTAATCCAGCCAGTCGCCCGGACGGTTTTTGTGGAGATAGTTCCACAGCTTAGAGTTTTCTGGGATGAAAGCGGTTTTCAGTTTAAGGTTCAAATTTTCCAGGCTTTTCTTGAATTCCTTCTCCAGTTTTTTCAGCTGCTGGTTGAGGGCTTTCAGGTCATGATGTACCGCCCGCCGGTTAGCACCGGCCAGCTTCTTGTTAAGGTTCAGAAAAAAACCCTCCAGTTTCCCGGCCGGGTCCCAGATGTAAGCTTCATCCGACCCTCGCATCTCTTTCAGATGACGGCAGATTTCCAGGAAAAGCTGGCTCTCCGGGTGGCCGGGTCGAACCTTTTTCAGGAGTCTGGAGAAGGCGTAGGCTATCACCGGTCTGGTTTCCAGAGTAATCTCAACCGCAGGGTTGATGCCGAGCTCGACGGCTGAAGCTTTGAAAATGCTGGTCATAAAGCTGTCGATGGTAGTTACCTGAAAATCGCTGTAATTCTTCAGGATTTTGTTCAGGATTTCTTCCGCGCGGCTTTTGAGTCTGTCTTTTTCGACAGAGACCAGTTTCAGAATGGCCTGCAGGTCCCGGTCTTCTGTCTCGCCGTCGGCCAGAAAATAGCATTTCTTCAGCCAGCTGATGATCCTTTCCTTCATTTCCCGGGTGGCATTCCGGGTGAAGGTAATGGCAAGAATCTGATTCGGTTCGTTGTGTTTGACCCTTTCGGAGAGCAGAAACTGGGTAAATCGCAGGGTAAGAGCCCTGGTCTTGCCTGTTCCGGCCGAGGCTTTAAGAATCACGAACTCGGGAAAAATGAGCTCCCGGTCTGATGGTAATATATTATTTTCTGGCATTATTTATATTTTAATTCAAAACGCGCTGCCGGGAAGTATTTTCTGTCGGCTGAAAAAACTTATTTGCCTCTGAGCACGTTGAAAAAAGCAAACAGGGAAAAAGCCAGGAGCACGGCTCCCAGAACACGGAGAAGCTTTTTGAAAGTGCTTTCCTGAATTTTTGCCTGGTAGTGCGAAACAATTCTCACCAGGAAAAAGTACCAGACAAGAGCTCCCAGGCCGCAGGAAGCAGCAAAAAAAGCGCCCGGCCAGAAACCTTCTTTGAGCAATCCGTGGGCGGTGACAAAACCGGCCACTCCAATCCAGAAAGCGTAAAGCGAAGGATTTGCCGCGTACAGGAGAAGTACTCCCAGAAGAGGCCTTGGACTTCTGATGATTTCGGCTTCTTTCTCCCGGACCTGAAACTTGAACACCTTAGCATCATGAAACAGCTTGAGACCGAGTAAGAGGAGGACCAGTCCGGCCAGAATTTTCAGATAAAAACTGTAATCGTTTATGTTTACTGATATATGGAAAAACCCGAAAAGAGCTATCAGGCAGTAAGTAAAGTCCAGAAAGGCTGTGGTCAGCCCGGCCATCATCCCGTGGAAAAAGTCCCTTTTTAGGGTCTGGGAAATTATGTAAATGTTGACCGGACCCACAGGCACAGCTGCCAGGAACCCGATTAAAAAGCCAATGACGATAAACATCAGAACACCGGAATCGTCAAAGAATTAGCATATAAAATACCTTAAAAAGCTGGTCTGTTCAAGAAAGGAAATTATGCAGTGAGATTTATTCTGAATTATTTCTGACGGTCCCCGTTCAGATACAGGCGGCTGAGGCTCTGGCCAGGTTGCCCGGAAATATGATCACATCTTTGGTATGGTGGTTTCAGTGGAATCGTCTTCCAGGTCGCTTTCAATCCCGAGCAGTTTGGCAATTCCATCGTAAACCATCTTCAGAGATTTTTTCTGTTCCTGGAGTTGAGCCAGCGTTTGCCTCACCCTCTGGAGTTCCTTTTCCACTTCGCTGTCGATGGCCGCCAGTTGAGCTCTCACGTCTTCCAGAGTTTTTTTGTAAAGTTCTTCTTGTTCTTTTGAGAGGCTCATCTTCTAGTCTCCTTTTTGGCCCTCTTTTATTAACTCAGGCCGAAGCCGATAGCTATTGGCTTCCAGACTCTTACTTTAACACCATTTTTCTCCGCTGGCAAGAACTTCCATTTTTTTACGGCGTTTATGGCTTCTTTTTCAAGAGCTACGGAGCCTTTAATGCCTCTGATCACTCTGGCTTCCAGAACATCGCCATTTTCCGAAATGAGAACGTTCAGCAGCACCTGACCTTTAATTCCGAGCCGGCGGTCTGCTTCCGGATAGACCGGTTCGACTGATTTCAACACCCTGGGCTCCACATCAACGATGTTGAGCGGGACAAGGTCTCCAGGTTTAATATCCTGCACCGGAATGGTCACTTTAGGTTCAGCTTCGTTCTGCTGGCCAGAAGCTTCTGTTTCCTCAGTAACGGTCGTGTTTCCTGCGTCACGCACGGGCGGTTCAGTCTGTACAGGTGAATCGGTAGACTCTGTCCGGGTTGACTGCGGAACGTTGATGGAGGCCAGCGAGGTTTTTTGTTCGGGAATCAGCGGTGCGGCCACTGATTCGCCGGTTCTTCCGGACTGAGCGGTTGAGGCGCTTCTGACATTCTGGGTTCTAACTTCTGATGTTCCCTTCTGAGCTTTAAAGGCAGCCATCTGCTGTTCGATTTCTTTTTGAATCTCTTCTTCGGATTTCTGGCTACTAACAGGTTCTGGATTGCCTGTCTGCATCGCAGCCACCTGCTGGCTCGCCTGCGGACTGAAACTCGGGGCTTCTTTTTTCTTAAAGCTGAGGAGAACTACCACGGCGGTTACGGCCAGAAGAGCGGCTGCCAGTCCGATATACTTTCCGGCGCCGCTTCTCTTCTCTTTCTTTTCTTCCTCTTCTCGGGTTTCTACGATCCCTTTGAAGGGATTTATGGCAGGAGCTGTCGGTCTTGTAAGTATCTCCGATGGCCCGGTCTCTTCCACATATGAAGTTTTCTTTATTTCGGTCTCCTTTTTCGTCAGAGGGGGAGTTGCCGGCTCTCTGGAGACTTCCGGTTTCCCGGGTTCGATTTTATGGACCGGACCGGTTGCGCTTAAAGTCTCTTTCTTACCGGCAAGGCTTTCCAGAATCACATCATCAACCGGGGCTTTTGGCCTGGGGGGTTCCACCGGTCTGGAAACAGGCTTTTCTTTTTCTGTTCTGGCTGCTCTGGAAACGACCTGGTCCTTTTTCTCCGGAGCTTGAGTGTCGACGATGAGGTCTTGAAGATTTAATTTGAGAATCAGGTCCACTTCATCATCTTTGTTATCAGCCGGTGGAGCAACTGGCCTGGGCGGGATGTTCGTCCTGGCGGATGGTGCGGTCCTGGCTTTCGCGGTTGATTTTTTCTCTTCATCCGTAGAAAGCGCTTTTTTCAGAAGCTGGTCAAGGTCTTCATCTGCCGCTGCGGCCGCTGTTGCTTTTCTTACCTCCGGTTTACCTATTAGTTCGTAAATTTTATTCAGCAAAGCTTCCAGGTTGAGTGGTTTCTCGAAATAGCCGGAAGCTCCGAGGTTTCTGAGAGCTTCAGTCTTGTATACAGAATCTTTGTAGATGCCGGTGACAAAGATTACCGGCGCTTTTTTCGCTGGATGGGAAGTTATCCGGGAACACAGTTCAAAGCCATGAATTTTAGGCAGCATGGCTTCCATAATTACCAGGTCGGGATGGACTTCAGATAACTTTTCTAAACCGGAAAGACCGTCGTTGGCGGTGTGGATCTCGTAGCCTTCCCCCGCCAGTGTACTGGATAGAAATTTAAGGAATTCCTGGTCATAATCGATCAGCAAAATTTTCTTTTTAGCCATGTTCTCAACCTCTCATTAAATTTAACCCGCAGCAGGGTTATCGCCAGCGCACCCTATCTATCTCATGAAGGGAAATCATCTTCAATCACCCTTAGGGGTGAAAATCTGGATGAAATTTCCCCTCTGCGCATAGTTATATTTTTTTATCACAGGGATGACTCCGGTGCAACCGTTAAATTGTACATTTTTACCCTTTTTTATAGCTCCAGGAGTACTGTTATCCCGTATACCTGACGTTCGCCTGATGCCGCTGATTTTTTCCGATTTGATGTCTTCAGGTGTGAGGAAAAGAGAAATATATGGAATTTTCAGACTCAGGCGGGGTTGTGTACATAAGCTGTTTATATCCTGAAACTAAGCTTTACAGCCACACAGCATTTTATTCTATAGGATTCTGACGATACCAGCTCCTGATCTTTTCTTCCACCAGTAGCTGGAGAATCTCAAGCTCCTCATCCTCGAACCAGATCAGCTGACAGTTGTAACACTTGTAAACGGGCATCAGGTAAAAATAATTGAAAGGCCTCAGGGTAAACTGCAAGCCGCACTCTGGACAGAGCGCCGGTGGCTTTTCTTTAACCACAGGTATTTTCAGGTCCGTTTTTAACAGGGCTTCTTTATAATTCAGAGCTTTTTGTCTCAACCTCTCCGAAAAAGAGAGCTCCTTCCTGGCAAAAATCTTCTCCAGGTGATTAAAGCTCACCAGTTTTCCCCGGCAGCCAGAGCATTTTTTTATTTTCACTCCTTCATAAAAGGATTCATCCAGGTCTGTAAGGCAAAAAGGACATCTGTTTTTCAAATTCGGGTCGATCGGCTGTTTCTTCAGCTGGCGGTAGAGAGCAAACCTGACCTGGGGAAAGCTTCTGGCAGGACCCTCGAGGTTTTCTTTCAGGTTTTTTACCCTTAGAGCCGGAGTGAAGAAGGGAAGTGTTATAAGCTCTCCCAGAAGATAGGGGCCATTCCAGGCGCCGCCGGACTCGCGGACGAACCAGACCCGGTCTTTTTCCAGAGCTACTCTGGCCTGAAGCTGGAGTTTTTTGAGTTTCTCTCCATACTCAGTCGGCAGGTCGTCAACGGGGGTATATTTAAGGCGCAATTTTTCCCTGTTTTCTTCCTGCTTTCTAACACCGTCTATTACATCTTTCAGCTCCCGATGAGCCATAGCGGCAAGGTTTTTCAGTCTGATGGTCAGTGGCGGGTGAGTGTTGAACAATTTATCCCATATGGTTTCCTTTATCTCCCGGGAATCAGGAGGGACGAGAAAAAGAGGGGTGAAAAGATTGCTCTCCCCGAGAAAAGAATTTGCCAGATGGGCTTTGTAGATAATCCTGGCTAAAGCCATCGGATCCCGGCCGAGTTCCACTGCCGTGGCATCGGCCAGCATCTCCCGTTTCTGGCTCAAAAAAGTGATGAAAAGTTTCAGGATAGCGCAGGAAAAAATACCAGCCAGGTAAACCAGTGGCTGAACCGGAGAAGTTCCTTTATCAGGTCTTTTCAGCATGTCCTCGCTCAGGTCTCGTTCTTTTTCCAGCGAATCTATCAGTTTTTCGTAGAAACTGGCTATCGAGCAGACCAGCGTCAGCAGGAAAGTGTCATCGCTGAGGATATGAGCGGTTTCATGGGCGACCACCGCCTGGAGCTCATCCCGGCTGGCTTCCCCGAGAAGACCTTCAGTTATGACGATTGCCGGTTTCCCGTCGCGGTCGATGAGAGACAGGGAGTTAAGGTTGACCGTGGGTATGATGTAGCCACGAATCACAGGGATTCCCGAAGAAATTTTCATTTCTTCCAGAATGTTCAGAAAAGTCAGATGATAGCGGTCTTCAGGGTCGGGAGTGCAGGCTCTGAGGTTTTTAAGTATGTAGAGAGAGCCTTTTTTTCTGGCGCTTATGAAGTTAATCAGGGTCAGAATAAAAGAAACAGAAATTAAGATAACAACATAGGGCTTAAAAAAACTGGCTGCGAGGAAGCTGAAACCCGGGATAAACAGGTCAGCTGAGAAAAGAATGGCTGCGGAAATAACACCTGTGGATAAAAAATAGAAAATAAAAAGCACTATGAAGAGTAAAGCAGAAATGACTTTCTGCTTTCTCTGGATCTCCCAGAAGGCGGGTGGCGGGACTTTTCTCTGAGACATTACAAAAAAGATTTTATAATTAAAAGCCCGAAAAATAAAGAACAGAGAAAACGGTTAAATTCAAGATATTTCATATCCATAAAATTTAAAATAAAAAAAGGGGAGGTCAGACGACCTCCCCTTTTTAAGCTGCTTGAATTAGAAGGAGTATCTGGCTCCAACCCTGATGACTCTCGGATCGGTCAGCGAGGTCATTTCACCAAATTGCACTCTCTGGTTGTTGATTGTGGTGTAAGTGCTGGAAGTGGTATAGACACCGGTGGGTATAGCCACATTGGTCACGTTAAAGATGTCGCAGAAGAGGCCAAGCTGACCGGCGCGATAGGGCAGCCTGAAGGTTTTTTCGACTCTGAGGTCCAGAAGTGTCAGCCAGGGCAGGCTGCGGCTTCCACGAGGCTCAGCATAGATGGTAACGTTGCCCTGCCACAACGTTAGTCCGAGGTCCTGGCTGCGGATGGTTCTGGCGTATCTCTGACCATCGAGCGCCCGATAATATCCGCTGATCATTATGCCCCACGGACCCTGCCACATAAATTGAACTTTGAACTGGTTTCTACGTTCGTATCCGAAATTACCCATGGCGTTGATATGAGCATTGGGGTTATCGAAATAGGCCTGTCCTGACCAGCTGTCGTCAAAATCAGTGCCGATGAGTCCTCGAGATTTCTGCCAGACGTAAGAAATCATCGCTGACCAGCGGTGGGAGAACCGCTTATTCAGGGTCACTTCCACACCATCATAATCTCTTTTGGCGCCCGGTGGGTTGGTCACAAAGGCATTGGCAGGAGTGGCTCCGTTATCTGTTCTGTTCCAGAAAGTCACTACTTTGTTGTTATAAGGATCAGTGGTGGTGACAGGAGCATAGATATACCAGACTGCCGGGTCAAAAATGGCATCATATCCTTTAACCGAGTATAGAGCTTTATAGTAATTCAGGTTAAGAGCGTTGATGTTAACGTCTTCTATCAGATTTCTGTCCCACTTGTGAATGTAACGAACGCCGAGTCTGGTGTCGGTAATGATCTCTCTTTCGATCCCGATGATAAATTCATCGAGATAAGGAGATTTAAGGTCGGGATCCATAGTGGCCCCGGCTGTGGCGCTGAAATTGTACATCAGCCGGCTGGGATCAGGAACCAGCTTTCCCGTTTCGGGGTCGCGCATGTACTTGACTCTCCAATAAATGAAGCTGTTGGGGTTGACCGTCACAAACCACTGCATGATATTTGCGATGTAGTAACGGCAGAAGCTGGTTTTCAACGCTGTTTTCCCGTCACCGGTCAGGTCGATGGCCGCACCAAGTCTCGGCGCCAGAGTGTTCCAGATTAACGGTTTGAAACTTGAAGTTACCCTCGGATCATAGATAATGCCGCTTCCAGCCGGGTATTCCACCGGGGTTCTCTCCTGTCCCTGCCTGGGGATGATGCCTTCCTGATGGTCAAAGCGGAAACCTATGTTAAAAGTTATTCTGGAAGTGGGGGACCAGGTGTCCTGGATGAAGGCGCCATAAACTATTTTACGGTCTTTTCTGGTGAAGTCCTGGTAATGGGTCATATAAGGATATGTGGTTGTCACCAGGGAGTACTGGAGAATCTGGTCCAGGGTGTAGGGCACGGAAGTTCCTGCTGGGGGAGGTGAGGGCATCTGAACATAGAAGAATGGACCAAATCCGAATTCATCACGGTTGTGTCTTCTGTAGCGGCTATCCCAGGAGTATTCGAATTCAAAACCGCCCTTGAATTCATGACGCCCGAAAAAGTCATCCACAAAATAGGTGGTGTCTGTCAGCGCCTGGAATCGATCTCTTGAATATATATCGTCATATCCATAGCTTCCATAATAATAATAGGTTCTGGCATCGTAGATACGGACCATATCATTTTTTGCTGTCAGGTTCAGGTGATAGTTCATATAAGCAGCTTTAAGGTTTGAATAAACGTTTGGGTTGTAGAAGTGAGTCAGCTGGAAATTGTAGGTATAAATCGGGGTGGTCTGATTCCAGGTGGTATCAACCGATTGATAGGCGCTGGCACCGCGGTGGTGACGGATGTAGTCTGAGAAATTGAAAGAAAGCACAATTCTGTCTTTCTTTGTAGCCTGGATGGTTAACTTGGCGAAAGGCATCGGCCGTTTGTAATCGAGCGGCACCTGATTGGGCTGATCATAGGGGTAGCCGAGGGAGAATTCCTGGGTTTTCTGCAGGGCAGCATTCACAAAAAACCATATTCTGTCTTTAATTATTGGACCGCCGAGGTTAAAAGCAGGCTCATAGTCATAATCAAACCCGCCGGTCTGACCCTCAAATATGGTACCCTTGGTGTTCGTGCTCTGCATATCCTTATTGCGGTAGAAGAAGCTTACCATTCCGCTGAATTTGTTGCCACCTGAACGGGTTACCACGTTGACCACGCCGCCGCGGACACTGCCGTATTCAGCCGGCAGACCTCCGGTCTGGATTGACAGCTCTTCCATGACATCCATGCCGAAGGTGCCCGCCTGGGTTCCGGTAACCGGGTCGGTGACGTTCACACCATCGATGTTATAGGTATTGTCTCTTTCAGAGCTCCCGTGAACCGTGGAAGAGGTGACTCCAGGAGCCATGTTGAAAAAGGCACCCAGGTTTCTGGCAGCAGGCAGGCTCTGCAGTATCTCCCTGGTCAGGCTGGCGGTCATGCTGGTCCTCTGAATGTCGACCGTTGGAGCCTGACCGGTAACCACGATGCTTTCTTCCAGAGCTGACTGTTCAAGGGTCACATCAAGGGTGGTGGTTACACCGACGTTCACCTTGATGCCTTCACGGATGAGGGTCTTAAAACCCTGGAGTTTGAAAGTTACCGTGTACTCGCCTGGCGGCAGCGCCGGAAAACGCCAGTGGCCCCTTTCACTGGTTACTGTTTCCATCGAGGGAAGAATGAGCGCTGGTGACTTAATCGACACAGTAACCCCGGGCAGCGGCTGTCTATCCTGATCATAAACCGTGCCGTTCAGGGTGCCGGTCTGGGTTATCTGGGCAGCTGCCGGAAGGGCAAGGAGAGCAGCAATTAAAAGAATCAATAAAGCTTTTTTCATCCTTTTCCTCCTTCCTTTTTGAACTTAATTCCCCTTGACCTAACAAAAATAATTTTTGCCTCCGTTTCTTGATTTTCACCTCCTTCCTTCTGATTTTTTTAAATAAATCAACACCTTTCTTCAAGCAAATTTTATGCCAGATTTTTAATTATCTAAATAATTGATAAAAAATAAAATAGCAGAATATGAGTATGGCTG
>JASEFX010000022.1 GCA_030018265.1 Candidatus Saccharicenans sp.
GCTCAAAGCTCGGCCAGACCTCAAAAGAGACCAGGCACTGAACACCACCCTCGTCAGTAAAATTCACATCTTTTACCGTTGGAACGTTCACCGGGAACACCTGAAGGCTGTTCAGCGTTTCCCGCAGCGTATCCGGAATCAGGTTGTCGAGCACGGCTTCCTTGATTTCCGCGTCAAAAAGTCTCTGAACCATTTCCCTGGGAGCATAACCCTTCCGGAACCCCGGCAGCTTCACTCTGGCTACATATTCCCTCAGAACTTTTTCGTATTCCTGCTTGACCCTTTCGGCCGGAATTTCCAGCTCCAGCTCCCTGGTGGTCGGGTTGATTGTTTTGAGTTTTTCCTGACTCGTGTTGTTTTCCATCGGTTTCCTCAGAATAAAATTTAGCCGGCAGCCGGATTTATAAGGGAATCTCTAACTGCCAGGAGTGGGCAGAGCGGGACTCGAACCCGCACTCCTTCGTCAGGAACTAGGTCCTAAGCCTAGTGCGTCTGCCAGTTCCGCCACCTGCCCTTTTAGATTATCAATTTAGATTATCAATTATTTAAGTTCAAGAGCGACAGATACAGGTATATATAGATATCATACCTGGCTCCGGCCGTCAATCCGGACCTTTTTCACTTGATGAGTTTTTCCAGCCGGGCGGCCAGGTTCGGGTCGAGCCTTCTCAGATTTTTCAGCACTTCCCGGGCACTGTAATTGTCCTTGAGGTTGATGAAGGTTATTCCCAGATTGTAAAGAGATACAGGGTTTTTCGGGTCCAGCGAAACAGCCTTTTCCAGATTGGGCAGAGCTTTCTCAAAGTCCTTGAGCAGCATGTATTCCAGACCGATATTCAGCCAGCCGTTCGGGTCATCAGGCGCCAGAGCGGCGTATTTCTTAAAGGCTTCTACCGCCTCGGCGTGTTTCTTCATCCGATCATAAACCAGACCGAGGTTAAACCAGGCCGCGTTATAGTCATTTTTAATTTCCAGACATTTATTCAGGGTGCTGGCCGCTTCCTCCAGCTGGCCCATCTGAAAATACATTATAGCCAGATTGTAGACGGCAACTTCGTTTCCCGGGCTCAGGTCAACTATTTTCTTTGCCGCTTCCACTGCTTTCTTATAATTTTTAACTCGCTCGTACATCTGAAGAATCTGAGTGTAATAGAAAATAGCCTCTTTAGGATTGATGCCTGTGGCCAATCTGACGAAAATGATTTCAGCCTCTTCCAGCTGTCCGCTCTCAGCCAGCAGCTTTGCCAGGTTGTAATTGCTGTTTATGTCATTCGGACTGAGCTTTAAAGCTTCTCTGTAGGCGGCGATGGCTTTTTCCGGCTGATTGAGTCTCTGATAAGTTTGCGCCAGCTTCAACCAGGCGGCGAAACTGGTCGGCATACTCCTGGCATATTTTTCATAATATTCTGCGGCTTTAGCCAGATTTTGAAGTTCCTCATAGGCGGTGCCCATTTCAAAGTAAATCTCGCTGGCTTCTATGCTGCGGGCTGCAGCCTTTTCCAGATATTCAATCGCTTCCTTGAATTTTCTCTGCTTGATGAGGACCTGACCCAGACCATAAAGCGCCTGTGAATTCTCGGGATCCAGCAGCAGCGCTCTGGCGAAATTTTTATAGCTCTCGTCATTGTTCCCGAGACGGTAATATGCCTGGCCCAGAAGCAAATAGCTTTCGAAGTCATCAGGTTTAAATTTAAAATATTTCTGGAGGTACTTAGTGGCCATCATCGGCTCGTTCAACCTGGCCGCAGCTTTGCCGATCAGATTACAGCCTTCTTCCAGTTCAAAATAATTCTCTTTCACCACCTCTTTAAGATCTCGCCCTTTCGCCTGAGTGTTCATCGTCAGGATTTCTTCCGCTGGAATGCCGAACTTAACTCCGTAATCAAAAATCAGAGCCACTCCGACCACTTTACCCCGGTTGTTGATCAACGGGGCGCCGCAGGAAGGTTTTTCCAGAGTCCGGCTGAAAATTTCCATTATCCTGGTTTTTTCAGGCCCCAGTTCAATCCAGCCTTTGAAGTTGCAGTCGGCGATCAACACCTGGTTGCCGACCTCGCTGATCGCATAGAGTTTCTCATCCTGCTTTAATCCGGAAGCTGATTCTGTACTCAGCGGGGGTATTTTCCCTTTGATCCTCAGCAGCGCCAGGTCATACTTTCGGTAAGTGGCCACCAGCGCTTCCACTTTACTGGTTTTGCCGGCGATGCTGGTGACTTCAGCTTCGAACGCCTGAGAGACAAGATGATACGGAACGACGATTAAATTTTCTTCGATGGCAAAACCTGTTCCCTCCCCCACCACGTTTTTGTTTTTATCCCAGGCTTTCAGGGAAACGACGCTCGGTGAACATTTTCCAAGAACATCAAATCCTTCCTGCGATTGACTGAGTAAGGAAACCTGAAATAAAAAAAACAAAAATGCCAGAATCAAAAGGAGATGGCTTTTTTTCATAGCGCCTCCTTCCATTCCTGCAGAAAATTTATAATATAATAATCAAGTCTGTCAAATAGTTCTTCTTACAGGCCACTGGATGGATAAAAAGCGTTTTCTTCTCTGGCTCTTTTCTCTCAGTCTTTCCGCTCTCATTCTGAGCGCCGTGCTGGCCGCACCCCTTCTGCGCGCTTCCGGTCAGCGCCTGGCTGATTTTATCTATCTTTCATTTTCCTCTGTCTGCCACCAGATACCTGAACGCTCCTACCATCTTGCCGGAAATCCTCTTGCCGTTTGCAGTCGCTGTCTCGGGGTATATGCCGGTTTTTTTACCGGTATTCTGGTCTATCCCCTGCTGCCACGACAAACGGTAAAATGGGCAGAAAAACGCGGTTATTTGATTATTCTCACTTCAATTCCTCTCCTCATCGATGCGGCCGGAGGCATCCTCCGTTTATGGATTTCTCCACTTCCCCTCAGGTCAATAACCGGTTTCGTCTGGGCCTTCTCATTTCCTGTTTACTGGTTCAAAGCTCTTTTTGAACTGGCCGTGAGTCGGAGAAAAATCGAGCGAAATTGAAAAGAGAAGTTGCACCCTGACCGTTTTAATAATAAAATTACTCAAACGATTGGAATAAAAACAGCAGTCGATGAACAACAGAGAAAATGACCTGATCATGCCGGCTTTGATCGCCGGGGCTCTGGCCGGAGTTATCTCCAGCATACCTTTTTTCCACTGTCTCTGCTGTCTCTGGGTCCTGGCCAGCGGAGTGCTGGCTTCCTACCTGGCTATCAACAGATATTCATCCCATCCTGAGGCTTTCAAATCCGCTGATGCTCTGCTCGCCGGTCTTCTCGCGGGAATACTTACGGCCATAATAAGCATCATCATCAAAATCCCCCTCCATGAATTTTACCTGAACTGGACCGGAAGATTTCTGGCAGCCATCTCGCGCTTTGCTGAAGATTCGATTCCTGACTGGGAGAGCTGGCTGGAGACGGCCAGGGGCCGCCAGACGCCGCTTAATCTGTTGCTCGATCTGCTTTTGACCTCAATCATATATGCTGTGCTGGGAGCTATCGGAGGTCTGATGGGTTTTTCGCTGTTCAAACCGGCTACGGGAGCAAAAAATGAAACGACGATTGTTCAAAACCCGGGTAATAGTCAACCCGGCCTCTAACCACGGTCGAACCAGACAACGCTGGCTGGAAATCAAGGAAGCTCTGAAAAGCTTTTTCAGGGAATTCAAGTATGAATTCACGGAAAGACCGTGGCAGGCAGTCGAACTCACCAGAGAGGCCTTAAAAGAAGGGACCGATCTGATCATCGGCGTGGGCGGTGATGGCACAGTAAACGAAATCGCCAACGGCTTTTTTGAAAACCAGAAAATAATCAACTCCGAAGCTGCTCTGGGAATAGTGCCATCAGGCACCGGATGCGACCTGACCAGAAGCCTGAACATCCCGAGAAACCTGAAAAACGCGGTAAAATTCATTTCTGAAGCGCCAGACCAGCCGATAGATGTCGGTCGGGTGACCTACACCGACTCTGAAGGCAATGTTTCCAGCAGATATTTTCTCAACATCGCCGATTTCGGGCTTGGAGGAGAAGTGGTAAGAAGGGTCAATCAGGAACGACTGAAAAGAAAGGCTTCCTCCTATGTCCGCTGCCTGGTCGAGGCCATGCTCAAATTCAAGGGACATGAGGTAAAAATCTCGGTCGACGGGAAGGATCTGCCATCCAATCGCTACCTGATTGGAGCCATCGCCAACGGGAAGATTTTTGGCAAAGGGATGAAGATAGCTCCCGAAGCTCGCCTGGAAGATGGCCTGTTTGATATTATTCTTGTTAAGACTTTAAGTTTTCTAGAGTTCTGTCTTCACGGCTGGAAGTTGATCAACGGCAGCCACCTGAGCTATCACAAGGTTTCCATGGAGCGAGGACAGAGAGTAATGGTTACACCGTTGAGACCTGAACCGGTGCTTATTGAGCTTGACGGAGAACAGGTTGGCAGCCTGCCTGCCCTATTTGAAATTATTCCCCGATCTCTTCCTGTGAAAGGATTTTTGAAAAGAGTGTGATTTCTGAACCTGTCTATTTTTTGGGCAGATAATAGGGATTGTTGGTCACCACCAGATTTCCGTTTTCATCATAAAATCTATAGATGATGGTGCGGGTTTTGATGTAGGGTCTATTGTACTCAACCCTCTTTAAGTAATTTTTTGTCTCCGGGTATGGAGGAACTCCGTTATGTTTTTCCACCGCTTTCTGGCCGGCGTTATAGGCTGCCAGCACCAGATTTCGGTCACCTTGGTACTGCTTTATTAAATCCTTCAGATATTTTATTCCCCCCTCAATATTATCTTCCGGATCCAGCAGGTTTTTAACTCCGTATTTCATGGCAGTTTCCGGCATTAACTGCATCAGGCCAATTGCCCCTTTGGGAGAAACCGCAAACTGGTCATAGTTGGATTCAGCTTTTATGACCGCGTGGACCAGGTCGGCCGGAACCCCGTATTTCGCCGACAGCCTCTGAATTATAGGATCATACTTAGCCTTCAGGTCTTCCTGACCGGCAGAAAGAATTGCACTCACGGCAGAAACGAAAAGTATGGAAGACAAAATAAACGGAAAAATTCCTCTTCTGCCCATTCTGCCTTTAAGATCAGGCAAACTTCCCCTCCCTGTCAATCACCTTTCAGGGTGATTTTACAGAAGGCTGTTCAGAAGGTCAACGCTTTTTTCCAGAACTTCATCCAGTTTATCCGGTCTGGTCCCTCCGGCCTGGGCAAAATCCGGACGTCCGCCGCCTCCGCCGCCGATGACTACGGCCAGCTCTTTAATCAATCTGTTGGCCTGAATTCGTCCGGCAAGGTCAGCGGTCACCGCCACCACCAGGAAGGCGCGATTATCGGCGGAAGAAGCCAGAACGATCACGCCAGAACCGACCTTCTGCTTGAGATTATCAGCATATCTCCTGAGAGCATCTATGTCCAGCCCTTCAAACTTCTGGGTGAGAAGTTTTACGCCTTTAATTTCTCTCGTTACCGCTTCCGCTGTCTGACCGGCCTGCTGCACGAGTTTCTGCTTGAGCCTTCTAATTTCATTTTCCATTTCTTCCAGATTTTCCAGCGTCTTCTGAGCCCGCACCAGTAACTCTTTCCGATTCACCTTGAAGAGGCTTTCCAGCTGGCGGAGCTGTTTTTCGAGTCCGGCCACGTAGTTAAAGGCTTCTTCTCCGGTTACGGCTTCAACCCGGCGCAGACCGGCAGCCACGCTGGATTCGGAGACTATTTTGAAAAACCCTATCTCTCCGCTCTGTTTTACATGGATGCCGCCGCAGAGTTCTTTGCTGAAATCTCCCACCGACACCAGCCTGACCTTCTCCCCGTACTTTTCTTCGAAGATGGCCATGGCTCCCTCGGCCAGGCCCTCTTCCAGCGTGGTAATTTTCACGCTTACCGGAAGGTTTTCCCTGATTTTCTCGTTCACCAGGCATTCAACTTTTTCTATTTCTTCCTCGCTCAAAGCAGCATAATGGGTAAAGTCGAAGCGAAATCTTCTGTCCGAAACCAGCGAGCCGGATTGTCTCACATGATCGCCGAGTATCTGCCTTAAAGCAGCATGAAGAAGATGGGTGGCGGTATGATTGCGGCTGATGGCTTTACGCCGGCCTGAATCAACCACCGCTTCCACCACCTCGCCTGTCTTTAGTTCCCCCGACAGCACTTTAATTCTATGAACTATAACTCCCGGTATCGGAGCAAAGGTATTTTCAACTAGAGCAGAAAAATGAGAACTCTTGATGACTCCGGAATCGCCTATCTGCCCGCCGGCTTCAGCATAGAACGGAGTGATCGATAAAATAACTTCTCCGATTTCGCCCTCTTTCAGAGATTCCACCGGCTGTCCATCCTGCAGGAGAGCCAGCACCTCTGTTTCCAGCACTTCGGTTTTTTCGTAGAAAACCGGCTGAATTTTCAGATGGCGATAATTCTGGTAAATTGATCTTTCTTTTAGCCGGGCTTCGCCCTCCCAGGACTCCCGGGCTCTCTGTTTCTGTTTTTCGAGCTCCTGTTGAAAACCTGATTCATCAATTGCCAGGTTTTTTTCCTGCGCCAGTTCCTGGCAGAGGTCGAGCGGAAAACCGAAAGTATCATAGAGCTTGAAAACTTTATCTCCTGGAATGACCCGGCCGCCGCCAGCCAGAGTTTCAGCCGCGTACTGTTCGAAATAACGAAGGCCTGAATTCAAAGTGTAGATAAACCTCTCCTCTTCCGCCAGACAGACACGGCTGATGTAAGGCAGGTTTGACATCAGCTCCGGGTAAGCGTCCTTCATGACGTCGATGACAGTGCCGGCCAGTCTGTAGAGGAACGGTTTATCCAGACCGAGCAAATTTCCCCGCCGGTAAGCTCGGCGAATCAAACGGCGGAGGACATAACCGCGACCTTCGTTGGCCGGCGTCACCCCGTCACCGATCAGAAAAGTTATCGCTCTGATATGGTCAGCGATGATCCTGACCCAGACGTCAGTTTCCCCTCCGGTGGGATACTCCTGGTCCGTTTCTTCCACTATGGCTTTGATGATGGGCTTAAAAAGGTCAGTGTCAAAATTGCTCCGGCAACCCTGGAGGACCGCCGCCATCCTTTCCAGACCCATCCCCGTATCTATCGAGGGCCTGGGAAGAGGATGCATCCGCCCGTTTTCATCCTGGAAAAATTCCATAAAGACCAGGTTCCAGAGCTCCACGAAGCGATCGCTTCCTCTGGCTATAAGTTCCGCCGGCACACCTGCTTCTATATCCTCTCCCAGGTCATAATGGATTTCGGAGCAGGGTCCGCAGGGACCTGTCTCTCCCATCGCCCAGAAATTATCTTCCCGGCCGAAGCGGAAGATCCGGTCAGCCGGTACGCCTATCTCCTGATTCCAGATGCGGAAGGCTTCATCATCTTCCTGATAAACGGTGATGTAAAGCCTGTGGAGCGGAAGCTTGAACACCCCGGTCACCAGCTCCCAGGCATAGGTTATGGCTTCTTTTTTGAAATAATCGCCAAAGGAGAAATTTCCCAGCATCTCGAAGAAGGTATGATGCTTGGGCGTCCGGCCTACCTGTTCCAGGTCGTTGTGCTTGCCGCTGACCCGAAGGCACTTCTGAACGCTGGCGGCGCGGGAATAACTTCGTTTTTCAAGTCCAAGAAAGATATTCTTGAACTGGTTCATCCCGGCGTTGGTGAACAGCAGCGTCGGGTCGTCTTTGGGAATGAGCGACGAGCTCGGAACTATCCTGTGGCCTCTTTTCTCAAAAAATTCGAGAAAAGTGATTCTGATGTCATGCGCTTTCATCTTCCTTTAACTTTCCTCTTCCGGCCCCCCTCCAACCCTCTCCACCTTAACCATTTCTTTTTCCATCTGTTCAAGAGCTAAATCGAGAGTCGATTGAATCCCCATAACCCTTAACTTAAAGGCGTCAGGATTAGAAGAATATTTAATTCCCTGCTCGAAAGAGATGTAACCATCTCTGTAAAGTTGATATATCGACTGATCGAAGGTCTGCATTCCGTACTGAGCCACGCCCTGGGCAATGGCATCACGGATCAAACCGGTTTTATCGCGGTCGAGGATGCATTCCTGTATGTATGGCGTGCTGATCATTACCTCGACGGCCGGCACCCGTCCCTGTTCGTCCATCCTTGGAACCAGTCGCATCGAGATGACCGCCTTGAGAACGTTGGCCAGCTGAATTCTTATCTGGCGCTGATGATGCGGCGGAAAGGCAGCGATGATACGGTTTATCGTCTCGGGAGCGTCCAGAGTGTGCAGGGTGCTCAAAACCAGATGTCCGGTCTCAGCTGCCAGCAGGGCGGTTTCTATGGTCTCCAGGTCTCTCATTTCACCCACAAGAATCACGTCCGGGTCTTCACGCAGACAGGCTCTCAGTCCGCGGGAAAAGCTGAGAACGTCCACCCCGACTTCCCTCTGGCTGATGACGCTTTTCTTGTCCTTGTGCAGGTATTCAATCGGGTCTTCGATAGTGATGATATTCTCGTGACGGTAAGTATTTATGTAATCGATCATCGCCGCCAGAGTGGTGGTCTTTCCGGATCCGGTGGTTCCGGTCACCAGAACAAGACCTCGCGGATAGAAGGCAATTTTCTCCAGGATCTCCGGCAGCAGAAGTTCTCTGATGGTCTTGACTTCCAGCGGAATTATTCTCAGAGCTATGGCAATGGTTCCCCGCTGGTAATATATATTTCCCCTGAAACGTCCAAAACCCGGCAGGCTGTAGGCCAGGTCCACATCCATCTCTTCCTTCAGCTTTTTTTTCTGATAATCGTTCATTATCTGATTGGCCAGCTCCACCGTGTCGTTGCCGGTCAACCTGGGAAAACCCACCAGCGGGATCAGATTGCCGTGAACCCTGATCATCGGATGGTTTCCAGCTTTAAGATGAAGGTCAGAAGCATCCCTCTCAATGGCTATTTTTAATAAATCATCAATAAGCATAAAACCCTCCCCTTCTGGCAAAAATTAAATCACACCTCCAGGGTATCAGACATACCTCCAGGCTTAATGCTGTTGCATTTAACATCTTTCCCTGGCTTCTCCTTCCCGGAACTTCAATTTCAAATTGATTAAATAGTAAAACATCACGTGAACAATGTCAATTTAAGTTTTCGCCCGATGATCGGTCAGACCGTCTCTCCACAATAAGGACACACCCGGGAATTGTAAGGCAGAGGACGGCGGCAATTCCAGCACAGCCCGGATTTTCTCTGCTCACGGGCTTTAATCCTGGCAAATATCTCATCGAGTTCGCCGGTTTTCTCCTCTTTCCCCTTGATTTTAGATAGCTCCCTGATAATTTCCGAGGCGCTCTGAATCCGGTCTTCGACTTTCGGAGCAAGACAGCGCATGATGAGCGCATCTATTTCTTTCGGCACTTTCATATTTTTCAGACGGGGCGGTGTAACTTTCCCCTTCTGGGCTTTTTCCAGGATCTTGAACGGGTCGGGGTCAAATATCGGAGGACGTCCGACCAGCATTTCATAGAAAATGCAGCCGATCGAATAGATGTCAGAACAATAGGAAGCCTTTCCCAGAAATTGCTCGGGCGCCATGTAAGGAGGAGAGCCTATTCTGGTCGAAGCGTATTGAGCGGAGTTGAGCCAGGCTGATGTTCCGAAATCGGTTATCTTAATCGTGCCCTCCTCAGAAATGAGAATGTTCGAGGGTCTGAGGTCGCGGTGAATAATTTTATTTTTATGGGCATGGTCAACGCCGTAGGACACCTGTTTGATGATGTCAATCGCCCGGTCAACATCAAGAATCTTTTCTTTCTCCAGCAATTTCTCCAGAGATTTCCCCCGGACATATTCCATAACCATGAAAAACACGTCTTTTTCTTTTTCAGCGGCCAGCACCCTGACGATGTTCGGATGGTTGAGAGCAGCCTGCAGCCTCGGTTCTTTGAGCAGCTTATAGAGTTCCTGAGATTGTTTGTGTGGAACTTTAATGGCCACCTTTATATCCAGCCAGGTATCCCTGGCCAGATAAACTGAACCGAAGCCCCCGCTTCCGAGCGACCTCAGTATTTCATATTTGCCAACTTTCTGCCCCTGGAGAAACATTTTACCAGACCCAGAAATGGGATATCAGGCTGAGAGCAGAAATAACAGCCGTCTCAGTCCTGAGGATTCTCGAACCGAGAGAAAGTCCCTGAAAGCCCGCTTCATTCATCATCGACTTTTCCTCTTCAGCCCAGCCGCCTTCGGGACCAACCATAAGACATACCCGATCCGGTCTCTCACCGGTAAGTATATCACGAAAATAAACAGGGCTGTCCTCTGTCAGGTAAAATTTCCTGGCGCTCACCGGACATTTTAGAACTTCAGAGAGCGACCGGGGCGGAAAAATTTCAGGCAGGACAGCTCCTTTGGACTGCTTCAGGGCCTCCCTGGCCACTCTCTGCCAGCGTTCAATCCTCCTTTCCAGGCGTTCCGGAGGTAGCGGCTGCGAGTTAACCGTAAGCAGCGGTTGAATTTCCATAACTCCGAGCTCTGTGGCTTTCTGTATGATTAAATCAAAAGTGGCCGGCTTCGTTATGCCTGTTCCGAGAACGACTCTTGTTTTTATTTTTTCTTCCCTGTATTCCAGCGGAAGCAACCAGGTCCTGTCTTTTTCTATGGTTTCCACTTCGGCCAGCAGCCGGCAACCTGTTCCGTCAGTCAGCCAGACTTTTTCTCCCGGCTTGATTCTGGCCACTCTGGCCAGGTGGTGATGTTCTTCGCCCTCCAGAAAGAAACGTCCGGCAGCCGGAGGAAGTTTTCTCACAAAAAATTGATTGCTGGTCAATTTCCTTTTTTCCCGGTGATTTTTTGATACCTGTCCAGAACTGAATGGTCAACCTCTTCCAGCTTCTCTCCTCTGAGCTCGGCCAGCCGCGCAAGCAGAGCCTTCTGTTCCTTATCGAGTTTATCCGGCGTCCTTACGGTCACCCGGACATACAGGTCGCCGCTGCGGTGCCCGCCTAGCTCTCTCAACCCTCCGCCTTTTATCCGGAAAACCTCACCCGTCTGCACACCGGCTGGAATTTTCAGGATTTCGTTACCGCCGTTGAGCAGGGGAATGGCAATTTTAGCTCCCAGAGCCGCCTGAGAAAAACTCAGGTCTATATCGCAATAAAGGTCGTTCCCTTTCCTCTGATAAAAAGGATGCCTTTTCACCTGAATGACCACATACAGATCCCCCCTGGGCTGGCCGGGGTCTCCAGGCTCTCCCTCTCCCGCTATCCGGAGTCTGGTCCCGTCATCCACCCCGGCGGGAATCTTTACCCGCAGCTCTCTTTTCTGCCTGACCCTGCCGTTTCCGCCGCATTCTTCACAGGGAGTGGTGATTACTTCTCCCAGACCGCCGCAATTAGAGCAGGTTCTGGTGATCGTAAAAAATCCCTGTTGATACCGAAGCTGGCCGCGCCCGTGACAGGCCGGACAGACAGCTTTCCTGGTTCCCGGTTTTAACCCGGAACCCTGGCAGACGGGACAGAAATCGTTTCTGGTTATTTTTAATTCTTTTTCGGTTCCGGTGGCCACATCCTCCAGAGTCACCTGCAACTCAAGAACGAGGTCTCGACCTCTGCGGGCGCGAGCTCTGCGTCCTGTTTCACCGCCAAAAAACTCCGAAAAGCTGAACCCGAAAAAATTGCCCAGGATATCCTCAAAATCCTGGAAAATGGAAGAGTCAAAACTGTGAAATCCCTCATAACCGTGACCCTGCAATCCCTGATGGCCGTAACGATCGTAGATGGCTCTTTTTTCCGGGTCGATCAACACGCTGTATGCTTCAGCCGCTTCCTTGAACTTTTCTTCTGCTTCTTTATTCCCGGGATTGCGGTCTGGATGGTACTTGAGGGCTGCCTGGCGGTAAGCTTTCTTTATTTCTTCAGCTGTGGCTGTTCTGGAAACACCAAGGATTTCATAATAGTCCTTCTTCATCTCGACCGCTCACCTCCTTCTGTCTCCGCTCGATGATCTGCTGCAATTCTCCAGGAAGCAGGCCGGCTGAGGGTTTTATCTCAACCTTCTGTTCTCTTCCGGTGCCCACATCTCTGGCTGATACTTTAATAATACCATCAGCATCAATCTCAAAAGTGACGTCTATCTGAGGGACTCCAGCCGGCGCCGGCTCAATCCCGACCAGGTCGAAGGTGGCCAGAGAAGTATTCTCTCTGGCCAGCGGACTTTCCCCCTGGAGCACGTGAATGCGCACCCGCCGCTGGTTATCTTCCACCGTGGTAAAGGGCATCGTCTTGCGTGCCGGGATGGTGGTGTTTTTCTCTATTATCTTCTGGAAAGTTCCGTTTTCAGTTTCAATCCCGAGAGAAAACGGGGTGACATCCAGGAGCAAAACAAGGTCCCTGGACTCCCCTTTTATTATGCTGGCCTGAAGGGCTGCCCCCATCGCCACTATTTCATCCGGGTTGATGCGGGCGGCAGGTGGCCTGCGGAAAAATTCCGCCACCCTGTCCCTGACCAGCGGCATCCTGGTCTGACCGCCAACCAGTATTACTTCATCTATCTTGGAGACATCCATTCTGGCTTCTTCCAGCGCTTTCTGGCATATGGTCAGAGTTCTGTCCACCAGGTCGGCTGTAAGGCTTTCCAGAAAACTCCGGTTTATGGTCTTCTGGATGTGAAGAGAATTTCCACCGGAACTGGAAATAAACGGCAGGTTGATCTCGGTTTCCAGCACAAAGGACAATTCTCTTTTAGCTTTTTCGGCCGCCTCTCTTATCCTCTGCAGCGCAAACCTGTCCTGGCTGAGGTCTATTCCATGCTCCTTCCTGAATTCTTCCAGCAGCCAGCCGATAATCCTATTATCGAAGTCGTCTCCCCCGAGAAAAGTGTCCCCGCTGGTGGAAAGCACATGGAACACCCCGTCCTGGATTTCCAGAACGGTGATATCAAAAGTTCCTCCGCCCAGGTCGTAAACGGCCACCTGACCGTTTTTTCTGGTGTTGAACCCGTAGGCCAGGCTGGCCGCTGTCGGCTCATTGATGATCCGCAGGACATTAAGTCCGCAAATGGTGGCCGCATCTTTGGTCGCCTGCCTCTGATGGTCATTAAAGTAGGCGGGAACCGTGATGACGGCTTCTTCGACTTTAGTGCCGAGATAATTCTCGGCGCACTTTTTCAGGTATTCCAGAATGTAAGCCGAAATCTCCTGCGGGGAATACAGACGTCCTCCGGCCTCAATCAGAATATCGCCGTTGGCCGCTTCCACTATTCTGTAAGGCAACCGGCTGCTCAATCCCTCCATTTCCGGAGAATTGTATTTCTTGCCTATCAGACGTTTAACCGAGTAAACGGTGTTCTCCGGATTGGTGATCGCCTGACGCCAGGCCGGAAGTCCCACCAGCACCTGTCCGGTGCCGGTAAAAGAAACGACCGACGGCGTGGTGTTGTTTCCTTCGAGATTGGGGATGATGGTCGGGATATTCCCGTCCATAAAAGCCACACAGGAATAAGTGGTTCCCAGGTCTATCCCGATTACTTCGGCCATAATCAGTTCTTTTTCGGTATTAAAACTTTTACCATAGACGGCCGCAGAAGTCTATTGTGAATAAGATAACCTTTCTGCAGTTCTTCTTTAATTTCTGGCTCGGTAACTTCTGTTGATTCTTCTGAGGCCAGAGCCTGATGCAGGTTCGGGTCGAACTTTCTGTCCTGAATTTCTATCGGCCTGACCCCGTACTTCTTCAGCAAATTCAGCATCATCCTGTAAATCAATTCCACTCCTTCGCGGAAAGTTTTTCCGTTGGCTTCATCTCCGGCGCTCTTAAGCGCTCGCTCAAAATTATCCACCACCGGCAGCAGGTCGCGAAGAAGGTCGGCAAGAGCATATTGATAGAATTCTTCTTTCTCTCTTTCCGTGCGCTTTCTGACGTTTTCGGCTTCGGCTACCGCTCTGAGAAATTTATCCCTGAGTTCCTCCAAAGTCTCTTTGAGTCTGGAGATTTCTTCTTCTTTCTGTTTAATTTCTGACTTCAGTTGCTCTATGAGCTTCTCCATGCCGGATTCAGTTTCCCGGGCTGCGGTCTCGCCGGCGCAGGATTCTTCCTTTTCTTCCATTTCAGTCTGAATATACTCAATCTCTTCCTGCTCACTTACCTTGAAGGGAATTTCTCCCTGTGAATTCTGATTTTCCAGTTCTGGCTTTTCCTCTAAAGGAGAAGGTGATTCAGACTGTTTTCCCTCCTGGACATCTCTTTTATTTTTTATATCACTCATACCTCCACTCCTTTTTCCAGAGTATTGATCGTAACTGTAAGTCGTCTGG
Organism: Candidatus Saccharicenans sp.; assembly: GCA_030018265.1. Classification (GTDB taxonomy): domain Bacteria; phylum Acidobacteriota; class Aminicenantia; order Aminicenantales; family Saccharicenantaceae; genus Saccharicenans. The sequence goes on from JASEFX010000022.1 coordinate 14,270, forward strand.
CAACATTATCCACCAGCGGAATTATTTTCTCATAGGGCAATCTTTTAGGACCTATCACGCCCAGCGAACCGAGAATCTGATTGCGATATCCGTAATGCGACAGGATGAGCGAGCAGTCAGCGATTTCCGGAAGATTCAACTCCGAACCAATTATCACCTTCACTCTATCCAGGCTGATCAGGTCCGAGAGAAGCTTTATCAGCCTGGCTTTCTCTTCAAAATTCTGGAATAAAGATTTTAATTTATTGAAATCAAACAGTTCCGCTTTGTCCAGCAACCTGGAAGTTCCCTGCAGAAATATCCGGCCCTCCTCCCTTTCCAGCAAGGAATAACCTTTAAGGAGAGCGATCAATTTTTCCACCAGATCTTCATATCTCAACCTTAAACGCGGAAGCTCGCGGAAGAGATAGTCCCGAACTTCGGCCAGAGTTCTTCCCCTGAAATTTTGATTCAAATACTGGGCAGCCCGGTCAAGTTCATGCTGGGTAAAAAGCGTCCGGGTCTCGAATATCTCCGTCTTCACCAGGTTGAAGGTGGACAGAACGACTATCATCACCCTGTTATCTTTCAATTTAACAAACTTAACCTGGTCAAAAGCCACTCTGGAAACCGGCGGCGAAATGACAAAAGCCAGATTGTCGGCATTGCTGGCTAAAATCTGACTGACCTGCATCAGCAGCCGGTCGAGTTCTCCAGAGCTGACATCAAGCTCTTCCGGATAGATTCTTAGTTCGGGCGGTACCTCTCTCAGCGTTTCTTCAAGCAGCGTGTTGACATAAAATCTAATGCCCTCATCTGTCGGCAGCCTTCCGGCAGAGGTATGCGGCTGGTATAAATACCCCTGCTTCTCCAGGCTGGCCATCGTGTTTCTGATGGTCGCAGGAGATATCTGATAGCCAAGCTTTCCGGCCAGAGAGGCAGAACTCACCGGCCGGCCCGTCTGGAGATAGGAGGCCACTGTTAAATTTAATATAATTTTTTCCTTATTTTCTAACCTTACGTAAGCCATATCTTCCGTTTTTTCTTTATTTTAGCCTGAAAACCCAGAATTTGTCAATTTCCAGAAAAGAGTGCTAAATTAAACAATGGCCAGTCCGGCGTAGCCGACAACCTCTCTATAATCTCCGGTGACCTCGCCAGAAGTTTGATAGCTGATGAGTTTCCCTTCCCTGGCACCCAGGTTTCTGGCAGCTTCAAGCAGCGCAGCTGTCGGTTGAAAGCCGCACATTGAGATTCCGTATTCTGTAACCACCCGGAACAGCCCTTCCGGGTCGAGTTTCTCGATGAAGGAAATAGCCTTAAAATCAAGCTGTTCAGCCATTTTCTGACTGACATAATGACTCATATCGGTGCTGGCCACCAGCAGAACCGGCTCCCCGTATTTCTTTATCGCCTCCGCCAGCGCCTGGCCGAACTCTCTGAGCACTGGCCAGTCTGCACTGTGCGAGACCATGATCGGCACCACAGATATTTTGGGGTTGAAATACTGGAGAAAAGGCAGCTGAACTTCTATCGAATGCTCTTTCCGGTGAGCTTCAGGATCTCTTGTGACCAGATCGGTTTCATCGGCTATCAGGTCAGCCAGCCTGCTCTCCACCGGGACCTCGCCCAACGGGGTTAGCCAGGATCCGGTATTATAAATGGCCAGCAACGAGCTTATATGATGGTGGGCCGGTCCCAGGATAACCGCGGTATCCGGAATTTCTACCGCCGAATAAACCCTGCCGGCCACCGGTCCAGAATAAATGTATCCAGCATGCGGAGATACCACTCCGGCTGCTTTGATTCTGGGGATATCTTCACGGACAAAACTGCCTATCAGTCTTCTGAGTTCATCCGGGTCGTCCGGATAAAAATAACCGGCGACATATGAACGCCTCTTCATATATGCCCTCCTTCCAGAAACGAAAATCAAGCGGTCTTTCTTTCTTCTTTGAAAGAAAGGCCGAGAGATTTAAGTTCGGTCAGAATCGGGCGGTAAATTTCAGGCACTGTCGGTGTCAGAACTCCTCGCTCGGGTATCCTTCCTTCCAGTATCAATTTTACTCCGATGGCCACCGGCAGTCCAACCGTCCTGGACATTGAGGTACTTCCGCCCGGCTGTCCAAAATCGATCAGGGTGGAAGTTATAATTTCACCCGGTTTTCCTGGATACTCAGCCACAATTTCATGCTTGAGAACGGTCATGTCCCTTTCCCCTTCCCGGTACTGCATTTTTTCCACCATCAGGTGGAGCAGCAGATCCAGGGGAGAAGTTTTTCTCGAAGGAAGCGGCCTCTCGCTGAACAGCCCCAGCCATTCGAAAGTGCTCATCACCTCCGAGTCGATGGTGATTTGAAGTCTCCGGGCAATTTCCGTTTTAAGATCAGCCGGAGCGGGAATTCCCAGATACTCACGCATGAAGTCAGCATAGGTTTCAGCCTGCCATTCCTTTTCGTCAACCTCCAGCAAACCCAGCTCGCCGATTTTCTTCATCCTCAGACACCAGCCCGGGTAACGAAGCGTCCCGCGCAACATGGTTTTTACTTCTTTAACCCCGTAGATATCGACATAAGCCACAGAATTTCGGTTGGGATACCCTTCAAAAACCCCGAGTCCGGGAATTTCAATCATCCGGTAATGGCTGAAAAGTTGCTCCGCCGGAACATAGACCTCCTGTCCATCCAGCAAATACCGGGCATCGTTTCTACCGGCCAGCAGCACACCGCGGGGACTCCAGGAAAATTTGTAACCGAACGGATTATCCCTGGCTTCCGGAGCCGGCAGCCCGCCGCAATACGATACAAAGCTTACCACCTTCCCGCCTGCCTGATGAATCTCATCAATCAGGCGCATCGCCTCCATATGGTCGATTCCAGGGTCCAGGCCCAGCTCATTCAGAAATATCAAACCTTTTTCACGGGCTTTTTCATCGAGGGCTCTCATCGCCGGGCTGACGTAAGAAGCTGTCACCAGATGTTTTCCGGCTTCGAGACAGATTTCAGCCACATAAGGATGATAGGTATACGGAACCAGGCTGATGACAACCTCGGACCTGGCGATCAGTTCAGTCAATTTCTCCCTGTCCTGCAGGTCCAGCTGATAAACACTGGCTCCTGAATGCCCACCGGTCAGCCGCCGGGCTCTTTCCGGCTCAATGTCAGCTATTTCAAGTTCAATGTGGTCAAAACCGAGAAGATACTCTATGACCGGACCGGCAACCAGTCCGGCCCCGAGAAGACAGACTTTCCTTCTGTTATTCTCTTTCACCGCTTACTCCTGACATTTTATTTAAGATAATTTTCAAGATAACGAAAATCAGGTGTGAGCTCGCCGTTGTAAACGATAACTGCCCTTTTCAGTTCGGGTTCAAGCCCGAGCCGATCAAAAGGCACAGAATAATCCGCCCGGGCAATTGAGGGCACGTATTTCTTTAGCCCCTGGCTAAAATAAGTCGATGATTCGATCGGCAATTCAGCCGGGAGATTGTATACAGCCATAACCACCGGCCCCCGACCGCTGAAACCATCGGCTGTTTCTCCGGTGAAGGGATCGTAAACATAAACCGGGTTTTCTGAATCGGTCGCTTTCACCGTGCATTCGAGCGAACCGTTGACGTCGCAGGAGATGTCGCCGACAACCTGGAGCCGCGGGCGCTCCTGAGTTCCGAACAATTTTTTCAAAAACTCCCGCGTGACGAAACGTGGATATCTGGGAGTCCAGAATATTCCGTTAATCAGAATGCTGAGGTAAGGGAGATATTCTTCAGTGACCGGATAGTATTTTTCCGGATTCTGGTAGTAATCCTGTAGCTCGAACTGATGATTTCCCTTCGGCCTGACCATATCCTCTTCCTTGAAAACAACTTTGTAGACTCTATGCGGCGAATAATATCCTTTCTCCACGGTTTCAGCCAGTTCTGATGGTTTTATTTCCACCGCCGGCAGCAGGTCGTATATTTCCTGGGCCCCCTGAGAGACATGCCCGTAACCGAAAAAGCCGCAGATAAAAGGAGTTATCTCAGCCGGCAGTCCCTCTTCCATTATCTGCCGGCCAACGGTTTTAATTTCTTCCCTGATATGAGTCAGATTCGCATAGTGAACAGCCTGCTTGATTTTTAGAAAGGGTGTTTCCACTCCGAGCGTTTTAAGCCTCTGCCCGTAAGACCAGAGCGAGTCAACCAGGCCGGCATGGCCGGCAAAATTGCCGAAGAAAAGCAGCCTCCTTCCCTGATCGTCGGTAATTTTCTCGTAATCGATCAGGGTGCAGCCGAGTTCGATGATCCTTTTCAGCATCGGCATGTTATGAGCCTGTCCCTTGATGGTATGGGAGAAAAATACGTAAACTTTCCCGCGTTCAAACATACTGAGGGGAATTTCTTTAATGGCTATAACCGCCCGGCTCGGGCAGAGATCTTCCTGGACGATGGCACCGGCCGCCAGGTACTCGCTATCCGGAAAAACTCTTATTTCTGAAGGCTGTACATAAAACTGCAGAGGATAATTTTTCTGCAGCTCTCTGACATGGGAAGGAACAAGTGGAGCCCGCCTTTCCCAGCGGTTTATATCCTCTCTCCGGATGCCAACGTTGATTTTCATGTATGATTCCTTTCTGTGTATGATTTGATTTTAATTATGTCATATTTTGAGAAATAAGGTCAAACCAGGACGTCCCTGATATCGAGGAAGAATTCAAACTATTGACGACCTTAATCGGTTCGGACATAATAAACAGGATGATTCGCTTTTTTAACACCCTTTCAGGCACAGTCGAAGAATTTAAGACGCTGGTCCCGGGCAAGGTCCGGCTGTACACCTGCGGCCCGACTGTATACGATTATCCTCACATCGGAAATTATCGGGCCTACATTTTTGAAGACCTTTTGAAAAGATTTTTGCTGTTTGCCGGATATAAAGTGTTTCATGTAATGAATATAACCGACGTCGATGACAAAACTATCAGAGGAGCGAATCAGCTGGGGATATCCCTTCAGGAATACACGGCCAGGTACATCCAGGCTTTTTTTGAAGACATCAAAACGCTGAGAATCCTGCCGGCTGACGTCTACCCGAGAGCCACCGAGCACATTACCGATATGGTGCGGATGATCAAAGGCCTCCTGGAAAAAGGCTACGCCTATTACAAAGAAGGCTCGATTTACTTCAGCATCAAAAAATTTCCTGCCTACGGACAGCTGGCCAAAATTAATCCGGAAGAGCTTAAGGCCGGAGCCAGAGTCGACGCTGACGAATACGAAAAAGAAAGCGTGCATGACTTTGCCCTCTGGAAAAAACCCAAAGAGGGCGAGCCCTGCTGGGAAACCGAGCTCGGACCGGGCCGGCCGGGCTGGCATATCGAATGCTCGGCGATGAGCACACGTTACCTGGGTCCGCAGCTCGATATCCACTGCGGCGGTGTTGACAATATCTTCCCCCATCACGAAAACGAGATCGCTCAGTCAGAAGCTTATTACGGAAAGAAATTCGTCAACTACTGGCTCCACTGCCACCACCTGGTGGTGGACGGAGAAAAAATGTCCAAATCAAAGGGGAATTTTTACACCCTGCGCGACCTGCTGGCGCGCGGTGTGGACCCGATAGACCTGCGTTTCTTCCTGCTTTCCACCCATTACCGGAAGATGCTGAATTTCACTTTTGAAAACCTGGAACAGGCGAAAGCTTCGCGGCAGCGGATTCTGGATTTTCTCTACGAGATAGAACACCGTAAACTTGAGCCGGGTTCTGAACCGGAAATAACCTCTCTGGCTGAAAAAGCGCTGGCCGATTTCAGGGAAGGTCTCTCCGATGACCTTAACATTTCATCTGCCCTGGCCGCCGTCTTTGAATTCATTCGCGAAATAAACAACCGACTGGCCAGAAACGCGGTCAAACAGGATGACCGGGAGAAGATTCTGAACACCATGAGAGAATTCGACCGGGTGCTGGCCATCCTGCCGGAAAAGAAGGAAGAAACCCTGCCGCCGGAAATCATGGCAAAGATAGAAGAAAGGGAGAAAGCGCGCCGGGAAAAGAATTTTGCTCTGGCTGATGCCATCCGCGAAGAACTCAGACAGCTGGGAATAATTCTCGAAGACACCAGAGAAGGTGTAAGGTGGAAAAAAATAAAATAGACTCGTTTCCGCTCGGTTTGCGGGGCGAGGAAATAGCCGCCTCCTACCTTGAAGAAAAGGGCTACAGGATTTTAGAAAAACACTTCTTTTTTCACCATACAGAAATCGACCTGATAGCCAGAGACGGCCATTACCTGGTTTTCATCGAGGTAAAAACCAGAAAGAGTGAAGATTTCGGCTTTCCGGAAGAAGCTATGACGGAAAGGAAGAAGTCCCATCTGAGAAAAGCGGCTGAAGGCTACCTTTACCTCAACCAGCTGAACAAAGTAGACTGCCGTTTCGATGTCGTCTGCATCAGGTTCAACCGGGAAAATCAGCCGGAAATAGAACATTTTATAAATGCTTTCGAATAATTTTCATCCAGGAGTAAAAAATGAACAGAGGCCGTTTCCTTTTCTCCCTGAGTTTATTTCTGTTCCTCCTTATCTGCAGTGTTGCTGCTCTTGAAGCCCAGGTCATTCCTCCCCCGGAAGAAATACTCGGGTTCAGGGTCGGAGCCGATTACCATCTGATTACCTACGACAAGGCGATCGATTACTGGAAAAAGTTAGCCTCGGTCTCCGACCGGATCCAGCTCAGAGAGATGGGTAAGACCACTCTCGGGCTGACGATGTATTATGCGGTGATTTCTTCTCCGGAAAATCTGGCCAGCCTGGAAGAATACCGCTCGATCATCAAAAAACTTTCTCTGGCTAAGGGATTGACCGCAGAAGAAGCGGCCAGACTTGCCCGTAAGGGAAAAGCGGTGGTTTACATCGACGGCGGGCTTCACGCCACAGAATGCGCGCCTGCCCAGCATCTGGTTCAATTAGCCTACGACCTGGTTTCGGCTAAAGACGAAAAAACGCTGAAGATACTCAACGAGGTGATCTGCCTTCTGGTGTTTGCCAATCCGGACGGGATGAATATGGTGGCCGACTGGTATCATAAAAACGTTGGCACACCATTCGAAGTTTCTCCGATGCCTTATCTTTATCATTATTACGCCGGACACGACAACAACCGCGATTCCTACCTGGGCAACCTGAAAGAAACCCAGAACATAACCAGGCTGGTAAATCAGGAATGGTATCCGGTGATTCTTTACAACCATCATCAGACCGCTCCGTTTCCGGCCCGCATCTGGATTCCCCCCAACTCCGAACCGACCAACCCGAATGTTCATCCGTTGATCGTGCGCTGGCAGAACCTGATCGGCTCAGCCATGGGAGCGGCTTTCGATGCTGAAGGAAAAGAGGGAGCGATTTCCAGAATAGTTTTTGACACCTGGTATCCAGGATACGTAACCCAGGTGGTGGATTCGCACAACATAATTTCGATCCTGACCGAGACCGCCCTTTACCGATATGCCACCCCGAAATTTTACACCGTCAGGGATTTCCCGCCTGAATACCAGGACCTGACTATGTCCGCCTTCTATCCGAGCCCCTGGAAGGGTGGCTGGTGGAGACTTCGGGATGCCGTTGATTATTGTCTTACCGCCTCTAAAGCGGTGCTGGAAGTGGCCGCCCGCTTCCGGGAAGAGCTTCTTTTCAACAAGTACAGGATGGCCAGCGAGGTAATGGCCAGATTTCAGAAAGAGCCTCCTTACGCCTGGATCTTTCCGCTCGAACAATCCGACCCCGGAAACCTCGCGCTGCTTCTGAATAGAATGATCCTGCTGGGGATTGAAGTCTATGAAGCCCAGGAAGATTTTATTTCCGACGGAGTGAGCTATCCGAAGGGCACCCTGGTAATTCCGATGAATCAGCCGTTCGCTCTGTTTGCCAAGAACATGCTCGAAGAGCAGCGTTATCCGGACCTCCGGAAATATCCTGACCTCTGGCAGGGATTGATTCAATCCAGAAAGATCGAAGGAGCGCCGCTTGAAGCCTACGACATGATGGGCTGGACTCTCCCCTATCAATTCAACCTGAAGGTTCAGGCTGCCGGAACGCCTCTTTCTGTAAAGCTCAAACCGCTGTCATCGGTCAATCCTTCTCCCGGCAGAGTTGAAGGTTCCGGTTCGGCTGCTTATCTTCTGGACCACAGACAGAACGCTTCTTTCATCGCAATGAACCGCGTATTGAAACAGAAGGGAAAAATCGAATGGGCCAGAAATCAATTCACCCATGAAGGCAAAAATTATCCTGAGGGAACGATTATCGTCAGCGGTCTGAGCCGAGATTTTATGGAAAAACTCGCCCGGGAGCTCAACCTGAGAATTCAGGCCTGTTCCTCCCGACCGGCGGCGAAAACCAGTGAAATCAGAGCTCCGAGAGTGGCCATCTACCAGTCCTGGGTGGCGGTGGAAGACGAAGGCTGGACCAGGTTTGTGCTCGATGAGCATGAGTTTGCCTTCAAAGTTCTTCACGATTCAGACATCAGGGCCGGACAGCTGGCCAGACAGTTCGATGCGATCATCATCCCGGACCACTATTCGACCGAGCTTCTGGTCAATGGATACCGGAAGGGCGATATGCCTCCGGATTATGTCGGAGGACTCGGCTCGCGTGGAATTAACAACCTGAAAGAGTTTGTGCGTGAGGGCGGGACTCTGATTATGATGAATACCTCCTGCAATCTGGCCGCCGGCGAGTTTAAGTCACCCGTCAGAAATATTCTGGAAAAAGCCAGAAGAGAGGAATTCAACTGTTCTGGCTCGATCCTTCTGGCGGAATTCGACGCTTCTCATCCTGTAGCTTACGGAATGGACCGACAGCAGCCGATTGTTTTCGCCGACAGCTGCGCTTTTGATGTCTTGCCTTCATTTGACCAGAGGAACTCGCCTGTAATAGTGGCTAAATACGCCGCGGATAACCTTCTGTTGAGCGGCTGGATCCACGGAGAAAAGCTCATCCAGCAGAAAGCGGCCGTGGTTGAAGTTCCGCTGGAAAAGGGACGGTTGATTCTTCTGGGCTTCCCGGTGCAGTTCCGGGCTCAACCCCGCGGTACCTTCAAGCTACTTTTCAATTCGATCTTTTATTCTTCGATGAAGAAGGCAGAATAGCGGAGATATCAGCATTTTTTTCAGACTTAAAGCTGAGTGCAGCCGTTTGGATCGAGGAGGCTGCCGGCGGGAACAATTTTAAGAAGGAGAAAGTAATTTCACGGGATTATAGCTTAATGAAAATAATCCTCAGAAACCGGCAGCAGGAAACTTAAAGGCGGGACTCGCGGCTGACCTGGTGAAATCGCCGCACTTCCACCACCCGGCGCACCTCAGCCGTATCTCCGGTCATCTCGGCCAGAGTGGAAATCGGCAGATGAAGAAGCGGATGGACAAAATCCGGGGCAATCTCAGCCAGTGGAACCATCACAAAATTTCTGAAGCTCAGGCGGGGATGGGGAATGACAAGCCTGTTAGTCTGCACCACGGTCCTTTCCGCCAGAAGAATGTCAATGTCGATAACCCGCGGACCTTTTTCGCACGTCGGCTGGCGCTTCATTCTATGTTCTATCTCTTTTACGGTGTTAAGCAGGGCCAGCGGACTGCGGCTGGTTTCAACTTCCAGCACCTGGTTATAAAACCAGGGCTGGTCAAGGTAATCGACCGGTTCTGTTTCGTAGACGGAAGACTGGCGGATAATCCGGACACCGGCTTTCTGAAGCAGGCTGCGGGCCTGAGCCAGATTGCGGCTTCTGTTTCCGAGGTTGCTGCCGAGTGAAAGAAAGTATCTCATTTTTAGCCGTAAATATTAGCACCAATCGGCAAAAAATCAATACTTGAAGACGGTTTTTTTAAAATTTTTTTTCGGAAGCCTGACCTCGAAGCACAGAGCCAGGTCGGCGGCCGGTAAAAAGGCCTTTCTCCAGCACCACCTCTCCGTTGACCAGTACACAGGCAATCCCGGCGCTGTACCGATGCGGTTCGTGGAAAGTAGCCAGGTCTTTTACTTCTGCCGGGTTGAAAATCGTTATGTCGGCATAATATCCCTCTTTTATCATGCCCCGGTTTTTCAACCTCATCGTCTGAGCCGGAAGCGAGGTCATTTTCCTGACAGCCTCCTCCAGCGAGATTATGCCTTTTTCCCTGACGTAATGTCCCAGCACTCTGGTGAAAGTTCCGTAACTTCTGGGGTGAGGGATCCCCTGTCCTGGAACCTGAAGGCCGCCGTCCGAACCGATCATCACAAAAGGAAGTTTCATCAAATTTTCAACGTCCCTTTCGTCCATCTGGAAAAAGATGGCCGAAACATCACCTTCCTTCACCAGGTCGATGATCAGGTCAGCTCCGTTTTCCACCGTGGCCGGCTTGCCCAGAAGAGCGAGAATCTCTTTGAGATTTTTGCCTTCATATGCGGGGAATTTGCGGCTGCGAGCGATGTAAATTGTTTCCAGTTTATCTATTCCTCTCCTGGAGGTAAGTCGATTCCTTATTATCGTCTGCCTGACTCTTTCATAAATCTCCGGGTCCTGGAGTCTCTGCAAAAATTTTTCGCGGCCGCCTTCAAACACGTCCTGGGGCAGACTGCTGGTAAAACCGGAACTGGTGGCTGTGTATGGATATTGATCCATCACCACTTCCACTCCCCTGGCACGGGCCGCTTCCACGGGAGAGGTGATTCTCTCTATCTCATTCCAGACATCTTCATCAGCCAGTTTGATGTGCGAAATGACCACCGGAATCCTGTTTTTCTCGCCGACGGCAATCGCTTCCTCAATCGCTTCGGTAATCTTTTTCCCCTGATTTCTGATGTGAGAAGCGTAAAAACCGCCGAGTTCCCCCACGACCGAAGCCAGCTCCACCAGCTCTTCAGTCGTCGAATAAGTGCCAGGAAGGTAAGCGAGTCCGGTCGACAGGCCAAGCGCTCCTGCCAGAAGTTCCTTCCGCAGCAGTTGTTTCATCCTGGCCATTTCCTCCGGGTCGGGCGGATCCATCTTCATGCCCATCACCTCACGTCTGATCGTGTTGTGGCCGGCCAGGATGCCAAAGTTGCAGGCGATTCCGTTCTTTTCCACTTTTGCCAGAAATTCAGCCAGAGGAAATTCATGGCCGCCACAATTCCCGCCGATCAACGTGGTCACCCCCTGGGAGATGTAATTCTCGCATCCCGGTATGGTTAAAAGATCTCTGTCTGCATGGGTATGAATGTCTATAAAGCCCGGTGCCACCACCAGACCTTCGGCTTCGATTACGGTTTTAGCCTTCGCTTGATCCAGATGATCTCTGATGGCCGCTATCTTTTTATTTTTTATGGCCAGGTCGGCCCTGAACCAGGGATTGCCGCTTCCATCTACCACCAGTCCATTCCTGATTATCAGGTCATACTGTTTTTCAGTACGGAGACAGGCGGCAAAAATCAGGCTGAAGACTGAAAACAGGATTAAAAATTTAAGGCAGGAAGCGCTGGCTTTTCTTTTCACCGTTTTACCTCCGTTTTCTTTCTATCGTTTTATTTTATATTTATTTTTCTTAATCAAAGTCAATAAAAAATATTCAGCCAGAAAACCGACAGTAAGCCCAACCTTCAAAAGGAGCATGGTCAGCTCCCGAGCTCACCGCTCGCCCGGAAATAAAGGCTTGAAAGATAAAAGTTAAAAACCTTCCGAACTGATACAGACGGGGCACCTGCACAAAGCGCCCGCTGTATATTCCCGAATATTTTTCCCTGTCTTATGAACTCATTTTTAAGTATTGAATTAAGCCATTATTTTTATTAAGATTAAAAACCTGAAATGAACATAGAAACCAGCTGTAATCCTGATTGTCGGCGCTTAAGCCGGCACTTCTCTGACTTTTTTACCCGCCTGGAAAATAAGCTTATCTGGAGGAATCTTAAATGAATATCATCTATCTCGATAACGGGGCGACTTCTTTTCCGAAGCCTGAGGAAGTTTATAGGTTTATGGACCATTTTTACCGCAATTATGGAGTGAACCCGGGCCGCTCCGGCTACGACCTTTGTCTCGAGGCAGGCAATCTGGTGGAAGAAACCAGAAAAATGCTCACCGAATTTTTCAACGGCTATGACCCCAACCGTCTGTGCTTTTCCTACAACTCAACCGATGCCCTCAACCTGGCTATTTTCGGATTGCTGGAACCCGGCGATCATGCGATTACCACCACTCTCGAACACAATTCAGTTCTAAGGCCGCTATATCACCTTTCTCTCCAGGGTGTCGAGGTCGATTATGTCCCGTTTGAAAGCCGTGGTTTTGTCGACCCGGATGAGATCAAAAAGAGAATCAAAAAGAACACCAGACTGGTGGTGGTCAACCATGCCTCAAACGTCATAGGAACGGTGCAACCGGTAAATGAAATAGGACGGATCTGCCGCGAGCACGGCGTGGTTTTCGTAATCGACGCTTCCCAGTCGGCCGGCAAGGTGCCGATCGATATGAAGGATATGAACATCGACGTAGTCTGCTTCACCGGACATAAATCGCTTCTGGGCCCGACCGGCATTGGAGGGCTCTGCGTCGGTGAAGGCGTCAACATAAAAATCACCAGAGCCGGTGGAACCGGCGTCCGCTCAGCCCAGAGAACCCATCTGGAAGAATATCCTTACCGGTTGGAATACGGTACACCCAACCTTCTCGGAATAGCCGGACTGCATGCCGGAGTGAAATGGGTGCTGCAGAAAGGTCTGGAAAATATTCATGCGCACGAGATGAAGCTGACTGAAATGCTGGTCAGGGGCCTGAAAGAAATTGACGGAGTAACACTTTACTGCCAGGACGACCTTACCGACCATATAAGTGTGATTGCCTTTAACGTTGACGGAATGGAAGCTCAGGATGTCGGCATCATGCTGGATGTCGAATACAACATTGCCTGCCGGACCGGTCTGCACTGCGCTCCCTTAGTTCACGAACAGCTGGGAACCGACAGGATCAAAGGAGCAGTGCGCTTTGGTATCGGACCTTTCAACACCGAGGAGCACATCCAGACCGCCATCCAGGCTGTCCGCGAAATTGCCGAATTTCAGAAGAAAAAAAAGAAATAGCTCTCTGCGAGCGCTGATTTCTCTCAAACAATCAAATCAAAAAGGACATCACGGAAGGTTGAACGCTAAAACTTAACCTGAGAGCGGTTATTTCTCTCTGTTTAATCTTCAAACGCAGCCGTCCGGTTTTGGCAGGCCGGCCACCTTACAGGCGCCCTTCGCCGGGCCGGAGGGAAACAGCTCATAAATCCGCTTCAGCGATATGCCGGTTTCAGCCACCATTTTGCGGATCATCGGCGCCTGACCTTTCTGGAGATAATAGTTTCTGATGTAATTAACTATTTTCCAGTGCTCTTCCGTCATCTGCTCGATTCCCTCCGCCTGGCGCGCCAGAAAGCAAGCAATCTCCTCATCCCAGATCTCCGGCGTGGCCAGGAAGCCTTCCTCGTTCAATTTGAGCCTGGTGCCTTTGAATTCAATTTCCGTCATCTGAATTAACTCCCGGATGAAACATGATAAAAAATTATAGCTCATCCCGGGCTTTTCAGCTACCGCCGGAAACTGCCGGGAGCCAGACGATAAAACTAGAACCGTATCCGGGGGCGCTCCTGACTTCTATCCTGCCCCCATGAGCCAGCACCACATGCTTAACGATAGAAAGCCCGAGCCCGGTTCCTCCGGTCCGGCGCGAACGAGATCTGTCGACCACATAGAATCTCTCAAATATCCGGGGCAGATGCTCTTCCGGAATACCGATGCCGGTATCACTGACAGTCAGCTCGACTCCGTCGCCTGACCGCTTCAGGCTGACCGTCACGCCACCCTTATCTGTGTATCGTATAGCATTGTCAATCAGATTAACCAGCATCTGCTCAATCTGATACGGGTCAGCCTCAACCCGGGGGATTTCTTCTGTTTCCATTTTCAGATAAAGGCCCTTTTTCTGAGCCTCTTTTTCAAAAGTTTCCAGCATCCGGCTGACAGCCTCTTTCAGATCAACAGGAATCTTTTCCAGCTGGCTTCCCTTCTCTTCGAGTTCGGACAGCCGGGCCAGGTCCTCGACCAGCCTGACCAGACGGGTGACGTTTCTTTTCAGCACTTCCAGATAGTCACGTCCCTCAGGGCTGAGATTCTCATCTTCCAGGGTTTCAAGGAATCCGCTGATCACCGTGAGCGGGGTCTTAATTTCATGAGCCAGGTTGGCCACAAATTCTTTCTTCCTCTGCTGGAGGTCTTTTGCTTCGGTGATATCAGTGAATTTCATCAAATAATGCTTCCGACCGGAAAGCCAGCTAACCTGACAGTGGTAAACCCGCCCACCTTTTTCCAGCTGACAGCTTACCGGCCCTGACGATTGCCGCGCCTGCTCGGTTAATTCGTGCAACCCGGCAAGGCGCAATATCTGCCAGAAAAATTCGTTTTTATCTGTGACTTCCGGAAACATCCTCTGGAAGCTCCTGCTCATAAGAATGATGCGGCCATTAAGGTCAACCAGAAGCCAGCCTTCATCTGAAGAGTCAATAAAAACCTGAAGAACTTCACGATCAGCTTCGAGCTCTTTCTGTAATTCCCTGTTCTTATCAAGCAGAATGTTCAGATGGCCAGGAAGTGGTTTCAACTGCTGCTGCAGAAAAAGACCCAGGGAAACATCCAGATTGCCGGCGGCCACTCTTTCCACCGCGATGTTTAATGCCTCCAGCGGTTTCTGGATAAGCCTGATAAGCAAAAAGAGTGTGAGCGCGCCAAGCGCCAGCAGCTCTCCAAGCGCGACCAGGAGGTTATTCCTGGTTCTGCGGTAGGCGGCCAGGGCCAGATTTATCGGACGACTCACCCGGCAAACACCCACCACCTGCCCTTCTATCTTTACCGGCGCAGCCACATAAATCATTTTGATTTTGAGAGTGTCGCTGTATCTTATCGATGAGCTGAGCGCACCGGAAAGGGCACCGTCAACTTCCGGCCGGTAACGATGACTTTCCAGCTCTTCTGTCTCTTTCTCGCTGTCATAAATCACCCTGCCTGCAGTGTCTATCAGGGTCAACCTTATTCTTGATATTCTCGCCTGAGTCGAAAGAATATTTTTATTTAGCTGTTCGTCTGCCAGCCAGGCATTTGCTGTTTCCAGGCTGAGAGCCTGAGCCAGCCCGCTAAGTTCAGCTACCTGATCATCAAGAACCGCCTGGCGCACCAGATGGATGTTAAGGAAATACACAACCACCAGCAGCACAAAAAGAAGAAAAAGATGTGTCAGGTAAGTCTGGAAAAAGAATTTTTTTAATTTCATGCCGGAACTCCGGGAAATTATCACGCCGGCAGTGTCTCGCTTTCCCGACGATGATGATTTCAGATTATAAATAATTTTGCCGCGAATTGAAACATTTTTTTCTGTCCGCTTTATGTGTTAAAATGTCAGAAGTTAGAAGGAGGTGGTCAATGGAAAAGCTGGGAATTTTAATAATAACCATGACGCTCGGTCTGACTCCGCTTCTGGTGTCGGGCCAGAAATATGAAGAAGACCGCATCCCGACCGCTTCTGGAGAGTTGAAGATTACCTTTCTCGGACACGGCACCCTGATGTTCACCTTCCAGGATAAGGTTGTTCACGTCGACCCCTGGACCGAACAGGCTGATTACCGGCAGCTTCCGAAAGCTGACCTGATTCTGGTTACCCACGAGCATTTCGACCATCTCGACCCGGAAGCCATCAAGCTGCTGCGCAAAGAAAACACAGTGATCATCGGAACGGCCGACTGTCAGCCGAAGATTCCGGGACTCCAGGTGATGAAAAATGGCGACCGGAAAACCTTCTTCGGATTCGAGATTGAAGCCGTCCCGGCTTACAACCTCAAACACAAAAGACCCGACGGTAATCCCTTTCATCCGAAAGGCTCCGGCAACGGCTATGTAATCACTTTTGACGACATAAGAATTTATGTGGCCGGTGATACTGAGAACATCCCGGAAATGAAGGAGCTGAAAAATATCCATATCGCTTTCCTGCCGATGAACCTCCCCTACACCATGACGCCGGAAATGGTGGCTGAAGCTGCCCGCTGGATAAAACCTAAAATACTATATCCCTATCACTACGGGGAAACTGACACTTCCAGGTTGATTGAACTTCTGAAGGACATGCCGGAAATCGAAATCAGAATCAGAAATATGAAATAAGTTTAAGTTCATCCAGAATTCTGATAGCAGGAAAAGAAGAGCTTTTCAGTATATCTCGTAAAACCTGAAGCGGCTGTTCATTTTTTTAACCAGTTCCATGGCCCAGAGCGGAAGCGATGATAGAACTATCACCAGTGCCCAGTCAAAAAGCGTTAAATTTTGAGTCTTAAAAATTTTCTGAAGCACCGGGACGTAAACCACCGAAAGCTGAAGGCTCAGAGAAACAAGAAAAGCGTAGGCCAACTTCATGTTGGTAAAAAGACCGAGCTGGAAAAGAGATTTCATCTGACTGCGGCAGTTCAGCGAATGAAAAAGCTGACTGACCGAAAGGACGATAAAGGCAGCTGTTCTGGCTCTTTCCAGCCCTTCGTTCTCCACATACAGAACATAAAAGTAAGCGGTCAGAGCGCAGGCAGCCATAAAAACACCCTGAACAGCCATCAACGCTGCTCTCTTCCGGTCAACCACCGGCTCGTCCGGCCGGCGGGGTGGACGGGACATGACTTCCGGGTCCGGGGGGTCAAAACCAAGTCCGAGCGCCGGCAGGCTGTCGGTCACCAGATTAATCCAGAGAATTTGAATCGGAAGAAGCGGAACCGGCCATCCCACCAGCGAGGCCACAAACATCACCATAATTTCCGCCAGATTACAGGAAAGGAGATAATGAACGAATTTCTTGATGTTATCGTAAATCGTCCGGCCTTCTTCGACTGCGGCCACAATCGAAGCGAAATTGTCGTCGGTGATTATCATGTCAGAAACTTCTTTCGTGACGTCGGTTCCGGTGATACCCATGGCCACACCGATGTCGGCTTCCTTGACCGCCGGGGCATCATTCACCCCGTCGCCGGTCATAGCCACCACTTCTCCCCTTTTCTTCCAGGCTCTTACTATGCGGAGTTTATGTTCGGGAGAGACCCGGGCATAAACTCTTATCTTTTCCACCTTTTCCTGAAATTCTTCAGGCTTCAATTTATCAAGTTCTTCTCCAGTGATGGCCAGCGAACCGTTCTCCAGCATTCCGAGTTCTCTGGCTATGGCCATCGCGGTGATTTTATGGTCGCCGGTTATCATCACCGGTTTGATGCCGGCTTTTTTGCATTCCGCCATCGCTCTGACCACCTCAGGACGCGGAGGGTCAATCATGGCCACCAGACCCGTAAACACCAGCTCTTTCTCTATAGCCGACGCCTCCAGTTTTTCCAGAAACTCGCTGAATTCTCTGTAAGCACAGCCGAGCACCCGGAGCGCCTGAGCCGCCAGCGAATCGTTGATCATCAAAATCCGCTCGATATCTTCAGGCGTTATCGGCCTCTTTTCGCCACCTTCAAAAATAAAACGGCAATTTTTCAAAAGGATGTCCGGAGCGCCCTTCACATAGGCAATAAATCCCTGCTCTCTCTTCCTGAGCATGGTCATCATTTTGCGTTCGGAATCGAACGGGAGCTCTTCCACCAGTTTCTCCGTCTCCCCCAGAACCTCCTGTTCAAGGCCGGCTTTCCTGGCCAGAACCAGAAGGGCTCCCTCGGTCGGGTCTCCCAGAAGGCGATAGCGGCCGTCATCTTTGATCAATCTGGCTGTATTGCAGAGAAGTCCGCAGACCAGAGTTTTGTAAAGCCCGGGGAACTCAGCCGGATTTACCGCTTTTTCTTCCAGGATAAATTCCCCTTCCGGCTGGTAACCTGTTCCGGAAATCATAAACAGCTTCGCGTCGGCATAGACTGCTTTAACCGTCATTTCGTTTCTGGTCAGCGTTCCGGTTTTATCCGAGCAGATGACCGTGGCCGCCCCTAGCGTTTCCACCGACGGAAGCTTTCTTATGAGAGCATTGCGCTTCACCATCCTTTGAACGCCGAGCGCCAGAGCAATGGTCACCACCGCCGGCAAACCTTCCGGAATAGCAGCCACCGCCAGGCTGACAGCCGTCAGGAAAACCTGAATGAATTCTCCGCCCCTCCACCATTCGAGCAGAAAGATCAAACCGACAAGAGCAAAACATACATAGACTATCCAGCGTCCGAACTGTTCGAGTTTTCTCTGAAGAGGTGTGGTTTCCAGGGATATTTCCTGAATCATCCGGGCAATCTGACCGAGTTCGGTGGACATTCCGGTGGCCACCACCACAGCCCGGGCTTTGCCCGCGGCCACAGATGTGCCCGAATAAACCATGTTCGCCCGGTCAGCCAGCGGAACATCCTCCCCTTCGAGAATGGCAGAAGTTTTTAAGACGGGCGTGGACTCTCCGGTGAGAGCCGCTTCCTGCACGGCAAAATTGGTAGTATGGTAAACGACACGAGCATCCGCCGCAACATGATCTCCGGCCTCGAGTTCCAGAAGATCCCCCGGAACAACTTCGCTGGCGGGAATCTGTTTCAGCTGGCCATCCCTGATTACCTTAGCCATCGGAGCGGCCATCCTCTTCAGGGCGGCCAGAGACTTTTCCGCCCGGTATTCCTGCACAAAACCAAGAATGGCGTTCAGCAGGACTATACCGATTATGGCCAGAGCGTCGACCCATTCACCGAGGAATCCTGAAATGACCGCCGCCGCCATCAGCACCCAGATCAGGAAAGACTTGAACTGATCAAAAAACACCGCCAGCGGGGAACGAAGACGGGTTTCCTGCAATTGATTCGGACCGAATTTTTCCAGATGAGCTGCAGCCTGTTCTGACGTCAGGCCGTTTTTCAGGTCAGAATCGAAGGTGGAAGCCACCTCTTCCGGCGAGATCATCCAGAAGCGGGGAAATGAATTTCTCTCAGGCATATCAATTTCCTCTCATGCCAGACTTGTCTGAAAAATCGGTTTTTAATTATAACACTGCGGGCGGAAAATTTGACCTGCCTTAAAATACACTCGAAAAGATTTTATTTATCCGGTCACCTTACCTTCCGCCGGGTCTCTCTGTTTTTTTTGTTTCACCTTAAAACTTCAGATTCCAGCCACCCGGAGATCTTTCGGATATTCCACGGTAAATTCAAAAGAAAGCTCCTGTTTCTGACGCGCAGCGAGTTTTATTTTCCAGCTGAAGATGCCGTTCTCCTGCCGGCTGGCCGGAGCAGGGTTGATTTTCACCTCTTTTACTTCTATCCGGCTGTGCTGGCTGACGGGAATCTGGTCCTGGACCTCAATTTCCACCGGCCGCTGGCGCAGGTTCTCCAGAGTTATCCTGAAAGCCTGGGTAATCTTTTCGTTCTTTCCGAGAAAACCTGGAGGGGTTTTTTCTCTTTTTACCAGCTCGCGTTTTATCCGGACCTGATTATCCTCGCCAAAAAACAGCTGGAATTCTTCGTTGGCCGGAATATCCGGGATCGCTGAGGTCCCGACGAAATCACGGTCGATAAACATATCGGCTTTACCGTTAAGGAGCGGATAGGATAGCCTGTTCAGAAAGCTCGAACGAAGAAAAACTCGCTCCTGGAGTTTCGGAACTGAAAGGTAATCAAACGACGCCTGAAGTTTGTTAGAGTCAACCGGCACACGACGTTCGGCTCCATCGCTCAGTATCGTCCAGGGTTTTTTTATTTCAAAACTCGTACTGAACCAGCTTTCTTCGGTTATTGCTTTTTCCTCAACCGCAGCCACCCTGCCTCCGATGACTCCTCCAATCACCGCGTCGGGAACCGACTCTTCCGTCATCATCCTTTCCGCTTTCAAACCCTTGGCTGCCTGCAGTTGAACCACATCAAGATACCAGGGCGGGAGCTCGCCCGGCTGGTTTTCGGCTGTCTGTCTGACGGTTGAAAGCGTCAACCTGACATTCTCCCAGTTCTCACCTGTTTTTTGATAGACGATCGCCCCGACCGTAAGCTCTATTTCTCCGGATTCGGGCAGTGCTCTGACAGTGTAGACCGGCCTCCAGCCGGCCGGATACACTGAATAGCTCAGTTCAAATTGCAGCTGGGTTGTTTCAGCGGTTTCAATAAGCACATTGATCAGCGATTGTTCGCGCGGACGTTCGGGCATAATTTCCTTGAGCTTCTTTCTAAGAGCATCCAACCTGGCCTGTTTTTCAGCTTTCAAGCCGGCGTATTCTTCTCTTTTATTCTGAATTGACTGCAATCTTGCCCCGAGATAATCGACAAATTTATCTATTCCAGCAAGATCAGCCCGTCCGGCCAGCAGCTCTTTTGACGTTTGATTACTCAGGGCGGCTCCAAAAGAATTTAAGAATTTCTCCTGGGAATCAAGAACGTCTTCCTGCCTCCTGATGCGGTCTATCTCAGCTTCAATCTTCGAAATCTCGGACTGAATTTTTTTAACCTCCGGAAGCTCTGCCGAAGCCAGAAACTCCTTCAGCAGTTCCACTCCGAGAATCTTAACCCGGGCGGTGCCTGAAGCCTGAAATCGGACAGAAGCAGGAAGAATGTTAGCAGGCAGACCACGGAATACCAGGGTTCGGGTGTCAGGAAATATGTTTACCTGCCCCCGACGCACAATTTCTGCCCTGACGGGATACACAATCACCCTTTCTATCCGGCTGGAAACTTCAATGGCCTCCTGGCTTTCAGTTTGGCCCGCCGCTACTATCTTACTCTCGATTTCCTGTCTGCTGTCGTAGCTGCCGGCAAGCAGAAAAACGGGGTTCAGCGACGCCAGCCATATCATCGCCATAATGAAAAATCTTAATCTTCCCCTCATAATTTTAATACCTCCATGATTCTTTATGATAATACATCTCGCAGAAAAAGGGATAAAATTTAATGGCGTTGTTTTTTCCCATGTCAGGCTGACATTGGAATTGGCTGGCAACTGGAAGATTAAACTTATAATTTTATCTGATTTTTAATTTTTCGGACTGATAGCCGCCGCCATCCCGATTAAATCAAAAAGACCGAGTTCTCGTGCGATGGTCAGGCAAGTTTGCTGGCGACGGCCTGACCGAGTTTCTCGAGAATTTCAGCCACTAAAGGGCTCGAGGTATCAACTCCCTGAGAAGGCATCCGGCCGAACTCCAGAGCGATGGGTATCCGGACTAAAAGCTCAGCGCCAAACTGCCTGGCGAGTTTTTCGGATTCGTCCGACCCGAAAAAGCTGGTTTTCTGTCCGCAGTGCGGGCAGAGGAAATAACTCATATTCTCAACCAGGCCAAGAACCGGGACCTTCATCCGTTCGGCCATCTGCATGGAGCGCGTAACCACCACCGAGACAAGGTCCTGGGGAGTGGTCACAAAGATAAAACCGCTCAGCGAAAACGATTGCATGACGGTGATCGCCACGTCAGAAGTTCCGGGCGGCATATCTATCACCAGGAAATCCAGCTCTCCCCAGAGAACTTCTCCCCGGAATTGCTGGATGGCTTTTGAAAGC
>JASEFX010000023.1 GCA_030018265.1 Candidatus Saccharicenans sp.
ATTAAGGGGAGTTATGTCGAGAGGTGGAATTTTTCTTGATTTCGGAGAGCTTGTTTTTGAGTGTGAGACGGCTGGCCTAAGTTTTCTTCTTTGATAATAGCTTCAAATGAAGCTGGAGGCCAGCAGAAACCTTAAAGGAAAATAAGTAAAGCTTGCCTTCCACTGTGTAACTTCATAAGAAATGCTGCCAGCGGATGCGGCTTAATTTTTAGGTCTGGAATTTATCAGACTTTCCCAGCCGTCCAGAAATTCGCGGATTTGAACTTTAAGGCGTTGGCGCTTGAAGAAGATTACTCCAGCCACCCAGAGGATAAAGAATTTCCGCCAGAAAACCGATTCGAGCCAGACTGTTCTGAAGCCGAGCAGGATGTACAGAAAGTGAAATACCTGGTTAACGTAAAAAGCTTTACTGAGCCAGTAAGAAAGAATATTGGTTCCCACGAAAAGTCCGAAGAAAGTCCAGGAATAATGGCCAAGCACTGTCCCGTAGGCCAGGGTGATTATGAACACTGCCCAATCAATCCAGCCGTCAGCCTCAGCCAGATTTCCGGGGCGAATACTTTTCCTGGCGAAATAACCATCCAGACAATCGCTCAACCAGGCGGCAAAAATTAGGACCATGAAAAGATCAAATATGGTCTTCCCCTCCCATAGAATAAACGCCAGACAGAGAGCAATCACTCCACGCAGGGCGGTTAGAAAGTCAGCTATCAGAAACCCCTTCTTCTCTAAATATTCAGACAGCATAGCTGAATACACATTCTCATCATTATAATATTTCTCCGAAATATTTTTTCAAATTATTATAAGTGCGTAGTTTTCCAGAAGGGTTGGCTTTATTCGCCGATTATTTTGATCAGAACTCTCTTGCGGCGCTGTCCATCAAATTCACCGTAGAAGATCTGTTCCCAGGGACCCAGGTCCAGCCGTCCGTTGGTGATGGCCACCACCACCTCTCTGCCCATTACAGTTCTTTTGAGATGAGCGTCTGCGTTGGACTCGCCGGTGAGGTTGTGCTGGTAGGAATCGGGAGAGTAGGGAGCCAGCTTTTCCAGCCAGCGAAAGAAATCCTGATGGAGACCGCTTTCGTCGTCGTTGATGAAGACAGAGGCTGTGATGTGCATGGCGTTGACCAGGCATAGACCTTCTCTGACGCCGCTTTTTCGGACAGCTTCTTCCACCTTCCTGGTGATGTTGATCAGTTCCTGTCTTTTTTCTGTCTGGAACCAGAGATATTCAGTATAGCTTTTCATTTTTACCCCCGTAAGAAATCAAGGTCAGGCTGACTGTTTCCAGCCAGCCTGACCCTGAGATTGTTGACTGCTGAATTTATTTGCCGGTCTTTCCCAGGAGCTCATCCACCAGCGGTCTGGCGTCGTACACCTTCAACAGCGCTTCGATGATGCCGTCAGCGTGCACCATGACCGAACGAGCAATTTTATCTTCATAAACGAACCTGGTCGGCAGCGACTGAATGTTGCCGTCAAAAAGAACTCCAACCAGCTCGCCTTTTCTGTTGACCACCGGAGAGCCGGAATTCCCGCCGATGGAGTCAACTGTGGCCACAAAGTTTAAAGGAACGTTAAGGTTCAATGCCTGCTTTCTCTCGAGCCACCGTTCGGGAAGCGACCAGGGAGACTGGAAATTCTTTTCCTGCGCTTTTCTGTACAGCCCGGCAAAGGTTGTCTGGAAAGGTATTTTCTTCCCGTCTTCCACATATCCTTTGACCACACCGAAGCTCAGCCTGAGGGTGCCGGTGGCGTCTGGAGGGATGGAAGTGCCTTTCAGCTTAAAAATTGCCCTGGCGATGAGCGTGCCATTTTTGGTTTCCACCGCCTGAACTTTCTTCTGATAAATTTCTCGCAAACCCTGGGAGATCGGTTCAACCAGCAGAGCCAGTTTGATCATCGGGTCGTTGCAGGTGTAGATGGCTTCAGCTCCACCCCCGGTCAGCTTCTTCCGGAATTCCGGATCTTTGAGTCTGGTGCCGGTAATCAGGGCTTTAGCCACCTCTTCCGGAGATTGACAGCCGAGAATCCATTTTGTCTCCTGATGGTCTGGAAGTTGTTCTTTCAGGAACTGGAGCGAGCTCGTCAGCTTGAAGATTTCAAAATCGTCGTTGATTTCAGCCGGCATCCTTCCGGGCATTTCCGCCGGAGCCTGCTGGTCTCTGCGGGCGGCAGTTCTGACGATCGCCCGGGCCAGGTTGAAATATACTGTGTCGAAGGCATTGCCCCTTTCAAACAGCATGTATTCCTTGTAAATGGCGGCGTATTCATTCTGTGCCTGAGCGATCTCATCCCAGGCCTGACCGAACTCTTTTGCCAGTTCCGGGCTGGTTGCGATCGCCTGTCTGATGGCTTTTTCTTCCGCCTGTTTTTTTGCCATCAGGTTTCTGTCGAGCAGACCGGACTGATAGCCAATCGTGGCTTTCAGGCTGTTTTCTACCCCGAACAGCGTATTGAGCGCAATTCGAGCCTGCTCGGCTCCTTTCTTTGAGTATTCATGAAGCATTGCCTGGCGTCTTTTAAGGTTGGCGATGTTGAACGGATAAGCTACGTCCCGCAAGAATATCAGATTATCGTAGGTCAGCAATCTGCCGGTGGAACCGGGGTTTCCGGAGCAGAAGACCAGGTCTCCTTCCTTCAGCGGGCTGGTTTTCCATTTCAGGTAATGCGGAGTTTTCAGAGGTTGACCGTTCTCGTAGACGCGAAAGATAGCGATATCCAGGTCATAGCGTGGATAGGTGAAATTGTCAGGGTCTCCTCCGAAGAAAGCGACTTCTTCTTCCGGAGCGAACACCAGACGCACATCATTGTAAACCTTATATTTGTATAGATGGTACATGCCGCCGGAATAAAGTGAAACCACCTGGCAGCGCAGGCCTGAGGTTTTGCTGGCCTCTTTTTCGATTTCGCTGATTACTTTCTGTCTGGCCGCCAGCACTTCCTGCGCGCTCATCCCGGGCTTTTCGGAACCGAGTACCTTATCGGTGACATCTTCGATTTCCTGCAGCACCCAGAGCTGGACTCCCGGACATTTGAGCTCTTCGTCGCGGGTTCTGGCGTAGAATCCGGTCTTGATCAGATTGCGTTCAGCGGTCGACAGATTCTGAATCGCCCCTCTTCCCACATGATGATTGGTGAGAACAAGACCATCCGGGGAAACAAAAGAAGCCGAAGCTCCGCCAAACCTGATTGAAGAGAGCCTCAGATGGTTCAGCCACTCGTCTGTCACCTTAAAATTGTATTTTTTCGCCAGATAATCCTTCGGCACCAGGTTGTAGGGCCATAGACCTTCGTCGGCTGCCAGCGGCAATAGCAGCCAGAGAAAGAGAATAAGAAGGGTAAATGATAGCTTGAATGAAAGTTTTAAGCGGTCAGAACGAAATCCGTTCATGATAACCTCCTGTCTGAATGATTATTGCAGATTACTGGATAAAATTAAAGCGGGAAAGTCTTAAAGATCTCAATTCCTGTAAAGTTTTGCCTCACTCTAAAAATATTTCCCCGATTGGCATATAATGTATTTTCAAAATAAAAGTTCGGCGATTTTTCCTGGATGAGAAAAGGAACGAGAGGAATGTCTGAAGCAGAAAAACAGCGGATAAAGGAAGCCAGTTCTGAGTTAAAGGCAGGGGTCTGCTCATTGCTGGAAGTGCCTCAGGGAGAAGTTTTCCGGATTCTGGAAATAAAAGGAGGACCGGGCTTACACCGCCGGTTGCTGGCACTCGGGTTCCATCGCGGGGACCTGGTTACGCTCGACGGGGAAGCTTTGATGGGCGGGCCTGTCCTGGTCAGAAACCTGACCACCGACACCAGGCTGGCTCTCGGCAGAGGAATTGCCGGGAAGATTCTGGTGGAGCCGGTTAAAGATGTCGGGGAATAATATTCCAGAAATTGTCTTTATCGGCCAGCCGAATTGCGGCAAAAGCACCCTTTTTAATGCGATTGCCGGTTATAAGGCGCAGACTTCCAACTTTCCGGGAACGACTGTCGCTCATCTGCACAGCCAGGTGCTCTGGAAAGGGAAGGTTTATTCGATAGTCGACCTTCCAGGAACGTATTCTTTGACTCCTCAGGAACCCCAGGAAAAAGTCGTTCTGACGCACATATTTAAGGAAAAGCCCGACCTCATCGTCAACGTGATAGACGCTTCTTTGCTCTGCCGCAGCCTGGAACTTACGGTCGAGCTGCTGGAACTCGAATATCCGATGGTGGTTGTTCTGAACATGATGGACCTGGCTGAGAAAAAGGGCATGAAAATAGATATCCGGGCGCTTGAAGAGAAACTGGGCGTTCCGGTAATAAAGACGGTGGCCACCAGGGGAGAGGGAATATCAGAATTGATGGACCGGATCGAGCGAACGCTCGGGCAGCGCCATCGTCCGCGACATCTCAGTTATTACAGAGAGGTGGAAAATAGAATAAAAAAACTTACTGAAATGCTGCCTGAAGACTTTCCGGTCGTGTCGAATCCCAGGTTTACGGCCATCAGGGCGATCGAAGCTGAAACTCTATCTGTCGATAAATTTATCGCTGAAAATAATCCGCAGCTTAAATCAGCGCTGGAAAAAATTCGCGAGGAACTTTCAGCTCTCAGGAATGCTCCTGCCTATGAGGTGCTGGCGGCCGAGCGACATCATCTGGCGCTGAAGATATTTGAAGACTGCTGTCGGGTTCGTCATGCCAGGGTGAGTGGGCTGGAGAAACTTGACGATTTCATCATGCATCCGGTGCTCGGGCTTTTTCTACTGCTGCTGATTTTTGCTGGAATGTTCTATTTGATTTTCCGCGTCGGCAGCCCTCTGGAATCCTGGCTGCTTCAGCCCTGGGAATCTCTCCGGTCCGGCATTCACCAGCGTTACGGACAGAGTCTGCTGGCTGAATTGCTGGTCGGTCTGGTTCAGGGAATTGGCGGGGGAGTGGCCATAGTTTTCCCTTATTTTATTCCGCTCCTTCTTTTGATGGGCTTTCTGGAGGATATCGGCTATCTGGCCAGAGCCGGTTTTTTGATGGATGCCTTCATGCACCGGATAGGCCTTCACGGAAAATCAGTGCCGCTCTTCATCCTGGGTTTTGGCTGCAACGTTCCTGCCATCATGGCCACAAGGATTCTGGAGTCGAGGCGAGACCGCATCATAACGGCTTTGCTCATTCCCTTCATTCCCTGTGCAGCCAGGACGACGATCATCCTGGCGCTGTTGGCTTTTCTCCTCGGACCGTGGTGGGCGCTTGGATTTTATCTGGTGAACATTATTGTTGTGGCAGTTCTCGGAGCTGTGCTCACCAGGATCTTCCGTTATTCTTCGCCCGGTTTGATCCTGGAAATTCCGGAGCTGAGATGGCCTTCCTTGAAGAATATCCTGCAGAAGACTTTTTACAATCTGAAAGAGTTCGTTCGTTTTGCCTGGCCGATCCTGATTGCCGGGAGCGTTTTCCTGAGTCTTTTGAGCTACCTGCATTTCGACCGGCTGGTGAATTCAATCCTCGCTCCTCTGGTCAGCGGTCTGCTCGGGCTTCCCGCGGAACTCGGCGTCACCCTGATTTTCGGTTTTTTAAGAAAGGAGCTTTCGCTCCTTATGATGTTTCAGGCGCTCGGAGTGAATTTTGATAACCTTCTTCAGGCCATCAGCCGTGCGCAGCTGCTGACTTTTGTTACTTTCGTCAATTTTTTCATTCCCTGCCTGGCCACCCTGGCCATTTTATGGAAAGAGCTGGGCAGAAGAATAGCCATGATTTCGCTGGCGCTAAATCTCACTCTGGCTGTCCTGATAAGCTGGCTGGTGCGTCTGGTTTTTTCTGTCTTCTGACCCCCTGAACATCTGTTCTGCCATAAACCCTGAGAAATATCCGCGAGGATGATATTCAATGTGCGGGATGATTGATGTCATTTTGCCTGACGGTGCCGGGCAGACGATGGTGGAAGGTTTCAATAGCAGGGTCAGGTTAGTTATTCAACTTAATTTCTGTTTTATGACCCGGGCCAGTTTCCGGCCGACGACACTCGCCAGCTGTTCTTCCGAAGCTTCCCTGATGGCCGAAAGGCTTCCAAAAGTCAGAAGCAATTTTTTCTTCCTGGCCGGGCCAAGGCCGGCAATTCCGTCCAGCTCTGAGGTCAGGCTGGCTTTCAGACGACGCTGGCGGTGGAAGCTGATGGCAAAGCGGTGCGCTTCATCTCTTATATGCTGAAGAAGCTTCAGTGCCGTTGAGGTGGGATCGAGGCGAAGACCTTCTGGATGGGCTGTAGAAAAGATCACCTCTTCTTTTTTAGCCAGGGAGCAAACCGGAATCTTCGACAGGTTGAGTGAGCTGAGGACTTCAAAAGCCAGGTTCAACTGGCCCTTTCCGCCATCGACAAAAATCAGGTCGGGGAGAGGGTGGTTCTCCGCCAGCAGCCTGGTCAGCCTCCGCGTTATAACCTCTTTGAGGGAAGCGTAATCATCCGGTCCAGTAACAGTCTTAATTTTGTATTTTCTGTATTCTGAACGAGCCGGCTGCCCGTCGATAAAAACCACCAGGGAGCCCACCGGCTCGGTGCCGGCGGTGGTGGAAATGTCGAAGCCTTCTATTCGGCGGGGAAGCGAGTTGAGCCCAAGCTGTTTTTGCAGTTCGGTCAGCGGACTTTCCGGCTGAATTTTTTCAAAAAGCAGGGCAGCGTTCTGAGCGGCCAGGTCGAGCAGAACCCGGTGTTTCCTGGATTGAGGATGAAGAATTGTCAGTTTTCTACCGCCGGCGACCAGAGCCTGCTGAAGTTCTGATTGAAGGGTGGAAGATAACTTAAACGGCAGGAGTATTTTTTCGGCTGGCTCGGTGCTGGAGTACAGTTGTTTTAAGAAACGGACGAGCAGCTGCTCATCGTTTTCGCCGGCATTGGCTTCGAGAATGCGCCCGGTGGAGTGCCGGATGCGGCCTTCTCTCATGTGGAAAACCAGAAATCCGGCTCTGGTCTGCTGTCGGTGATAACCGGCTATATCCAGATTCTCCTTCTCGGTGGAAATGACCCTCTGCGTTTCTTTAAGTCCCTCCAGGGCCTTAAGCGCGTCCCGCCAGCGGGCAGCTTCTTCAAACCTCAACTCTTCGGCGGCCTGTTCCATCTTCTTTTTCAGCTCACGGTAAAGCTCGAGTTTTTTTCCCTCCAGCAGCAGCAGCGCCCGGGAGACATTTTCGCGGTACTCCGCGGCGGAAATGAAGCCGGTGCAGGGGGCAGTGCAGAGTTTCAGGTCATATTCCAGACAGGGTCTCTTACGGTGGCGGAAGACAGTGTTCTCGCAGGTGCGCAGCTTGAAAATTTTGGTCAGGAAACTGATGAGTTTCCGGGCTTCATCGGCCGGGCTGAAGGGCCCGAAGTATCTGGCTCCATCATCTTCCACCCGGCGGCACAGATAGACTCCCGGAAACTCTTCATTCAGCGATATTTTGATAAAAGGGAAGCTTTTGTCATCTTTCAGCCGCAGGTTGAAGCGCGGCTGATAAAATTGAATGTAATTGTTTTCGATGAAACTGGCTTCTTTTTCCGAGCTCACCAGGAGATAATCAACGTCGGCGGTTTCGCTCAAAATATTCTGAACTTTAACGTCAGGGGAGGGGAGAAAATAGCTTTTGACTCTGTCCCGCAGCGACCTGGCTTTTCCGATGTAGATGATTTCTCCCTGCCCGTTTTTGAAGAAATAAATTCCCGGCCTGGCTGGAAATTTTTTGACTTTCTCCTTCAGCTTTTCCAGGTTCATCTTTACATCTTCATCGATTTTCTCTAAATTTTCTTAATTTTCATTCAATGAGCTCCAGCTCGAGCTTCTTCAGGCGGTTGAGCTCATCGCGGTAACGCGCAGCTTTCTCAAATTCTAAGTTGCGGGCGGCTTCTTTCATCAACCTTTCCAGCTCTTTCATCCGTTTCTGGCGTTTTTCAGGAGAGAGATAGACGGCCTTTTCCTCAGCCACCCTGGTCAGGTCAACATAATCGCGCTCATAGACGCTGGCCAGAACTTCGACGATGTTCTTACGGATAGACTGGGGAGTGATTCCATGCTGTTCGTTGTACTGCTGCTGGATCTGGCGGCGGCGGTTGGTTTCCTCGATGGCTCTTTTCATCGAATCGGTTATGGTGTCCGCATACATTATAACCTTGCCGGCCACATTCCGGGCGGCCCGGCCAAAGGTCTGGATCAGGCTGGTGGTAGACCGCAGGAAACCCTCCTTGTCGGCGTCCAGAATGGCCACCAGGGAAACTTCCGGCAGGTCCAGCCCTTCCCTGAGCAGGTTGATGCCGACGAGAGCGTCAAATTCTCCCTTTCTCAGGTCGCGCAGGATTTTAACCCGTTCGAGGGTTTCTATGTCAGAGTGCAGGTATCTTACTCTCAGTCCAAGTTCATGATAGTAGCGGGTGAGGTCTTCAGCCATTTTTTTGGTGAGAGTGGTGATCAGAGTTCTTTCGTTTCTGGCGGCCCTTTCCTGGATTTCCTTTAACAGGTCGTCTATCTGACCCTTTACCGGACGCACTTCAACTTCCGGGTCGACCAGACCGGTCGGTCTTATGATCTGTTCGACCACCCGTCCGCCGGCTTTCTTCAATTCATAGGGACCGGGCGTGGCTGAAACATAGATTACCTGCCGCACGCGCTCTTCAAACTCCCGGAAGTTAAGCGGACGGTTGTCCAGGGCAGAAGGCAGCCGGAATCCGTGTTCGATCAGCGTCAGCTTTCTCGAACGGTCCCCGTGGTACATTCCGCCAATCTGGGGGACGGCCACATGCGATTCGTCGATGATCACCAGGTAGTCTTCAGGAAAATAATCGAGCAGGGTGTACGGGGGCTGGCCGGGCTGTCGGCGGCTTAGATAGAGAGAATAATTTTCGATGCCCGGGCAGTAACCGAATTCCCGCAGAAGTTCCAGGTCGTAAAGGGTTCTTTCCTCAATTCTCTGAGCTTCTATGTATTTGCCCTGACTGTTGAAAAATTCCACCTGGCGTTTGAGTTCCTGTTCGATGCCGGCGATGGCTTCCTCCAGGATGTCCCGCGGCGTGGAGAAGAAGGTTCGCGGATAGATTACCACCCGGTCGAGAAGCTGAAGTTTCTGGCCGAGAAGCGGGTCAAACACGGCGATTTCCTTCAGCCGCCCGTCTTCAAGTTCCAGCCGGTAGCAAAAATCCTCATAGGAGGGGAAAATGTCAATTATGTCTCCTCGCACGCGGAACCGTCCACGCCTGAGGTCATCATCCGACCGCTCGTACTGGATTCCGACGAGTCTGTCGAGCAGCTGACGTCGGGTGAACGGCTGTCCGATTTCCAGCGGGAAACTTTGAGAATAATAGGTGTCCGGAGCACCAATCCCGTAGATGCAGGAGACGGAAGCCACTATGATCACATCGCGGCGTGAAAAGAGGGCATTGGTGGCAGCCAGGCGTAACCGGTCGATTTCTTCGTTGATGGTGGCTTCTTTGGCGATGTAAGTGTTCGTCGCCGGGATGTAAGCTTCTGGCTGGTAATAATCATAATAACTTACGAAATATTCCACCGCATTTTCCGGAAAGAAACGTCTGAATTCCTGGTATAGCTGGGCAGCCAGGGTTTTATTCGGGCTGATCACCAGAACCGGACGGTTCAGGTTGGCTATGACGTTGGCCATGGTGAAGGTTTTGCCGGAACCGGTCACACCGAGAAGAACCTGGTGCTGCTTGCCGGAGAGCACTCCTTCGGTAAGCTGCTCGATAGCTTTTGTCTGATCTCCTCTTGGCTCGAATTCTGAATATAGCTTGAACCTTCTCATTTCGGGTCGTTAGAAACTGCCTGGCCTTTCGGCGGGGCTCTCCTCAGGTTTTTTCAGGGAAAGCCGTGTGCAGGCAGGCTTTTTATTAATTATAGCAGAAAAAACAGAGGGAAGGGGGCAGATTAAGGCTGGTATTCCTTGTTGACCTTGATCGTCCCGCGAAATCTGGCGCCGTTCTGAACAGATATTTTGCAGGTGATTATGTCCCCGATGAAATTTCCGGTCTCGCTGATCATAACTCTTTCTGCCGTGACTTTCCCCTCCAGCTGCCCGTGAAGAATGAGGCTCTTTGCTTTTATGTCGGCTTTCACCCTGGAGGTTTTCTGAATGATTAAATCGTGAAGCGCTAAGTTGATCTGACCGGCGAAGGTTCCGTGGATTTCCAGGTCCTCGTGTCCGGTTAAATTACCCTCAAGGGTTATGGTCTGGCCGAGGCGGCTGGAAGTGCGAATTATCTGATTTTCTGGCAGGTTCTTTCTTTCATCGGGACTCATCTTATTTACTCCAGATTTCCAGATTATATATTTTCTGAAGTTAGAGTCAACGGGGATTTTTCAGTTTGGAAGGGTTCCGTTGACAGAAAAAGTTGATTTGATAAAATTCTATCGGACCGGCCACCGGCCGGTTCGCTTAAGAAGCTGGTAGCTCTCTTAAGTCGAGCGGGCATAACTCAACGGTAGAGTGCGAGCTTCCCAAGCTCGGAGTTGCGGGTTCGAATCCCGTTGCCCGCTCTTTTTTTTATTATCGATGTAATGTCGGGAGCGACTGATGTCTGAATGGGAATTGATTTACGACCGGGAGCCACTGCCGGGTTCGTGGAATATGGCCGTGGATGAATTTTTGTTCCATGAGGCCCGGAAAAGCGGGAAAACCTTTCTTCGCTTTTACACCTGGCTCCGCCCGACGGCCTCTCTCGGCTGCAGCCAGGAAATCAGCCGGGTGCTGAACCTGGAGGAATGCCGGAAGAGGGGAGTGGATGTTGTCAGGAGGATGACCGGAGGTAAACTGGTGCTGCACCATTTTGAGGTCACCTATTCGGTTGCTTCAGCCCGGACCGATATTTTTGGCGCAACCCTGGAAGATTCTTACCGTCTTATCTCAGAAGCTCTGGTGCAGGGGCTGCGGCTGATGGGACTGCCGGCTGAGCTGGCTTCGAGCACTCCGTCCGGCTACGCCCGCAGTCATCTGCCGTGCTTCAGTTATCCGGCCAGGCATGAAGTGGTGGTAAACGGGAGGAAAGCCATAGGCAGCGCTCAAAAGCGCAGCGGGTCAGGTTTTCTTCAGCATGGTTCGATCCCGCTGGTAAAGGAGCTCGAGCTTCTGGCGGCCATCTCTCCGGGTTTCGACCCGGCCCGGGCTGAAAGCATAGCCTCTCTTTCGGATGAACTCGGCCGTACGGTTCAATACCATCAGGCGGTGGATTTTCTGGTTGAGGGTTTCAGAAACAGCTTCCGGTGCCGGCTGGAGGAGCGAAAGCTTCTTCCGGAAGAACTGGAGAAAATCAGGAAGGTCGAGCAGCTTAAATATGCCAGCTGGAAATGGACAGGCGAAAAGGTGGAGCCGGAAGGGTTTGATTTTTAATGGTGGGGATGTTAGCATTAAAATTGCAGATGAAGGAAGGAGCCGGTTATGAACGAAATTGAAGAATTGATGAAGGTTGAGGTTAACAACCTGCCGCCCCTTCAGCCGATGCTTTATGACGACCTCTACCAGAATGTGCTGAAAAATCTTCACCTGGAGCTCGGAAGCGGTCCGGTTCTTTACCTGATTTCCCCCTCTTATTCAGTCCTGAACACTGTTCCCTCGGATACGGTGATGGATTTTCTCAACCGGAAAGAAAACCTGCTCAATTATCTGAAAGAATACATCATCCAGAATCTGGCCATTTACACCGTGATTCTGGAGATGAGCAGCTATTTCATAGAGCAGAACAGCTATCTGGTGCTGGCCAGGTTGATGGACAGAGGCGGCGACGGCAGGAAGTTTGAAATCAAATTTTACACACATGCGCCAAAAGAACTGCTTAATAATTACAAGGATAAAATCTACATCGGCCGGGATTTTATCGACCTGTTGAATTTCAAGAGGAAGTACTGGGGTCTCAAAGATTTCATCATATCGGTCAAGGAACAGTACGACCGGCTGCTCGACCGGGCGGAAGCCAGACTCAAGAATCCTATCGAATACAGTTCTTTCTTTCAGGAGATCAAGGAATCGGTCAACGAAGCCTACAACGAAAGCCTGCTGATTCTGCAATCGCTTCCACCATACCCCGAACTCGACAGACTGAGCGCCAGGGAGCTTATTGACCTGAACAATCAATTCCGGGAAATCACTCACTTTCTGGTCGAATTGAGGGACGAGGTGGATGAGTTTGAAAACCTCCTTCGCTATAACAAGGAAAACGACTTTGTCCGGTACGTGACCAAATACAAGAAAGATCTGACCAACCTGATTTCATATCTGAACATCAAGGTTAACGGAGTGCTGGGTCACCGGATTTTTACTTACAAGTTCAAACATTCCTGAACTTCAGGGATGGAGGAACCTGAAGCCTTTTCCTTCAGCACAGAATAATTATCGGTCGGGCCGTTGTTTATTGATAGTTTATTCCTTCTTGAGAATTTTTATATCTCCGTAAGCAGTTTCCAGCTTTATTTCAGGACGATCGAGGGCTGAACAGAAGGCTTTGAGCACAGCCGTGCCGTTGGAAGTGTTTTCGTCCGGGAGAAGAGGGAGCTTCCAGGAAATACTGCCTCCTCGAGTGAAAGCCTGAAATCTGGCAGTCTGGTTTTCCGGCCAGAAAAAGGTGATATCGCCATACGCGGTTCGGGCGAAAATCGGAAAATCAAGACTGGAGGGAACCAACCTTATGTCTCCATGTTTCGAGATGAGCTGGAGCTGACCGCTGAAATTTTCCAGAGTGACCGGTTCATAGGTGGTTTCGATGTTAAAATTTCCTCCTGAAGCGTTGACTATCTCTATCCTGGAACTTTTTGCTCTGACCATCAGATCACCTTCGACCTCAGAGATTTTAATTTTTTCATAGGTTGTTTCCAGGTCGAGTTTTCCCTTCAGCCGGGTTATTTCTACCGGAGAATGATGTCCCCGGATAAGGGCCGGTCCGGTTTCCATCAGGCTGATCAGTTCGTGCGACCCTTTAATTTCCAGCGGGCCTGAGATGCGCAGGGCTTTTATACGGGTATGTCGGGACTGGATGTTGAGAGAATTTTTCAGGTCGAAGAGCTCCAGAGTTTCGTGAGCGCAATCTATTCTCACAGGTCCGCCGATCCGGCTTAAAAGGGCGGAGGAGTGTCTGGTTTCGAGCTGACACTCGCCGCCGGCATCGATGATGGAAACTTTTTCGTGCGAGTTTTTAACGCGGACAGCGCCGGAAATTTCGATAATCTCCACCTTCCCGCCGGGGTTTTCCAGGTCAACTTCTTTTGCTCCGGAAATACGAACCGGGCCGTACGAATTGCGGATGATTAATGCCGTGGTCGAGGGTACTTTCAGCCTGAAACTGGTGGTAAAGTTTTTCCTTCTGAAGCTGTCTCGATTGGTGGTCAGGACCAGTTGCTGGTCTTCTGCTGTCATCAACGGTTTTATCTTTTCAGCAATTTCTCTGGCCTCCTCCTCGTTTTTACTCCAGACTCTTTTTTCCAGGATTATCTGTATTCTGTCAGTATCGCCTCCCTCAACCTGAATGCTGCCGTGAGTGTTGATCACCTTCAGGATTTCAGCCGGCTCCCGGGAGAAACTTTCTTCAAAAAGATATGATTCGCCCCGGAGCTTAAGGATTAAATCCCGGTCTTCTATTCCGGCTTTGATCCGGTCGAAATAGTGAAAACCGACGCCGATCAGGATGATCAATAGCAGGAGAAGAACTTCCTTAGCTTTCATCTTTTTTATCACCGGGAATTATCTCCACCCGGGGGAGGTCGGCTTCAGTTCGCTCAGCCTGGCGGCGGGCTTTAAGACCATAGTAAAGTTTTGAAGCGCCCCAGAAAATCAGAATCAAAGGCCAGAGCTTGAAAAGAATTCTCCAGGCGTCATAGCCAATGTTCTCCAGCAGGAAGAGGACCCCGAGAGTTATCAGTATGAGTCCCCAGACTAAGTTGTGTTTATGCTTTCGGGTCATCTTTGTTCTCCTTTTTCCTGATTTTTATGTTTTTTCTGGCTGGTAAAATAATCGGCCAGAAGTTTCAAACCGAGACCGATCAGAAGAAGCGGCCAGTAGTCGAGAAGCGAATCATAACTGATGAGGTCAAAATTGGCCAGCAGGAACAGGCCTCCGAGCAGGATGAGAATAATCCCCCAGGATATCGAACCGGAAGGACGGTTTAATTCCAGCTCGGCTTCCATCGAAACTCGGGTTGAAGCTTTTTCTGCCATTTCTTCACCGGCTGAGACGGCCGAGATTTTTCGGGCTTCGTGGACCGAGTCGATGATCTGAAAGAAGTAGAAGCCGGCCAGAAGCAGGCCAGCGAATGGCTGGGGACCTCTTGATTGCATCGTTACCAGGCCGGCGAAGATGACGATGAACATCAGCCCTTTCAGGTAACTTCCGTTGTAGATGGCGCCGGTCCCGGGAAAGATGGCTGAAAAGATTCCAGCCAGAGCCGGCGAACGAGGCGGTTTTTTTTCGATTTTAATTTTTTCTTCCACCTTAAACCTCCATATTTTTATTTTTCCGGTTTATCAGAAGGATTTATATTTTTCTTTTCCAGAGTGGCCATCAGGCTTTCACGGTATCCGTCGAGCCTGTCTTTCAGGACTCCGGCTTTAACTATCGTTTTCTGAACTCCGCTGTAAAGGCGGCGAAATTCCAGCGCGGCAGATTTCTGGAGGCTTTTGCCCGGAGCGGTGAAAGTCAGCAGCGAGAAGAAAACCAGAATCACCGATACAGACACCAGAACCGGCTGGAAAGCTGGATTCAGCCAGAACTGCCAGAAGCGTATTTTTTTCGCTGCGGCGGGTTCTTGCTTGAGCCGGGTAGCCTGTCGGGGAATTTGATAAAGTTTCTCGCTCAATTCAGCCGGAGGCTCGACTTCTGGCAGCCTTGACCACACCTCAGCCAGACTTCTCGTGGCTTCCAGGAGGCGTGAGCAGTCGGAGCAGCCGGTCAGATGGGCCTCAAAGTCTGAGTGGAGATCTGCCGGGAGTGCGCCTTCAAGATAGGCAGAAAACAGAGATCGGGCTCTCTTACAGTTCATAATTCACCTCCTGTTTTTTCCAGGATCGCCCGGGCAATCTGTATTCGGCCGCGGTTTACCCGGCTTTTAACCGTGCCCAGCGGAAGTTTCAGCTGGCTGGCTATTTCTTCATAGCTGAATCCCTCTAATTCTCTCAGGATAAGCACGATTCTTAACTCTGGAGAGAGACTCAGAAGCGCCTGCCTGACCAGTTCGGCTTTCTCCTGGCCGAGCAATCTGTTTTCGGGCGAATCAACCGCGCTGGCGGAAGCGTTGAGTTCCTCAAAATCTGACCTGAGCGAGTTTTCCACCCTGTGTTTACGGTATTCATCTATCAGGAAATTCCTGGCCAGTGTGAGAAACCAGGCGCTGAAATCCTTCTCGAAATCGTATTTCTCCAGGGAATTGTACAGCTTGAGAAAAATTTCCTGGGTGAGGTCCTCGGCTTCCTGGGGTGTGCCGGCGAACCGGTAGGCTAAGTTGAAAATTTTTCGGGAATAAAGGTCAACCAGCATTTTCCAGGCTTCCGCCTCTCCTTTCAGGCATTTTTTGACGATCTCTTTCACTTCCACGCAATTCACCTTGATAGACGGAATTTCAGGCTAAAAAGTTCCTTCATGCCCCGTAATTTGAGAGGAAGAATCTGGCCACTGAACTTCAGGGTTGGAAAATCTCAGCGCCGGCTATATTATTAAAGAAAAATGACAGGGATGCAACATTTTTAGCAGAAGTCAGGTTAATGAATAACTGGATGGACGAGCAGGCTCTTATGGAAAGAGTAAAAAAGGGGGACGAGTCTGCTTTCGCCAGGCTGATGACCATTTACAAAGACCGGATAGTGAATTTTCTTTACCAGGCGACCGGAGATTACCAGCTGGCTGTCGATCTGGCCCAGGAAACCTTTCTTCGGGTGTATTTCAAGGCTAAAAAGTACCGGCCGATCGCGCCGGTTTCAGCCTGGATTTATTCGATCGCGGCCAACCTGGCCAGAACCGAAAAGAAAAAATTGAGCCGCCAGCAGACGATTTCTCTGGAGGAAATTGTCAACGACTATTCTTCCGGAAGCTATTCGGTCGACCATGCTGACCCGGGCTTGATGAGGAATGTGCGCCAGGCTCTAAAACGCCTTCACCCCAGATACCGCATTCCGTTAATACTGAAAGATGTCGAAGGCTTTTCTCAGGAGGAGATTGCCGAGGTGCTTAAACTTCCTCTGGGCACGGTCAAAGCCCGGATCAGCCGTGGACGGGAATACATCAGGCGCTGGCTGGAAGAAGGACAGGAGATAAAAAACAGGAAAGATAAGAGCGACAATGAAACCGAAAACGACTTTCATGAATTATAAATATACGGAGAGCTGAGATGGATATCGGAAATTATTTTAAGAATCTCGACCGGGTATCTGCCCCGCCCGGATTTGAAGCGTCAGTTCTGGCCCGGCTGCGGGAAAGAAATGAAGCCAGGCTGCGCTTGAGAAGGCTGAGCTTCAGCCTGGCCGGCGCCATGGCGGTCGTTCTGGCGGCGGTGATTCTCCTCCTTCCGATTTTTAGAAAAACTCACCCGGAACAGGCAGATCTTTCGTTCGCCGGTCAGCCGGAAAAAGTGATTGCCATTGTCGAACCTCTTAACCTTAAGAACGAGTTGCACCGGTCTGAGGGCGATTACCGAACGATATTCATCCTGGAGCAGGTTTCCAACAGCATGATTCAGCAAATCAGTTATTAAGGAGGTTCAGATGAAAGGAAAAGCTTCAGGACGATGGCTGGCATCGACGATCATCCTGGCGAGTCTATTCTTTTTGGTCAATCCTGCTCATTCGAAACCGGTTCCGTCGGCCGATCGAGACGCCAGCGAGATTGTTAAAAAGGTCGCACCCTCGGTGGTCAGAGTTGAGGTCCGGAATGGTCTCCGGAGGGTGGCCACCGGCGTGGTTATAGATAAAGATGGCTATATAGCCACCACCGCTCTGGTTTCGCCGAAAGGCGAGAAGCTCTCTGTGGTTGATAGCGGCGGTAAAAGCTATGAAGCCGTGTTCCTCGGTTTTGACCCGGAAACCAGGATAGCCTTCGTTCAGGTAAAGGATAAAAAGCTTACTCCGGTGAACCCGGGTTCCACCAGAAATCTCTCGCCCGGTTCCTGGGTCTGCGCGCTGGGCATTTCTCCGGACGCAGGCATTTCAGTGACCCAGGGAATAGTGAGCAGCCTTTCGGCTGGCCGGATGAGGCTTAACCTCTGGTTAGCCCCCGGAATGAGCGGAGGTCCTGTTCTGGACGAAAAAGGCGACTTTGTTGGCCTTCTCCGCGGTGTCTATTCTGAAGACCGCCCGATTGTTTTCCAGTTCAGGGATCGAGAAGCTACAGGAACCGGAGTGGTCTACAGTCAGGCGGAGGCTCCTTCAGCTGGCATGGCAATGGCAATCCCGGTAGAAATGGTTATGGAAATTTTCAGGGAGATAAAAACCAGAGGCAGAGTCGAAAGAGGCTGGCTTGGAGTTTCCATCGCCGAGGACCGGCAGGGGAAAGTGTTCATCACTCAGGTGGAGGAAAAAAGTCCGGCTGAGCAGGCCAGGCTTAAACCCGGCGACCGGATATTAAAAATTGGTGGACGGGAAATCGTTTCCAGCGATCAGCTCGTGGCGGAAATAAGAAGCCGGCGGCCAGGGCAGGAAGTAAACCTGAGCATCGAAACGGATGGAGAAACCCGCGAAGTTAAGGTTAAGCTCGGCTCGGTGCCGGAGGAACAGGCCCGGAGGGAGCTCGAACTGAGGTTCCCGGAACTTTTCAGAAACCTGCCTAAATTTCCGGAAAGACCTGTGCTGCCGGAGTTCCCGGGAGGAGAAAAATTCGAGTTTGGCTTCGAACATTACAGGTATATTGGAGTCTATATTGAGCAACTTAATCCTGAACTTTCAAAGTATTTTGGCGTCCCTGAAGGACGGGGACTTCTGATTGCCAGGGTAAATGCCGGGAGTCCGGCCGAAAAAGCAGGACTGAAGGTAGGGGATGTAATCATAGCTGCTGACGGAAGGAGAGTCGAAACTCTTGAAGCGCTGACTGATGAGATTCAGAAGAAAAAGAAGGGAGAAAAAATTTCCCTGGAAATTATAAGAGATAAGAAAAAAATGCGGCTTGAAGTGGAAGTGGCTGAAGAAAAAAGGCCTGGCTGGCCAGGGACAGCCAGGATTTATGGAAAACCGGGAGAATGGCCGGAGGCTCTGGAAAAGTACCGGGACCGGGTAAAAAAATCTGTGGAAAAGGTGATAGAAGAAAATAAGGAGCAGCTGATGAAAATTCAGGAAGAGCTGGAAAGGATAAAACCCGAAGTCGAAAAGAATCTCCAGAAGTTGCAGGAAGAGACCGGAAAGTTGAAGCTGGAAATCTTTTTTCCGGATTCTATCAGAAAAATATAAGAAACCTGCTCCAGTTCCATTGAGGGCGGGATTTATCCCGCCCTTTTTATTTTTTCTCGCAGAAAGGCCGGCGTGGTCTGGGATTCGACAGCCAGTGCTGCAGCCAGTGTTCGTATTCTTCAGGGGAGAGGCGGCACTGCGAGTAAAATCCCCGGGCCTGACGCTGACGGAAAGCTTCGTACAGAATAACACCGACTGAAACGGATAGATTCAGACTCTGAACCATTCCGACCATCGGTATCTGAATGCGATAATCGGCCAGCTCCAGAGCCTGGCGGGAGACTCCTTCCGCTTCATTGCCGAAGACGATCGCTATGGGTTGACAGTAGTCAATCTGATCGTAGGGAATGGTCACGCCCTCGAGAGTGGTCACCGCGATGCGGTGTCCCAGTTGTTTGAGCAATTTCAAGCACTCCTCAGTTGTTTTATGAAAGTGGATGTTCAGCCATTTTTCCGCCCTGGTGGAGATGGCTTCGTTAAAGGCAATCTGTTCCGGCTGGGGGGTGATTATATGAAGGTTGAAAACACCGGTGGCTTCGCAGGTCCGGGCGACAGCGCTGGCGTTGTGGGCGATGATGACTTCTTCCAGCACCACCCTTAAATCAGGCTGTCGTCTGGAGAGAACATTTTCTATTCTTTCTCTTCTTCTATCGGTGGCCATACGAAATTTATAACATTAAGATGAATAATTGACAATGCCGGTGGATTCCGGAAATCTTCTGTGACGAGAACCGGAAATTTGAAAATTCTCGTTAGCTCAGGCCATGGCCATCAAAAATGATTTATTAAAAACTGCTGAATGTCAGCAGTATGGAGCAAGCTGGAGAGAAGATAGCCTTCATTTAGCATATTTATTGTTATTAGCCGTCGGGAGAATCAGTTTTTCTCCGATGCATACGGTGGTTTGGGCTGCCCTTGAAAAAAGGCAAAGATTTTTCTATAGTTTATTAACCAGAAGTTGCCGGAGTGGCGGAACTGGCAGACGCGCTGGACTCAAAATCCAGTCCGATTCAAATCGGGTGTGGGTTCGACTCCCTCCTCCGGCACCATAACGTTATTCAGATGCTGATTCCTCTATTCAAGCAATTGATTTTTCCAGCCATGTTTTCCTTTTAGCTAAATGAGAAAGTAAGAAATTTTTAATTTTTGACATTCTGTCTGCCTGAGTGCTTTCGGTCTGAAAATCTTTAAAATCACATGTTTAGCGAAATCCCTGGAGGCAGTGCCGATACGACTTTTTTGCTCTTGACATTTTTTGAAATAAGTTTCAATAATTTTAATAGGTTAGGGGAAATAGAATGCCTGAATGGCCTATTTAATCCTTTTAAGGAGGTACAATGACCGGGTAGGGGTAATATTCTGTTTCGGTGGGGAAATGTTCCCCGGGTTAATAACTTTTATAAAAAGGAGGGTTTAAATTGAAAAAGCTAATTTTGATCAGCTTTCTTCTTATCTGGTTGCTGGCAGCGGGAACAGCCTTTGCCCAGATCAACCCTGAAGGCATGATTATGGGAAAAGTCCTGGACGAGCAGGGCAATCCGCTGCCGGGTGTTTCGGTTGAAGCTACCAGCCCGAAGCTGGTGGGAAAAGCCACGGCGGTTACCGATGCCTCCGGCATTTATCGTCTCATGGCTCTGCCTTCCGGAACTTATGAAATCACCTTTACGCTTCCCGGGTTCAAGAAACTCGTAAGGAAAGATATCTACCTGGCACTTTCCCAGAATCTGGTGTTGAATGTGACACTGGAACCGGCAGCTATCGAGGAAGAAGTGACCGTGGTCGGACAGGCGCCCCTGATCGACGTGAAAAGCACGGTCAAAGGAATGGTTATGACCAAAGACATCTTTATGTCGCTGCCACGCGGACGGAGTTTTGATTCTTTGATAAACATAGTTCCGGGAGTTCATTATGAGAGCAAGGTTGGCGGCTTTACCATGGATGGGGCTTCCGGCGCTGAAAACGTCTGGCACGTGGACGGCACAGATGTAACCAGCATTCATGTTGGCACAAGAGCCCAGAACGTCGTTCTGGAGCTGGTGGACGAAGTAAAGGTGGTGGCTTCAGGGTATAACGCGGAGTTCGGCGGCTCGATGGGCGGAGTGGTCAACGTGATTACCAGGTCCGGAGGCAACACTTTCCATATGGATATCATCGGTTTCTATGAAAACAACAAAAGATACATGCAGGGTAAAGCTCGGGATTATCTGCGGCAGAATCCTTATGACGTGGATCTTTATGAATACGTAAATAATGACGACCTCTATTTTGATGGCGGCAGAAATCGGGATAAATATTACCGGCTGGA
This sequence comes from Candidatus Saccharicenans sp., assembly GCA_030018265.1. GTDB lineage: Bacteria > Acidobacteriota > Aminicenantia > Aminicenantales > Saccharicenantaceae > Saccharicenans. The sequence goes on from JASEFX010000023.1 coordinate 20,674, forward strand.
AGGCGCTTTCACCCTCGGAGGATATATCATAAAAGACAGGCTGTGGTTTTTCGGTTCCTACAATCCAATCTTTGCTCAAACGCTGGCTCTTCGTGATTTTAATTCCAGACAGGGACCTTTTTATCAATTTCCAAGACGGGACTACTACTACAACGGTTCTTTTAAGTTAACCGCTGCGCCGGTAAAGGGGCTCAGACTTTCTGCCAGTTTTGTCAACAACTTTTATAAATACAGGGGAGCCATACCGAGCATCGGCGGCACGTCTTCTGCCTCTTATGAATGGTACAAAGAAGGTTATGATTATCCGGATTATTCCACTTCATTCATGGCTGATTATTCCACCAGCAATAATTTCCTGGTAAGTCTCAGGGGTGGCTGGCACCGGCAGAATACCACTAACCAGCAGATTAAACCGCCGGCTCATACCACTTATTATTTCTACACTTCCAATTATGTTTTTCAGAATGATCCTTTTTTCCAGGCTCATCCGGAACTTCTCCATTATGCTTACTGGACGGATTCCAGCATATTTATGGAGACAAGGAAAAGGCTGTACGAAAAGATCAGCGCCAACCTGGACTTCACCTACTACCTGACGATGGCCGGAGAGCATGCCTGGAAAGCCGGGCTTCAGTTTATCCAGTTGCACGAAGATGTTCTGGATTATTCGCCTTATCCGAGAGTGTATCTATTCTGGAACAGGACTTCATACGCGCTTGGTTTTCCGGTTGGCGTTGGCGCACCTCCCGATAGCCCCTATTATGGTCGTTACGGTTACTATTACATCAGAAGCGGCTGGACCTCGCCTTATGGTGGCGTCTGGAACGCCAGAAGCAACAACTGGGCGATTTACCTGCAGGATTCCTGGACGGTCAAAGATCGTTTTACCGTTAATTTTGGTGTCAGGGCTGAGAGCGAATACATTCCATCATTCACTGACGACCCGATTTACGCTCATATCAAGAAACCGGTCAATTTCACCTTTACCGACAAAATAGCTCCGAGAATTGGTGTCGTCTATGATGTTTTCGGAGATTCCAGCCTGAAGATTTTCGGTAGCTACGGCATTTATTACGACGTGATGAAGCTCTACATTGCCGTCCTGAGCTTCGGAGGCTGGAAACACAAACGCGATTTTTACGCGCTGAAGGATCCTGACTGGACGAAAATAGCGGCCAGCGGGTTGCTTGATGACAGAGCCAGTCAGGAGTACAACAACACCTATACCGGCACGCTGGATTATCTGCCACCTTCTTTCGACCGGGTGGACCCGGCACTGAAACCGGCAGCCCAGAGCGAGATCTCACTGGGAGCCGAGAAAAAATTGATGGAAGATCTCTCCCTCTCGCTGAGACTCGTTCATAAACACCTGATCCGGACGATTGAGGATGTCGGTGCTCTCGAATGGGTTGGCGATACACTGCAGGAAATCTTCTACATCTGCAATCCTGGATACGGCTATTCGCTGCCAGTTTCCAGGGGAGGTAAGTTTGCTGATGAGTACTGGCCATGCCCCAAAGCCAGGAGAGATTATTACGCTCTAAATCTTTCTCTGGAAAAGAGATTCAGTAATAACTGGCAGGGCGGAATCAATTACACGCTGAGCCGGGTTCAGGGCAACTATTCCGGACTGAGCAGCGCGGATGAGGACGGCCGCAACGCGCCCAACGTCACGCTTTATTATGATGACTGGTTCCTGGCTTACGATGCCTACGGTAATGTCCTGAAAGGTCCACTGCCTCACGACCGCACCCATTACATCAAAGCCTATGGTTCTTACGTGTTTCCGTTCGGGTTGACCATCGGTGTAACTGCTTACGGACGGAGCGGCTTGCCACTGACCACAAGGTTATATATGAATAACCGCTACATTTATCCGGAAAACAGAGCTGACCTTGGCCGCCTGCCGTTCACCGTCTGGGCTGATGTTTTTATGGAATATACCTTCAGGTTCGCTCAGAAATATTCGGTGGCAGTTAACCTCCAGGTAAACAATGTCTTTAACACTAAAACCATTCAGAGCAAGATTACGGACCTGAACAGGAACTCCATCTGGGTGGATGATGAAGATATACTGAACGGGAATCTGGCTGCTAATTACCGCGAATGGTCCAACACTATGGGCAATCCGCATCCGGCTTTCGGTCAGTGGTCAACCAGATTCGGAACCTGGTCAGCCCGGGCAGGCTTCAAATTCTCCTTCTAAGCTCTGCCAGAAGAATGAAATAACTCAGGGCTTCTCCCCGTGAGGGGAGAAGCCTTTTTATTCTTAATTTCGATGAAAAAATATGTTACGTTTTGAATTAAAATAATCAGCAGAGATTTCAGCCAGGCCTGCTTTTGCTCAGTAAATTCTGACTGTTTTACCTGCCAGAAAAGGAAACTTTAAAAAAGTTCTTATTGCCGTATTTCTTCCGGTCCTTTTTCCTAATAAAATCATTCCTTTTTCTTGACAAAAGAGGTAATTGGTAATAGAAAATAACAAACAGGATGGAATATGGAAATGAGGAAAGGAGGGTGATATGCCTAAAATATTAAAAAATTTTTTATGGCTTTCTGTTCTTCTGGTATTGCTTGCCTCACTCACCGTGGCTCAGGAAAGAGGATCTGTCCGCGGGGTGGTTAAAAACCCGGACGGCCAGGTAATTGAAGAAGCCACGGTAATCATTTCGGGCAAGCCGTTGCCGCTCGGCCGGGAATTTATCACCGGCAGGGACGGAAACTTCCTGTTCCAGGCCCTGCCGCCGGGAAAATACACCCTGGTGGTAACTCATCCTGAGTACATCGACTTCACAGCGGAAGTGGTGGTGTCCATCGACCGCCAGACCTTCGTCAACGCTGTTCTCCAGCCGATGGGAAAAATTACCGAAGAGGTGACAGTGGTGGCCGCCACCCCGATGGTTGACATCAAGTCAACAGAAATTTCCTCCAACTGGGTATCCGAAGTTGTCCAGAAGCTGCCGCTCGGACGCTCTTACGCTTCGCTTTTCCAGCTGGCTCCGGGCGTGGCTGACAACCGCGATTTCGCTCCTCAGGCCGGAGGAAACAAGCAGGATAATGTTTATCTTTACGATGGTTCCAACATAACGAACCCCTTCTTCGGTTATCTCGGCTCTAATTTTTCCGAGATGGACATTCAGGAAGTGAATATTAAAAGGGGCGGGATCAGCGCTGAATTCGGTCGGGCAGCCGGGATGGTCACCAACGCCATAACCAGGTCCGGCTCGAATGAAATCAGCGGCACTTTCCGTTTCGTTTTCGAACCCTCGGAGTTCACCTGGAAAAGCAAGGATCCGAATCTGGTGACCAAGTACGATAGATACACTCCATCTATCGGCCTGGGTGGACCGGTTCTTAAAAACCGGCTGTGGTGGTATGTCTCTGCCAACCTGCCTTATTCCAGGACCACCGGCCGCATTAACAATCTTGGACCGGTGCCGGACGCCAAGAGCACCGGCAATGAATTCTTTGTGAAACTCACGGCGAATCCCTGGAGAGCACATCTGTTTTCTGTAAGCTTCAGAAACAATGATTATGTCAACAGGAATTCCGGCATCGGAGTGAATGATGCTCCCAGCGTCGCCGTGAACGCTAACGGCCTTTCGAGAATAATTTATGCTTCCTGGGTCTGGACGATAACTCAATCGACCCTCCTTGAAGTCAAGTACGACCACGTGAACGAAAACCACGATAGCGTGCCGATTACCGAGCTCGGATATCTGCCGCTTCCTTTTGATTACCAGCATCCAGAAAGGATGGGATATTTCCGGACAGCATCCGGATATGTCTTTCCTCCTGCCACCACCACCGGACAGTACATCGGAGCTGCTTCTGAATACAATACTCAGAATTTCTTCCGGGATGAGTTTAAGGTGGTCTTCACCAAATATTTAGATTTCGCCAGACATTCACACGTGATAAAAGCCGGTTTCAGTTATGATGACGGCGGCGAATACCTGAGGAGGCTGGCCAACGGCTGGGGAAGCATAATTCTGACCACCTATGCCGGTCAGCCGGCTTTCAGGTGCCGGTACTACACCGAGCAACCAGCTCAGGATTCCCGCGGCCGCACCTACGGAATTTTTGTTCAGGATAACATCACCATCGGCGAACAGCTCACTCTGTCCCTGGGCGTTCTTCTTAATCGCGACGAATTCAGCGTGAAAACAGATCAGAAGATAAGGTTCCTGGTGTTCAACTTTGACAGAGAAATTCAACCGCGGGTTGGCTTTACCTATGTTCTAAACCCGAAAGTAGGGGATAAACTCTATGCCACCTTCGGGCGGTACAACAACATGGACAACCGTTCACTGTCGAGAGCGGCTGCTCCTGTTCGTATCTACCGCACGGATACGTATTTTTCTGCCGCTGATGGGACCCGACTGGCGGACGTGGTTCAGGCCAACGAAACCGGAAAAATCATTCATCCCGACGTCAAGCCGACATACACCGACGAAGTGGTGGCTGGTTACAGCCGGCCGATCGCCAGACACTGGAGCATAGACATCTGGGGTCAGTACCGCTACGTAAGAAATGTCATCGAGGATTTCCCCACGAGAAATCGCGAGACTTCCCCTTCGAGCTATATTTACGATAATCTGAACGGTCAGCTTTATTCCTGGGAATTCCTGCCTCCTGACATTCAGGCAAAAATCCCGCAAACCGGATTCACCCCGTTCTTCGTTTCCAGAGCCCAGAGAATTTATAAAGCCCTGAGCGTTGAGGTGAAGAAGCAATATTCCGACAGGTGGTCGCTGAATGTTATGTACACGCTCAGCCGGATGAGCGGCAACTGGGATCTGGATTACGCTCCCGGAACCGCTCTGTTTTACGCCTCATCATATCTTGAAGATGCTCCGGGGTTGTATCTGAGAGATGCGAACCGCAAGGGTATTCTCTCTGGAGACCGGACTCATATCCTGAAGGTTTTCGGTACCTGGCAGTTCCTGAAGAGATTCTATTTTGGAGGCTATTTCAGGCTTCAGAGCGGAGCTCCGTGGGAAAAGAGAGGGCTTGATTATTACGGCAACTACTACCGTTACCTGGAACCTGCTGGAAGCCACCGGCTGAAAACCTGGGTCAACACCGATATGCAGATTTCATATGAGGTTCCACTCGGAAGGTTGAGGGCGGTGGTTGAAGCCAGGATGATGAATGTCTTCAACACTCAGACAGTTCTGAGGATCGACGTCAGAGGCGATCAGCCGACATTTATGAACCCCATTTCCTATGCGCCGCCGCGAACCTTCGCTCTGACATTTTATCTTAACTATTAAAGCCGGAAACGAACGCTTCCGCTACGTTCAGCGAGCGGGGAGGGGAGGCAAAATTCCCCTCCCCGTTTTATTTTTCGGGCTTTTTGCCGTATTTTTCAGAAGCCAGAACTCCGGCCGTTATGAATTCATCCAGAGGAATTTCCTGAATCCACACTCTTATGGTTTCCAGAGGAGCCTGAATTGACTCCTGCACCGCCCGGGTTACCGCCTCCAGCAGGGCTTTTTTCTGCTCCTTGCTCCGTCCTTCTAAAAGATGAATTTCTATCAGTGGCATTTTACCCTCCCGTTTATAATTTATTGAATATCGTCCGGCGAGCGCTGTTTGAAGATATCTATTGCCCGGCTCCCTAAAAAAGCGAGTTTTACGTTGACCGGGAAACCGCGGGTTACACTTTTTCTGTCAGGTCCTCCGTCCTGCTGATTATTTCCAGCAGCTCGCTTAGAATCATGGCCGTCGCTCCCCAGATTTTGTGCTGACCGAACTCATAGAAGGGAACCAGAAATTTCTGACCACGTAGAGTCCAGTATTCCTGCTTGAGATTCTTTCGGTCAAGAAGGTGTGACAGCGGGACCTCGATGATTTCCGCCACTTCCAGCTGACAGGGCTTAAAATTGATTTCGCGGCTGGTGATAGCCACCACCGGGTGAATGCAATAATTGCTGCGTTCGACATAGAGCGGAGTGAGCAAACCGGCAATCTTCAGCTGTTCTTCTTCCAGTCCGATTTCTTCTCTGGCCTCTCGCAGGGCAGCCTCGACAAAACTTTCACCCTCTTTCAACCCGCCTCCCGGAAAGGAAATCTGGTTCTGGTGGTGGTTGCCCAGGCTGGTTCTGAGAATAAAAACGATATGGGGTTGAGAATCTCTGGGGTAAATCAGAATCAGCACCGCCGCTTTCAGGCATCTTCCCCGGGCATCCAGCCAGGTCAGTGACGATGGAGGCGGGAGCGGACTGAGTTTCAATTGTGCGTTCAATCCTGGAAGAGAGCCGGAGAGCCTTTCAGGCAAAAATTTCTGGAGGAAGTCGATGTTCAAATTATTTTTCATCGGCTGTCCGGTTCACCCTAAAGCTATTCATGGTGTCCATTTTTATTTGAGCCAGATAAGAGTTCTTACCAGCTGATCTCCTGTGCCAATCCGGTAACCCTCAGAAAAGAAGATGACCTGATTTCCCTGGCGGCAGGCCACAGCCAGCGGCAGGGAAAAACTCTGTCTGTTAAAAGTCCTGGGAAACGATTCCCGCAAATGATTTCCGCGGTCGTAAAGTAATCGAACAGTTGCGGGCAGTTGCCGGTAGGCTTCAGCTCCGAAACCGGGAGGCAGAGTGTCCCGTGCGACCACAATCGCCAGCTGTCCGGACCAGGAAGAAAAATGATGAGCCAGCGATTGCAGCTCCTCCATAAGATGCTTCGTCGGTTCCCGGTAAGGTTCTATCAACAGTAGGATGTAACTTCCTTTAAGAAAGCTGGAAAGAGTAACCGGGAGTTGGTCTTTTAAGTCAAAAACTTCAACTTCCGGGTCGAAGTAGCCGATAACTTCCGGTTCCTGGAATCCGGTCCTCAGCGTAAATTTCACCCTGTTTTCTCTTCCAGGTAGAACGTCAAAGAACTTCAGCCGGCAGAGAACACTGCCGTCCGGCTGACGGTTGCCGCTTATCAAAAGATAATGTCCCGGGTCAACGCGGAGGGTGAAGGGAAAAGATTTAACGGCCGGGTCGTTCTCGTAGTCCAGAGTGCGGTACCACCCCTGGCTGAATTGAGCCAGGGTGGAATGACTGTAATAAGACGGCTGCGGCAGTCCCGGAGCCGATTCATAATCGATAATCAGCGTCGACTTTTCATCCGTTCCGCTTTCGGGTTTTTCCTGGCCGAAGTATATTTCTTTCCAGTCGCCGTTTTTCAGATAACAGGGCCGGCCGGTAGCCCGGTCAAGCCGGGCGGGAATGCCCAGCGACCTGGCCATCGCCACAAAAAGTATTTTCATCGAATAAACATCACCGCGTCCGAGCTCGACCATTCCTTGTGGCAGCAGCGGCACGCCGTAATAGTTGGTGCTGTCAAGCATGATGTTGTTTTTTATCCAGCCGGCAATTTTTTCAGGGTCGGTTATGAATTCCTTTTTGAGATTTTCGGGGAATTTCTCCTGCAGATACCGCCGCCAGGGGCTCAGAAGTTCGCGACCGATGCGAGGAGAGAGAACATACCTGATGTAAGTTTCTTCATCCATTTCAGCCGGACGCGGCTGGCTTTCACGCAGGTGATGGAGAAGGGTGCTGGCCGGGGTGTCACGCAGGTCTTTTTCGGTGATCGCTCCGAGCAGAGCGAGACCTTCCTGAAATTCTTCGGGTTTGAGCTGGTAGAGATAATCGAGGATTTCCGGCCAGTTGCCGCGGCTGAGCTCGAGATATTTCCACACAGGTTCTTCAGGCAGTCCTTTTTCCCGGGCGAAGATGGCGGCAATTTCCGGTCTGATGAAAGTGGATTCGTAAGCTGCTCTTTTGATGTCTTCAAGTCTTAACCTTCTTTTATTTTCCTCCTCTTTCACCGGATCCGGCGGCTCAACCGGGCGTTCCGCCGGGGGAATTATATCTAGGTCTTCTTCTCTTTCTGTTAGGTCGGGTTCGCTGAGGGTTAATTTTATATGGTCATTTTTTCCGGCCGAAACCTTTTCCCGGGCGACAAGTCCATTCTTGCGGGCAATGACCATGAGGTCGCCATAGCCGGTGATCAACGAAGCCTGACCTTTTTTATCGGTTAGTTTGACCGCTATCGGGTAGAATTCCGCATAGTTGTAAAGACAGAACTCTACCGTGGCTTCCGGAACCGGCCTTCCAGAAGTATCATAAACTTCCACCAGCAGCCTGGCGGTCGGGGCGTACATCGGAAGCTGATTTATTCTGGTGTAAAGTTCTGTCCGCTCCAGGACTTCTTCCGGGCCGGAGTACTGACCGAAGACGGTCGTGTGGACCATCATCGCTCTTTTAGCCGGGCCAGTGAACCATCCCATATTGAGCTCGGGTTCAGGTTCGCAGGCGCCGAGGTAATACCAGCGGCCGTTGACCCAGACTTCAACCCAGGCATGGTTGTCATCGGTGTGAGCCCAGCGCGGTGTGTACACCTGACGGGCGGGAATGGAGACAGCCCGGAGAGCGGCCACGGTAAAGGTCGATTCCTCGCCGCAGCGGCCGAAGGCAGTCCTGACCGTGGCCAGCGGAGCCGAGGTTCGTTCATCGGTCGGCCGGTAGGTTACTTTCTCGTGACACCAGTGGTTGACTTCTAAAGCCGCCCGGTACATATCCAGATCCTTGATTCTGTTTTTCAGCTCTTCAATGAATACCTGCCGGGCCAGGTCTGGATTTTCGTTGTTCACGCGATAGGGGAGAACGAAGTGTCGGAAGATTTCATCCGGGATGGATTTTCCCCAGGGAAAATAGCTCCTGGCTTCGAGCGCTGTTCTGACCTGCTGCAGAAAATAATTTCCGTCGAGATTGGCCAGGTCGCTGAGAGGCATAAAAGCGTAAAGAAACTCCAGCGCTTCCCTTTCTTCGGTTTTGAGTCCGTTCATCACGGAGAAAAGTTCCTGCTGTCGTCCGCGGGCAAGTTCAGCTCTTTTGAGAAACTGGCGATGAACCAGTTTTCTGTAGGCCGGGTCTTTTATGAAATGCTCCTCCCGACTGCAGGCAGGAAACAGCAGGCAGGCGGCGAAGGTCAATATTAACAGGAGACTCAGGACGTTTATTTTTTTCATCTCAAACCTCTGGTTTTTATGTTTAAATTTAATCATTCTTAATTCTGATTTTATTCCCCGCTGTTCCTTATATCAAGAAGTTAAAACTTCTCACAACCGCGATTATGAAAAAACCCGCATTCCTTTGAAAGGGATGAAACCAGACGGCTGATTCGGATTATCTTCGCCGGCAATTCCTGGCAGCCGGAGAGTTAATTTTTCTTTAAGAAGATCCCTTCTTTGGCGGAGATCAACCTGATGACCTAATTTCTGGATGATTTTGAGCGGCCAGGTCAGGTCAGACTGGCTCGCTGGAAATTTTTTCTTTCTATATTTTCCTCCGGAGATTATAATTTTTAATTGCTGACAAAAAAGCTAAATGGAGAAAAAATTATGACGCTGTTAAAACTGTTTCTCAGGAAAACAATCCGGATTAAATGCCGGCTGGTGGCCTTCGCCATTCTATCGACTTTTTTTCTTCTGGTGATTTCCTGCCGGCTGGAAGAAACTAAAAATCAGACGGCGTCAGCGGAGTCAGGGATGCCCGCAGTTCGGCCCGGCGTGGAGGTTTTCCTTGAGAAGAAACTTGACCTGGTGCGCGGAAAGAGGGTCGGGCTGATTACCAATCCTTCCGGAGTTGACCGGAACCTGCGTTCCACAGCCTGGTTGCTCAAGGAAAATCCTGAAGTTCATCTGGTAGCTCTTTACGGCCCCGAGCACGGAGTGAGGGGTAACGCTCAGGCGGGCGAATACGTTCCTTTTTATTTTGACGAGAAATTCCAGCTTCCGGTGTTCAGCCTTTACGGTCAATCATTCCGGCCGGCGCCCGGGATGCTGAAAAACATTGACGAGTACATGAGGTCGTTTGATATTCAGGAAACCGGTAAAATTCCCGAAAAGGGCATGATCGAGAATGTGGAAGTCATGATTTTTGACATCCAGGATGTGGGGACCAGGGTTTACACCTACATCGCCACCATGGCCTACGCGATGGAAGCCTGCGCTGAACAGGGTATAGAGTTCATAGTTCTTGACCGGCCGAATCCGATCACGGGGACAATTATCGAAGGAACCGTGCTGCAGTATCCGGAATTCAGCTCGTTTGTCGGTCTGTATCCGATTCCCCAGCGGCATGGCCTGACCGTTGGCGAGCTGGCCATTCTGTTCAACGAACTTTTTCTGAAGAAAAAGGCCAGACTTACGGTGGTGCCGATGGAAGGCTGGAGGAGGGATATGTGGTTCGATCAAACCGGCCTGCCCTGGGTGATGCCTTCGCCCAATATGCCCACGCTGGAGACAGCGGTGGTTTATCCCGGTCAGGTCTACCTGGAAGGCACCAACGTATCGGAGGGACGCGGCACCACCAGGCCGTTTGAGCTGTTCGGTGCTCCCTGGATTGACGGCAATGAGTTAAGCGCCCGGCTGAACGCCCTCGAGCTTCCCGGCGTCAGATTCCGCGAAGCCTGGTTTACACCCTATTTCTCCAAATATCAGGGTCAGCTCTGCGGCGGCTGCCAGCTGCACGTGACTGACCGTCAGAGTTTTCACCCGTTTCTCACCAGCCTGTGGATAATCGCTACCATCAGAAATATGTATCCGGAGAAATTCGCTTTTTATCCAGATTATTTCGATCGGATTATGGGCAATTCCCGCGTCCGCCAGGACCTGGAAGCCGGGAAATCACCGGCCGAAATTGTCAGGGAACTGCAGCTACAGCTGGAAGAGTTTGAGCGGCTGAGAAAACCTTATCTGCTGTATTGAGCCTTCTGTCTTTTGAATCGGCCTCTGGCCATGTCTTTTCCGCAGCGCGATGGAAGACCATAAAGCGGCTGAAATAGCGCTTGCCTGAAATTATAGATTTAGCTTAAAATACTTTTCCCGGCCGAAACGGCCGGCATTTTTATCGGCAAAAAAAATATACAGGAAGGAAAGAATGACAGCAAAAAAAGGTCTGGCTCTCTTCAGTCCTCTGGCCTCGATCCTGGACAAAGATCCCCGGGATTTCCGTCGGGCTGACTTTATCAGGGTAATAGAAGAAAGAGGTATCGAAAAAATAACCTTTCATTATTTCGGTCTAGATGGCCGGTTAAAAGAGCTCAAAATCCCGGTCATGGATTCCTTTCAGGTTGAAACCATATTGACAGAAGGGGAAAGAGTTGACGGTTCCTCTCTGTACAGGGGACTGGTGGATATGGGGCTTTCTGACCTCTACGTCGTCCCGGTTTACCGGACAGCTTTTCTCAACCCGTTCGATGAAAAAAGTCTTGATTTCATCTGCCGTTATCTCGATAGAGACGGGCTGCCGGTTCCCTTTACCTTCGATAACATTCTTCTCAGAGCGCATCAGTTGTTCAAGGAACATACCGGGCTGGAACTTAGAGCTCTGGGTGAGCTGGAATTTTTCCTGATCAGCGAACAACCGAACTTGTATCCGGCAGAGAGACAGCGCGGCTATCACAGCTCATCTCCTTTTTTCAAGACGGGACCGGTTCTGGATGAAATGGTCAGGTTGATTGCCCAGCTTTCAGGAGCGGTGAAGTACGCCCACAGTGAGGTCGGGTACATAGAGAGGATTGAAAGCGAGGTGGAAGAGATCGCCGGAAAATCCGCCGAGCAGGTGGAAATCGAATTTCTGCCGGAGGCGGTGGAGTCCTGCGCCGAGCATCTGGTGCTGGCTCGCTGGATAATCAGAAACGTGGCTTACAGACACCGCATGGTGGCCACCTTTGTGCCGAAACTGGAAGAAGGCGTGGCCGGCAACGGGCTTCACTTTCACCTGGAACTCAGGAAAGACGGCAAAAACATAATGACCGGTGCTGACGGCAATCTCAGCCGCGAAGCCAGGTTGCTGATCGGAGGTCTCTGTTATTATGCTGATTCTCTGACCGCTTTCGGCAACACGGTTGCTTCCTCCTATTTCCGGCTGGTGCCGCATCATGAAGCTCCGACCAGAATCTGCTGGAGCGACCTTAACCGCAGCGCGATGATCAGAGTTCCCCTCGGCTGGACCAGAGCCAGAAATCTGGCCGCCGTGGTTAATCCGGAAGAGAAGCAGTGGAAGGAATCGACTGAAGGACGTCAGACAGTGGAAATGAGAACCGCTGACGGCAGCGCTTTGATCCATCTCTTTTTAGCCGGCATGACCATGGCCGCTGACTGGGCTCTGAATCCGGCTTCTGCCGGAGAGAGCGGGCAGAAGGCGGCTGAGCTGGCTGAAAAACTTTATGTGAGCGGAAACATATTTCAGGACAAAAAACTGTTGGAGAGTCTGCAGTCCCTCCCGGCC
>JASEFX010000024.1 GCA_030018265.1 Candidatus Saccharicenans sp.
CCACAGTCTGGTGTTCCTCACGGTCGGCACCGGTCTCGGCTCCGGGATAATCCTCAAAGGAGAATTATGGGAGGGGAAAGGCGGTTTTGCCGGCGAGCTCGGACATATCACCGTTAACCCGGAAGGACTTAAATGCGGCTGTGGCAACGTCGGCTGTCTGGAAACGGAAGTTTCGGCGCCGGCTCTTGTGCGTAATTACCTCAATTTTTCCGGAAAAGATGAGAATCTGACCGCGAAGGACATTTATCACAGAGCGCGAGCCGGTGATGAAGCTGCCCGGAAAAGTTTTGAAAGATGCGGCTACTTTCTGGGAATTGCCCTGGGAACGGTCATAAACTTCCTTAACCCGGAGAAAATCATCATCGGCGGCGGCGTGATGAAAGCCGGGCGTCTGCTCCTGAATCCAGCCATAGCTGAAGCCAGAAGAAGGTCGATAGGGCCCTCCTTTGCTCTCTGCCAGATTCAAAAAGCCCGGCTCGGCAACGATGCCGGGCTGATGGGAGCGGCTGCCTGGGCCCGGCATCAGCTGGAATCGGGAAAAGCGGGCTGAAATCGGGTAACTTTTCTCATCTTCCAAAAGTTTTAATAATTTGATACAAATAAGGCTAAAAAAGATATAATGTTATTCTTATTTTCGGGTCAGAAGACCTCGAATTTACCTGAAAAAAAAGTTCAGCTGATTTCAGCCCCAGGTTGTAAAGGAGGACCAGGTGGGCAGAAAAAGATTTAACCACAGAATTACCTCATTTCTGATCATTCTATGTCTGCTGCTAATAGCATCCCTGAGGCCTGTTAGTCTTAAGGCCACGGTTAAGCTGGAAGGTTCGATAAAAGGCAGAATAACCGACAGCGAAGGCCATCCGATAAAGGGCGCTTATGTTTACCTTTCCTCGCCAGCGATGGTAGGTATACGTTATTATCTAACCGGAAAGAACGGCTATTACCATTTTCCGGACCTGCCCGCAGGCACCTACCGCCTGGCGGTGGAGACGCCGGGGTTTCATACAGCCATCATCAGCGGAATCCGGGTAGAAACAGGCAAAACTCTCGATCTGCCGATAAAACTGGAGAAAGCTGAAGAAACAGAAGAAGAAAGAGTTCTCCTCCATCCGCTTCCGGCCCTCGACAGAGAAAATCCTGGAATATCCTACGTTATTGATAGAGAGATTCTCGAGAGAATTCCCAGAACGAAAGACCTGGAGGGCCTGCTGCAGCTGATTCCAGGAGCCAGCCCTGAAAATCCGCCCCGCAACCTGAACATCTCAGTAAACGGAACACCGGTAGCTTCCACGACGATACTTCTGCACGGAAATGAGATCAACCATCCGATGAACAGAATTCCGGCCAGCCACCTGAATCCCGACTGGATCGAAGAAGTGGAAATAGTGGCGGCCGGCAACCCACCGGCAAATTTTGCCGCCAGCGGCGGTTACCTCAAACTTATTCCGGGGATCGGACAGAATAAATTCGCCGGACAGCTGCAGTTTATCGGCGCCGACGGCAAGCTCGGCGAGAATCTCTGGAGTCAGGAAGAGCTGAACGAGATGAACAACCCTCCGGTGGTCAAAGACACCTACCACCTGGATGTCGCCCTTAACCTTGAAGGCTCGGTCCTGCCTGACCGCGTCTGGTACTTTACCAGCATCAGGTACAACCAGAGGTTAAAGCCAACTCCTTTCTCACCCTGGAGAGACCCGAATAACATTCCCTATCCGATGTACAACTGGAAGGCTAAGGATTTCACGTCTCTGTTCCGGTTAACTTCCCAGGTGACAGCTGAAATCAATGCCTCGGTAATTCTGAGCTTCAACAAAAACAATCAGACCGTCGACCCTGATTTTATTTCTCCTTTCAATCCCCGGGTGGCCACCCTGAGCATTCCCGGTCACAGTTTCTTCCTGTTCAGCGGAAGTGGAAGTTATCAGCTTGAGAAGAACACCCGGATCAACATGTTTCTTTTTTATAATCGTGAGAGACTTCCCCGGCGCCTTGATGAAAAAGCAGTCGATCATCCCCGCTACCTTGATCTGATCAGCGGATATGCCTGGGGCAGCGGACCTTTTAATCGCGACCAGCTAGGAGAGGTGGTCAGAATAGGTGTTTCTGGCACCAGATTTCAGAGTTTGCCAGGCGGAGTTCATGAGCTGGTGGCAGGAGCAGAATACCAGAGCAACAGGGCTGAAGATTCCGTCTGGAAAACTGATAATCTTATACATTATTACCTCAACGGAAATCCTTATTATTTCGGAACCGGGATCTCTCCCGAAACTGGCAATCTGGTGGGCAAGGGCCTGGTTGGATTTTACCTCGCCTCTGCCGCCAGAGACGGACTGCTGGTGAGAGGAAGTCTTCATCGATTGTCCTTTTACTTAAACGACACCTTCAACCTGGGGAAAAGACTCAATTTCTCGCTCGGATTCAGGTTCGAAAGAATCCAGGCTGGACTGGCCGCGGTGTACAAGGGTATCAGCGGAAACAGTATTGCTTTCTATGCAGCCGAGGCCGTCATCGTGCCTGTTTACGGAATTAATCCTTACAGCGCGATCACCTATCCCTCCTGGGATAATATGATCATCTGGCATCATCTGTCGCCCCGACTCGGTCTGGTGCTGGACATCTTCGGTCGAGGGAAGACCCTGCTCAAAGGAACCTTCGGTCGTTACCAGGACGAACTCTCTATCGGATATCTGATGGCCTTTTCCCCGGCCCTGATCAACGGAGCGCACAACTTCTACTGGTATGACGAAAATCAGAACGGAAAGGCGGATGTCGACGACACCTACAGGCCGGTTGAGGAAGATTACCGTGTTCATCTGAATGATTATTTCAGGAAAAGAATAGCCCCGAAGCTTAAGGCTCCGGTTACCGGCGAATGGACAGCCACTCTGGAGCAGCAATTAAGCGACATCTTCACCCTCAGCTTTTCTTATATTTCAAGATCAAGAACAAGAATTATCGAAGATGTTCTCTATGATCCCGACAGCGACCGCGAATGGTACCGGACAGATCAGGTGCCAGGACTCTGGATCCCATTCGAGACAGTGGTCCCGGGCGGAAGCGGTTATGGAAATGTTCCGGTAACCGTTTACTATCCATCAGCGGAATCCCCGGCTTTCTTCACGCGGCTCTCCAACGTCAGCCAGCTGAAACAAAAATACTCCGGTTTTCAGCTGGTTCTCAAAAAAAAGATGGACGCAAGATGGCAGTTTATGGCTTCTGCCACTTACAGCCGGGCGAGGGGCAATGCCGGACTCGGTGCGGGAGCGGTCCTGAGCCAGCTGGCAAATTCTCCCAACTCGCTGGTTAACCTGACCGAGAACAGCTGTCTTGACCTGGATCGTCCCTGGATTATTAAGGCAATGGGCACATATCATCTGCCGCGGGATTTTTATCTCAGCGCCTTCTTCCAGTACCTGAGCGGCAGACCCTGGGCAAGAACCGTAACAGTTGTTCCGCCTGCAAGCTGGCTGGAGAGCCACCAGGCGCTCAACATTCCGGCCACGGTTTACCTGGAAGAGCCGGGCTCGAGAAGATGGCCTGCTTTCCACAGCCTGGACCTCAGGCTCGAGAGAAATTTCAAGCTCGGAGACACCACCAGACTCAACGTCTCCATCGATGTCCTGAATGTGCTCGGCAAAAAATACGCCCTGCGCGATTTGAATGACAACGGTTACTGGTACCCGGAAGCTGAAGGAAGTTCAAACGGCCTCAGGATTTTCAACCCTTCATACCAGAAGATCCTGGCTCTTTTCGGCACAAGAACCGGTCAATTGACCCTTACTCTGAAATTCTGATTTGCGATTTGCGGCTCAGCTCAGCTATTTTTCAGGCGCTTTTTCATCTGAACAGAACGAAGGGATGATTGTGTCACAACTTTATTTCCCTGACTTTCTTGAGCTCCTTCCCGCCGACTCTCTGCTTCACGGTTGAATAAAGAAAATATTTGCCCGCCGGAGGCAGCGCGAAACGGCTGTCAGGAAGGTTGATTTCGATGTTCCTGGTGTATTTCATGTCTCTGTTCTTTTTCAGCTCATCCTCATCCTTGAAAGCCAGTTCAAAAGTCTCACCGCCGCTCCAGATTTCCCTTCCGGTACTGTCCTTTATTTCGATGGTCAAATCCAGCTGGGTTTCCAGACTGGCATCATCTCTGGTTTCAAACCAGATGTCCTCATACTTCATGCTGAATTGAAGGAGAATGCTCAGGCTGTCTTTTGCTCTCTGAACCCTAATCGGTTTCAGGTCGTAATCAAAAAAGCTTTTTTCCTGAATGTTTGAGCGCTGAAAATATCCCTGAGCCAGGTTGAGGTCCTGAAGATGTTCGAGATTGATGGCCGCAAGAATGTAATTTCCCGAGCAGTGTTCGTCGATAAAAATTACCGGGAAATTCCCGTAGTACCAGACCTCGCGGCAGCGGCCAGCGGCTTCCATCGGAAAAGTATGGCGTTCGGTGGGCGGGCCGAACAGGATGTAAATTCTTCCCCGGTCGGTGAGCCAGCCCGGACGGCCCTCCCCGAGAAACATCTGGTTGGCCTGTTTTTTTCTTCGGTAATATTCTTCCTTAAATTCGTTAACCTCAGTTTCTGGCTCTGGATCCCTCCGTGCCCAGAACTCTTCCTTAAACTTATCCCGTTCCGGTTCCGGCAATTCGAGAAAGATTTTACGCTCTTCCGGAGTGATTATGTAGCGAACCTCCGATAGCCAGTCCTGGTCAGCAGGTTTGAGCTTGCTCTCGAGTCTGGCCATCTGGCAGGAAGAAGAAATCATGACGGTGACCGCAGACAGCATAATTATCCACAAGAAAAATTTAGGGCGCATCTAATTTTGCTCCTTTTTATATAAGTTAGGCCTGGCAAACAAAAAAATCAACTAAAATCAACCCTGCCGGCATTCGATTTTGATCTTCTCCAGGTCTTCGGGAGTAATCTGGCCCCAGGAATAAGCAAAAACCAGTTTGTTGTGAAGGAGAGGATCAGCATCAGGTCGAAGTTTTCCCGAGTCCACCAGCTTCTTCCAGTCCCGCGTCCCCGGAACCGGCGAAAAATAAGCCAGGCGCGGGCGAGCACCGAGTTTTTTTACCAGCCTGATGCTTTCGATAACCTGCGCGGCCGTCTGCAGCGGATGGCCGACGAGAATGTAAACCGAAATTTCCTGCCTTCTGTACCCGGCCTCCTCCAGAAGATTAAGTGCTTTTTCCAGATCAGCCGGGTCGACCTTCGGACCGGTCTTCTCCAGCCATTCAGGGTCCGCTGTCTCCAGGCTGAGAAAGATGGAAACAAAGCCAGCCTTTTTCATCAGAAACGCTGTTTCCCGGTCTATCGACCCGGGCGAAATTCCGTTCGGTGCATGAAAATTGAAATCCAGGCCGAGCGAAATGATTCTTTCCAGTATCTTCTTCAAGTGATTTTCTTTGTTGATGAGCAGAGCGTCGTCATAAAAAGCTATATGCCGGACCCCGAGCTTTTTTAACTGCAGGATTTCTTCCACCACTTTTTCAGGTTCTCTCTGCTCGAAACGCGGATTAAGCAGCCTGCTGGCACAATAGCTGCAGTCAAAAGGACAGCCGCGCGAAGTAAGAAAACAGACCACTCGTCTGTCCTGATAGAGGTCGTAAGCGGGGGAGGGAAGCGAATCCAGTGAAGGGAAGCACCATCCGCGAGCTTCAGGGTAAATGATTCCGGAGCCGCAGATTTGTTCGAGCGCTGGCAGGATTTGATTCTCGCCACGACCTGAGATCACCATATCGGCCCCTGATTTCTCCCGGGCATGCTCCGGACATAGAGTCGGATAAATTCCGCCAAGTATAACCGGCACCCGGCCGAAAACTTTTTTAACCAGCTCACAGACCATCTGCACCCCGGGATACCAGTAGGTCATGGTGCAGGTCACCAGCACCGCCTCGGGAACAGGTAGGATTTTCAGACGCTCTTCAGCCAGGGCGACGGGCCAGCCGTAGCGGGAAAATTTCCGCGGAATGTGGCTCAAAACCTGCGGTTTTAAAACTTCTTCCTTATAAAACGAGGTGCGACCATCAAACCTGACTTTTGGCTGAAAATCGAACCGGGCTGGAAGCTGACTGCAGTCCAGGAGGTCTAGAAAGCATACCTGAAACCGCGTAAATTTTCTTATTATCGAAGCCAGATAAAGCAGCCCGAGCGGCCTGAGCCAGAAATCGCAGGCGGTGAAGTCGCAAATCCAGGGGTTGATCAGGAGCAGCTGTTTTTTGCGGGGCATAAAATAAAAATGGGTGGTGCGGAAGGTGGGACTCGAACCCACACGGCCTTTCGGCCATAAACTCCTGAGGCTTACGCGTCTACCAATTCCGCCACTTCCGCAACCAGCCTCATAAACGCAAAATAATTATATATTTTTAGATTTCCGCTGTAAAGATGCCTGCGGAATATCTTAACCTTCTCAGGGGAAAAATTCCGGAAGAAGAATACCGGAAAACCTCTTCAATGAAGGCCGGTGAAATCATGAAAGAATACCGTCATTTCCTGGCTGCCTCCCTCGCCGAACAGGCTGGCCAGAAAGCCGCCAGCAGAACAGAAGCCAGGTCGGGAGATCGAACTTACAAAATAATAAAAGAATACATAATTACTCTCCTCTATTTTGTGCTCTTTTCCCGCCTTAAAAGCCAGACGCCAGGGAAAAAGCTGCTCGGGCTGAAGGTCATCGACCTCGAAGGCAAACCGAGACTTGGCTGGTACCAGTGCTTTGAACGGGCTCACAGCTACATCTGTTCTGGCTTTTTCGCCTCTCCGGATTTCTGGCAGGTTCTCTGGGACAGACAGGGTCTGACCATGCATGACCGGATTTCAAGCACAACCGTCATCCGGCTCCCGTCGACACCCCGGGTCCGGAAGATAAAAAAATCAAAAGAAAAATCCAGGGGAAAGGAGAAGACCGGCGAAAATCGGTAAACATATTTCTCTTGACAAAGAGGGCTACCGATATTAATTTTTTATAAGTGGCTTTAACAAGGGCCGGAACCCAAAAAATATTCTTCAAAATCCTGCCTTTTAGATTTATAAAGAGTCCTTTTAAATTTTAAGAAGGAGGTCCCATGAAATTTACCAACTCTTCTCAAGCAGAAGCGTTGGCCCAGATTAAAACTCATCCCCTGCAGGCCACCAGTTTTTATCTCAACACCGATAAAAGCGAACAGAATCTTAAAGCCATCAATGCCGCCTGGAAGGGAATTGTTAACCAGGCCCGGATCGGCCTGGAAAAAAGAGAACTTACAAAAGAAGCGAAAAAGTCGCTTCTCGAAGACCTGGAAAAAATTTCTCAATTCTGCACTAACCGCCTGAACGGTTTTAAATCCCCCGGCCTGGCCATTTTTAGCTGTTCCGCCATCAATTTCTGGCAGGAGTTTGAACTGCCTCATGGGCCGAGAAACAGGCTGGTCCAGGATTTCGATTTTTACACCAGACCGCTTTATGCCATCCTGGAAAAATTCAAGAAGATATGCGCCTTCCTGGTAAACCGCAGGGAAGCCGTCTGGTATGAAATATACATGGGAGAGATAAAACTGCTCGACAGCCTGAGAAGCGAGGTGCCGAAAAAAGTAAAAAAAGGCGGCTTTGAGGGCTATGAGTCAAAAAGGATAGAACGCCACATCGAAAACCTGCTGCTGGAACATTTCAAGAAGGCTGCCCGCAGGACTTTTGAGATTCTGAAAACAAACAATTTTGACTGGCTGTTCATCGGCTGCGATGACCAGTTTTACCCTGATGTTGAACCTCTATTCCATACATACGTAAAGAATAAGATCAAAGGCCGCCTGAAAGCCAGGCCAGGCACAGAAACCTCCCGCGTCCTCGAAGAATGCCTGGCACTGGAAGAAAAACTCAAAAAAGAAGAGGAACAGGAGCTGGTGAAAAAATTAGTCTCCGAGCTCGAGCGCGGCGGAAGGGCTGTTTCCGGGTTGCCCGAGACCCTCAGAAAACTGAATGCCCACGAAGTCCAGCATCTGGTCATCACCCACAATTTCTCCAAACCAGGAAGAGTCTGCCCTGAATGCCACTCTCTCTTTCTCACCGAGGAAATCTGCACCGCCTGTCAGGTAAAAACGGAAGAAGTTGCTGATATCGTGGACGAAATGATCGAAGTGGCTCTGAACAGGTCTCTGCCGCTCACCCAGGTAAGTCCGCCTTCAAAGCTCGACCACTATGGACATATAGGAGCTTTTCTGAAATACCGATCAGCTCGATAGAATTGACAGGAGTTCGCTTCTTCGGATTGGAAGCCTGACTCTCTTACAAAAGACTTTATTTCACTTAGAGGCCGGCACCTTCTTAATCGGAAAAGTAACTTTTCTGGCAGAAACCCATTCGCCAGGTTTCCTCACCGCCACCGCCAGCTGACCGGTGCGTCGACCGGTCTTAATATTGACCACTAAAAAAGTCCCGGGGTCCGGGTCGTTGTTAAAAGCCCCGGAGCACCAGGTGGGGATTTTGTCCCAGTCAAATGACTGGTTAACGTGCGAATGCCCCCAGAAAATGGCGATCACGTTATAACCCTGAATTGCCTGCAGAAAAGCGTTTCTCTCTTTCTGGGTCCACCAGGCTTCGCTCCAGGAGTCAAAACCATAATGCTGGAAAATTACCACCGGTCGTCCGCTGCCCCCAACGTTACGGCGCAGGTCTTCCACCAGAAATTCCAGACTGTTTTTCGGATAACGGGCATCTCCACTCAACCGGCGACGCCAGATCCTTAAATATTCCTCTCCGACGCTTCCCGGATAAAGATTCAGGTGAACAAAATGGACCTTACCCCAGTCCCAGGAATAATGGTTTCCGTCAGCTGAGAGGCTGCGAAGATTCGGTCGCAAACGGTTCCGGCTCCGCAGATTAGTGCGGACAAGTCCATCAGACGGACCATCGTTTTCGCCAAATCCTTCATAGACCGGAAAAGCCAGTAATCCCTCTCCTTTCAGACCGAAATCCTCCACATATTCCTGCCAGAATTTATGGACTTCCGGAGACCCGCCGTCATCCACCAGGTCGCCGAGAATCACCGCTCCACACGGCGTTCCGACAAAACCCTTCAAACCGAGCTCTTCCGGGAATTTCTCCCCCGCCACCCGGTTCATCTCCATGACCATCTCCCGGTTGATCTTCCTGGCGTTGACCGAACCGCCATAATGGAGGTCAGCCGCCACCAGAAAAACAATCCGGTTGTCATCGGGCTCGTCTTCCACTCGAAAAGACCAGACCTCCCCGGGCGAAGCGGGCAACGAGCCGTTCTTAGTGTCCACGCGCCAGAAGTAAGTATGTCCGGGCTTAAGATTTTTTTCCGGGATGTAGAAAAGGCTCAGCCCCGGTTTCAGATCCTTAACCGCGGGCTTGCTCCTGGCAAGCTTCTTTAAGTCGGTGCTGAAATAAATATCCTGAGAGGTAGCCCAGGGACCGGGCGACCAGCCTAGCCGATTAACCTCGCGCCTGACGCTTCCGTGCAGATTATGGGGAACTGGATTCCGCGCGGCACCATTGTCCACCGAAAATTCCCTTACGATCCCGCTCTCAAGCAGCTTTCCTTCCCGGTCAAGCTGGTCCACTCGCCAGTAGTAAGTTCTGGCCGGCAGAAGACCGGAAACCTCAAGAGTGTTAACATCTCCCGGCAGACTCGCCCGGATAGCCCTCTGGCTACCTTTCTCCACCTCTTCCTTCTGGGTGGAAAAATAAACCTTAAAAGCCGTGGCCCTCTCATCTCCTTTCAACCATTTTAAGGACAGCGCCAGCTGAGAAACTATTTCCCTGTCAGCCGGAAAAATCGGTATGGCTTCCTTGCGACCGGCCAGATTCCAGATTTCCAGCGGTGAACAGGCTGTATCTATCAGCTCAAGAGAAGCGAGATAACCATTGAAGGGGTCTGCTGGAAGCGGAAAGCTCTGAACGAATTCCCCTCCGATATAAAAATTCTTGTCCGGACTTATTTTCAAATTGGCCTCAAGTTCAGACTTCAACCAGCCGTCGACATAAACTTTGATGCTTTTCAGATCATAGACAAAAGCTACCAGATGCCAGAGGCCTTCTTCCGGGTAACCATTCTGATAACCGATTTTTTTCTCGCTGGAATTGTAAAAAGCCGCGCTGAGTCCTTTCCCCACCCCAAAGATCGCTGCTTCAGAAGGTTTCTGCGACCAGGTAAGGATGGTTCTCTTCTGACCCAGTTCCGGCAGAAAAACTTTCGCCAGAAGGGTAAAGGGCTGCCGTCCATTCAGGCTGGCAGGAGGGGAAAAAGTTGACCTCAGGAGAACGTCCACAGCTGTCAGGTTGACGGCTTTCTGGTTCTTAACCGTCTCCACCACCGGGCGTGTCCGGAATACCGGAACAAATTGTCCGCCGAGCGTCCCCAGATTGCGCCAGGCTTCAAGCTTTCCCTCGGGCAGAACCGAGGCGTCCAGATATATCAATTTTCTGGGCGCTGGAAAGAGATTCAAGGAAAGGTTTAATAGTAAGGCCACCCCGAGAAATATGGCGAATGATGTCTTCTTCAACCCTTCCTCCTTGGATGATTTTCATTTAGATTAAGGATAATAAATTTTTTATTCGGGAGCAAATCTCAATTGCTAAAAAACGCGTCTACGGACGTTTTTACAAAAACGGAAGGAAAAGAGAAGAGGCAGCTCCAGGCTGCCTCCTCTCTTGAGAGCTATTTATTTGCAGGGCTGTTCTTCAGGCGATTCTGTATAGTCTCTGAAAGAAATGCGATTAAGCAAGCTGTAGACAACCGGAATGACGAACAGCGTAAGGAAAGTGGTGGCAATCAGACCCCCGACCACGGCCACCGCCATTGGCGAACGAAACTCAGCTCCTGAGCCTTTCGACACGGCCATCGGAAGCATGCCCAGAATCGTGGTCAGGGCGGTCATCAGCACCGGTCTCAACCTGGTTACGGCTCCCTGGATGACAGCTTTTCTTCTATCAAGGCCGCGCCGGATCAATTGGTTGATATAGTCAATCATCACGATGCCGTTATTAACAGCAATGCCGGCGAGAATGACCACTCCTATGAGAGCTGGCAGGCTAACTGGCTTTCCTGAAATCAGCAGACCGAAAACCACACCGATGATGGCCAGAGGAATCGTAAACATGATCACAAACGGATGGAGAAAATGCTCAAACTGGGAGGCCATAACCATATAAACCAGAAGAACGGCCAGAGCCAGCGCCGCCGCCAGAACCTTGAAGGCATCTATCATCTGCTCATAAGCTCCGCCGTATTCAATAAAATATCCAGGAGGAAGCTGGTTTTCCAGGGTTGCCAGACGGCTTTTTATATCCTTCATCACGCTGCCCAGGTCGCGTCCGGAGATGTTGGCCGTCACCGATATCTTCCGCATCTGGTTTTCTCTGGTTATCTGAATCGGCCCTTCACCCCGTCGCCAGTCCGCAACCTGTTCAAGATAGATAATTTTACCGGCCGGAGACATCAGAGGAATCTTTTTTAATTCCTCCAGGCTTTCCCGGTACTGTTTCGCCAGAACCACCCTGATGTTCACTTCATCTGAACCGTCGCGGTAGCGGTTGGCAACCGTTCCCTGGGTGGCGGTCAAAATGGCGTTTGAAACCTGGGCCACGGTCAATCCCAGCCGCGCTGCCCGTTCGCGGTCGAGAGCGAATTGATATTCCGGCTTTCCCTGAGCCAGGCTGTGGGTAAGATCCCTCAAGCCCTCGACGTCGGCAATTCTTTTAACGATGGTGTCTCCTATTTCCCTGAGCTTCTCCAGGTCTTTGCCAAAAATTTTTATTTCCACAGGGGCCGAGGCTCCGCCCATCATGGCCGCCTCCATGTTGATCTGCTCGAACTTAAAATTCTCCAGCTTCGGAAGCTGCTGCCTGACCCTTTCCAGGATTTCCATATCCGTGTGCTTTCTCTGGGATTTCTGAACCAGCCGGACCATAAGCATGCCTTCATGGGTTCCAGTAATGCCCATACCGGAGGCCATGTCGGCCGGGTCTTCCTCCGCTCTCGAACCGGCCTGGGCGGAAACCATATTAACTTCAGGCTGCTGGCGGAATAGATTCTCCACCTGCGAAAGCACCCTGTTTGTTTCTTCAAGAGAAGTGCCCACCGGCAGCTTAATCCTGACCATAAGGAAATTGCGGTCAGACTGCGGCATAAACTCAGTGCCAAGTAAAGCCGCGATTATCAGCGAGACAACAAACAGCGCGAAAGCGGCCGCCAGAAAAGTCTTTCTCTTTCTGAGAGCCGCGGTCAGAAGTCGGCGGTAGAAATTTTTGAAGGCGGCAAAGGCCGGTTCTTTAACCACGCACTCTTCATCCTGGCCTTTTGCTTCAGTCGATTTTTTTCTCGTTCTGGCTCTAAAAAGCAGAGCGGAGAAAAGAGGAACCAGGGTTAAAGCCACAAACAGGGAGGAGACCAGAGCAAAAACTATGGTCAGAGCCAGCGGCTGGGTTAATTTCCCGGTAATGCCACCGGCGAAAACCACCGGCAGAAACACGATGATAGTGGTCAGGGTGGAAGCGGTTATAGCCATGCCGACTTCCGATGCTCCAACCACGGCAGCCTGTTCCACAGGCTTTCCTTCTTCAATATGCCTGAATGTGTTTTCGATGACCACGATGGCGTTATCAACCAGCATGCCGACTCCGAGAGCCAGCCCGCCCAGGGTCATCAGGTTAAGCGTATAACCGGCAGCATACAGAGCGATAAAGGTGGTGATGATGGAAAGCGGGATGGCAATAGAAATAATCAGAGTGGGCCGCCAGTTTCTCAGAAAAAGCAAAATCATGCCAATCGCCAGCAATCCGCCAACCAGCGCATTGTTAGCTGTCTTGCCGGTGACCAGTGTGATCATCTCTGCCTGGTCGAGAGCTGGATAGAATTCAATTCCAGCGGGTAGCGTGGCTTTAATTTTTTCCACTTCCTTTTTCACAGCGTTTCCAACGAGTGCCGAATTAGCGCCCGAGCGCTTGTTCACAACCAGATAAACCCCTTTCTGTCCCTGAACCCGGGCGACACTTCTGGTTTCTTTGAACGTATCCTTGACCTCGGCGATATCA
Source organism: Candidatus Saccharicenans sp. (assembly GCA_030018265.1). Lineage (GTDB taxonomy): Bacteria > Acidobacteriota > Aminicenantia > Aminicenantales > Saccharicenantaceae > Saccharicenans. Next base: position 13,032 of record JASEFX010000024.1, read on the forward strand.
TGCAGGTAAATCGGTTCCCCTTTCTGGGAAAGGCCGACCACCACGTTTCTTATATCTTCAACTCCACGGAATTCTCCGAGCGCCCTGACGATTAAATCCTCATGTCGCTCGACCACATCACCGGCCGGAGTATTCACATTCTCGGCGGCCAGGGCCATCACCACCCGGTCAAGCCCTAAGTTATAGGAAATCAGTGCATTTTTATCTACTTCCACCCGTATTTCCCGCTCATCGGTCGATAATACAGCGGCTGAAGCCACACCGTCGATTCTTTCCAGCCGCGGTTTTACCTCGTCCTCCATGAGTTTCTTTAAATCATAAGTTGAATATCCGGAATTGGCTGTGATTCCGTAAAAAATGACTGGAAATTGAGACAGGTTGAACTTTACCACGAGCGGATTGGAAGCGTTGGTCGGGAGGAAATTCCGGTAAAGGCCAACCTGGTCTCTGATATCCTGCGCGGCGAAATCGAGATTCGTGCCCCACTCGAACTCAACCATCAGCACGGAAACTCCTTCGGAACTCTGCGAGGTTACTTTCTTCACGCCGCTGACCGAGCTGATGATTCTCTCCAGGGGTTCAGTAATTGTCTTTTCAATGTCCTCGGAGGAGGCTCCTCGATATGTTGTTATCACTGAAACAGTTGGATATTCCAGGTCAGGAAAGAAATCCAGCCCGAGACGCGACAGGGCGATTACCCCGACGACCACCAGGATCATGGCGATCATCGAGGCGGTAACTTTTCTTCTGACCGAAAATTCCGGAAGTCTCATTTTATCACCTCATCTTCCACTTCCACCGGACTGCCGTCAATCAGCCCGAAATTGCCTTCGACAATCACCAGCTCTCCCTCTTTCAGGCCGGAAGTGATCTCCACCATGTCGGTGTTCTTCAGACCGAGAGTAACTTCTCTCTTTACCGCTTTGTTTCCTTCAACCACCATCACGTAAGAATTTTCCAGAATGGCTTTCTGGAGTACAGCCAGAGCGTCTTCTCTGGTGCTGACTTCAATGATTACCCTGCCAAAAGTTCCAGGCTTGAGTGCCAGGTCAGGATTGTCTATGAGAGCTTCCACCCGGAATTTCTTCGTCTGCGGGTCAGCGCTGGTGTTAACTGCAGTTATCTGGCCTTCAAACTGCCGGCCGGGGATCACCGCGCTTCCCAGCAGTATCTTCTGTCCCCGGCTCATTCTGAGCGCATCAGCCGGAGAAACATCAAACCTGACTTTTATTTTTGAATAATCAACCAGGATGAGCACGCTGGAGGAGGCGGAAAAACCGCCCATCATCGGGTTGATGACATCTCCCTCCTCCAGATTCCTGGCCGCAATCACTCCATCAAAAGGAGCCCGCATGATGGAAACATCCAGAGCATGCTTCGCCAGATTAACCGCGGCCTCAGCCTGTTCCTTCTGGGCTCTGGCAGCTTCAAAAGCCAGCCTGGCTTTCTCATACTGCTGTTCGGTCACTGCCTTTTCCTTATACAGTCTTTCGATTCTTTCCAGGTTCCGGCTGGCATCCTCAAAATTAGCCCTGGCCAGGGCCAGGGCTGCCTCAGCCTGCTCCAGCTGCAGCCTTATCGACCTGGTGTCCAGTTCAGCCAGGAGCTGGCCTTTTTTCACCCGCTCCCCTTCGTTCACATAAATTCTGGCCACCTTGCCTGAGATATCCGGGGTGATAGCCTGCTTTTTCCAGGCTTCAAGGGTGGCCGTATAAAAAAGTCTTTCTGAAATCTTCTGTTTCTTTACTTTATAAACTTTAACCGGAGCCGGTTTGAAAATTTCATCCGAGGTCTTCTTCTCAACCTGTTTCTGGCAGGAAACCAGAAGCAGCAACACAGCCCCGTAAGCCGCATATTTGATTTTGCTTCTCATTAGCATTGACTCCTCCTTTTAACACCAGGTAAGGTTTTATCTCTCAATCCTATCTAAGAGTGGCTCTCCAGTGGCTTTCTCCAGCTGGGCCAGAGCCATCAGGCAATCGTAAAGGGCCTGAGCGTAATTGGTTCGGGCCTGACTCAGGGCCACCTGAGCAGAGGTCACATCAAGAGTTGTCGCCAGCCCTTCGGAAAAATTGAGTTCGGCTAAACGAACAGCCTCGGCCGCCTGCTCCACATTTTTCTGCTGGGAAAGCACCGCCTCCCTGGCCTGCTTGTAGTTCAAAATCGCCTGCTCCACTTCTAATTTTATGGCTTCTGTCAGCCCCTTCATTGAATATTCAAGTTGACGCGCCAGAGCTTTTGCCTGCGCGGCCTGGGCTTGATTGGCAAAGCCGTTGAACACCGGTATGTTTAACACCAGACTTATTGTGTAATAATTTTCCCAGTTATTGCGCCTGAAATTCAGCAGGTTCGACCAGTAGTTGAGCTGCCCGCCCACCACTATCGTCGGCAGGTCAGCCGCCCTGGCCATCTTGACCATCTCCCCGGCCATCAACCGCTGATAATTCAACTGATGAATCTCGGGCCGGTTCAGAAGAGCTTTTCTCATGGCTTCTTCAGCGTCGATTTCAACCTCCTTGAAGGTCAGCTCACCTTTTATTTCCACAGGCTGATTGAGGTCCAGGCCGAGAAGGTTTTTCAACGCGAGTTCCGAAATCTGCAGCGCGTTTTTTGCCCTGATGAGCTGTGGCCGCAGGTTGGCCAGCTGCACTTCAGCTCTCAACAGGTCAAATTTTGTAGCCATACCCACTTCCGCCAGGTTGCGCACATTTTTCAGATGCTTTTCAGCCAGAGTGACCGATTCTTCCGCCACATCCACAAACTGCCGGGCGAGCAGATACCCATAAAAAGCCTGCTTGACTTTCAGAATGGTTTCCTGACGGGCCTGTCTGATCGACTCTGAAGTAGCCTGATAATTGTAGCTCGCCTGACGATAACTGGAGGTCAGGCGTCCTCCGGTGAACAGAGGGAAAGAAAAATTCAGGCTCATCTGGTAGGTCCTGGTAAAATCAAATTTAACCCTCTGGGGCTGACCTCCAGGAACCATCGGCGGTATTTCCACCGTGAAAACCTTTTTGTCCAGAATATCCGTCCCCTGGGCGGTGATCGTCGGGAAGAAGCCGGCCGCCGCCCGGTTAACCTGAGCCCGGGCTTCATCCTCTTTTTCCAGGCTGGCTAAAAAGTAGGGATTCCTTTCAAGAGCCAGCTTCAAGCAATCTTCCAGACTCAGCTCAAGCTTTTCCACCGAGGTTTCCTGAGCTGGAAGCTGGAGCCAGCCGGCTATCATAAATACCAGCAGAATTAAAAGCCAGCGACCTGAGGCTTTCATTCTCTCACTCCTTTCTTAAGAGGCTCCCTGGCAATGCCTCCCATCAAGAATCGAAATACCTGTTCGGTCTCCTCTTTCGGCTCAATTCTCTCATCCTGCCAGTAGCGGGTGTGAAGGAGACCTTCAACCAGAGCCCAGACATATCGCAGAATGGTTTCCGGTTTCATCTTTTTGAAAAGCCCGCTCTTTATGCCTTCGGCTACCACCTGGCAGCCTGTCCGGTATATTTCCTCTCTTTTTTCTTTGAAGAGTTCCAGCGCCTGCCGGTAATCATGAGATTCACTCCCCCGCGGGTCGGCAAAAAGACGATGGAAAAAATCATGCAGGCTGCGGTCCTGAAGAAAAAGCCTGGAAATATTCTCCTTCCGGGCCTGAATTTCCAGGACGGAATTTATCATCCTTTTGAGCTTTTCTTCAGGGGACAGAGTGGATTTCTGTATTTCCTGGAGACAGCGGCTGAGCTCATCGATGTACTGAAGGATAATTTCCATGATAATCCAGCCTTTGTTGGGGAAATACTTGTAGACCGTGGCCTTTGAAAAACTGGCCTCCCGGGCAATCTCATCCATGGTGGTCGCCCGGAAGCCCCGACGCAGCAGCACCCTCTCGGCCGCTTCCAGCATCATCTTTTTATACTCAGCCTGAATGATTTCCTTTTTGCTCGGCCTTATTTCTGTCATCTCATTACCTCATTTTTTACTGATGAGTTTATTAATAAAACTGATCAGTTCATTTTTTAGCCAAATAAGTTTAGACACTTTATCACCGTCGGAGGTGCTTGTCAAGGACCAATCTGTTTCCTAGAATAAAATTGAGGAGAAAAGGGGTTTGAGCTTTAAGAAATCGAAACCCTGTCTATTGGTTCCGGTTCTCATCTACCTGTTCCTGATCCTGACGGATAATGCCTGGCTGAGTGCAACTCAAATCAGCCCGGTGATCTGGCAGATGCGTCTGAAGCTCAAGATCGAAGGAAACATAGCTGTCCCTTTTTACCGGGAAACTGACGGCACCTACCTTCTGGAAATCGACTGGGTGGGCTTTATTGAGGAAGATGGACTGGATTTTGTCATCTACCACCTCGGTTCCTGTTCTTCCCGATCAGAATTTTGCCCGTCTGTCCCCGGAAGCCAGGCTGTTCCCGTTGCGCCGCCCGAAATGAAGCTCGACTACGTCGAGGGTCAGGTCGAGCAGATTAATTTCTTTTATTCTCTGCATCCCGAGACGGTCGTCTGCACCGCTGCCTTTAACCGTCCGGTTAAGTTCAGACTTCCGTCACTGCCCTGGTCCCGTCTAAAAGGGAAAGACCTGCAGCCAAGAAGAAGGTTGTTAAAAGGTGTCAGGGGCCTCACTCTTCCCAGAAGTTTTCTGAATAAAGATACAATACGGCAGGAATTTTCCTGGGAGGAGTTAATCGAACAGGAAGCAAAAGAGGCTGAAATTCTGCCGCAAATTTACCGGGTAAAAATCAGCCTGGAGCTGGAACGCTGCCGGTTGAGGCCGGAACTTCAGGCCCGCGGATGGAAACGGTCATAAATCTGCTTAAGTCGTTCGCGGCTGACATGAGTGTAAATCTGGGTGGTGGTGATCTGACTGTGTCCCAGGAGCATCTGCACTGCTCTCAGGTCGGCTCCCCTTTCCAGAAGATGGGTGGCAAATGAATGTCGCAGCACGTGGGGATGAATTTTATCTTTCAGGCCGGCTTTCTGACCGTAGGTTTTGAGGATTTTCCAGATGCCCTGCCGGGTAAAAGGCTTTCCCCTTCTCGTGAGGAAAATCACAGCCGAACCTTTTATATCCCAGAGAGGGCGAACCTCCCTGAGATATTTTCCCAGCCAGCGAGCAGCCGCTTTGCCCACGGGGACGATTCTCTCCTTGCTTCCCTTTCCCCGGCAGATTAAAAATCCCTGAGCCAGACGAACATCTTTCAACTCCAGAGATATCAGCTCGGAAACCCTCAGACCGCAACCGTACATAACTTCCAGGATCGCCCGGTCCCTGATACCCTGAGGTTTATTGAGGTCGGGCTTTTCCAGGAGGCTTTCCACCTCCTCTATCGTCAGCACCCTCGGAAGCGTCAACCAGAGAGAAGGAGAGGACAAACCTTCAGCCGGATTCTTCCTGATGTGATTTTCCAGCAGAAGGAAACGAAAAAAAGATTTCAGAGAAGAAATCAACCTGGCCAGCGAGCGCGGGGAAAGACCTGACTGAGCCTGAAGGTGTATAAACTCAACCAGGTCAGATTCGTTAACCCGGAGCAGACTCTTTTTCTTCCGTTCGAGATGGTCAAAAAGTTTTTTTATATCAAGCGAGTAGGAAGCAAGGCTGTTCGGCGACAGCCCTTTTTCCACTGCCAGATAATCGCAGTAAATTTTCAGAAGCTCTTCCTGAATGGCTGGCATCGAAGCAGGTTCTCAGTGCTTTATTTTATCCGATAAAAGGGTTGTTCTCTTTTTCCTCTCCGATGGTCGTGCGCGGGCCATGGCCGGGCAGAACTACCGTTTCATCAGGGCAGGTAAGAACCCGGCTCCGGAGAGAATTGACCAGTTCCTTCCAGGAACCGCCTGGCAGGTCAGTACGGCCAACACCGCCGCTGAAAAGAGTATCACCGGAGAAAAGTATTCCGGGCGCTTGAAAACACACGCTGCCCGGGCTGTGTCCCGGAGTATGAATCACTTTCAGACTGGTTTGCCCTATTTTGATCTCATCTCCATCCGAAAGCAACCGGTCAGGCTGCGGGGTGGGCCTGGCCCCGAGCATCAACCCGATTTCCAGCTGAAGGCTTTCTTCAAGAAGCGGCAGGTCATCCTGATGAAGAGCTATCGGCACCCGGTATTTTTCTTTCATCTCAAAATTGGCTCCAGTGTGGTCCACATGCCCGTGAGTGTTCAGAATGATTACCGGTTTTAGGTTCAGCTGCACAATCTGAGAAAAAATGCGGTCGGCTTCAGCCCCCGGGTCGATGATGGCGCACTCCCTGGTCTCGGGACAGAAAAAAAGATAACAGTTAGTTTCGAGAGGACCGACCACAATCAACTGATAATTCATTCCAGCCATCGCCTGACTTCCCTATATTATGTCAACCAGAAAAACCCGTCAAGCAAAAGTTTTCCGGCTGATTTCAGGTATGTTATAATTTTCGCAAAGAAGATGGATTTGATTATTCTCGACGAAGCCCGGAAAGAACTGGAACTGAGAATCAGAAGCGGCTTTCCGTCTCAGGGTTATCTGCTTGGCCGCAAGACCGGTCCCGGCTGGTTTGTCCAGAAAATCTTCTGCTTACCCTGGAAAGAGCTCCTTGATCCTGAAACCTTTTTCCGGGTGGAAGAAAACCAGGCTCTGGAGGTTCTCGGGGTATTTAACCTGAACTCCCGCGTCAATTCCCGCGAGAAACTCTACCGGCCGCTGTTTGCCGGCAAGGTTTTCCTGCAAGCAAAAGTCGAATCCCGCGGTCAGTTAAAGTTCCGGGCGAGCCTGATAGATTTTGAAGGGAAATTTCGCTCACATCCCTTGAGCCGCATCATTATCGACCTGGAGGGTATTCATGACAGAGAAAAATGATTCATTAACGGAAGAAGAAAAGAAATACCTTCTTCAGCTGGCCCGTCGTTCGATCGTTTATTACCTTAAAAATCGGGAACTGCTGGAAGTGGAGGAAGAAGAAATCCAGAATCCAAAACTAAAACAGATGCAGGGAGCTTTTGTGACGCTTAAAGTAAACGGGCAATTGCGCGGATGCATTGGCTATCCCCTTCCTTATAAGCCCCTCTACCAGACCATTATCGAAACAGCCGTGGCCGCGGCCAGCGAAGACTACCGCTTCCCGCCGCTAACCGAGGAAGAACTGGAAGACCTGGTGATAGAAATCTCGGTTCTTACTCTCCCGAGAAAAGTTAAAGGCCCGGAAGAAGTGGTGGTCGGGCGTCATGGAGTGATCGTCAGCAAAGGGTTTCACAGGGGCTTGCTCCTGCCGCAGGTACCGCTGGAATACGGCTGGGATCAGGAAACCTACCTCAATCACGCCTGTCTGAAAGCAGGGCTTCCCGCCGATGAGTGGAAACGCGGAGTCACTCTGGAAGTCTTTGAAGCGCAGGTTTTTTCCGAAGAAGAATTCCGCGATTAGCCCTGCGGCTTTCCTGACTGTTTCCGGATCAATCTTCCCCGCTCTGCTTCTTGCCAAGGCTGACCAGTTCCGCTCTGGCTTCTTCCTTCAACTGTTTATCCCTGGCCGAGGCTTCCGGAAGCTCAAGACATTTTTTGAACTCCTGAGCGGCCAGGTCATATTTCTTCATCGCGGCATAAGTGCGCCCGAGCTCCAGATGGTGGTTTACGTAATCTGATTTAAGCTCGACGGCTTTTTTCAGCCACTTTTCCGATTCTTCAAAAGACCCCTTCGGAATCGAGCCGTAAATCAGGCTGCCGATGGCTCTCTTGGCCCCTCCAATTTCTGCCATCCTCCGGTGCCAGCGGCCGAGAGCGTGGTAGGCCAGGTCGTTTTTCGGGTCAAGTTCTATAGCTTTATCGATAGCCTCTTTTACCTGTTTCGAAGCGTCTATCTGTTCTTTCTTGCCGAGCATCAGAACTTTTTTACCAAGGGCTGCCGACAGGAAAAAGTGTCCCCAGGTGTCGTTGGGATTAACGCTTATAGCCTCCCGGGCGTATTTTTCAGCTCTGGAATACATCTCGAATTTTTTCTTTTCCACTTCCTTTCCGCTACCGCTCATCAGGTCAGCCACATCGATGTAACCTCTCGAAGCCTTCCAGAGAGCTTCATAATTTTTCGAGGCAATCTCTAGTGCTTTGAGATAAGCTTCCAGAGCTTTCTCGTCTTCCCACCTGGCATAGTGTTCATCGCCCAGTTTTATGAATTCTTCCGCCGTCTGTGAAAAAACGGGCCGGGCGAGAAAACCGATAATCGCCAGCACTAAACACAGCGTCCTCAAGCTCTTTCCAGTCATATCCTCCCTCCTTAAAAATACTCAAACAAATATGCCTTTATCTTTTATCCTCTTTAGCCATGACTGTCAAGAAAATTGAACTGGCGGCCCCTGGAAGTTCTATACTCAGCGCTCACCCGGACGGCGGGATTGACATTACCTGGACTCTCGGTAAAAATAAGGGGGGTTCTGCGAAAATAAGATTTTGAGATGCCGGAAAACAAAGCAGTGGTTAAGGTAAAAACCAATAAGGCGGTTCGGTTCCACCTTTTAATCTTATTTATGCTTTTTATGATGCTTGCCCTCCCTGGCCTCTCAGAGAGCCAGCAGAATCTTCAGACCAGCAGCAAAATCCCGGCCGAACAGGTGGTCCAGAAGCTCGAAGCCAGATTTAAATCGATATCCACCCTGAGAGCAGATTTCCAGCAGTTCTATTACTCTCCGCTGACCCGGGAACCGGCAGCCGGACGGGGACAGGTTTTTATACGCAGGCCCGACCGGATGCGCTGGGAATACACCGAACCGGAAAAGCAAATCTTCCTGCTTAAAGATGGCCAGTTCTGGCTTTACTTTCCCGAAGACCGGCAGCTTATCAAAAACGCGCACACCCGGGAAGTCCAGGAATCCGAGATTCTCGGTCTTCTCGCCGGAAATTTCTCCCTTTCGCAGCGTTACCGGATAGAGTTCAGCTCTTTCCCGGGTGAAGGGAAAAACACTTACCAGCTCCGGCTGGAACCTCACGAAGAAGGGCAGTTTTCCCATATATTTCTGGAAATAGACGGCCAGACCTGGCTTATCACCCGGGCCATTTTCTTCGAGCCGGACGGGGGAAAACTTGAATACCGCTTCAACCGGGTCAGAACCGGCCTCAAGTTTCCCGAGGAACTTTTTGAACTAAAAATCCCTCCCGATTGCGAAATTATCGAAACCGGTCAGATAAAGTAAAACTTCAAAACCTTCCCCGGTCTTTTTCGTATGAATAAACAGAAACAGATTATGAACGCCGATGAGGAAAAAGAACTCGTCGTCCGGAGTCTTAAAGGAGACCGGGATGCCTTTGAAACGCTGGTCAGGAAATACCAGCAGGCCGTTTTCAATTATTTTATACGCCTGATACAGGAGCGTGAATTGAGTCTGGACATGACTCAGGAAGTTTTTCTCAGAGCTTACGCCGCCCTGCATACCTACAAAGAAAAATATCGCTTTTCCACCTGGCTTTTCCGCATCGCTTCCAATTTGCTAATAGACCAGTGGAGGAAGAAGAAAAGTCCGGCTCTTTCGATCGATGTCGACCCCGAGGCCGAAGACCGTCAGCCGATTCAGATCCCCGACAACACGGCTTCCCCGGCGGAAGTACTTGAAAAAAAGCAAATGATCGAAAAAATAGAGCAGGCCATAAGCCAGTTGCCTGAAGCCTGGCGGGAATTGTTTGTCCTGCGACATATGAATGACTTTTCATATGAAGAGATTGCCGCCATCAAAGCCCTGCCGGTGGGCACGGTCAAAAACCGCGTTTATCAGGCGAAGGAATGGTTGCGAGCAAAACTGGAGGAAAAATGAGCTGCCCGGGTATTTATGAAATTTACGCTTACCTGGAGGAAGAAATGTCGGCGGGGGAGCGAGCCGCCCTTGAAGAACATCTCGCCCGGTGTCCGCGCTGCCAGAGACTTCTGGCCGACCGGAGACAGTTGCTGGCTGCGATTTCAGAATTGTCCGGGCCGGAACTTCCCCCGGAATTTACAGCCAGAATAATGACCGCTCTCCCGCGGTTTGACACTCCCTCCAGGTTATGGTTCTTCCTGGCCGGGGGAATCTATGCTTTCTTCGCCCTTACAATGACTGTCCTGCTGCTTGGTTCCGGCGGTGTTCTATTCCGGTTTTGCTTCGAACTTTTCCGGGGTACTTTTAACCTGGCTTCCGACCTGAGCAGTCTGATTTTTAGAATCATTCACTCCATCTATGGATTGCTTAAAACCTTCATAATTTTCCTCAAGCTGGCGAGCGAAATTCTATCTCAAATTGCCCCGCCTCCCGGCCTGCTGGTTATAGCCTTCGTCCTGGTTTCAGTCCCGGTCCTGGCCCTCATCCGGGTCCTGCTCCGGGGCTCTAATTACTATCGAGGAGAAAAAGCATGAATCATAAAAAACCCCTGAAATTAATAAAGCTGATCACAATTTTTGTTCTTCTTTTTCTGTTGACCATGACCGCCCGGGCCAGCTGGCAGAAATTCGACTCGAAAGCCAGTCCCTCCTTTGAGAAGGAAATCTTAATTTCAGCCGGGCAAGCCCAGAAGAACGTACTGGCCTTCGGCAGCCGGGTGGTGGTTGAAGGGAAAATCGAAGAAAGTGTGGTGGTGTTTGGAGGGGAAATCATCGTCAGCGGCGAAGTCGGCCGCTCGGTGGTTGGCCTGGGCAGCCGTGTTACGATAAAATCGACGGCCATCATCAGCGAAGACGTGGTGGTCATCGGCGGCAACCTGGAAAAAGAGCCGGGGTGCACCATCAGGCAGGACACGATTTATATGCCCACGGGGGGTAAATTCGTCTCGGAAATTTTTCGCAAAGGAATATTCTTCCCGCTGGGAGCAATTTTTTTCGCGCTCAAATTGATTGCTCTTTTCTTCGGAATACTGCTGACCATTTTTGTGGCTGGAATATTTCCTCGACAGGTCTATTTCGCAGCTGAAAAAATAAGAACTGACTTCTGGCCGGTTCTGGGAACCGGATTCCTGGCAGCGATAATATACGGCGGACTGATCCTCCTTTCCGCTCTCCTGATGTTCCTGATAATAGGCATCCCTTTCTTTTTCCTGCTGCTGATGGTTGGCCTGGTGCTGAAGATTTTTGGCGTGACCGCTTTCTCCCTGTTTTTCGGAGAGTCTTTCCTGAAAGCTCTCGGAGTGAAAAAGATGCCGCACATTGTCTGGACAGCGGTCATCGGGCTGGTACTCACCACCTTTTTCAGCCTGGTGCCGATGCTCGGCTTTATTTTCCCCCTGGTGGTAAATCTGACCGGGTGGGGTGTGGCCATCAAAACGCGTTTTGGAACTCTCGACAACTGGTTTGCTTCGAAGGGAAGCAGCATCTGATTGAAAAGCAGGCTGACAAGAGTGTTTCAGAAAAATAAATTTAAATTTTATAGAAGACAGAATATCAGGTTGACAGATTGATAAGGTGGCAGGCCTCAGGCTTGCATTATTTCTTTTTCTTTGGCAGCAGCCATTTCCTCGGCCTGCTCAATGTACTGGTCAAGCAATTCCTGGAGTTTTTCCAGCCCCTGGAATTTATCGTCCTCAGTTATTTTTTTGTCCTTCTCCAGCTTTTCTATGTATTCCTTGCTCTCGCGTCTCATATTTCTGAGGACGGTCTTCTCCTCTTCCAGCATTTTGCCGACCTTTCTGGCCAGCTCCCGCCGCCTTTCCTCATCAAGAGGGGGTATCGGCACTTTGATCACCCGGCCATCGTTAATCGGGTTGAAACCGAAATCGGAGGACCTGATGGCTTTTTCCACCGCTTCCATGATGGTGGGATCCCACGGCTGGACGGTTATCAGGGTTGGGTCAGGAACACCGATCGTGGCCACCTGATTGATCGGGGTCGGTGTCCCGTAATACATGACTTTAACATCTTCAAAAATGCTGATGTTGGCCCGTCCGGTTCTGAGCTTGCTTAGTTCCTTGCGGAAATGCTCGATGGAATTTTTCATCTTCTTTTCTGTTTCTTTCAGAACTTCTTTCACCATGTTTTCCCTCCTGGTTCAAAATGAAAGAGCTCAGGAAACCATAGTCCCCACTTTCTCGCCAAGAATCGCCCTCTTGATGTTACCCGGGACATTAAGGTTAAAAACGATGATCGGCAGGTTGTTGTCTTTGCAGAGGATGATGGCGGTGCTGTCCATCACCTTCAATTCCTGTTGAATGACTTCGAGAAATTTTATCGAATCAAAGCGGGTGGCTCCGGCTTCGAGCATCGGGTCGGCCGAATAAACCCCGTCCACTTTTGTCGCCTTCAGAATTACTTCAGCCTTTATTTCCAGAGCCCGGAGAACAGCAGCCGTATCTGTGGTGAAGTACGGGCTGCCCAGACCTGCGGTAAAGATAACCACCCGTCCCTTCTCTAGATGCCTGAGCACCCGGCGCCTGATAAAGGGTTCAGCTAAGGATCTTATTTCGATGGCTGAGATCAGCCTGGTGGTAATCCCTTCTTTTTCCAGCGCATCCTGAAGGGCTATACCGTTGATAACGGTTGAAAGAAGTCCGATGTAATCGGCTGAAACCCGGTCCATTCCTTCGTTAACACCGTGAGCTCCCCGGAAAATATTTCCGCCACCAATCATGATGGCTACATCAACCCCGAGCTCCCGGACTTCTTTGATCTCCCGGGCTATTTCTCTTGTGCGCTTGAAATCGATACCGTAGGGCAAATCGCCAAGAAGAGCTTCCCCCGATAGTTTGATCAACACCCTTCTGTAGGCCGGCTTATCCTCGCCCATAATTTTTATCGCTTATCAATATTTGCCTATTTCAAAGCGGACAAAACGTTTGATCCTGATATTCTCACCAAACTTGGAAATATGCATATTGACCAGGTCCTTCACCTTCATTTTATCATCCCTGATGTAGGGCTGGTCAAGCAGACAGACTTCCTCATAAAATTTAGCAAGCTTGCCTTCGACTATTTTCTCGATGATATGAGGCGGCTTGTTGGCATCCTGAAGCTGCGCTCTGATAATTTCTTTCTCTTTCTCGATCACATCAGCCGGAATGTCTTCAGGAGATATGTATTTTGGATTGGACGCAGCCACCTGCATGGCCAGGTTCTTCACCAGCTCTTTGAATTCTTCGTTTCTGGCAACAAAGTCCGTTTCGCAGTTAACCTCGATCAAAACCCCGATTCTGTTGGTGGCATGAACGTAGGCCCCGATTATTCCGTCGGCGGCGGTGCGCTCGGCTTTTTCCTGAGCCCGGGCATACCCTTTTTTCCTGAGAATCTCTATCGCTTTTTCCATATCACCGCCGGCTTCCTGGAGAGCTTCCTTGCACTCCATCATGCCAATGCCGGTTCTATCCCTCAAAGCTTTGACCTGTTCAGCCTTAATTTCAACCATTTTTATCTCCTTTATTCAACCTGTCTATTCTTTTTGTTCTTCAGAATCATCTGTCAGGACTGTCTCCTGAGCCGTCTCTTCGCCAGCAGCTTCTTCCTTCTTCTCTTCCATCATTCCCTGCGCCAGCCGGGCTTTTTTGCCTTCTATGATGGCTTCCGCCACTTTGGAGGCAAAAAGTTCTATGGCTCTGACTGCATCGTCGTTGCCGGGAATCGGATAATCTATACCTTCTGGATCACCGTTGGTATCCACCACTGCCACTATCGGAATACGCATTTTTTGCGCTTCGGTGATGGCAATCTCTTCCTTGGAGGAGTCTATGACAAAAATGGCTCCGGGCAGTTCAGTCAGGTTTTTAATTCCTCCCAGGTTTTTCTGAAGTTTTCTATAAAGCTTTTCTTTCCGGGACTGTTCCTTCTTCGATAGAAGCTCCCAGCGACCGTCTTCCCGCATCTCCTCGAGTTCCAGCAGTTTCTCCACGCTCCTGCGGATTACCTTAAAATTGGTCAGGAGTCCACCCAGCCAGCGTTGATTGACATAGCAGGATTCGCACTTCAGCGCATAATCCCGGATAATGTCCTGCGCCTGCTTCTTGGTACCTACAAACAGAATCTGCTTGCCGCTTTCTGCCACGCTCCGGACAAACTGCAGGGCTTCCTTGAAATTCTTGATTGTTTTCTGCAGGTCGATTATGTAAATGCCGTTTCTCTGCCCGAAGATGTATTCCTTCATCTTCGGATTCCAGCGTCGGGTCTGGTGGCCGAAATGAACACCAGCTTCCAAAAGCTCTTTCATCGTTACTGAGACCAAAGGACTTCCTCCCTTTCCCGAACTTTATCTCTTATGATACTGCGGTGCCTTTCGGGCAGCCAGCAGACCGTATTTCTTGCGTTCTTTAACGCGGGCATCCCTGGTTATCAGGTTAGCTTTCCGGAGAACTCCTTTGAGCTCCCGGTTGAACTCGACCAGCGCCCGGGCAATACCCAGACGGATCGCTTCGGCCTGTCCTCTCACTCCTCCGCCCTCAACTCTCAGGAAGATATCGAACTTGTTCTCCATCTCGGTTATCATCAACGGCTGTCGGATAGCATACCGCAGGGATTCAAGGCTGAAATAATCAGCAAACGGGCGAAGCCTTTTGTTGACTACCAGGGTGATATCGCCTTTACCCGGTCTCAGATAAACACGGGCTATGGCGTTTTTTCTTTTACCGGTTCCGTAATATTGAATCAGACTCAAGGTGCCTCCTAAGCAAGCTTGTATTCTTCTGGATTCTGGGCCTGATGCGGATGCTCAGGGCCACGATAAACTTTCAATTTCTTGATAATCGCCCGGCCGAGCTTGTTCTTCGGAATCATTCCCCAGACCGCTTTCCTGATTACTTCCTCCGGTTTGCTTTCGAGTAGCTCCTTGAGCTTCCTCTCCTTAAGACCGCCGGGATAGAGTGAATGATGATAATAAATCTTATCTTCCAGCTTGTTTCCGGTAACCTTGATTTTCTCGGCGTTGATCACCACCACAAAATCCCCGACGTCAACGTTGGGAGCAAACTGGGGTTTATTCTTGCCCCTCAACAGAACGGCGATCTGAGCAGCCAGACGACCGAGAACCTGGCCTTCGGCGTTTATCAGCCACCACTTCCGTTGAACTTCGTCTTTTTTAGGATGATAAGTCTTCATTGTTCAACCTTGCCTTTACAGAAAAAAATATGGCTAATTTGATGAATAAAGATACTAAATAATGGCTAAATTGTCAACCGGCAGAGGCTTATAATTTTACTCTCATCCACACGTAAATTCAAGCCATGATTAAACATAATAGAAACGGCGCCGTCTTTTCACACTCTTGAGAATCAGCCCCGCCCCGGCCAGAAAGCCTCCTATATGGGCGAACCAGGCCACCCCGCCCCCCATCCCGATGTTGGAAATCTGAAGAATAAACCATAAGCCAAGCAGAATCCATGCGGGCACGTATACAATAGTAAAATAAAAAAACAGGAAAACCAGGGTTTTAACCCTGGCCGACGGAAAAAGCACAAAATAAGCTCCGAGAAGACCGGCAATAGCTCCGCTGGCGCCGATCATCGGAATTTTAGAGCCAGGGTAAACAGCTACCTGAATCAGAGAGGCCAGCAGCCCGCAGGCGAGATAGAAAAAAATGAATTTTACCGGCCCCAGGAAATCCTCCACGTTATTTCCGAAAATCCACAGATAGAGCATGTTACCTGCCAGATGCAGCAGGCTGCCGTGGAGAAACATCCCGGTTATCAGGCTCAGCGGCCAGAATATTCTGGGAACAGGCACTGCCGGTTGCCAGTGGGTAATTTCATAGGGAATTATGCCAAATTTCAGGACATAGTATTCCAGGCCCTGAGGGGAAATAACCTGGTAAACAAACACCAGGCAATTTATGGCAATCAGGATGAGCGTGATGATCGGAAACCTGGAGGTGGGATTCTCGTCTTTCAGCGGAATAAACATTTAGAAAACAAAAAGGGGCAGAGTTAAGTCCCCTGCCCCTTTATGAAATTCAGGCTATTATTTAACTCCTTTGAGCTCTTCCTCAAGTTTCTTCTTCTCAGCCGCTCTCTTTCTCAGTTCCTGGAATCTTTCCAGGTTTCTATCAGCTTCAGCGTTATAACGGGCTTCCTTGTCAGGCTCGAGCCTGGCCAGCACACTCTTGTAGAGAACGCTCAGCCAGCTGTAAGGTTCCGGATAATTGGGATCCAGGTCCCGAGCTTTTTCTATGGCCTTTAAGGCGTCGCGGGCGATGGCCAGCCTCTCGGCCTCCGGTCTGAACTGAAAACGGTAAGCCCGGCTCCAGCGATTAACACCCTTGGCCAGCCAGGCTTGTGGATTTTCCGGGTCAAGAGTTATTCTCATTTCCCAGAACATATTAGCCTTATCGAAGTTTTCCATAGCCTGCTCTGGATTCTGCTCTGAAACCGGGAGGTGTTCATAGTAATTGGCAGCATAGGCATAACCCATCGGATTTTCCGGGTCCGCTTCTATACGACGCAGGTACATGCTCTCTGCCAGTCTGGCCGCTTCAGGAATTTCTCCAGCATACCGGCTGTAAAATTCGGCTACAACGTAGAAATTGTCCATGTTCTGCGGGTCAAGCTCCAGAACACGAAGATAAAGTTTTTCAGCTTCTTTAAACATTCTCAACTTATCGTACATATCGCCGAGAGAAAGCACGACGTCCTTGTTCCGGGGATCGATTTCCAGAGCTTTGTTCAGGGCCTCTATGGCTTTCTGAGCGAACTCTTTGTTAAGAGGAGTGTCAACTCCGGGCTTAAAAAGCTGCTTGTAACTTTCGCCAATATACCGATACGCCTGAACCAGGTCAGGCCGGTACTTTAATGCCAGTTCATATTCGGCCACCGCATTACGGTATTTACCCTCTTTGAACAGGGTGTTAGCTCTTTTGAAGTGATAGTTTGCCTTTAAATTGCTAACCTTTAGCTTCTCGCAACTGGTGGCGGTTACAAGAACAGCTAAGGCCAGAAGGATAACTGCCAGGCTGTTTATCCTCTTGCGAGACATAATGACCTCCTTAAATTCTGGTCTCAAGTAAGGTTATTTTATATAAGATTAAGCGTGTAAAGTCAAGAAAAAATGAAATTTTGCCGTCTTCCGAAGATGAATTTAACAGGCAGCCAATCATGATAACCTTGCAGAATTAATCTTTCCCTTACGCTTTAACCTTTCTTTATGATAAACCTCACCGGCGTCCCGACAAAACCAAAATACCGACGAAAAGCATCCTCCAGGAATTTTTCATAGGCAGGCTCGAGGACCGCTGACCGGTGTCCGAAAAAAATAAACGTGGGGGGCCTGACAGTTCTCTGCACCACATACTTTATCTTCAGCTGAAGTCCGTCCCTGGTTTTAGGCGGGTAATCCCGTGAAAATTTCTCCCAGAACTTATTAAGCTCCGAAGTGCTGGCCTTTTTTGAAGCCGAAGCATAAACTTCTTCAGCCAGGTCAAGTATTTTTACCACCCGCTGTCCGGTCAGAGCGGAAACGAATATCAGAGGCGCATAATCGACGAAATGCAGCCGGCTGAACACATGATTGCGCACTTCCACGGGGTTAACTTTCTGTTTTTCTGCCAGGTCCCATTTGTTAAGAGCGATCAGCATCGGTTTCCCCGATTTATAGGCCAGACTGGCGATATGGGCATCCTGGCGGGTGGGAAATTCCTGGATGTCCAGAACCAGGCAGATGACGTCCGCTTCCCTGATATTTTTCTGTGCGCGGATAATCCCTGCCTTTTCCCGCGAATCCCTGGTGCCGCTGAATTTTCTGATGCCGGCAGTGTCAATCAGACAGTAAGTTTTTTTATTCCGGACAATCAGCGTATCCACGCTATCCCTGGTCGTGCCGGGAATTTCTGAAACCAGGAGTCTCTCTTCTCCGCAAAGCCTGTTCACCAGCGAAGATTTGCCAACGTTTATCCGGCCAACTATGGCAATTTTTAAGGTACGTTCTGTTTCGCTGGCTTCGGTTGCTTCCCCCGGAACCGGCGGCAGCATTTCTTTAATTTTTTCTTTCAGGTACTCAAGGTTGAGTTTGTGTTCGGCAGAAATGGTTATAAGTTCTTCCACCCCGAGACGGTAATAATCTGAAAGGTCAGGTTCCTGTTCCGGTGTGTCTATTTTGTTCACCACCACCAGCATCGACCGATTGTATTTTTTTATTTCTCTGAAGAGCTCCTCCTCTCCAGGAGAGAGAGGCCTTTTACTATCGAGTAAAAAAATCAGCAGGTCGGCCGATTGTGCCGCCTCCAGCGCTTTTTCCTTTACCCTGGCTGAAATTGGATCCACCAGACTGTCGGCAAACCCGCCGGTATCCACCAGCAAAAATTTTCGGTCGTCTATCTTAACTACCCCGGTGATCAGATCCCTGGTCATTCCGGGCAGCGAATGAACCAGAGCTTTTCGCTGCCCCAGCAAGCGGTTGAAAAGAGTGGATTTGCCGACGTTCGGATAGCCGATGATGACTACCCTGGGTAATTTATCCTTTTTCATCTTCGAAATTCAGAAATTCACCTGGTTACCAGGGAATAATCCGGATTAAAAGGCCGCGACAGGTCGACGTGACCGCCAAGAGTTTCTCTTTCGTTACCTTCAACCAATAAACTCACTCTTTTTATGTTCTTGAAGTTGTAAGCGAGCGAATTCACGATAGAATAAACAGCCGCCATTTCTCCTGATGATCCGTAGTAACTGGCCTGAAGCACCTGGCGGCTGAGGTCCACGTAAGCGGTTCCGTCATCAGTGATAAAAACCTGCCTCACCCGCGTGGTCTCGGGCAGCACACTCAAAAAACCTGTTTTTGAACCTCTGATAAGCTCTTCCACGAGCGCTCTGGCTTCTTCCCCGGGGGTGGAAACGGGGATTTCCCTTTCTTCTGGATGAAGAAGATTGTCCGCTTCCGATAAAAAGAAAAGGGTGACCTTCTTCATCTTAATTTCACCGGTCGGTCCGGCGGAAGTGGTCACCGCTGAAGGCTTTTCCGGATGTTTAATTTTTTCCTGGTAACCAATTCCGAAAAAGAAAATAATCATCACCACCGCCAGAATTGCCAGCAAAACAATCGTGGTAGCTAATTTTTTCTTCTTGCGCTTCATGGTTTCTCGTAAAGCTGCAGAAATTTATTCAGGCCGCGGTATATGGCTTCGGCCACGGTCATCTGAAACTCTTCTGATTGCAGTTTCTTTTCCTCTTCCGGGTTGGTGATAAAAGCAACTTCCACCAGAATCGCCGGGCAGGCAACGCCGGTCAGCACCTTGAAAGGAGCCTGTTTGACTCCGCGATTCCTGGTATTCAAAAGCTCATTAAGTTCAAGCTGGACAAACTCAGCCAGCTGGCTGCTCTGTTTCAGGTAGGCAGACTGAGCCATATCCCAGAGGATTAGCTTCAGGTCATCAAAATCTTTCTCCGGCACACGGTTTCCCAGTTCTTCCGAATTGTTTTCAAAATAGGCCAGTCGCCTCGATTCCTCATCTGTAGCATTAAAAC
>JASEFX010000025.1 GCA_030018265.1 Candidatus Saccharicenans sp.
TTTGAGAGGCTGGCGAACGAACTTATTGCGCATAATAAGCTGTTCTCGATGATGGTCTACCCGAACCGCTCTCACAGCATCTCCGAGGGGGAGAACACCACGTTGCATCTGTACCGGACGATGCTGGATTTCTGGCTTAAAAATCTTTAAACAGGGGACACCCTACAGTGTCCCCTTTTTTAGCTGCCGGGCCCGGGTTTTTCCCCATATGGCCGGCGCGGCAAATTCGGGGACACCCTACAGTGTCCCTTTTTAGAAGGAGGAATGGCGCATGAGGATTGTAGACCGGGATGAGCTCAGCCGGCTCCTGACGATGGCAGAAGTCATAGAGCTTGTTGAGCGTGGCTTTTTGCTCCTGCACCTGAAAAAAGTTCTGATGCCGCCGCGCGCGGTTTTCAGCACACCCTATCACGACGGTTCAATTCTATATATGCCAGTCTTGATCGAGGACGACCGGCCGTATTTAGTGACGAAAATCATCACGGTTTACCCGGAAAATTCGCGGCTTTTCGGGCTGCCGGTCCTTCAGGGACTGGTGCTGGTGTTCGACGCGGTGAACGGAACGCCGCTGGTTGCGCTCGATGCCGCTTTCACCACGGCGATGAGAACAGGGGCGGCGGGCGGAGTGGCTGCTAAGTATCTCGCCAGACAAGACTCAAAAGTAGTGACGCTCTTCGGGGCGGGCCCGCAGGCTCGGACGCAGCTTGAGGCTGTCTGCGCGCTGCTCCAGATCGAAAAATGTTATCTCGTCAGCTATCAGGATCCGCGCGAGGAGAGCTTTGCCCGTGAAATGGGTGAAAAACTCAAGATTGAAGTGATAATAACCGCTGACCGGAAAAGCGCGGTCGAGCAGGCCGATGTGATTATCTGCGCCACCACCTCCCGGACGCCGCTTTTTGACGGAACCTGGCTGCGGCCCGGGGCGCACATCACCGCGATCGGCTCGTTCAAGCCGGAGGTGCGGGAGCTCGACAGCGAAACCGTCCGGCGGGCGAAGGTCTATGTCGACAGCCGCGAAGCCGCCCGAGAAGAAGCCGGGGATCTGATCATTCCGGTGCGGGAAGGTGTCTTTGCCTGGGATAAGATTGAGGCCGAGCTGGGCGAAGTAATCGCCGGCGAGAAGAACGGAAGGGAGACGCCGGAAGAAATAACCTTGTTCAAGTCGGTCGGGCTGGCCGTCCAGGACGCGGTGGTGGCGGTCGGAGTTTTGAAGAAAATTAAAGGCAGCGAATAAGATGGTGGAATCGCCACAATGAAAAATATAAGCATTTTTAATCAGGTAATCGGGCCGGTTATGAGGGGCCCTTCGAGCTCCCACACAGCCGGCGGGTACTTCATCGGAAAAATTGCCGCCTCGCTTCTGGGAGAACCGGCGCGGGAGGTTGAGGTCGTCTTTGACCCGGACGGCTCTTATGCCAGGACGTATCGCGAACAGGCCACCGACCTTTCTTTTGCCTCCGGGTTGCTCGGGATAGAGCTCGTCGATGAGCGCTTTTTTCAGGCGCTCGATATCGCTCGCGAGCGCGGGGTGAAGATTGAATTCAACGTGAGAAAGCTCGAGCGCGCGGATCATCCAAACGCCATGGACATAGAGCTTGTTTCGGCGGGCGGGAAGAAACTTAAAATCAGAGCGGCTTCGGTTGGCGGCGGTTCTGTGGAGATAAGGGAGATTGAAAGCTGGCCGGTGAATTTTACCGGGCTTTATCATGAAATGGCGGTTGAAGCGGATGCGGGAGCGGCGGAAAGCATCAGGCAGAAGCTGTCCCGGCTGGCGGGCGAGCCGGGAATCCAGGTGAGAGGCGGCGCGGCGCTGGTTTCAGCCCGGGCCCGCGAACCGTTTCCGGAAGCGCTGCTGACGGAAATAAAAAGCGCGCCAGGCGTCAGGCGGGTCTGGATGATTCAGCCGGTCTGCCCGGTGGTAAAGAATGAGCCGCCTCTGAGCTCTGCGGCTGAAATGTTAAAGCTCGCTGGCGAGAGAAATTTTTCCGCGGGCGAACTGGCGCTTGAATACGAGGCGGAGGTCCTCGGCTGGTCAAAAGAGCAGGTGCTGGATGAGGCGGAGAGACGTTTCCGGATA
Organism: Candidatus Saccharicenans sp.; assembly: GCA_030018265.1. Taxonomy (GTDB): domain Bacteria; phylum Acidobacteriota; class Aminicenantia; order Aminicenantales; family Saccharicenantaceae; genus Saccharicenans. The sequence goes on from JASEFX010000025.1 coordinate 2,078, forward strand.
ATGCAGCGGGCGGTTCACGATGGCCTGGAATTTAAGGGTGAAAAAGTCCAGCTCCTGAAGCCTTCGGCCGGGAAAATTTTCGCTGATGAAAGGCTGGCGCGGTCGCCGCTCGGAGGAACCTATCTCAGAGCCGGGGCGAGGGCGATGGCCGTGATGCACATTAACGGCCTTCGCGGTGTCGTCTGCGCGGCGCCGACCGGCGGTTCGGCCGGAACGCTCCCCGGTGTGCTGGTGACGCTTTTTGAGGATGAAGGAGTCCCGCTGGAAAAGATATTGCGCGGGCTGATGGCCGCCGGTCTGATCGGTGCGATCGTCGACAGCCGGGCGACCTTTGCCGCCGAGGTGGCCGGGTGCCAGGTGGAGATAGGCGCGGCCGGGGCGATGGCAGCCGCCGCCGCGGTCGATATTTTCGGCGGAAGCGCACGGCAGGCGGCCGATGCCGCCGCGATTGCCTTCCAGAACATAATCGGCTCGGTCTGCGACCTGGTCCAGGGAAAGGTGGAAATTCCCTGCCACACGCGAAACGCCATGGGCGCGGCGAACGCGCTGCTCTGCGCCGGGCTCATCATCGGCGGCTACGAGAATCCGATCGACCTGGACGAAACGATAGATGCGGTCTATGAGGTGGGGAAGATGCTTCCGCCGGAACTCAGATGCACCGCTCGCGGCGGTCTGGCTCTCTGCCCCACCGCCCGTAAGCTTTAAAACAGGGGACACCGTACAGTGTCCCCTCGTTTTGCCGGGACTTTTCCCCTGTTAATGCGCGCGGTTTTTGCGAAAAAAGGGGACACTGTACGGTGTCCCCTGTTTATTTCAGGGAGGCGCGGGTGAAGATATGCTCGGGGATTTTAGCGTCGAATTCGAGCGATTCGATCAGAAACTCCGTACCTTCGCTCGCCTTCAGCATGTCCTTGAATATCGCCCGCTTCGGCACCCAGCGCGAGTCAAACTTCCTCAGGCTAAGCACCTCAACCTTCTTGAGAAGCGTCCCGCCGCGGGCATATAGCTCTTCCCTGAGCACGACGTACCGCTCCTTGTCCACCCACAGCTTGCGCTGCGGATAAGCCACATCTTCCTGGCGGGCGGTAAGCTCGAGCACCCAGCAGGAAACCTCACTTCCGCCCTGCGCCTGAACCCGCACTGCCTCCTCGCCGACAATCTCCGCGATGTAAGAATTCGAAAGGCGCGGGTCTTCCATCATATCTTCATAGCTCAGGTCCGAGCCCATTACTGACTGCCGCAGCATGTGTCCTGAAATCAGAATAGTCCGGTCGGTCCAGGGCGAATACATCCAGAGCTGGTTTCCCAGCTTGAGCATTTTCGTCCCTTTCTCGCGCGGCGGCGCCAGGAATTCGGTGAAGGCTTTTTCGGTTCCCTGGATGTAAGATTTGAACTCCACCGTCCGTGAGGCGCGTCTCAGGTGGATGATCATTTTTGCGGTCATAACTTTATTCCCGGCGGTGATGTTATCGTCCACGCGCTTCAGAATCTCCTCGCCGCTCAGCTTTGCGGTCTGCGGGATGGCATATCGCTCGGGCCCGGCTGAAGACGGGATTTCTGCGCTGGCAGAAATAATCATCAGCGCCAGGATGACAGTGCCAGCCGGAAAGGGAAGCCGCTTTTTACCCGCATCACTTTTTGTGGCTTCTCGCATATTTCCGGTTTCTTTGAATTTATCATCAGAAAATTTAATGCAGCGTTTTATTTTCATTTCTGAAGCTCCTTCCTGTTTGTGATCGACTGCTTTTTATTTTTCCTTTTAATTTATTCTTTTTAATCCGCAGGACCTGAAATTCAGGCCGGATCTCAACAATAATGAAAGAAAAATTTCCTGGCGCAAGCCGGTGTTCTTAATTTCACAAATTTCAGGCTTGAAGATTTTTGCTCCCGTCTTATTTCTCAATTTCACCCCGGGATAATCAGTCCTCAACCGGGCTTCCTGGTTTTTAAGCGGGGCGATCAGCTGGAGGCTTATGAAGCTGCGCCGGGCCTCCACTCCACCACCTCCTTTGATGCTCCCTTCTCTCTGCCAGATGTATGAACAATTATTCATATATCAGTCCTCATGCTGATCAAAGTTTCATCTGAGCTGATAGCCAGAGCCCGCAGCTGAAGAATCACCCGGGGCGCAAAGGAAGCTTTGAGCCGCTCATGACTCGCCGCGAATATCTTTCGGCTCATGCTTCAAACTCCTTCATCAGCCCGGCCGTGCGGCGCCGGAAAATTCCCAGCCCGGCTACAGCCGTCCCCAGAATCGTCGCCAGCAGCCCCGGAATAAACCCGATTACATAGCTCACCGGCGTGACCTGGGCCCTGATCAAATTGGTCATCATCATTTCCGATGTCTTAGTGAAGGCTTCGGCGTTGATGCCGTAAGCCTGGAGATAAAAGGACACGGCCAGCCCGAGAGCCGTTCCGATAACCGAGCCGATAAGCCCGATGACCACCGCCTCTCCGAGCAGCGAAAAATAAAGATGCCGGTGGGTTTCGCCCATCGCCAGGCGCAACCCGATTTCCCCGTAGCGGCGGAGCGAGCCCATAAGCCCGGCGTTCCAGAGCACGAGCGACATCACCGCCACAAACACGGCCACCAGCACGAAGGCATAAATGTCGTAGATGGCGATCATATCGCCAAGCCCGCCCTGCTCGCCGAGGGTCAGCATCAGCGGCAGAAAGTCGGGGTCTTCTCCGGCGTTACCGGCTCTTTCTTCTACCTTCGCGTTGAAATCGCGAGCCAGCCTGGCAGCCAGCTGCGGCCGGTAAAAGAAGTCCGGGAAGAAACCGCAGATTTCTCCGGCGGTGTCCTCCATATCGAGCAGCTGCCTGGCATCTTCCAGGTCGGCGATCACCATCGTCTTATCGAGCGGGGTGACGCCGAAGCGGATGATTCCAGCCACGGTGAAATCAGCTATCGCCAGCGCTCCGGCCATCGTCGAGCTGATGATCGTCGCCCGGTCGCCCGGATTTATTCCAAGCGAGGAAGACAGGACCGAACCGACGAGAATCTCACGTGGTCGCTCCGGCAGTCGCCCGGCAATCAATCCCTTTTCGAGGTTGAGAATTTCCGCCTCCGGCAAATTCCTTCTGTTCTGATTTTCGTTTCTGATGTCGGCGAGCAGCTCCACCGCCAGGCCGTTTATCGGACCCTGCGCGCGGGTTTCGCCGTTTTCGTCCGGCACATCGAGAAGTCCGGCGAACCTTATCCGCGGCTTCCAGATGAGCTCCGGATAACCGGCCTGCAGGCTGTAAACAACCTCGGCTGCTCCGGTGAGGGCCAGGTCGTTCGGCAGCAGGTCGGATTCGGCGGCGTAAGCTCGCGTCATCACCTTCAGATGACCTGTCTGGTAGCGCGCGCTGGTCTCTATGAAATTATTCTTCCCGCCCTGCATGTAGCTGTAAAAGAAAACCGTGAGCATGGCGCCGGCTGCGACAATCAGCGCCGGGAAGAGGCTGCGGCTCCGGTCGCGAAGAATTCCTTTCACGATAAAGCCGATCACTGCAGTTTCCCCCTGAGTGCGTCAGTCGGCCGCATCCGCGACAGGCGTCGGGCCGGCCAGAAGCTGATGATGGCCGTAAGGCTCAGAATAAGAATAACCGTGCCGATGATGATTCCTCCGGTGAACACCGGCATCAGGCGTTCCCCGAGGGCAATCCCGAAGCTGTCGAAGGCCTCAGGCATTTTCCAGCCGTGACTGGCGAAGGCGGAAAGAAGCGGATAGCCGTAGATAGCGGCCAGCACGGCCGCCAGCACCGCATGGAGAGTCCCTTCCAGGGTGAACAGGAGAACCACCTGACGGCGGGTCAACCCGAGCGCCACCAGCGTGCCGATTTCCCTGATGCGGTGAAAGATGTTCAGCACCTGGGTGTCGAAGATCGCCAGAAGCGACATGAACAGCAGGATGACATAGACGGTGGCGGAACCGGCGGTCTTTGCCGCCACCAGCTGGTCGATATCGCGGAGGAGATAACGCAGGTCGCGGTAAACCCAGCCGCCGGCCGCAGCCGGAATGTTTCCGGGAGGAGAGGCAGCACCGGGGGCGAGGGTGACGACTGTAGCTTCGCCTGGCATCCCGGCCATCTCCTGAAGCACCCGCAGCGGTATCCAGACCTGACCCGCGTCGACCGACTGGACGATCGTGCGGAAGATGTGGACGATGCGCACTGGCCGGGCATCAAAAGCTCCGCGCGAGTCGCGCCAGCGCAGGATGACCGTGTCGCCGACAGAAAGGCGGGCGGTTGCGGCCATGCGGGTTCCTATGATCGCCGGTATTTCATCCGGAATCCTCATCCGCTCGTAAGCTCCGGTCGCCTTTTCTGAGGTGGTGAATTCAGCCGGCCAAGATTCTCCCTCTGATTCAGCGGCGCTGGCCGCCAGAAATTCCGACGGAATTGATAGGATTTTCTGCGACGGGTCGATGCCTTTGATCAGCACCGGCAGGAACCGGCCCTGCGGGTAGAGCGTTCCCTGAATGACCAGGATCGGTGTGGCCTGGCCGGCGGCGATGAGCGGTTTGAGTTCGGCCGGAATCAGGCCGTGGGCGTCCTGGATTGTCAGCGGGTCGTAGGGGTCGTAGGCTGGATGCCAGAACTGTCCGCCGCCGAATTCGTAATCGATGCTGGCGCGAGCCGCCTGGTCGCCCATCCCGCGGAAAAGACCCTGAGCGGCGATGATCACCACGAAGGTCAGCGAAAGCACGATCACATTAAGCCAGGTGCGCAGCCCGGCGGCGATGAGGTTGCGAATGGCTAACTTCAACAGAACTTTCATCTGCCGGCTCCGTTCCTTTCGGTTTTCATCTCAGTGATTGGTTCCTCAGGTGACCGGAGGCGGTGTCGCGGCCGTCTCCAGGATTTCGTCTTTAGCGACGCGTCCGTCAAAAAGAGTTATCTTCCGGCGGAGGTAGCGAATGACCTTCTCGTCATGAGTGGCAAACAGGAAAGTAATCGAAAGCTCCTGGTTGAGTTCGCGCATGATATCGAGGATGTTGTAAGAATTTTCAGCGTCGAGGTTGGCGGTCGGCTCGTCGGCGATGACGATCGCCGGCTTTTTCACGATCGCCCGGGCGATGGCCACACGCTGCGATTGACCGCCGGAAAGCTGGGTCGGACGCGACCGCGCGCGGTCGGCCAGACGCACCCACTCCAGAGCTTCCATCACCCGGCGGCGTCTTTCGACCGGCGGCAGGCCGAGGAGAAGAAGCGGAAACTCAACGTTTTCATAGACGGTGTAGACCGGAAACAGGTTGAAAGTCTGGAAGATGAACCCTATGTGCTGACGGCGGAGTCCGGCGGCTTCGAGCGGCGAGAGCGCGGAAATTTCTGTGCCCATGATGATCGCCTGACCGGATGTCGGGGTGTCGAGCGTGCCGACAATGTTAAGGAAGGTGGTTTTGCCAGAGCCGGAGGGCCCGACGAGTCCGGCAAATTCTCCGCGCTCGAAGGTGAGCGAGACGCGATTGAGCGCGGTGATGCTGTACTCTCCCATCGGGTAGACTTTCGTCAGGTCGATCGTCTGAATTACCGGCCCGGCCATTTTTACCTCCTTGAACAGGGGACACCCTACAGTGTCCCCTTTTATTATATTTTATTTCGCTCACAACAGGGGAAAAATCTTTGCCGTACTCGGGGACACTGTAGAGTGTCCCGAAAACGGGGATAACTAAGTGCCCCGGTGTCAGTAGCCTCAGGCAAATTTTAATTTCAAAGAACCACGTGAAGAAACCATCCGTCTTCAGTGCGGGCAGCGTATACATTCGAGTGAATGGCCAGCAATCATTGCAACGACTTTTTAAGTCAGTCCCGCTTCGCGGTCGATTCATTTTCCATTCACTTGAGAGTATTCAGCTTGAACGTGCCAGAATCAAAACTAATTGATTTCCTCCTTTTTTTCCTCTTTTTGTTCAGGACGCACCGGGAAAATTGCTCAAAGACGGGGCGCGATATTCTTTTTTAATTTTTAATTCAAAATGTATAGACAATGAGCAGCTGCAACCCCTTCCCGGCGAAAAGGTTCGGCTGGTCAGTCGCGGCGAACAGGCGGAATTCAGCCGGGTTCCAGAAAGCCATCAGATGAATCGACCAGCGGTCGTATTGTCGCTGCCAGCGGACAAAGCTGTAAAAATCCCGGCTTCGGGTGTCGTAGAAAAAGATGGCGGCCAGCTGGTCGATGAAGCTCAGTGGATAGGAAATTGAGGTGGCTAAGAAACGCGTTCTGAACGGAGCGTAAGTTATCGCGCTGAAAGCGCCGGTGCTCAGGTCGCTCTGATAATACTCGCCGAGCAGGTGCAGCCCGTTGCCGAGCGTGAAGGTGTAGTCGAAGCCGATGGTTAAAGCCCGCTGCCAGGGGAAAGCAAGGTAGGGCGAACGCTGGTCGGTGAGCGCCGCTTCGAACCAGATGCCAGGTCCGATGTCCCACTTGCCGTCGGCAGCCAGCCGTGTTTCCGGAAAGGTGAAGGTCAGGGGCGAAGATGGTTTGAGCGGGATCAGGTGAACCGCCGGATTGCTCGCGGCCGTCGACAGGTTGAACTCAACCCGGCGGCGGTGGGCGGTAAAGCCCAGTTCGCCCGGACCGAGGGGAACCTGCGCCCGGAAGCCGGCTTCGGGGCGGTGGCGTCTGGTCGGAAGAATTTCCCAGCCTTTCGGTTCGTCGTTTCCGTAAAGCGCCCAGGCCCAGAGGTTCGTGCGGCTTGAGAGGTAAGCCCGGAGAAGCAGCGCATAAACTCCGTCTGTGAGCTGGAGCGGGTCGCGCGGGTCGATGCGGTCAAACCACATCAGCGGACGGAGCAGCGAGGCCGACCCGAAGCTTATTTTCTGCAGCCCGAGACGGGCTTCAAAACGCGGGGCGGTATATCTGAGGCTCAGGCGGTAAGGTTTGAGGCGGCTGCTGAATTGATTCTCCGCGCCCGGCTGGACGGTAAGTGACCCCTGGAAGTTAAGCGAGCCTTCTACCGTAAAATTCGAAGCCGAAACTTTTCGGGACGGCGGGACGAACGTCAGGTTGAATTCCGGAAGAAAACGCGCGCCGAGCTGACCGAGACTCTGGCCGGAGGCGCGAGAAAAACCTCCCCAGGTTGAAACCAGACCGCTGAGGTCTATCTGAAGCTGGCCGCGGCTCTGGCTGGGACGGTTGAAAGGAGCGCAACCGGGTTCGCCCGTGTAACTGTCTGAACGACCTGATTCCTGAGGGCGAGCCGGAAGAGCAAACAAGACTGAAACCGACAGCAGAGCAAAGAGAAAAATCAAGCGGGGCTGGAATGAGAGAACGCGTCTGAATGTGCCGATCAGGTTTGCCTCGCGGGATCGATTTTTCTTGAATTTAACCATCGGATTGCTGACCTGGCTGTTTCTGGCCGCATCCTTAATTCGCCTTTAGCTGAAGCTGGCTTTCTTCGGTTGCCGGTGCAGGCCGGGCCAGAATCGAGCGAGTTCTTTCCGGAATTTTTTCTGCTCTATTTTATCACAAAACATCCGGCTGCAGTAAAAACAACCGGGGTGCACGGAGGTGAAGGTAGCAGGAGAGAGCAGCTTGCTGTTGACGGCTGGTGCTGCTTCAGGTTAAAAAATCAGGGAAGAAAAATTTGCGACGAAATGCGAATGCGACGAAATGCGAATGCGACGAAATGCGAAAAGGGAAGGGGTGCGTTTTTAACCGGGTTCCTTATTTATCTCATGGAGAAGCTGCCGGCCCGGAGAAGTTTTTCTCTGGAGGTATTCCTCCTGTCGGTCTTCTTCCCGCTGGATCTTTTAAGTCAGCGGCGCAATCGGACCCGATAATTTACAGCGGTCAGTTTGCGCTTCTTTACAGCGTTGAGCTGGCGCTGGCTGTTCCGATAGCCCGGGGCTGGAAGAGCATCCTGGTGTTTGATAAGAATGGACGGCCGATTCTGATTATCTTTCCGGCGGGGAAGGAAGAATCAAGGGATGAAAGGATAACAAAATACAATAACGCAATTATGATCAACATCGTTGATAATTCCGCCGGAGAAACTCTGGAAAGATTTGTGGCGGATGAACTCAGCGCAACGAGCCTCAGTTTCAACTATGAGGCTGCCTATCGCTCGTTGACCTACCGGATCAAAAAGGAGTTTTCGCTTGAAGCGCTTGAACGGGAGCTGACGGCGATCAATTTTCGCGAAACGGGAGAGGTGAGAAAAACCGGACTGAAAGAGGCTTTCCCCCGATTAAAACGGATAAGATGCTTGAGCTTACGAGATGGCCCGAACCTTCCGGGGTCAGCAATCCTTATTTTAATGCGCTCGGCCCGAATCATCTGAACTTTCTCGATTCAGATTCCGCGCTAATTAACTTGACGGTTCAGGAGCTTAAAGACGGATGCGCTCGAGGCGGAGGCGGTTAAAGTAAGTTTCCTGTATGCAAATAGAGATAACCTGAAGCGGGCGGGTTTCTGGTTCTCGCCAGAAGTGCCGGGTTTTCTGCTGAAGGCCGAGACCAGTAAAGCCAGCGTGAAGAAGATTTCCGCGCCATCAGCAGAAATGCAGGAAAAATCGATAGAGGCGATGTTTCAGGAGGAAGTTGAAATGAGCGAAAAGCTGGTGCTCGAATCAAGGCAGGTGAAGATGAAGCAGACGGAGGAGCTGGCGGAGGAGGACGCGGCTGAAAGGACGACGGAAATGGAAGTTCCGGCGCTTTATTATCTGCATAGAAAGCTGGGTAAAGAGGCCAGCAGAGGAGTGCCGGTGGAGCTTTAAATGCTTGAACATCTTTTTCCTGTTCTGTTGATGCATTATTATGAGTTGAAATTTGAGCCTCTGCAGGTGGCCCTCAGGCTGGAGCCGGTTCTGGAGATGACCAGGAAGCTTAAAGAGCCCTATGAAAAATTTATGCAGGCGGCCGCATCCGAGCTGGAGGAGGAAAGCTACAAAATAATAAGCGCAGCTATTGGAGTGGTGATGAGCAGTATTGAAAATAGGTTTAGGTTAAACTGGATGGAGGACATTCAACGACTGATCTCGATGACGAATGTACCGCCGGCGAAGAAGAAGAAATCGGCTGGCGGATTAATCCGTCGTCAGGAAGAATCGTTTGCCAGCAGTCAGCGAACAAGGAATGAATATCTGAGCGTTCTGCGTTCGCTGCAGAATGAAAAGCTTAAATATAAGAGCCGGTAAAAGGAGAGGCTTCACGCTATCCCTGAGGGGAGCGACCGGACTTCTTTTCTGGCAGGAAAGTTAAACGTCAGGTAAGAAGCGGGGGAAAGCGGGACACTGTAGAGTGTCCCCGGTTTGGACGGGATTTTTAGCCTGTTAGCACGCGGGGTTTTTGAGAAAAAAAGGGACACTGTACGGTGTCCCCTGTTTCTTTATTGTATAATATTGCTCTGCTGGAATTTTTCTGGCTGTGTAGAAGGCGAGGCGATGAATATGAATGCGAATCAGAATATGAATCTCAACCGGAATCAGGTTCGAAATGGCGGCGGAAGAACTTTTAAGTTCAAGCCGCTCGTTTCTTTTCTGACGGTTTTCAGCTTTCTGCTGCTGGCTTTTTCCGGCGTGATTCTTTATCTGCGTCCTGAAGGAAGTCTGGCTCGCTGGGTTGGCTGGAAGGCGATAGGGCTGGATAAGAGCGGCTGGGAAACCGTGCATAACACCTTCTGTCTGGTGTTTATAATCGTCGGGTTTATTCATTTAATTCTCAATCTAAAAGCGATTGTGATTTATCTCACTGCCGGGATTGACCGCACCCGGAAGAATCTGGCGGAGTTAGTGGTGGCCGCTCTGCTGATTTTTATTCTGCTTGTGTCCGCCGTCTGGAGGATTCCGCCGGTGAGCTGGTTGATGGAAGGGCGGTCGCACTTCAAGAATAACCCCGCCGGTCTGCTGGTCAAACCGCCGGCGACCGATTTTGAAAAACTTCCGCTGAGGCGAGCGCTGGAGCAGATGGGAAAAACGCCAGAGCGAATTTTGAGGGAGCTGGAAGCTCGCGGGCTCAGGGGATTGAGCCTTGAAAGTTCACTGGAAGAGATCGCCCGCTGCAACAGCATGAGCCCGCAGGAACTCTATCTTTTAATCCGCGCCTATTAGGAACAGGGGACACCGTACGGTGTCCCTTTTTTGCCGGCTTTTCCGCATCATCTCTCTCTTATAAAAAAAGAGGAAAAAAGGGGACACTTTACAATGTCCCGGACTGGCGGGTTTTTTCCTACCGCGTTTTCAGGGCGCCTGCTTTCGCAGCGTCTGGCTGTTCAGCGCGACGATCACTGTGCTCAACGACATCAGCACCGCGCCGAGCGCCGGACTGATGACTATTCCCTGCTGATAGAGCAGGCCGGCGGCCAGCGGTATCGCCATGATGTTGTAGCCGGCCGCCCACCAGAGGTTCTGGACCATTTTCGAGTAGGTGCGGCGGGCAAGATGGATTAACTTCGGAATGTCTGACGGCGCGTTCCTCACCAGGATGATGTCGGCGCTTTCGACGGCCACGTCGGTTCCGGCGCCGATGGCGATGCCGACATCAGCCGAAGCCAGAGCCGGAGCGTCGTTTACTCCGTCGCCAACCATGGCGACGCGCCAGCCCGAATCTCTGAGCTGGCGTATTTTTTCGGCTTTTTCATGCGGGAGAACCCGGGCGAAATAATCGTCTATTCCCAGCTCGGAAGCCACAGCCGCCGCCGCTTCCTCCGAATCGCCGGTGAGCAGAAAAACGTGGATACCTATCTTTTTAAGTTCTGAAACTGCCTGGCGGGATTCCGAGCGGAGGCGGTCGTTGAGGATGATAACGCCGGCCGGCTTTCTGTCGACCAGCACGACCACCGCCGTCTGGCCTTTTTTAAGCGCGGGCTCCAGAGATGTGCTTTCGACGCTGATGTTCAGGTCGGAGAGCAGGTTGACGCCGCCGATTTCCACCAGATGCCCGTCAACCCGTCCCCTGGCGCCTTTTCCGGGGAGAGACTGGAAATCCTCGACCGGCGTGATGGCGAGTTTTCTGGAGCGGGCATAATCGACTATCGCCCTGGCGATGACGTGCTCGGAGTTTGTTTCGACGGCTGCGGCCAGACGGAGAAGCTCATCTTCGGGAATCAGCGAGACCACCTCGCTCACGCCGAATTTGCCTTCGGTCAGCGTGCCGGTTTTGTCGAAGACCACCGCCTGAACGTTTCTCACCGCTTCAAACGACCGTCGATCGCGGATGAGAATGCCGTGGCGGGCGGTGAGAGCGGTGGAGATGGCGACGACCAGCGGAATGGCCAGCCCGAGTGCGTGCGGACAGGCGATGATCAGAGTGGTGACCGTGCGTTCTAGGGCAAAATCGGCGTCTTTAAGCAGACTCCAGACGACGAAGGAGATTATCCCGGCGCCGAGCGCCACGTAGAAGAGCAGCGCGGCCGAACGGTTCGCCAGGTCCTGCGTGCGGGAACGGGATGCCTGAGCCTGGCGCACCAGGCTGATCACCCGGGCCAGGTAGGTTTCCTGGCCGGTTTTTTCGATTATCACCTGAAGCGAACCGTCGCCGTTGAGCGAGCCGCCGATGACGGCAGCGCCGGGGGTTTTCAGCACCGGGATTGACTCACCGGTGAGAAGCGATTCGTTGACCGGGCTGCGGCCCTCAACCACCCGGCCGTCGGCCGGTATTTTCTCGCCCGGCCGGACGAGCACCAGGTCGCCGGGTTTGAGTTCCGATACCGCAACATCGAGCACCTGGCCGTTGCGTATCAGGTGGGCGGTCGTCGGCATTATCCGCACCAGCTCCTCGAGAGCACGGGAAGCGCCCAGGACGCTTCTGGCTTCCACCCAGTGGCCGAGCAGCATGATGACGATAAGCGTGGCCAGCTCCCAGAAAAAGTCGTGGCCGCGGATGAAAAACACCGTCGCGCTCGAATAAAAGAAAGCCACGGTGATGGCCGTGCCGATGAGTGTCATCATCCCGGGCTGGCGCGAGCGCAGCTCCGAAACAGCGCCGGCCAGAAACGGCCAGCCACCGTAGAAAAATATCGCGGCTGACAGGGCGAAGAGGATGTATGAATGAAACGGCAGGCGGAAACTGATGCCGAGCCAATGCTGGATCATGTCAGAGAGAAGAAGAACCGGAATCGTCAGAACGAGTGAAATCCAGAAACGTTTCTGAAAGTCGGCGACGTTGTGGCAGTGGTCGTGATGGGCATGGCCGGTGGTGGCAGCAGCCTCGTGATGATGTTCGCAGGCGGGGGAGTGGTGGGCGCCGGGATGAGCTGGCATGGAGGAGTGGTCATGGTAACCGCTGTGGCAGCATGACGCCTGCGGGCGAGCGCGGGAAGAGCTATGCGCTGACTGGTGGTTTTCTGCTGCGGGAAGAGTTTCTTCCGGGCGGAGACTCTCTGAAAGTATGTCTGTACGGGCATTATTATGATTTTCGTGGGATTCTTTTTTGCGGGCATGATGATGGCTGTTCGGGCTTTCAAGAATATCATTAGAGTGCGCACAGCAATTATCGTTAGCTTCGTGATGCTCGTGGTGTTTTGCCGTTTTTTTCATTTTTACACCTTAATCAATATTATTTTTTAGCCTGAGAATGCCGTCCGGGAAACAGGTTCAGACGATTGCCGTCTGAACTGCCGGAATCCATGTCCATAATAATCCAGAATATCCATAAAATCAATAAATCCTATAGGAATTATAGGAAATAAAAGTTCGAGCTGGTTGGATCGGGATGTCCGGAGCCAGCGGAAGCTTTCGCGCTTCTTTGAAGCTATTTTACCCGGGAGCAGCGTTTAGCTCAGGAAATATTAAATCAATAAAAATTCTAAATTTGTATCGGCTAAAAGAGCGCGCATGTTTGTTTTACGGAAAAAGGCAGAACAGCTCCTCTTCTCAAGTCGCTTTTATTTCACTTATTTTACCGGTTTTAGCAAATTGCCTTGCCGGATACTTGTCTGGTTTCGTATCAGGTTTATAATACAAGAGCGGGGAAAATTTTTAACAGGGGGTAAGAAATGATTACATTAAAGCAGCTTGAAGAAGAAATCCGACTTCTGGCTTATGAGCTTTATGAGAAAAGCGGCCGGCTGGATGGCCATGATCTGGAACACTGGCTCCAGGCGGAAAGAATGGTCATGTCAAAATATTTTAAGGGTGAGAGTGATAGCGCTGATAAAACGGTTTCCGGAGAAACGGCTGAAGAAAAACCGCGCCAGAAAAGGGTGAGGGGCAGCAGTTCTGGCAGAAGGCGGAAAACCCGAGCAGCTGGTACAGAGAAAGAGTAGCTTTTTTATGGCGGAGCAAAATTACTGCGCCCGGCTGCTACCAGATAACGGGCTTTCGGGTTAATGGAATGAATAGCAGCAGATCTCTGCACCACTCTGTCGCTTGTGCGCTGTTATTGAAGTCGGTCAGGCAGGCTCTAACCGGCGACGCCTGGCCTTGTTCTTAAAATTTATTATTTTATCAAGAAAATCTAACACGTAACGTTTTTTCGCTGCGGAGGCTGAGGCTCACGGCATTTTATTTTCCCGGAGACAGATTCCTCACGCGGATTTTCAATCCTGTCCGCACAGGAGCGGTAATGTAGAATGCGAGTCTGATTTTGAGTATAATTCAGCGGATGAGCGCAGGATTGATCTTAGGGATTGGATTTCTCGCCGGGATTTTCGCCGGTCTGTTCGGGATAGGCGGCGGGATCGTCATCGTGCCGGCTCTGGTGCTTCTGGCCGGTTTTCCTCTGGTCAAAGCCACCGGAACTTCTCTTGCGGCGATCATGCTGCCGGTCGGCATCCTCGGAGTGATTGCCTATTACCGGGCGCGCATCCTGGACCTCAGAGCGGCAGTTTACATTGCTTCCGGGCTGGTTCTGTCGGTGGTGGTCGGGGCCTGGCTGGCTCACGCTCTTCCGGCAGTCATCATGCGACGGCTGTATGCCGCTTTTTGCCTGTATGTAAGCTGGACGTTTATCAGGCCGCTTGATCGGTTGAAAAGATTCCGCGGGGAGAGTCCTCTGCCTGAACTCGAACCCGATTCGAACAACGGCCCGAAACCTCACTTTCTGGCGCTGATAGGAATTGGCCTGCTGGCCGGCGTGATGGCCGGGATGTTCGGGATAGGTGGCGGTAATATAATCGTGCCATTTCTCATCCTGTTACTGAAATATCCGCCGAAGCGGGCGATTGCCACCTCGCTGGCGGCGCTGCTACCGCCGGTTGGCCTTCCGGGAGTGATTTATTACTACCGCGCGGGGACGCTGGATGTTCGCATCGCCGTGCTGCTGGCGGCCGGACTTCTGCTCGGGACGGTGGTTGGAGCTAAGATGAATATCCGGATGCCCACCGGCCGGGTGAAAATCCTGTACGGAATTTTTCTGATTTTTGTGGCCATCCGCTTTTTCTTCTTTTAACAGGGGACACCCTACGGTGTCCCTTTTTTCCCGGGGACAGTGTACGGTGTCCCCTGGTTGCTTCCAGGTTTTTCCCCATATAGAGGAAAGGCCAGACTGGCCAGAAAGGGGACACTCTACGATGTCCCCCTTTGACGGACAGAAGCATGGTTTTTTCCCCATATAGACGCAGGTGGAGAAAGTGGGACACTGCATGGTGTCCCCGGAAAATCGGGGACAGTGTAAGGTGTCCCCTGTTGGTTAAGGGATCTGCTGTCCGGTGGTGGTCATCAGCAGCCGCCCGTGTTTCACACGGCGCTGGGTCAGAAGCTCGCTGGCCGCTTTTTTGATGACGCCGGCCTTGCCCTTCATGATGATCGATTCGAGACAATTTTGCCGGTCAAGGTGCACATGGGTCGAACTCAGGATAAGCTCATAGTGCTCATGCTGGATGTCGGTAAGAACCTGCGGCAGCTCGCGGCTCTCATGGTCATAGACAAGGGCTAAAATGGCCACAACTTCCGCCTGGTCGTCTTTCCATTCTTCCTCAACCAGCTTGTCCCTGATGAGATCCCGGATGGCTTCCGAGCGATTGTCGTAGCCGTTTTTTTTCATCCACCGGTCAAATTTCCGGGAAAGTTCAATTTCCAGGGAGACGCTGAAACGGATTGTTTTTTCCATACTATGAGCTTAAAGAAATAGCTGGCGGGTGTCAATTGCCATCTTCATTCTGACGCAGACATGGTAACCGGCGCAGGGGGAGCATTTAGCAGCAGAAGGCGAAACAGGTGCTCACGCCGGCTGCCAGGTTATCAGAAGCGCAGGAACAGGATGCTCGAGGAACCAGACGCCATCTCGCCAGACCAGATTCCTCCTGAAAAATTTCTCTATAATGGCTGTTCGCCTGAGGTCGTTGCCGTTTAGTCCGAAGTAATCCTGAAAGTGACGCAGGGCATCAGCTTTCGAACAGAACGATTCTCGGTAGATAAATTCCACCTCTTCCGCTTTAATTCGCTCCGGCGCGAGTGGTGATTTTGAGGCTGGCTGATTATCTTCTGGAAGGTACTTCCGCAGAGGCTGGCTGGTGACGCGGTGGGCTGACAGAGGGCTTGACTTCAAGTTTTCTCCGCCTGAGAAGGATAGATTGCTGAGGAATTTCTGCGAACGGCGCGAGCTCTCCGATCGGACGTCTATTTTTTCGTTCGTCGCAGGCTGGAAGTCCTTTTGAGAAGAAGAGTCGAGCTCAGCCTGGAGTTCGTTTATCGCCTGGAGTAGAAGCTCCGCGCCCGGTTTCGGGGCATACTCTATGCCATAAAGCTCCGGGTAAAGCCAGCGAAGCTCTTCGGTCCAGAGATTATGGCTGCGGCTCCAGAGAAGAAAAATCTGCCCCCCGGGCGCGCAGACCTGCCGCATTTTAAGAAGCGATTCCCTGAGGCCCAAAACTAAAAGCGAAAGCGATGCTACCACCAGGTCAAACGGCTGATGTGAGTTCAGGTCGCGCTCGGGTATGACCTGTTCCCAGCGAAGGTTAACGCATTTTATCTCCGGCGTTTTTCTCCGAGCGGCTTTTTCCCGCAGGACATGCAGCATGGCCGCAGATGGCTCGACGGCGGTCACCGCAGCACCGGCTTCGGCCAGCGGAATCGCCAGGACGCCCGGGCCGGAACCGATGTCGAGAATCGTTCTGCCGGCTGCCGGCTTCAACCGCGAGAGTAGAAGCTCGAGCCGTTCGGGTTGATGATGCCAGACGGTTTCCCAGTAGCCCCGGGCAGCTTCGACCGAATCCCGGTCGTGGTGAAGGCTGCGGCCGGCGCGCCTCTGACATCGTTTCCACGCCAGCATCTGCTCGTCCCAGCGGTCGCAGGCGCTTCCCGCTGGCTGCCAGCATGAGGGTGTGGCCAGCCCGGTGAAATTTTCGGCTGAATCAATCGAGCGCATATGGGTGTTTCCTGAAGGAAATTCGGTTCTCTCCGGTTTTAAGCCAGGGTGTCCGGCTGCCGGTCTGTCTCTGGACGGAGGCGAGAAGCTCCAGCAGCAGTATGAATGGCTGAACCAGGCTTGATTTGGCGCCAGTTTGTCTCATCGTTAAAAAGTGTTACGAAATATAAAAGCGTAACACGCCAAAGTTAACAGAAGAAATTCCCAATGTCAACGGTAAAGATGATAAAACAGGGGACACCCTACGGTGTCCCTTTTTTCCCGGGGACAGTGTACGGTGTCCCCTGGTTGCCTCCAGGTTTTTCCCCATATAGAGGAAAGGCCAGACTGGCCAGAAAGGGGACACTCTACGATGTCCCCTTTTGACGGACAGAAGCATGTTTTTTTTCCCCAATTAGACGCAGGTGGAGAAAGTGGGACGCTGCATGGTGTCCCCGGAAAATCGGGGACAGTGTACGGTGTCCCCTGTTCAGTCCCCTGTTCAGAGGGAAAATTTCAGGTTCAGGCCGCCGCTTCTTGCGGCAGCCGGAAAACCAAACCTCTCCTGATAGCGGGCGTTAAAAATGTTGTGGATGAAGCCGGAGAGCACCGCTTTGAACCGCGGCAGCGGATAACTGGCCTCCAGGTCAAAGCGGGCATAGCCTTTCTGCTCCACCACCTGGAGCTCATCGCTCCAGAGAAGATTCCGGTTATAGATGACTTTCTGCGAACCTGCCGCCTGAACAAAAGCCGCTATTCTCGCCCCCTGACTGTTTTTCCAGCGAAGCCCGAGATTTCCTTTCCAGGCTGGCACTCCGGGCAGACGGTTGAAGTCGCGGTCTTCCGGCCGGACGAAAAATTCAATCAACTGGTCTCCTGAGGTGCGCGAGGCAAAAAGCGTCAGATTGGCAAAGGTCGAAAAATTCTGGCTGAGCTGCCTGGCAATTTCCACTTCCGCCCCTGCCAGCCGCGCCAGCTCTATGTTGTGAGAAACAAAATTGATCAGGTCGAACTGGATAAAGTTTTTGATGCGGTAATGGAAAGCAGCCACCTCCAGCCGGGTTCTCGCTCCGAGCTCGTACTTCCAGCCGCCCTGAACCATAAGACCATCCTCGGGCTTAAAGGGAAGGTTTGAGGTGTCCACACCGGAATCGTCAGCATCGTAATGCCAGTAGTGCTCGGGCGGCGTCGGAAATCGAAGCGCCCGGGCCAGGCTCAGGTAGAAAAGGCTCGAGGTCGAGTCAGCGAAAGTCAGCTTGAGCGATGGAGAAAGCCCGCTCATCGAAATGTCAGGAATCCCTTCGATAATCCCCGACGGCCCTGAAATCCCGCGGTAGCTCATGAAACGCAGACCGGGAGTCAGAGTTAAATTCCCCGAGAAGAGCGGAAGGTCGGCCTGGAGGTAAGCGTTGACCAGCTTCGAAGCCACGTAATAGCCGTTGCGGAAGGGCGGCCGGAAGTCGTCCGGCAGGTTGCGGTCGCCGTCATCCCTGAGGTGGGCGAAATCAATCCCGGCCAGAAGCGTGGCCGGAACTCTAAGGATGTCGTCTGTCTCGTTCGAACCGGAAAGAGGCGCCCGGTATTCGAGGCTCCCGCCGCAGGAACGGTCGTCATAAAATTTTTTGTGGAACACGCGGTCAAGAGCCGTCCGGGTGTTGTATGCTTCGCGGTCGCCATGGTTGAACCAGGCATTCATCCGGACGAGGCCGGCCCAGCCGAGCGATTGGTCATAATTCACACTGAAAAGAAGCCGTTCCTTCAACCACCAGGCGCCCGGTTCCGGATAAGCGCCCATTCCGCCGTACATATATTCGCCGTCGGAGGCTGGATATGCGGTATCAAGCGGAGTTTCATAGTCGGGCGAGTCAGGGTTGCGGTCAGTGCGATTGAAGACGATAAAACCTTTTTTCACCCTGGCGTAAACAACCTCAGCGCTCAGCCGGCCGTCAAAAGGAAGGTCGTAACCAAGGCGAAATTCTCCGGTTTTCAGGTTGAAGCTGCCGTTGCGCAGATAACCTTCGCTGTCCTGAAGCGAAGCTGCCAGCGAATAGTCGAGGCGTCCGGACTTCCAGGAATGGAAGAGGCTGAAAGCGCTGGTGGCAAAGCTGGAATAACCGCTTTCGAACTCAAAAGCCGGCTGCGCCTGCGGCTGGCGCGGAACCAGGTTGATCACACCGCCCAGAGTGTTGCCGTAGCGGGCGTCAGCCACTCCTTTCACCACTTCGATCCGGCTGACCGAGGAGAGGGGGATGGTGGTCCAGTCGATGAAGTAGCCACCGGCCACACCGGAAGAGTTGAGAAGGCGACCATCCCGGAGCAGCAACAGACGTCTCGCTCCAAGCCCGCGAATTTTAACCGATTCATCGTCGAGGGCGGCGCCGATCATCTGAATGCGCTGGATGCCCACTCCGGGCTGACGTTCGAGCGCGGTGTCGAGAGTGCGGGAAATGGTCAGCGGGAAAAGGTCGGTCTGAATGACCGTCATGTTCGGGCGTTCGTTCTGGCGCACCCGGTCGACCACCTCTATGTAAACCGGCTCGAGCTGGAAAAGCTTCGGCGTTTTCTTTTCCTGTTCTTCCGACTGCTTTTCATCGGACGTCTGATTCTCTTCTGCCGTCTCTGTTTTCTTCTTCCTTTCTGCCTGTTCGGTCTGCTGCGACGGTGAGGATGAGCTGATGAAGGATTCTTCCGACGGGAAGCTCTGGTTAAGGTTTTCGGAGAAGAAGTAATCCGGATGTGATTCCCTCGCTTCGGAAAAAGCCGGATCAGAAAAAACGGGAGCGGATGTTATCCAGCTTATCAGAAGCAGAGCGCAGAAGAGGCGAACCGGAAACCTGGTCGGATCAGTTAAAAAAGGAATCGAGATAATAGTTTCGGTCGATGTTTCTGGCAAAAGTTTTTTCATGAGGATTTTCCTCCTCGCTTTATGTTGACCTGCCGACAGCAGGTCCCGGACGCTCGCCGGATTCACGCCGGCTTATAGTGTTACGAATTATTAATTCGTAACACATCCAGACTACCATAACCGTGAAAAACTGTCAAAAAGTTTTAGTCCCCAATTTTCGCTGATGACTTTGAGCGGGTGCCAGCGGCAGGCTTCAGTCTGAATGTTGATTTAACTCTGTTTAACTGGCGGAATGCCTCTCTTCCGGTTGCCGGAAAATCCTGGCGCGGTCGGATGGTTAAACGGCACAGGGAGAAAGGACGCTCTGAGCAGGCTCAAAATGCTATAATACCTGCGATGAACAGAATAAAAAGAGTTCTTGTCGGAATGAGCGGCGGAGTCGACTCTTCGGTGGCCGCGCTTTTGCTGAAGCAGGCCGGGTATGAAGTGGTCGGCGTCACCATGCGCATCACGCCCGATGAGGTGGCTTCATCTTTTCGCAAACTGGCCTGCTACGGGGAGGATGAGGCCGCCGAGATTCAGGATGTGGAGAGGGTGGCCCGGCATCTCGGGATTGAGTACCGCGTGGTGGACCTCAGGCGGGAGTATGAGGAAAGAATCCTGAATTATTTTCGCCAGGAATATGCCCGCGGTCGCACTCCGAACCCGTGCGTTAAGTGCAACGCCGAGATTAAATTCGGAATGCTGCTCGAAGGCTGCCGGAAACTCGGTCTCGAGTATGATTATTTCGCCACCGGCCACTATGCCCGCGTAACTTATGATGAAAGAAGCGGGCGCTGGCTGCTGCTGAAAGCCCGGGACGAAACGAAGGATCAGTCTTACTTCCTGGCGCTTCTTTCGCAGGAGCAGCTCAGCCGCAGCCTCTTCCCGCTCGGGGAGTTGAGAAAATCCGAGGTGCGCCGCATTGCCCGCGAGCATCAGCTTCCGGTGAGCGAGAAGGAAGAGAGCCAGGATTTTTACGCCGGCGATTACCGCGAGCTGCTGCCGAAAGGAAAGCCCGGTCCGATTAAGGACCTGAGCGGGAAGGTGCTCGGCCAGCACGAAGGCATAGAAAATTACACCGTCGGACAGAGACGCGGCCTGGGCATTGCCAGCGGCGGCCGCCTGTACGTGGTAAAAATAGATGCCGCTTCAAACACCGTTTACGTGGGCGAAGAAAAGGACCTGCTGACGAGTGTGTTTTTCGTCGACGGCCTCAACTGGATCACCCGGATTCCGGGCGCCGGCGAAGAAATAGAGGCTACGGTCAAAGTTAGATATAAGTCGCCGGAGCTGGCCTGCCGGCTTATTGCTGAGTTTCCGGCCGGGGCGGCTGGCCGGGAAATGGCGATTGACAAAAGTTCAAGCCAGTCCGGAGAGGAGTTGTCAGACGCAAGCCAGGCGGCTGCTAAGTTTCATGAACAGGAGCCTGAACAGGAAGGAAGCAGAGGCCGAGCTGCCGCGCCGTCTGTCAGGGCCGAGCCCGCCGGAAGCGAAGGCCAGAGATCCGGTCTGCTTGAGGATGACGGCCGGCGGAACGAGAAAGCTCAGGAAGCCAAATCTTCGGGCCAGAGCTCCAGGGCAGGTCGGCAGACGAGCGATTATGGCGCCGGACTTGTTCCCCGGACAGCCCGCGTCGTCCTGCTCACCCCTTACAAAGCAATCACCCCCGGCCAGGTAGCCGTGTTTTATGAAGGCGAGACGGTGCTGGGCGCCGGCTTCATCCGCTAAAAAATGGGGACACAATCTATATTTCCGAATTTTTGATTTTATTTTGAATCACTAAAGAAATCGCAATTGTGATCTTAGTCTGCTATCTGGAACAGACCCGACCGCCGCCGGCTTCCGGCCCTGACGGTCGGAAGCTGTTTTGCTTATTATGACTCAACTGTGCCTGTAATAAATTTTGCCGACGATTTTCCAGCCGTCGGGAAATTTATACAGGGAGAGATAATCGGTAAAAATGCGCTGTCCTTCGCGATGGAGTTCGAGCTTTACCATGGCCGCATCGCCGGTGATGTCGACCTGCAGAAATTTGCAGGTGGTTAACGGCGGCTTCTGGCCCTGGGCTTTTCTCTTTTCGGTGGAGGCTATCCAGTCGGCGATAGGCAGCCGGGTTAACTGGCCATCTCTCAGGCCCAGCAGCACAAAATCCGGGTGGAACCCGGCCCGGGTTTTTTCCAGGTCGCCTGAGTTCTGCAGGCCATCCACGTAGGCGCTCTGGATCAGAGCCTTGATGGCTTCTTCGTCTTCAGTCGGCTGAGCTTTAGCGGTCGAAGAAAAAAGCAGCATCGCTGCCATCAGTGTCACCAGTAAAATCCTTCTGGTCATGAATGCTCCTTTCGCAGTCAGCTTATCATCATTCTTTCCAGACATCAACCCGAAATCAGGTTGGCGACGGGAAGGCAATTATTCCGGTCATAAAATATCATCCCGGTTCAAAGGTTAAAATTATATGAAAGCTTGATCAGGAAGACGTTATCGGGCCTGGCGGTGAATAAAGAATTAAAGTCGTTGCCAAAATCCAGCATCCCGCTGTAGCCGTAATCCGTCCGGCCCTGCGACCAGACCAGAAACAGCGTGCAGCCTGGCCGGTATTCCCAGCGCAGCACCAGGTTCGACCGGAACTGCCGGAAATTAAAGTCCGGATTGCCGAACGAATAATCGACCTGGCCGTCGCCGTTCTCATCCACCCGGTAAACCCCGGAGGCTGGTTCGTAAGAAATTTCATTCTCGCCGAACAGATGATACCGATTGGACCACTCCTGCGCGCGGGGGTTGGTGACCATCTTGAAACGGCTGTATTTTCCGGCCGAGATAAACGGCATTCCATAAAACTGAAGACTCAGGTCCGGAGTCAGGCTCAGGTTCAGGCGAACGACCATCGACAGAGTCTTCTGCTCAATTTTACCCACCACATATCTTGGCTCTCCGTTGTAATTGAGTGTGCTCACGTATTGAAGTTCGCTTCTCATGAAAAAATAAGATGGCCTCAGGGAAATGTTAAAGGCCGGCACCGGCACGCAGGTAATCTGCGGGCCGAGGTTAAAAATCAAATTATCGTCATTATCTGCCCGTCTCCACTGTGTCTGAAAGCCCAGGCGCAGTTTCTTGCGGTTGTCTGTCTGGATGAAACTCCAGATGCTGACGGCTGGAGCCACCCGCAAAAGCGGTCCGCCGCGCAACGCGCCCTGCGACAGACCCGAAAACTGCCGGTTTATCCCGAAGCTCAGGCTCCAGTAGTTCTTGAACTGAGCCCAGGCGTTGACGTTTCCGCCGGCAAATATTCTTTCTCCGCCGAAATTCCAGCCGACCCACTCGTTCAGGTTGATACTAAGGTTACGGAAGATGTAGAACGGCCGGAAAAACCTGTAACCCAGCCACAGATACTGCATGGCCACGTCGGCATACCTTAAATATCCGACGTCATTGAGCTCCAGGCCGGGAGAACGCCAGGTGACACCGGTCGAAAACATCAGGCGGGAACCGCCGAGCCGTCCGAAATCCACCGAGCCGCCATGCCCGTAAAGCGAACGACGCGTCGGGTCAAAGGTCAGGTAATCAGCATCCGGGCGCTGGAAATAGTGGACAGAGGACATCTGGGTCCGCTGCAGCGCTTC
Organism: Candidatus Saccharicenans sp.; assembly: GCA_030018265.1. GTDB lineage: Bacteria > Acidobacteriota > Aminicenantia > Aminicenantales > Saccharicenantaceae > Saccharicenans. Next base: position 24,797 of record JASEFX010000025.1, read on the forward strand.
CTGGCTGCCGAAAACGCCGCTTCCCACCAGCTTCATCGAAAAGTAATACTGGCGGTCCTTCCAGCTGTGATAAAGGTCAAAACCGCCGCTGTAAGCCGAGCGGTGAAGCAGTCTTTCAGTCTGACCTTCGAGGTCGCGGTTGACGGCGGTGAACATCGCGCCCACTACCGTGGCTCCCTGGCGGTAATCTTTCGATAACCGGAACACAGCGTAATTGGTCAGGGGTTCGGCAGTTTCGCTGGAGTATACCCCGGTTTCTGGATCATACAGGGAAGCTTTTTCTCTTGAAGTGATCGCATTGAGCGCCCCTATCGACCAGCCGCTTTTTGTTTTTCCTGTGAGCTTGAACGCTCCGAGGATCGTCGTGGTGGCTGGCAGGCTGAAGAATCCAGTGCTGTCCGGATATATCTGCGGCGCACGGCCGATTCTCCGGCTGTAGAAGAGATTGTCGTAAGAAAAGTCTCCGTCGCCGGCGGTGATTCGATAATTTGTTATGTTCTGGCCTTCGACGAAGAAAGGTCTTTTTTCTTCGAAGTAGGTTTCATAGGCGGTCAGGTTAATCTCGGAAGGGTCGACTTCAACCTGGCCAAAGTCGGGGTTGAGGGTGAAATTGAGCGTCAGGTCGTGGGTCAGTCCTATTTTACCGTCCAATCCGCCCAGAAGGTTTTTTTCGCGGCCGGTGAGGAAAGGGTTTCCCGGCTCGGCCGGATAGGAGCGAAAACGCCCGACGGTATAGGGCATTATTTCAATCTGCCGGGGCGGTTTAGGACCGGTCATCCCGCGCAGCTCGCCGAACTGGCTGGTCCAGCCCGGGGCGTTTTTAGGAATCGGCTGCCAGAGAGAAATCTCGCCCTTGCAGAAAAGTTCCCGCCAGACCTCAAAACCCCAGACCTGTTCGCCGCTGGTGCTGAAGCGAAGTTGAGAAAAAGGGATTTTTATTTCCGCTGTCCAGCCCTGCTCGTCGATGGCGGTTTTTGCCTGCCAGATGGGATCCCAGGAAAGGTCAGCGGTGTTCTCGTCAAAGTTGTCGTTGGAAAGAATCTGGTCGGCTTTGACTCCTGCTGCATTCACGGCGAAACAGAAGCTGGTACGGCGGTCGTAAAGGCTGTCGAGGAAAATCAACACGTAATCGCCGGAGGTGGTGTCGCGGCGGCTCAGCCGTCGCTCAATTGTTTGTGGTTGTGAGTCATAGCAGCGAATGCCGATGTAGAGATGGCTCTGGTCATAGAGAATCTTGAAAGCTGTCTGTTCGGTCGGAGCCTGACCTTCATAGGGATGGAACTGGACAAAGTCTGAGTACCATTCGCCTGATTGCCAGGCATGGTCGTCGAGCTTTCCGTCGATCGACGGAGGCTGCGGGTTTACCCGACGGGCAATGGCAACTTTTTTCTGCCGGCTGGCATCGCTGGAAGTTGAGGCCGCGGTTTGCTCTTGGCCGGGAGCAGCCATCGAAAGGTCAGAAAAAGAAATGATAAGAGCGGTTGATATTATGAAAGACAGTGCGATACCGCGGAAAAAGTCCTTTTTACCTGAGCTGAGCGATATTTCTGTTTTCGTCTTGCATTTGAGTCCGGGAATCCGGAATCGAGCGGACCCGGATATTTCTGAAATGTCAGGTGAGGGTTGACTGGTTTCAGCTTTTCTGCTTTCCGTTTTCATTTATATAAACTCCTTCTTAATTTTTCCGGTTTGTTTCTGGAAGGCCAGATCCCGGACTGAATTTGTTTAACGGCTTAAAACCGCTATGGCAAATTCACTAATAATTACAGA
>JASEFX010000026.1 GCA_030018265.1 Candidatus Saccharicenans sp.
CCGAAGAAAGCCAGTCCGGTCATCATCGGCAGATAGCCAAGATTTTCAAAACTGGCGAAACCTATGGCCAGCGAGGACGCGTAAACCACACCGTCAGGCGGTTCTTCAAGGTCCCGTTTTTTAAGAATAAATAGAGCAAAAGGAAGGAATTTAAACAGCTCCTCCAGCGGGCCGACCACTCCCAGAGAATAAAGAAAAATTTCTCTGACCTCGCCCTTTGCCACCACCTGATTGAAACCCTGGGGCAGACCCAGGAAAGGCAGGAGATGATAGGCTATGTAGCATGAAACGCCAGCCAGAAAACCCATCAGAAAAGCTTCGAGCAAGTTGATCAGCGGTTCCGGATTATGTCTGTCTTTGTAATAAAAATAGCCGATCCAGAAAATGGCCGGTCCGATGATCGCCGCCAGGATCTTCCAGACCACCACGCCTTCCATTGCCCTGTGTTTTAATATTTCAAAAGATGACCGGTCTCGTTTATGGTCACCGCAATAAACTGGCCGTCCAGATATTCAAACACATTCAGAGCGCAGTTGTCCTGACGCAGCCGCCAGAAATAACTCCAGTCAAGACCCAGGAGGCCCATTATGATCAGGCGGTTTATAACCGTGTGGCCAACGGCCACCACGGTTTCTCCGGGATGAGCCCCGGCGATTTCTCTGACACCGGCTACTACAATCTTCTGGCGCTCAGCCATGGACTCGCCGCCGGGGAAATGCAGGTCAGCCGGCACCGTCCGCCAGCGGCGGTAGAGTTCGGGCCATCTCTCTTTAACTTCTTCCGGTGTCAACCCCTGCCACTCGCCGTAATTTATGTCAGCAAGACCCGGATGCACTTTAACTTCCAGGTTAAAAAGCGAGGCGATGGCTTCTCCCGTTCTTACGGACCTGGAGAGGGGGCTGGAATAAATCGCTGCTGGTTTCCAGGAAGCAGCAACGCGACGAGCCAGGAGCTCAGCCTGGCGAAGCCCATTCTCGTTAAGGGGAATATCGGCGCTGCCCCTGAATCTTTCCACCCGGTTCCACTCAGTTTCTCCGTGTCTGACGAGCAATATCCTGGTCATTTCTTCCTTTGCGAATCTGTTTTGATTAAATTAAACAAACCTCCCCGCTTTGTCAACAGAAAAGCCTGGTTAAAGCCGCCTTAAAAGTCTTTGCTGAACTTCGGGGGTGGAATATAATAGATTCAAATGAGAAACGCAGAGTGGCTTTTCCAGTTCTCGCCCCTTTATACCGACCTGTACCAGATTGCCATGGGCCAGGCTTATTTTCTCGACGGGACGGCCGAAAAGCCCGCGGTGTTCGATTACTTCTTCAGGACGATTCCTTTTGGCGGCGGTTATGTGGTTTTTGCCGGACTTGACCCGCTGCTCCAGGCGCTGGAAAGCCTGAGATTTTCTCCGGAAGACCTGAATTACCTGCGTCAGATTGGCTTTCACCCGGATTATCTTGATTACTTAGAAAAATTTCGCTTCAGCGGCGATGTCTACTCGATGAAAGAGGGCGAGGTGGTCTTCCCGCTCGAGCCGGTGATAAAGGTGGAAGGAAGGCTGTTTGAGACCCAGCTTATTGAGACGCTACTCCTTAACCTCATCAACTACCAGAGTCTCATCGCCACGAAAGCTTCACGGATGCGGCTGGCGGCGGGCAATCGGGTGCTCAGCGATTTCGGTCTGCGCCGGGCTCCAGCTCACGGCGCGTTGTTAGCTTCGAGGGCAGCCATCATCGGCGGGTATGACAGCACCTCCAACGTCGAAGCGGCCAGATTGTTCGGCCTTGAGCCGGCCGGGACGATGGCCCATTCTTTTATCGAAAGTCACGGGGATGAATTTCAGGCGTTTTTGAAATTCGTTGAAGCCAATCCCGGGCGAGCCATCCTTCTGGTTGACACTTACGACACCCTTAGAAGCGGCCTTCCCAACGCTATCAGCGCCGGAAAGGAAATGGAAAAAAGAGGGCTTAAACTAAAAGGAATAAGGCTCGACAGCGGCGATTTAGCCTATCTTTCGAAAAAAGCCCGGGCGCTTCTCGACGCCGCCGGATTCACCGAGGCTAAGATCATCGCTTCAAACCTTCTTGACGAGTACGTCATCAGAAGCCTGATCGAACAGGAAGCGCCGATTGACATCTTCGGTGTCGGAACAAAGCTGGTGACCGGCGTCCCCGATGCCGCACTGGACGGGGTTTACAAACTGTCTGTCTTCGACGGTGAGCCGCGGATGAAACTGTCCGACAATCTGACGAAAACCACCCTCCCGGGCCGAAAACAGGTTGCCCGATTTACCGGCGAGGAGGGTTCTTTCATGGCTGACGCCATCTTCCTCGCGGATGAACCCCTGCCAGAAAAAATGTTTCACCCGTTCGAGCCCGGGAAATCCTTAGACCTGAGACACTACCGGGATGAAATCCTGCTGGAAAAAGTGATGTCCGGCGGGCAAACGCTGAAAGCGGTCACACCGGTACCTGAAATTGCCGCCTACACCCGGAAGAGACTCGCTCAACTTCCGCCGGAGCACAAAAGGTTCGAATATCCTCATGTTTACAAGGTCGGGTTGAGCCAGAAACTGCTGGCGCTCAGAAATGAGCTTATGGAAAAACATCGTCAGAATTTTGAAGGAGGGTAACCATGAAGGCCTTAATCGTGGTTGACCTTCAGAACGATTTTCTTCCGGGCGGGAGCTTAGCTGTCCCCCGGGGCGACGAAATCATTCCGCTGGTCAATAAAATTCAGGATAACTTTGACCTGGTGGTGGCCACCCAGGACTGGCATCCGAAAAACCATCTGAGCTTTGCTTCTAATCACCCGGGAAAGCAGCCGTTTGAGGTTATCAATCTGAACGGAATCGAGCAGGTTCTCTGGCCGGACCACTGTGTTCAGGGAGAAAAAGGAGCGCTGTTTTCCAGAAATTTTGACGACCGCCGGGTGGAAGCCATCTTCCGAAAAGGGACAGACCCTTCGATCGACAGTTACTCCGGCTTTTTTGACAACGGGCGGAAAAAGTCGACCGGACTGGGTGATTACCTCAGAGGACGAGGCGTGCGTCAGGTCTATCTCTGCGGGCTGGCTGCGGAGTTCTGCGTTCTCTACACGGCGCTCGATGCGATTGAACTCGGGTTTGAAACATATTACCTCGAGGACGCAACGCGCAGCCTGAGTCAGGAAGGATTCAAACAGGCTAAGGAGCAGATCATCCAGCGCGGCGGCCACCTGATCAGATCAGAAGAGCTCTGACCGAAGCCGGCATGAGATCCCGTCTCCGGCAAAATCGATCACAAAAATCATAGATTGAATTTTTACTTCCTCTCTGGCACTCAGGCAGAAACTCGGCTAAACTGATTTTATGAACAAATTCTACGTCCAGTGGCACATAGTCGACCGATGCAATCTCCGCTGCCGTCATTGCTATCAGGACGATTATTCTCCAGCGGATGAACTTCCGATTTCTGAGCTGATAAGAATAGCTTCCCGGTTACTTGAGACCCTTAAGAAATGGAAACTTAAACTGACAGTTGCTCTGACCGGTGGAGAACCGCTTCTGAAGCAGGAGCTTTCGGAACTTATCGATTTTCTTGATTCTTCTCCAGGGGTCAGCGACATCGCCATAATCACCAACGGGTTGCTCATTCCAGGCTGGCTGAAGGAGCTCACCCGGAAGAAAAAATTCAGGGAGATGAAAGTATCTCTTGACGGCGCCTCGGCTGCCACCAACGACTGGATCAGAGGTCAGGGAACATATGAAAACATTCTTGGCGGCATAAGAAAAATGAAGGAAATCGGCCTGCCAGTGACCATCATGTTCACAGCCATGAAAAAAAACCAGCATGAGGTGCCCGAGCTTATCGAGCTGGCGAAATCGCTTCAGGCGGATGGACTGATCATAGAAAGATTTTTTCCCCTCGGACAGGGGCTGCGTATGAAAGAGGAAGTTCTTTCGGGCGAAGAGTTTTTACGCCTGTGGCAAACCCTGATTTCGCTCTTCGGCCTGCAGGCTGACCCGGAAGATCTGGTTCCGTTCCGGGCGATAAAGGTTGAATTCAGGAAGAAAAAACCTCTTATCTTCGGGGCTTCCTGCGTCGTGGGAAAAGACGGGATGGCTCTGATGCCTGACGGAACCGTATTCCCCTGCCGTCGTTTCATTCAGCCGATCGGAAATTTGCGAGAGCAAAGCCTGGAGGAGATCCGGGAGAAAAATCCCTGGCTCCAGGAGATACGCAATAAACTCAACTTAAAAGGTCGCTGCGGAGTCTGCTCTCACCCGACATGTTTCGGCTGCCGGGCGATGACGCTGGCTCTTACCGGAGACCCGTTTGAAGCCGACCCTCACTGTTATTATGAAGATTTCAAATTTACGGTCTCCTGAAAGAAGCACGAAGCCCGCTTTTCCCGGTCTCAACCCTCTTTTAATCTTCAGACCGACCGGAAGGGGGAACGAGCAACCTTTTTTGAGCTTTCTTCTCCTCAAATATTTTCGGCACGTACACCGGCTCGCCTGTTTCCGGGTCGCGTCCGGTGTAATACATACAGGTTGAACGGGTCATAGGGGTTGGAGTGAAAATCTGCACACCTTCGACCGGCCTTTCTCCCCGGGATTCAAGCTTCCTGACGAAAGCCGCCAGTTCCCGCGCTTCTTTCATCGTGGTTCCCGGGTGAGCCACCATGAAATAATACTTCAGGTGCTGTTTCCGGTCGCCGGAATATTTTACAAACAGCTGGCGAAACTTTTCCACCGGAACTGCCGGTTTGTTCATAAGGCGAAGCACTTTTGGCGAGACATGCTCCGGAGCTATTTTCAGCAGGCCGGAAACGTGATGTTGCACCAGTTCCCGGACATACTCCGGACTGCTCAGAGCCAGGTCATAGCGAATGCCGCTACGGACAAAAACTTTCTTCACGCCCGGAATCGAACGGGCCCGGCGAAGCAGTTCGATAAGCCGCCGGTGCGAACGGTCAAGCTTCGGGCAGGTAAGGCAGAACCCGCTCTGGCAGCGGCGGCAGTCCATTCCGTACATATTGGCGGTCGGCCCGCCCAGGTCATCGATGTAGCCTTTGAAATCAGGATGATGTGTGAGGCGGCGGATTTCTTCTAAGATGGACTCCTCACTGCGCGAGACAATGCGGTCTCCCTGATGAAGCGAAAGCGAACAGAAGGAGCAGCGACCGATACATCCCCGGTGGGTGACTATCGAAAATTTTCCCATTTCCAGCTCGGGGTAATTCTCGGGAATGTGCCGGCTGAAAGGCAACCCGTAAATCCAGTCGAGCATCTCTGTGGTGTATTCAGGCATCGGATACTGAAGCACGTAACGGTTAGCGTGTTTCTGGGCCAGCTTCCTGTAGTTGGCCAGCGCTCGCTGAGCTTCCAGGAATTTCTCCGGGTCGGAAGAGACTTCCACGTATGAAGGAATCTCCTGAAAACCTTCAGGCAGCTGCCGGCTGACGATAGCTGTTCCTGGAATTCCTTCAAGGCTTTCTCCCCGGGCCAGGCGTTCAGCAATCTCCATCGCCTGAATTTCGCCGGGTCCATAGACTAAAATGTCAGCCCTGGAATCAAGCAGTATTGAACGGCGCACACGGTTTTCCCAGTAATCATAATGAGCAAAACGCCGCAGCGAAGCTTCAATTCCCCCTATGACGATAGGAACACCGGGAAATAGCGGCCGGACGCGGTTGCAGTAAACGATGACCGCCCGGTCGGGTTTGCCGGATGAATAGGGGGCATGCTCATCCTTCTCCCGGCGGCGAAGAAGCGGGGTGTAATTCGCTAAGCAGCTATCGATCGAGCCGGAAGTTATGCCGAAAAAAAGCCTCGGCCGACCGAGCCTGAGAAAATCCCGGTCAGAAGTCCAGTCGGGTTTTTCGATGATACCGACCCGGTAATCTTTAGCCTCCAGCACTCTGGCGATCACTCCGACAGGAGAAAGCGGATGGTCGGCATAGGGGTCGCCGCTTATCAGAATGATGTCAAAGTCCCTTCCCTTCTGTGCAATCATCAGATTTATTCTAACAAAGTGATGAGCATTTTGCCTGCCTGAGACGCGAGAAACCAGCCCTCCGGGCCGATTTCTTCAGACATCTATGGCTGTATTTCTGGTCCAGGCCAGGGTCACAATTACAGTGAGAAAGATTTACTTTGCGGTTTTTCATCCTGACGGTAAGGAAATCAAAAAGTCCGCAGCAGAAAGCTGAATACGCTGATTAAGACTCAGCATTTAACACGGTATCCATAAACGTTAGCGAAAAAAATACCTCCGATAGCTCCGCCCCTCTATGACGCGAGTAATATTTGTTTTCGCCAGTGAAAAGCGGGGCTCAGAACTTTTCGCTTTTTTCCAGTTTAATTTTTCACTGTGCCGGTGCCCAGAATGATGTTAAGCGCGTCTTTCCTCTTGTCCAGGATTACCAGCGCTATCACTTTGCCGCCATCCTTCTGATAGTTTCCCATGGAGAAACTGTCCGAGATTACAAAAGAACCCATCCAGCCTCGCTTTGGCATTTCCGTCTGATAATAATTTGCCACCTTAGCCATATCATCACCGGTGGTGAAAAACCTGTATTCCAGATCTCTTAAATCTTCCTGGACGGGCATGGTGAAAGACATTTTTTCGGTCATGCGAGCTCCAGGATAGATCGGAATATTCCGCCATTCTCCTTTAAACTCCTCCTGAGCTGCCGCCAACTTTTCTTCCATTTTCACCTGGCCGCCGGCCATGTCCACTTTTATTTCTCTTACCGCACCGCTTTCTGTCCTGGCGCTGGCTTCAGCTTTTTCCTCTTTCTTCCCCCCGCAGCTGATAATCAAAACGAGGGCCATAAAAATAACCAGGCCGGCTTGAATGCGTCTCTTCATTGTTTTTCCCTCCTTGATTGATTTAAGGTTTATATTTTGCCCTTCCGACAGAACTTTAGCCGCCTTTCTCTCTTCTTTTAATGTTATTATCGAATAAAATGGGCGGCCTTATCAATTGAATTTTTGAAACAAAGACAGAGATTATATTTCAGGTTATTTGCTATTTTAAGATCGAAATCAAAAAAAGTGTTACCCGGCTTATTCTGGCTCATCAGACCTTTAATAACGCCAGGATCTCCGACCAGACATCAGGAAGTATAGTTGAGATTTTTAGCCCAGAAAAAAACGGAAAAACAGCAGGTTTGGTGAATTTATCTCCACAAAAATTTGGCGATTGAATACCCTGTCCACACCTGAAAGACAAGGGGCGGGTCTCAGCCCGCCCCGATAAGTCGATTCTGCCCGGCGTCAGATAAAACCCCGCAATTTAATCCGTCAGCTGCCCTTTCTTAGCTCCACGCTACCGCTAAAAGCTTTAGCCTGTACTTCTGCTCCGCCCCTGCCAACTCTTCCCTGGACAGTTTTGCCGCCCAATTTCCCGGTGACCTGAACTGGAAAATCTGTGGTTACCGAGCCGCTGAACGAGGAGGCCTCGAGGTCAAACGAGGAATCTTCCGGCAGGAACAACCTGACACTACCTGAATGACTGGTGAATCGGTAAACTCCGCCAGACATCACCTGACCGCGGTATTCAATGCTTCCGCTCACTGATTTAGCCGAAACCCGGCGAGCTTCCCTGACCTCCAGAAGCTTTATGGAACCGCTGACAGCTTCAGCTTCGACCGAGCCTTTAACCTGGTTCAGATAAATATCGCCGGAAACAGAATTGAGCTGGCAATCGCCGGAAACACCGGTCACATTCAGATTTCCGCTCACGGCTTTAGCCGAAATCGTTCCGCTCCCGCCGGCGATAGAGACGCTTCCGCTCACCGTGCTCACCTTCACCGTTCCTCCCGCCTTTTCTACCCGGACATCGCCGCTGATCGATTTGACTTCGATGGAGGCTTTATCCGGGATCCACACGGTATAATCAACGCTGACGTTGTAATCGCCGCCGGACCATTTCCTGGATTCGGGGTACCTGGTTTCAATCCTGACCACTCCGGGTCCGGTAGCAACTTCAACTTTAACCTTTTCGGCATTTTCTCTGGCCTTAGCCTGGGTGGCAGCCCGTGAATGTTTCAGAGCTTCAATCTTTACCTTTTCTTCCTGCCAGACGAAAATTCTGATGTCTCCGGAGATATTGTTCAAACTGACCATTCCGTCCCGGTTAAGTTTTTCGGTCCTCTCAAACTTTTCCTGATATTTTTCATCAGCCAGCAAAGGCAGAATAAGAAGAAAGCCGAAAATCAGAACCAGGCTCAGCCTCAATCCTTCAAGCAATCTCTGTTTTTTTATCATGGTTAATTCTCCTTTCATCATATTCATCTTTTACAAAGAAATTTTTTACCCCCCTTAAAGTTTATCCTGAGCGGAACCGGCGAACGATTTTCTGGTTTCCAGCAGGCTGTTGAGAAAATTCATTTTTGAATCGTAGGCGCTCATCAAGAACTCGCGCGCCTGCGGATCATCAGGTCTTTCGAGGACCGCCTGTCTGGTCAGGTCCATAGTCCGGTCGAGAAGGCTAAGGTTCGCCTGAACTATCTCGGTCAGCTCCGCCGGGAGACCGCCGTTGTAAGTCTCGAGCGCTTCGGTCAGCGATTCGACCGCCTTTTTGTAAAAGTATTCGGCTTCAAGCACCTTCTGAAGCGCCGGGTTGTCCGCGATCAACTCCGCCTGCGGGCGGTCAGGCTTCTGGTAGTTACGGCCGAGATAGAAAGCTCCAGCCACAATGACCACAAAAACCAGGGCAGCCGCTGCATAACGGAAGACGGGTGAAAACCAGCCGGACCAGTCGCCGGTTTTCTTCGAAACTTCTTTATCTGCGCCCGTTTGCTGCTGAACGAGTTGCGGAATAATATCCGCCTCAAGCCTGCTTTTAAGTCTTTCCCAGACTCTATCTGAAGGATTGACTTCTCCCGCGCTGAGAAAAGTTTTCTTTATCGCTGCCAGCTCTTCGTACAGCTGACGGCAGGAAGCGCACTTTTCCAGATGAGACTGCAGTTGCTGCCTGTCTTTCTCCCGCAGCTCGCCATCAAGATAATCATTTATTAACCGACGATTACGACGGCAGTTCATCGCACGCCTCCTTTCCCGAGTTCTTTTCTTTTGAGGATTTTCCTGAGTTTCATCCGGGCTTTAAACAACTGTGATTTCGACGTTCCCACCTTACACCCGAGCACTCTGGCAATCTCTTCATGGGTCAGCCCCTCAACTTCGTGCAGCAGGAAAACTGTCCGGAGTTTCTCCGGAAGATGGGCCAGGGCTTCGCTGACTGCCCGGGCTAAATCATCATCACGAGAGTCGAATGAGCCGTCAAGCGTCCCCTCTTCAGCCGGAGCTGCCATCTCGATTTTCTCTTCATAGACTTTTTCCCGCCGGAGGTAGCTGTAACAGGTATTCAGGGCGATCCGGTAAACCCAGGCCGGAAACAGTTCCGGACGGTCAATTTCCCTGATGGCGGAGAAAATTTTGATAAAAACATCCTGGGTGAGGTCTTCAGCTGTCTGATGGTCACGAGTGAGGCTGAAGGTCAGCCCGTAGACTTTTCTCTTGAAGAGGTTATAAAGCTCCTCAAAAGCCTGGAGATCCCCGGCCCGGGATCGCCTTATAACCTCAGTCAAATTGCTGGATTGAACACTCCCGTAGTTTTCTGCCAATATTCTTTCTCCTGAAAAGTCGCTGAGCTGATTTCTACTGCCGATTATATTATCAGCTATGGCCATCCTTAAAACCAGAGAATTATGATCAGCGAACATCTGTTTTGCCTCGCTAATAAAGACAAAGGAAGTGGCCAGAAGGTTGCCCTTTTATTGTTTCAGCGGAGATATTTCCTCTGAATATTCTCCTGTCTCAATCAACCGCCTGATCTTATAGGTACCAAGCTTTCTGGCTTTTAAGAAGCCGTCCCAGGCAGCTTCAGCCAGGCGGCCACTTTCCCTGAGGTCAGTCAGCCATTCAGCGCAGTATTCTGCCGGCCCGGGAGGCATCAGACCGGCGTGTATTTCCATCAACCAGCGTCTGTTCAATTCTTCCTGCGGGCCGATCGGCTCGGCCATCAGTATCGGCAGACCAAGAGCACAGAAAAAAGAAAGCTCGCTGGGCTTGGTCCAGAGCACGTCGGTCTGTCTCAACCAGCGATTGAATTTTTCAAAGTATTCAAAAACTTCTTCACTGAATACCAGATGGATATTGAGGTCGAGCTGATCCCAGAGACCTGCCTGATTTATGTCCCTCAGAGTCTTTTCCAGAACGCGACGATTAACTCCACAGGATAACAACAATCTTACCCGTCCGGCTTTTATGGGGGTCTTCAGGCTTTTCAATATCCGGCGAACGATCTCCGTCTGAGCCCCGGCTCCGCCTATGGCAAACATAACGGTAAAATTCGGATCAGAAATTTCCGGCAATCTCTTGAAACCTAATATATGGCTCACTGAGTGACCGTGGTAAGCAAAAAACTTTCCTGCCGGGTCAAGTCTTCGAAGCCTGGCCAGCAGGTCAATTTTCAGGACTTCAAGTCCTGACTCAGTACCGATATTCATGGTGGGCAGAGGAAAACCGGTTATAAAAATATTCTCTGGCCTGACTCCATAACTCAAAAGACGTCTTTTTGCCTGGGTGCAGGGAACCAGATATTTTATGCGGCTTTCAGCCGGCTTTTCCGGCACCCAGACCCTGTTAATATCAGCATCACAAATTATCAGGTAGTTATCTGCGGAAATCTTTTCCCTGGCTGAAAAAATATCTAGGGCAATGGCTGTGGCGTAAAAAGTATGAATAACCGGCAAGCCATCCTTCAGATAGTCTGGAAGCCGGCGACACAGGCCTGCCTTCATAATCAAGAATTTAAGAAACTTTACGGCCAGCGTCGGATTACTTAAATCCTTCTTCGGATAGAAAGGTGGTATTCTCTGTATGAATAAAATTATTTTAAGGGCCAGACTTCCCACAACTGGATAAGACCCCAACCGGGAAAGAAAATAATAAACTTTTCTGATGGCCCGCCAGTATTTCTTTTCACCCGGAGCAGCATAACTTCCAGAACCCCAGACAATAATATCTTTTTGAGACAGATTCTTAAGCGGGAAAGCGGCTCTGAGATGTCCCAGACCCATATGAACGGAAACGATCCGGGCTAAATCAGGCTTCCTCATAGACCAATTTTTCAAAATTGGTCGGGTGGCAGATTAAGGAATTCCTTCCCACCCTGATTCGCCCTTTACGCCACTCAACCGAAGAACTGAAAAAAGGCGTGAGATAAACGGCGAAAAAGATGGCATCCTTAACCACAACAGAAAGCGGAAACAGTAGATGGTTGGCGGGGCGACGACGATCCTCTATATTAACAAACAGAAAGTTTAGATATTCCAGAAATATCTTTCCACCGGCAGTCAGCAAAAACAACCACCAGAGCTTACCACCAGATACAATAATTCCCTGCAGAGACAGTATCACCGGATTCAGCAGTATCTCCGATAAATAAGCCGGTCGATTAAGCTGATAGCGCAGCCTGGCCCATCTGCATATTCTTCTGTAAAAACTCTTCAAGCTTGAGTGCTGATTTATGTTGTACACCCAGGTATAATTTGTGCTGACGATGAATCCACTCTTCTGAAATGATCTGCCAATAAGATAATCCTCTGCCAGATAATCCTTAAAATACTTGAAACCGCCAAAAGTCTTTAAGGCCAGTCGGTCTATGAGCATGGATTTACCCACGACCACAGGTACCGAAAATAACTTCCAGAGAGTGATAACGTTGCCCGCAGTAAAAAAATTCAGGCTGGTGTTTTCCATCAAACTGGCAAAAGTTCTACTGGATGTTCCCAGAATCGGAGAAAAAATTACCCTGGCCTCTTTTTCCAGATACTCATAAACTAAGGATTTCAAAGTGCCTGTTTCCACCCTGACATTGGCATCAGCGACCCAGAGTAAACGTCCGTAACTCTGCTTTTCCATAACATCCAGCTTGTGAATCTTTGGATTTTCCATAGAGTTATGCCCTGTGGCCAGAATTCTCGTCCGGATCCCGGGATATCTGTCGCTGAGCTTTCTTATTATTTCGACTGCCTCATCCTGCCAGTCGTCAACGGCAAACAGGATTTCATAGCGGGGATAGTCAAGGCGATAAAAAGATTCAAGATTGGCTTCCAGGTCATCATCAATTCCTCGGATTGGTTTCAGAATGCTGACCGGAGGGTAATACACAAACCTTTTCAGTCTGGATTTACGAGCTCTAACCGGGCGGCGGGGATGGTGAATGATGGTCATAAAAGTCATAATGGTCAGATATAAACCGGAAAGGCACAAAATAACAATCAACATCTTACTCATCAGTCGCAGATTATCTGGCTATGGTTAAAGAAAAATGGATAAAATGTTATTTCTTTGTTAAGAATTCAGGAGATAAAAATTATATCTTCATATTTTCCCTGCACGAATCTTCAATTCCTGTTCGCTTCACTGGATAGAGTGGCCGCACGGAGGGGAATCCTGTCAAAAAAATGCGGTTTAACTGTTCATATCCTCAACTATCTGGCGCAGGCGGTCGAGAAAATCGGGAAGAGCCGCCACCACCCGGTTCCAGTTGGGAATGTGGGGGGAATAAAGAGGGTCTTCCAGAAATTTCTGCCCGGCAATCTGCAGCGCCCTGGTAAAAGCTTCTGTCATCAGGCTTTCTTTGTGGTAATCAAACACCAGACCGTTGATTTCAGATTCGTCCTGATAGCGTTTCACATAATCCTTTGCCGTCCTCTGATAATTAACGATCAGCGTCCGCAGGGTGCTTTCAGCCAGAACTATTCCCTCGATGGCCAGATTCCTGAACACCGCTCTGGCTATGTCAATGGCCATTTTCATCAGCCCGGTCGAAGGATCTTCGGCCGAAAGCGGCTGGTGTTTGTGTTCGTAAGTTTCGGCAATCTCAGCCTGACAGATGCGCCGCAGAGAAAAGTTGCGATAAACCTCGGCCAAGGTTTCAATCTCCAGGCCCCAGTCAGAAGGTATGCGATTGATGCGCGCCAGTTCCACCACCATCGAAAATTCTCCGGCCAGAGGATAGCGAAAGCTGTCCAGATAAGAAAGAAACGGCAGATGCCCGTAAATTCTTATTAGACTTCTGATCAGCGGAAAAACAAACAGCCTGGTGACGCGACCATGCAGCCTGTCGGTTACCCGGGCATAATATCCCTTGCAGAAAGCGTAATCGATATGCGGAGAGACCACCGGATAGCAGAGTCTCGCCAGCAATTCTCTTGAGTAATTAACTATGTCGCAGTCGTGAAGCGCAATAACCCGGCTTTCTTCCCTTGACAGAATATAACCGTAAGCTACCCAGGCCGACCGACCCTTTCCGTCGCCACCCGGAGAAAGGTCGGCTTCTTCCAGAATTTTATACAACTCTCCAAGCTGTGGTCCTGAAGCCCAGATTACCCGGTGGCGCTGCGGCAGGACGGAAAAAAGTTTTCTGGCTTTAAGAAAATCATTTTCTTCCTGTGTGCGTCCGAGAACTATCACAATCTCGTTAAGATACTCCACATCTTTCAAATGATGCAGAATGCCTTTAAGCGCCGGGGTGTCGAGTTCAGCCGGTGTCACCGGGAGAACTAAAGCAATAGGTCGGTGACGGTTGAATTCTTTCAGTTCTGTTTCCATCCTCTCGAGTTTGAATTCTCCGAGTCTATGAAAGGTCGGGACTAAACCGGTCTGATGGAAATCAGCCATGATAGCCTCCTTTCTCCGGGCAAGGCTTTTTTCTTTTGCCCGGGCCAGAATTTAAAAGACCTAATAAGAAAGAAACGGCCTGAGCCCAGCCTTCCGGGCCTGGACGGGTCGTTCGTAAAAGATTTTTTGTTCCGCGGGGTATTCCCGAACTCTGGCCTTCAGGACGAGCGACCAGAACCGGCAGGTCTACAGCTCGAAGCATCGGCAGGTCGTTTATTGAATCGCCCAGGCCGATGGTGATTATCTTTCCCGACTCGAGCCGGTACAGCTTTTTAAGCAGACAGACAGCTTTTCCTTTATCATTATTTCCCGTAAGATGATAGAACCTGCCTCCAGCTGTGACTCTCAACCGGTATCTGCCAGCCATATGCTTTATTCTGGCCAATATTCTGTTTTGAGAAGGCCCGGTGCTCCTGCTCTCTGCTGCGTCACTTGACCGACTGGCGCGCGTCTGCGAGTCTTTCAGGGCAGCAGGCAGGAAAATACCTTTTTTATCAATTCTGGTTCGCCTGCTCTTAATTTTCTTCTCTAGGAGTTCAAATTCCTGGCTGCCTTCAACCACAAAAGGTTCATCGTATTCACGGCGAGCGGCTCTCTCCGCTTCGCTTTTCTTCAGACCGGTAACCGCGGCAATTTCTTCAGGTTTGAGATCACCGAAACCCAGCATCCTGATGCCAGCGGTCTCCCTTATTTTTTTGAAGATCTCTCGCAGGCGCCGGTAGGGAGTTCCAAGTTGAATCAGGCGATATTTACCTTTTTTTAATGCTGAAATCCCTGCCTTCCTGAACAGATGACCGGCAAAATAGCCTTCCGGAATAAATATGGCTCCGCCGTTCTCAACAATAAACGGGTGATTCAGGCCGAGATCCCTGGCGATCGCTTCGGTCTCGGCTCTCGTTTTGCTGGTGCAGAGAACGACCGGAAGGTTCATCTTCTGCAGCTTTTTCAACACTGGAACTGCCGGCTTAAAACTGTAAGTTTTATGGTCGAGCAGTGTAGCGTCGAGGTCGCTGAAAATGACAAAACGAACTGGCATCAGACTTCATCCCGAAAGATTTATATGTCAGAAAATGAGGCCGCTTCTATGCTACATTTATATGCTAACAACCGGCAGAGCATTATGTCAACCAGAAATTCAGTCCTGGCTACAATTTCGAGCGCCTGGTCCGCAGATAAATTTATAGCCGGAACTTCAAAAGTCAGGTCTTCCGTTTTCAGGTCGACAACACACAAAATCGCATTTATTTTTTTTTATACAGTATGAGCCGGCCGGAAGTTCAATTTGACTCTGCCGGCCACAGGAACGATAATATTTTTATGGCGTACACAACTTCATTAAGAGCCTACACACTTAAAAGGCTGGAAGAAATCGGTCAGGCGGATATCATCGTTGGCATTCCCTGCTACAACAATGAGAAAACTATCGCCCATGTTATCCAGATGGTCACTCACGGACTGGATAAATATTACCGCAACTGCCGCAATCTGATTTTCATCGCCGACGGCGGATCCACCGATGATACCCGCGAGGAAGCCAAGGAATTTCAGATCAAACCCTGGCAAGAAAAGCTGGTAACCATCTACCGCGGTATCGGCGGCAAGGGCTCGGCTTTGCGTTCTGTTTTCGAGGCTGCCTGCAAACTGCGGGTCAAAGCCTGCGCTGTGGTTGACGCTGACCTGCGCAGCATAACCTCCGACTGGGTTTATAACCTTCTCGACCCTGTCCTCGAAAGGGGCTATGATTTTGTGGCGCCTGTTTACAGAAGACACAAATACGACGGCACCATCACCAACAACATCGTCTATAATCTCACTCGCGCGCTTTACGGAAAAAGAATCAGACAGCCGATAGGAGGAGACTTCGCCTTTAACCGGAAAGTGGCTGAATTTTACATCAGCCAGGATGTCTGGGAAACCGACGTCGCCCGTTTCGGCATTGATATCTGGATGACCACCAACGCCATCATTCAGAATTTCAAGATGTGTCAGGCGAATTTAGGAGTGAAAATCCACGACGTGAAGGACCCCTCCCGGCACCTCGGTCCGATGTTTCGTCAGGTGCTGTGGATACTGTTCACCCTCATGGAACAGTACGAGTCATACTGGAAAATGGTCAAAGGGAGCCAGCCGGTGGAAATTCTGGGAGAAATAGAATCGAGGGAGCCGGAACCGGTGGAGGTGACGCTTCCCGAACTGATTTACAGATTCAAGATCGGTTATAAACAATTCTCCTCTCTCTGGAAAGAGATGTTCTCTGAAGAGGCTTTCGCTCCGGTGGAAAAAGCTTCCAGCCTTTCGATCGATGAGTTTGAGTTGCCGCTTGAGGCCTGGATAAAGATTCTGTATGAGCTGGCTTCGACCTTCCACGCCTGGCCGAGAAACCGCTTCAAGATAATCGAACTGGTAACGCCGCTCTATTACGCCCGGATAGCTGACTTCGTGAAAAAAACCTGGGAGATGACCTCTGACGAGGCGGAACATGTGGTCGAGGAACAGGCCCGACTTTTTGAGGAAAATAAGGACTATCTGCTGAAAGTCTGGGAAGAAAAATCCAGGATTCCTGAAAGCCAGTCGGGCGAGTGGCAGCTCTACGATTAAAGTCCGTAGATTTTCATTTTGTAAGAGAGCATCCGTTCGGTAATTCCGAGCAGTCTGGCCGCCCGGCTCTTGACACCGCCGCTTTTCTCCAGCGCCTTTTTTATTTCTCTTATTTCCAGCTCGCGCACTTTATCCGGAAGTGTCTTGGAAAGGTCGGACTCGAGTCCGGACAGTTCCTGTTCGGATTTTATCTCGAGAAACACCGGCAGGTCCCCTCTGGTGATGAACTCTCCTTCGGCGAAAATTACCGCTCTTTCTATGGCATTTTCCAGCTCGCGCACATTCCCGGGGAAATCATGTTTCATCAGCAGGTCCAGAGCTTCAGCCGAGATGCCGCGGACATTCTTTCTCTCGCGCCGGCTGTATTCGCGAATGAAATGATCCACGAGGAGCGGGATGTCTTCTTTTCTTTCGCGGAGAGGCGGGACATCTATTCTGATGACGTTCAGGCGGTAATATAGGTCCGCCCGGAATTTCTCCTCGCTCACCAGCTTTTCCAGATTACGGTTGGTGGCGGCGATGATCCGGACATCAGCCCTGATCGGTTTTGTCGAGCCCAGCCGGTAAAATTCCCGGTCCTGAAGGAAACGGAGCAGCTTCACCTGGACAGACGGACTCAGGTCGCCGATTTCATCGAGAAAAAGGGTTCCCCCGTCGGCCGCCTCAAACTTTCCGATTTTCCGCTCCCGGGCATCGGTGTAAGCTCCTTTTTCTGCTCCGAAAAGCTCACTTTCCACCAGAGTCTCCGGAATCGAAGGCAGGTTAACCGCCAGGAAAGGTCCCGAGCTCCGACTGGAAGAAAAATGGATCAATCTGGCGATCAGGTCCTTACCTGTGCCCGTTTCTCCGGTGATAAGCACGGTGGCTTCGCTGCGAGCAGACCGGGAGATGAGCATAGCCACCTGTTCCATCGCTTTTGAGGTAAAAACAAAATTCTTAAAGCTGAACTTTTCCTGCAGCCGGTTTCTGAGCTCGGCCACTTCCCGTTGCAGCCTGAATCTTTCTCTGGCCCGCTCGAGGATCAGCAGGAATTTCTGGAAATCCACAGGCTTCACCACATAGTCGTATGCGCCCTGTTTGATGGCTTCAACCGCGGTCTCTATGCTGGCGAAGGCTGTAACCATCACCGGCGTGATGAGAGGATTTATTCTTTTCAGTTCTTTTATCAATTCCAGACCCGACTCGTTGCCGAGCTTGTAGTCGACCACAGCGATTTCCACCGGATGCTGATTGGCCAGATCCAGCGCCTCGCGTGTCCCGGCGGCTTCGTAAACCTGATAACCGGCCTGTCTGAGGTTTTCAGAAACGAGCTCCCGCTGCGTTTCATCATCCTCAACCACCAGAACAATCCCCTTTATCTCAGCCATGCGTTCCTCCAGGAAGTTCGACGGTAAAAACGGTCCCGGCATCCGGACTGCTCTTAAAACAAATTTTCCCGCCGTGGGCTTCAACTATCTTTTTTGTCAGATAAAGTCCGACGCCCAGGCCGGAATCCTTGAAGGAAACGAAGGGTTCAAAAATCGCCGCTGCCTGTTCCCCGGCTATGCCTCTGCCCTGATCCATGACAGAAAACAAGATCCTGCCCTTTCGGCTTTCTAACTTAATGATGATTTTCTGGCCGGAATCGGAGGCTTCGATCGCATTCTTCACCAGATTGGAAGCCACCCGCGAAAGCAGCAGGCGGTCGCCCTGAACAGGAACGCTTCCGGGATAATTAAACTCAACCTCAACTCCTCTCTCCCGGGCCAGGGCCTGCAGGTTGCTGATTTCTTCCTTCAACATATCGCTGAACGAAAAGGTTTCCTTTTTCAGGCTCAACGGTTTAATCATTTCAGAAAAACGGTCGATGACCGCGGCAATTTTCTGAACTTCCCCTTTGCCCCGCTCTACCTGTCTCGCCAGCTCAGGCGGAGATTTTTTCTCCAGAAGTTCAAACAACAGCACCAGGCTGTTGAGCGGGTTCTTGATTTCGTGAGCCACACCGGCGGTAAAACCGGAGATTTCCCTGAACCTTTCCTTCTCTTCAGCCTGCCTGATAGCTTCCATCGAAGCTCTCTGAAAACTCGCATGCAGGCGGTAAATTCCGGCGAAAATCAGCAGCCCGGCGGCAGCCAGAATTCCCAGGATAAGCCAGAAATTTCTGCGGGAACGTTCGAGCAAACGGTCAAGATTTTCAAGCGAATAACCCAGGTAAAGATGGTAAACCCGTCCATCCGAAGCGGTAAAAGATGAGTAGTGGTTAAAGATTGAACCAATCGGAGAATCTATGATCCAGAACTCTGCCGCCGGTCGATAGCGCCGGGAAAAAGGAAGGTAGCCTTCAAACTTTGAATGCCAGTCGAGAATCCTTTCCTGCTCGTCAAGCAGAGCTATGAAATAGATATCCTCCAGCCCGGCAAAACGCTCGAGTATCTGCGACGGCGGCACCTGCCGGTCGATAAGCTCTTTAATGTTATCTTTCAGGATCGAAGCTGTCGCCTGAAGCTGTTCCTTCGCTAAGGTTTCGACACCCTGCTGGATTGCCTGGCGGTTAAAGTGGGAGACGAGGCTGAAAATGCCAACCACCAGCAGGTAGGGCAGCAGGAAAAACACCCAGATTTCATTCCGCTTCATCAATAATTAAGTTTATCAAAAACCGGGGACACAATACATATTTACCAATCCACCGGCGGCAAATGAAAATACAGAAGATGTCACGGGTCTAATAACTACAAAAAATCGGGCCATGCGTATTGTGACCATGTTCTTTGAAAATAAAATTTCCGTTAAGCTCCTGACCGGGGTGCGAACAGTTTCCCCAATTTTTAATAAATTTTATCTCCGCGTTTTAAAAGGTGAGTTTGGTCATCAGGTATAAGACACGGTCGTGTTTGAAGCCACCGAACTTCGACTGAGTCAGATCGCCTGCAGCCAGGATGCCACCAGCCTGAACCGAAACAGCGTCATGCACCTTATATTCAACCGCCGGATAGAAAATGGCTGAGCTCCGGCTCGTCTCTCCGGAACCCGGGCTCCAGACAGCATTGAGACTTGCCTTGAGGTCGCCCTTGAGCATCCTTAATTCAGCCCGACCGGCCAGATAATCCTGCGCCTGGCCAAACCACATTCCCTTCCTGAAGCCGAAATAGGTAGCAGCCTGGCCGCTGAACTCAGCCTCATCAAAAAGGCCGCGCAGATACTGAAAATTGACGTAAAGCCCGCTGAGCACCGAAAAGGTGTAGTCCACCCCCACCACCCACTGCCAGTAATCGCCCTTCATCAGCGGAAAAACCGAATGCACCGGGTAAATTTCATTGCCGATGACGATGTAGGCATCCAGCCAGCCGAGAATTTTCTCCGGCTGCACCCGGGCTACTTCCGCCCAGAATCCGACCGACTTCACTTCACCCGCCAGGTCGAGCCCGAGCACCTGCTTTTTCGGATAGCTGAAATAAACTCTTGCCGGTCCCGGCTGCAGAGGTGAGCTCAGTTCCACTCCCCGTACATAGGGCAGATTAAAATTACCGGAATAATAGCTGAGCCCGAAATCAACATTAAACAGATTGGCGGTTAACCTCAGACCGAAGCCAGTGTTCTTGAGATTAGAATCATCCCCGGTCAGTATGATTTCCGGGTCCGGCAACGCTGAGAGGTTCGTTCTGACCATCTCAGAAAAACCGGCCGGAAGCGGAGCGTACTGACGCTGCGGCAACCAGACCACCTGCAACTTACTCTGCCGCCCGAGATAGTACTCAAGATTGATGGCTGTCTGCGGTCTTCGTTCCAGGTAATAGTCCGGGTCAAAAGTCAAAAAATTGGCAAAATCGACCGGGTTCAGATTGTCGACAACGTTCAATTTGTCGGCCGCACCCCACTGAATCCGCTGCTTTCCGACCGTAAGGTCGAGGTTTTTAAGCAGGAAATGATTGATCCTGATGAAGGCTTCATAAAGGGAAAGTTCAAACGGCTCGGTCTTCGTCGGACTGGCCAGCAAGCTCGATTCGGGAAAACCTCCGCCAGAAAAAACGGCCGCGGGGCTGGAAAAAGCATCGAGTCGAACATGCGCCGAGACATTCTCGGACACTCGCGCCTGCAGTTTGAACCTGCCTTCGAGTCGCTTAAAAGCAAAATCTCCGCTTTCGTGGGGAGTAAACATGGCATAATTTTCATTGCTGGAGGTGTAGAAAGAGAGGAACAGCTTAACCATGCCGGAAAAATCGAAGGCGGTCTGAGCCATCCCGGCTCCCGCTGTCAGCCAGAAAAGAAAGATCCCTGCCAGTAAGGCAGAAATCAAGCGGGGCCACGACCCGACATAATAACACCCGGTATTTTTTCGATTACCTTCTTTTTTATCTTCCATTCTGACCGCATTCATAGCTCCGTTAGATTTTCTCATTTCCAACCTCCCTCTTTTTCATTATCCTGAAATTTATAACATTCATTCTTCAAAACCAACCATCCGGGAGCTATCCGGAACATTCCCGTTGATTACCGGCTGACGCTCCGCTTGAGATATCTTTCGGTAAAAATTTCCGGACTCAGGTTCTGGTCTACTTTTACGTTCCGGAGTTCCAGAATCGTGCTGGTTCCCGCCTTTACGTTTTCCATAACAAATTTTGTCGGAACCCAGTACTGACCGATCCGGCTGTTTTCCTGCGTTTCAACTTTGAAAAGCTGACCGCTGTCGTCATAAAGCTCAGCTCTGAGCGGCATCATCGTTTCTCTGTCAACCGTGAGAACAATTTTCGAATACTGCTTCTTTGCCCCTGGCTTTCTTTTCAGTTCCAGGATGTAAAATTTAACGTTTTCCTCTTTCAGCTCCGGGTCAAAAAAGGCCGAAAACCCGGCGGTTCCCAGGTCGTCATAGGAAAAATCCGAGCCGACAAAGCTCTCCTTCTTGTTATGAGAAGCAATACGCCTGACCCGCTGGAATTCCGGAAGATAAAGGTACATCTGGTCGTCAGCCAGCACCAGGAAACCCAGGTCCTTGATGTCAGCGGGAGCTAAAAACTTCATCAAACGCCAGTTGTCCCGGTCGGGATTATTTTTTGTCCAGACGAGAAGCTCCCGCCTCTTTTCCTCACCCTTTGCGTTTTTGATGATCATTATCATTTCCGCCTGAAGGTCGGCTGGCGCCTTTTCCCCGATGGTCAGCTCTTCCACCTTTTTAAGAATTTCTGCTCCGCGGTTCTGAGCGAAAAGCCCTGAGGGTCTGCCTGCGAAAACAAAGCAAATCAAAAGCGCCAGAGACAGGCCGCGAAGAAAAACCCTTTTCCTTCTGCGGCAAAGATTAAAGCATCTTTTTATCATAGTAACTCTCCTCCTGATCGAATTTGAATTTTCCGGTTCATTTTTCATCCTTTCCCGCAAAAAATACCTCACATCCCGAAAAGGCCCGGCTTTACTCTTCTCCATCAGCAGCCTCAACTTCATCTTCCTCAATTCCGGGCTTTAAGTTCATCTGATCCTCCGCTTCATTCCATTTTCACCCTGAGCAGCAGCGCTGGCAGAATGGTCAAAGCTGAAAAAGCCGCCAGAAACATCGAGCCGACCATAATCGCCCCGAAAGTGCGGAGAGGATTCATCGAAGCCAGCAGCAGAACGGCAAATCCCAGCATCACTGCCAGAGAATTAGCCATGATGGCGCCGCCCTTTTCTCTGAACGAGGCGGCAATCGCTTCCTGCCGGGACAGCCCCTGTTTCAGGCCGCTCATCACGCCGTGAACAAAATGGATGGAATAATCAATGCCGACACCGATAGACACCGAAGCCACCATCATGGTTACATAATCGAGCTCCACCCCGGCCAGTCCAAAAAATCCGTAAACAACTCCCAGGGTAAAAATTATCGGAGTGACGGAAATCAATCCGAGCTTGAGCGATTTCCGGATGAGGAGCATCAGCAAAAAGGTCAGAGCGAGGGCCAGGGCAAAAGATTGCAGCTGTGAAAGGAAAAGATAATGGTCAAGCTGGGTGAGTGCCGGCGGCAGTCCGCTCTGCTCGATGAGTTGAAAATGGATCGGCCTGGAGTCTTCCCCGGCCAGGTGCAAACCGTTGAGCCTGCTTTCCGGAAGAACCACCAGAGAGTCTGCCAGTTCGAAAAGCAGACCGCGCAGGCGCCGTTCAAAGTGCTCATCTTCCCTGGCGCCAGAAGGAATCAAAAGTTTTAATTTTTCCAGTGCCCGCTCGACTGCCACTTCTTCACGGGCCTCTTTCAGCCTGAGGTTGAGGGTCAAAGCCACTCGCCGTGCTGTCTCCTCTTCATAAACATTTGCCGGAACTACCTTCTGGAGAAGACTCAACAATTCATCCACTCCAGATTGACCTGTTTCAGCCATCCTGATGAATTTTTCCACCAGCACCTGGCGAGTCAGCCTCGAAACTTCAAAGTCGAAAGAATCGGACCGGATGTAATTTTCAACTTCATGGCGCCAGCGGGCAATAACTTCCGGGTCGGTCGCAGACGGCCAGCTATTTATAACCTGTCCGAGCGCTCTTTCGGCCCCCTCCCGGTTGAACTTCGAGCGCGGAGCATACCTTTCCAGCAGCCATGCAACTTCATCGAGAAGATAATCCCCCTCGGCTTTCCGCAGAGCAGAAACTGCCTCTTCAGGCAGGCCGGTGAGTGAAATTTCCCTTAAGTTCGAATCCGTCTCGCTCCTGAGAAACGCTTCTATAGCCTTGCGCAGTTTCCAGTGAAATTCAGTCCTGGTGCCCGAAGTCCGTGAAAACACCAGCCCTTCGCTGAAATCTTCCGAAATCAGCTGGCGCAATTCGTTCCGCCCTTCGAGAAAGAACCAGAGATTGGCCACCTGGCCGTCGGTTTCTGGCAGAGAGAATCGGCCGTTCATTTTTTCGTTAAGCTCTTCCACCAGCCCGGCGGCCGAAAGCGGCAGACCGCACTGGGGAAGAGAGGCCATAAAATTTTCCGTCCGGCGAAGCACTCGAAGCGCAGCGGCTGACCTCAGATTTTCCGTCCGAAAATAGACATTCAGGGGAGCCGCACCGTCGAAATTAGCCCTGACCACCCGGTCCGCCTGCCGCGGTTCGCTCTCCGGCGGGAAATAGCTGGTGAAATTAACTTCCCTTCTTATCGTGGGTATCCAGAGAATCGAAATAACAAACAGAAGAGCGCCAAGAATGATTATCGCTTTCGAATGGCGGATAATCCTGGCTGAAATCCAGTCGAGCACCGCCGGATGGCTCAGCGAAATAACTTTCCTGGTGTTCTTTATTTTTCTTTCCGGCAGAACGTAATAGGAAGCAGGGATAAGGGCATAGGTAATAACCATCGCCAGAATTACTCCGGCGCCGGCAAAGATGCCAAAATTGCTGATCAAACCGAGCCTGGCCGTTAGAAACGACATAAAGCCGATCATGGTTGTGGCCGCCGCCAGAAATATCGGCAGAGCAACCCTGCTGGCACTGCGGGCTATAGCCTCAATCCTGGTGTTTCCGCCTGACCTGTTCTGCTCGAGCGAATTGACCATATGAATTCCGTAAGCCGAACCCAGGCCGATCAGCAGCACCGGCAGAGCCGGAGTAATAAGATTCATGGGGATGCGGAAAAGCCCCATCAGCCCAAAAACCCAGGCTGTCGATAGCCAGACGACAAGCGACGGCAGGAAGACAGCCCGCAAATTCCGGAAGCTGAAATACAGCACCAGAAGCACCGTGATGACTATCACCGGCACCAGGAGTTTCAGGTCTTTCTTAAGATACCAGTCGGCGTAGTAGGTGAAGCAGGGTTCTCCGGCATAATGGATTTCAGCCTTATCCGCCAGATGCTTTTCGACCACCGCCCTGACCACGTCGGAAAAAGTCTTTCCGCTGTCAACCCCGCTTCTGAGATAAACCGCCGCGCCCAGCCACCGACCGTCTGGAGAAATGTAAGTGCTGACATAATTTTCCTTCGAAAGGGCTTCCTGCAGTTTGTTTTTAATCGCCTCTTCCGATTCAGGAATCTCCTCCAGAAAATCAGCCACCACCAGCTCTCCCCCGACCGACTGTATGTTCGGCGCTGAGATGATTGAAGTCACATAAAAAATTTCCGGTCGCTGGCTGAGCTCCTCGGTAGCCTGCTTGAGGCTTCGCAGGATGTCGGGTCGAAAAGTTTCTCCTTCTCTGGCTTTAACCGTGACCAGCACCAGCTCGTTAGAGCCAAATTTTTCACCCGTGTCAATCAGCAGCTTGACCACCGGGTCCTCCTGCGGAAGCCAGGAGGTGAATTTGTTCTGGTAGTAAAGATGTTTAAATTGCAGGACAAAAAACGCCGTAAGCAGAATGATAGCAAAGATAACCAGCCAGCTCTGTTTCAGCAGCCTCGACCAGATTTTTTCCATGCTTTTCACCTCCGCCTGTTAAAAGCCGGAAGGGCATCCTTCTCTATTAATGTCCCTTCAAAGTATTTCGCTTGCCCGCGCTCTTCAGCCTCCTTAAGCTGACCTGCTCGAAAATCAGAGTTCAGGCCTTTACTCCCTCAAGATACTCGCGGAAAAGCTCGCTGCAGACCTTTTTCAACGGTACCTTGCGTTTTTTAATCGTCCAGTAAGAAAAAGCCGTATAAATCAGGCCGAGAAAATGCATGGCCGCCACCGTGACATCAAGGTCTGCTCTGAGCTTTTTTTCGTTCACCGCCATCTGGATGATTTTCTTCAGAAACCCGACAATTTCGGATATTAATTGATTGACCTTGTTCAGCAATTCTTCATCGCCCAGATGTATTTCGTCCGAATATATCACCTTGAAGATGCCCGGATACTGCTCGAGAAAACTCAGGTGAAGACGCAGCAGTCGATTCAGAGCTTCCAGCGAGTCCTTTATCTGGTCTTCTACCTCGGCGAAATGACTCCGCGCTTCCTGCTGAATGCTGTCGAGGATGAAGAGAATCAGGTCGCGTTTCGACTTAAAATGGCGATACAGGGCCGACTCCACAAAACCCACTTCCTGCGCCAGCCGGGCCACGGTAAGAGCTTTTATGCCGCTGCGGTCGATGATTCTCAGAGCAGAAGTGATGATGTCGGCCTTGCGTGATTCCGGCGTCTGGAAAAAGACCGATTTTTTCATCGGTCCTCCTCATGTTAGTGAATATTCACTCACATTATAAGAAGAAAAAGCATTCTGTCAAGTTCCGCGGTTGATTTCTGGCCGGGTTCTGTCTATTTTTTACTGCTGATCCCGGAAGAGGTTGGGATAAAACTTCATTTTCCTAACATCGCCACCAGCACAAACTTTGCCTCAAGAGAAAATCCTCAGAGTCAGCGATTCTCCAGCCTTAAGAGGAACCGGCTGCCTGAACTTCAAAGTGACCTTTTTCCTGCTCCGCATCACCTGCACTCTGAGATTCTTCCCGCCCGGAGTGCAACTTATAGACCGGACTTCAGAAGAAAAACCGCGCGGCAGTTCAAGGTTTAATTCGCGCGGGTGACAGTCCCCATGCTCCAGATTGAGCCTTACACTGAAGACTTTATCCCCTTCCGGGTGCTGTTCGTAAGTGCCCCAGGCGGAGCCGGGAGACCAGAAGGTGCGGAAATCTTCCTGGTTAAAGAAAGGAGCAAAGCCCAGCCGTCCTTCCGGCGCCGAATAATTGAAACCCGATAGAGCCAGAAGCAGGCCCCAGGAAGACATCGCCCGGGCGTAGTGATGTCCGCACTCCACCTCATTCCAGGGATTGCGACGCCAGCCGTCACAGCGCTCGCGCACGGC
>JASEFX010000027.1 GCA_030018265.1 Candidatus Saccharicenans sp.
CCTGTTCCTGAGCCCTTTTACTTTCGGTCGGTCCGGCCTTATCCTGTGTCGTCCTCAGGGTGGTATGGCTCTTTGCTGATTTTCCGGGCAAGAGATTTTCTGGCAATCTGAATGTTACCGCCAGAGGCACTGCAGCCATGGCACCTTTTATAAAATTTCTCCTTCTCATGGTTCCTCTCCGTGGAATATAAAAATTATTTTGAGATAGTCTTTAGAATAGTTCCAGCCTGGACGCGGTCGGTGAGTTCCAGGCCGTTCATGATGGCCAGTTGTTTCTGCCGGCTTTCGTCATATCCGTATCCCTTCAAAATGTTGCCCAGAGCATCGGTTCTGGCCACTTTAATTATTTTGATCTTTTCCGGAGTTATGTTGATCCGGGCCCGGTCGGTTAGCGGCTTGAAGCCCCCCGGGGTATCGGAGAGAACTCTGGCGTACTGGCTGAACTTAGCGCTCTCTGTGTAACCAAGAAACATAAAGACCCTGTCATTCTTCTGAATAAAATGAGCCAGGCCGGTGAGTTCGGCTTCTTCTGTTTTCAGCGTGAATTGCAGCCGGCTGGTCTGCAGGCCATTGATAGTCTGTCGGTCCATGGATATCACCATCACCCTGTTTTTGTTGATGAAAGCCTGAGCCGCTTCCTCGGGAGTTCTTTCCGCGGTAAATGTCAGGACCATCGCAGCATCCTGCTGTGGAGAGACCAGCTGCACTCTGGATGCGGTGTTTTTTACCTTCCAGCCTGCCGGAACCGGGAACTCAAAGGCCAGCAGCGGATGGTAGAAAACCTGATCGGCCAGATAACCCTGTCTGGGATCTTCCCCGAAGGTCAGCCCGTCCAGATGGCTTAAATACTCCTCCCGGTTTATCGCCAGTTTCACGTCCGGGTTGCTGGCCTGCCAGTCAGCCGCCGCTCTTTTGATGGCTTCTATTCTGTCCGGCGGGTCGGGATGGGTTGAAAGCCAGGAGGGGAGACCATCTCTTCCCGAGGCCGGGTTCAACCTTTGCAGAGTAACAAACATATTGGCCATCCGGCTTCCGTCGTATCCGGCTCTCGAAGCATAGAGCACGCCCAGGTCATCAGCCTGTCTTTCATGTTCCCGGCTGAAGCTCAGAAACATGATGGTAAGTCCGGCTTCGGCCAGTCCGGCAAATTTTTGAAACGTCCTGGAAAGGGTCGCTCCGAGGGTCAGCCCGATTTGAGCCACCTGAGCTTTGCTGTACAGCTGGGCGCTGTGACGGGCAGTCACATGACCGATTTCGTGACCGATGACTCCGGCCAGCTCGGCCTCGTCATTCAGGTAAGCCAGAATTCCTCTGGTGAGATAGATGTAACCGCCAGGGACGGCAAAAGCGTTTACCACCGGACTGTCCAGAACCTTGAACTTGAAATCAAGGTCGGGTTGATGGCTTACGGCCGCGATTTTTTTACCCAGGTCTGAGATGTATTGATTCAGGCGTGAGTCGAGGTAAAGACCGTAAGTGCTGGTGATTTCAGCGTCAGTCCGCTGGCCAAGAGCTATTTCCTCGGATCGACTCAGGAGCATCAGCTCTCTTTTCTGGGTAACAGGGTTCACAGCGCAGGATAAACAGGAGAAGAAAAAGCAAAAAATCAGCATCCAGGACCAGAAACGGACGCAGCCGGCGTTAAGCAGCTGACGGATATCTATCTTTCCAATATTAACCAGGAAGCGACAAATTCTTAAAAATTCTTTTTGCCTTTTATTTTTCATGACTTTCCCTCTTGCTAATTTTATTATGAACGCGAGTTGAAGCTCAATCAGGTTCAGCGACCTCTATCGGAAGTTTAAAGTTTATTTCAGCAGATTGGATTTTCTCAGTTCATTCTGAGGATCAGAGATCGCCTGAAGCGATAGTATGGAATTAACAGAAATATGATGATTATCAGCGAAAAAAAATAAATTTTATTCACTCCCGGCCCGAGTCCATGAGCCAGCCAGATCAAGCTTCTCTGGATGTGAATGAAGATAAGGTTGAAGAAAATCATCAGCAGAAGGACCAGTTCTTTTTTAAGTCCGGTCAAAATTTCCGTAAGTTCAGCTCCGGCCCCGGGGCTGTCGGGTTTTTTTATCCAGCGGCTGGAAAGCAGCCAGAACAGCGGCAGAAAAAGGCTCTGGGCGACTGGATATATGAAGATTATCGGACTCTTTGGAAAACGGAAGACTTCCTGTCCGGCCAGATTGAGCCAGTAAGGGATCTCGCCGGGCAGGCGGGGATAGGCCTGGAGCATCATTATCCAGGTTACTGACAGAAGAATAACGTTAAATGACAGCAGGAGTAAGATTGAGATTTTCTGAAATTTTTTCTGATTCACCTTATAAGTCTATCACAGTTAAAACTGGCAAAGAAGCATGAATTTTTTATGCTGGAAATCCTGGCCAAAACCAGGAAAAAATATGATATAAGTATAGAGGAAATCAAAGCTGAATTTCTCAGATATTTATTCAGAATTTAGAACCGGAAGGAGCTGAAATCGCAGAAGAAAGGGCTGATCGAAAAAAATTTAAGAATGGAAACTATGATAAATCATTTAAGGGAAAGGAAGATGGCTTTGCCTGCAGCCAGGAAGAAATTGATGACTTTTCCCGGATCCGGGCCCGAGAAGGGGGCTTCTCCCGCATACCGTAAAAATTATTCCCTGGTTTTGCCTGCATCTGTTTTCTTTTGCTCTTTGATTCTCGTGCTCCTGGTTTATTTTCTTTTTGCCGGAACCGCAGGTGAGATCGATTCCGAACTTAAAGTTATGACCTTTAACCTGCGATTTGACAACCCGGCTGACGGTCCCCATGGCTGGCCACATCGTCTTCAGGCAGTGGTCGAGTTAATAAGAACTCAGAAGGTTGACCTTTGCGGCACCCAGGAAGTTCTTAAAAATCAGCTGGCGGACCTGTTGCTTCGATTGCCTGAATACAATTATGTTGGCGTCGGTCGGGAAGACGGAAAAGAAGCCGGAGAATTCAGCGCGATTTTCTACCGGCGGGATAGATTTATACCCGAAACTTCCGGAACCTTCTGGCTGAGTCAATCTCCGGAAATTCCCGGCTCAAAGGGGTGGGATGCCGCCTGCGAGCGGATCGTCACCTGGGGGATTTTCTGGATGCCGTCGAGCGGAAAGCGCCTGGCCGTTTTCAACACGCATTTTGACCATCTGGGCGAAACAGCCAGGAGGGAAAGTGCCCGGCTTCTGGTAAAAAAGATAAAGGAACTGGCCGGTGAACTTCCGGTAATCCTGACCGGAGATTTCAACGCTCCTCCCGATTCGGAACCGGTAAAAATTATTCTTGAAAGTGGATCGCTGCTGGATAGCCGGACGGAAGCGATAAGCCTCATCGGACCGGCCTGGAGCTTTCATGGTTTTGGACGGGTACCGGAAGAGCGGAGACCTCTCATTGATTTTATTTTCGTCAGCTGCCATTTTTCAGTTCTTGAGTATAACAGCATATTCAGAGAAATTAACGGGACCTATTATTCCGACCATAATCCAGTTGCGGTCAGGCTTAAATGGAAACCGTTGAAAGATTGAATTCGCACGGCAATCGGGACCTTGATCTGGATTCCAGTTACAGGAGAAGGGAAATGAAAGAAAGGGCTCCGAGAAACAGAACGCTGACTCTGAGCGAAGAAGAGATACAGAAATACAGAGAAAGATTGCTGCGCCTGGAGAGGCCGGTTTCTGTGGCCGAGGTGGAGAACAGGACGATCTGTAAGGATGTTTTTGAGGCTCTCGATTATCTGCCGCCTTCGTTCGTTGACCTGGTTTTTGTTGACCCGCCCTACAACCTTCATAAAAAATTCAACCTGACCACCTTCAGAGCGATGGACTCAGACCGCTATGAACAGTGGCTCGAAGCCTGGGTGAAGAAACTGATACCGCTTCTGAAGCCGCAGGCTTCTGTTTATTTCTGCGGCGACTGGAAATCATCCGGGGCGATTTTCAACGTCGTCCGGAAATATTTCCGTATTCAGAACCGCATAACCTGGGAAAGAGAGAAAGGGCGCGGCTCCAGGAGAAACTGGAAGAATTGTTCCGAGGATATCTGGTTCTGCACCGTCTCTGACGATTACTATTTCAACGCAGAAGCTGTCAGGATCAAGCGCCGGGTTCTGGCTCCTTACCGTGATGAAAACGGCAGGCCGAAGGACTGGCAGCAGGAAGAAAAAGGACGTTTCCGGGTGACCTATCCGTCGAACATCTGGTTTGACCTTACCGTGCCTTTCTGGTCGATGAGGGAGAATACCGACCATCCGACCCAGAAACCGGAGAAACTCCTGGCCAGAATTATCCTGGCGAGTTCGCGTCCTGGCGACCTGGTTTTTGACCCGTTTGCTGGCTCCGGAACAACTTCGGTCGTGGCCAAAAAGCTCGGCCGGCGGTATGTTGGCGTGGAGATTGATGAATATTACTGCTGCCTGGCCGAGAAGCGTCTGGAACTGGCGGAGAGCGATCGTTCGATTCAAGGTTACGAAGACGGAGTTTTCTGGGAGAGAAATACTTCTATCTGGAGAGGGCGTTCGGAGACAGGTAAATAATCTCAGGTGGAGAAAAGTCCTCAGGCTGATTTTGAAGATTTTCCCCGGAAGATTCTCCTGGCGGAAAAGCGGAAGTCTGCATTTTGAAGCATAGGTACAGTCAGGGGAAAACAGTGGATATATAATTTTGAAAAGTGAAGCACATAATGATAACAGACATTTTTAATTCTGGTTGAAAGCCGGGGAAGCAGTTGTTAATTTAATACCAAAGGATGATAAAAAGGGAGTAACGAAGACAACCAGAAATTAATTTTTTCTAATAAATGGATTAAAATAAAATCAAAAAGAAGGGAAACATGAGGGCAAAATTCTGGGTTATATTTGCTTTACTGGTTTTATTGTCAGGAATTATAATTCTACTCTGGAAGTCAGGTTCAGGGCCAACCTTTATCACCGAAATAGCCCGGCCGCTCGAAGAGCCTCCAGTCACCAGCAATATCAAAGACCTCAGGGGAGGAGAATTAAACTGGCCGCTTTTTTTTATCCTGAACAGAGGTCAGGTTGATCCGAGGGTAGCCTTTTATCTCCAGGGAAGCGATAAGAATGTTTACTTCAGCAGGGATGGAATAACCATAAGCTTATCGACCAGAGAGGAAGAAAACAGTTCTGCCGGAAAGGGTGTCAGAGAAGCTGCCGGCAGAAAGGAAATGCCTGGCGTGCTGACCGCTTCGATTTCCGGTTCTCTGGCAGACAGCCAACCGGCGGCCGGTATCAAACGCTGGACGGTGAAACTCGATTTTCTCAATCACAATCCGGAACTGGAGATCAAACCACTTCAGAGAATCGAGACCAGGATATCCTATTTCCGAGGGGGCCCTGACGGCTGGTTTTCCGCGCTTCCTGCCTACAATTCTCTTGTCTACCGGGAACTCTGGCCCGGCGTTGATCTTTATCTTAAAGGTTATGCGCGCCAGTTAAAAAGCGAGTTTGTGGTGAGTCCCGGTGCCGACCCCTCTGTCATCAGATTGAGATACCGCGGGGCTACCGAAATTCAATTAAATGAGAGAGGAGAGCTTGAGGTCAAAACTCCGGCCGGTTCATTTTTGGATGAAGCCCCGAAAGCCTTTCAGTATGTAAACGGCCGTAAAGTTCCGGTCGAAGTTTGTTTTGAAATTATCGAAAAAAATGCCGGCAACAACGGTCTGATGAATTGCGTCTATTCATTTCACCCGGGCGAGTATGACCCATCTCTTCCCCTGCACATAGATCCGGCCATCCTGGTTTACAGCGGTTACCTCGGTGGTTCGTACAACGACCGGGCGCTGGCCATCGCTGTTGATGAAAACGGATACGTTTATGTTGCAGGCTGGACCGGTTCGCTCGATTTCCCGACCATGGTTGGTCCGTTTCTTGATTTCCACGGGCCATCGCTCGGCACGGACGCTTTTGTGGCTAAAATTGATCCATCAGGAAGTTCACTGGTTTTCTGCGGATATCTCGGTGGAAGCAACGACGACGCTGGCACCGGCATTGCTGTCGACAGCTCCGGAAATCTCTATGTTTGCGGCTATACAAAATCCACTGATTTTCCAAAATTAATCGGTCCTTATGTTAACCACGCGGCGAACATTAGTCTATACAGTGATGCTTTCATAACGAAGATTAGCGCTTCAGGAATGTCTATACTCTACAGTGGATATATCGGCGGCAGCTCGACGGATATCGCCAGCGCTGTGGCTGTAGACGGAAGCGGCCGGGCCTATGTTTGCGGGACAACCGAATCTTCTGATTTTCCGGTGAAGGTCGGACCGGGGTTGAACTATCGCGGGAAGAAAGATGTTTTTGTCTGCCGGGTGGCGGCTTCGGGTTCGTCTCTCGACTGGTCGGGGTTTATCGGGGGCACCGAGGACGATATCGGAACTGCCATCGCCCTTGACCCCGGCGCCAGTGTGTACATTACTGGTCATACCGCTTCCACACCCGGAAATATGTTTCCGGTTAAGACGGGTCCTTATTTGACTCATAAAGGGGGTTTTGACGATTTTGTAGCTAAGGTCGCCTCAGCGGGAAATAACATCGTTTACTGCGGCTATATCGGAGGCGCGGGCGACGATTACGGAGCTGGAATTGCTGTCAATTCCAGTGGCGAAGCTTACGTGGTGGGAGCGACCAATTCCCAGAGCGGATTTCCTCTTGTGGCGGGTCCGGACCTGACTTACAACGGCGGGTTCGACGCGTTCATCACCAGGGTTAATCAAACAGGAAGCGCAGTCGTTTATTCAGGATACATTGGCGGGTCGGTTGACGATTTCGCTCTGGCTGTGGCTGTCAATTCTCAGGATATAGCCTACGTGGCCGGTGCCACTGATTCTTCCAATTTTCCGGTAACCGGCGGTCCTTACGGTTCATTTTCGGGTAATCGCGATGCCTTTGTGCTGGCCTTGAAGCCTGATGCCAGCGGCTTCTTCTTTTCAAGTTTTCTCGGCGGTTCGGGCCGGGAAGAAGCCAACGCTGTTGCTGCCGACGGTTATGGCAACTGTTACGTTACTGGCTTCACCACTTCCTCAGATTTCCCGGTGCAGGTCGGTCCATATCTTCAGCCCGGAGGGGGAGTCGGTCAACTGGCTGAGGATGCTTTTGTCTCCAGGATTTACGCTCTGGTGCCTCCTGCCGCCCCTTCGAATCTCAGGTTAGCCGCCGTAACTGTCAACAGCGCGACGCTTCTCTGGGATGATAAGTCGAACAATGAGGATGGTTTTAAGATAGAAAGAAAAACCGGAGCCTCAGGCAGCTGGTCGCAGATAGCCACGGTCGGTGCAAATGTCACCACCTTTCAGAACACCGGTCTGAACGAAGCCACACTCTACTATTACCGGGTAAGGGCCTACAACCAGGCGGGAGATTCCGGTTATTCCAATGAGTTGCCGGTGTTAACTCTGCCGGTGGCGCCTTCAAATCTGACGGCCACAGCGGTTCATGAAAGAAGGGTCAACCTGAGCTGGAGGGACAACTCCGGAGGTGAAAGCGGATTCCGTATTGAGAGAAAAACTGGCAGCGGCAACTGGACCACTCTGACCACGGTCGCGGCCAACGTGACCTCCTATCCTGACACCGGGGTGGTTGAAAATACCACCTACACTTATCGAGTGTTCGCTTTTAACGCCAGCGGCGATTCAGCTCCCTCGAATGAAGCTGTCGTTACCACTCCTGACCTGACCCCTCCGGCGGCGCCTTCAAACCTGCAGGCAGTTGCCCTTTCTGCCACCAGCATAAGGCTCACCTGGGTAGATAACGCTTATAACGAAGCGGGTTTTAAGATAGAAAGGAAAACAGGCGCGGCCGGAACCTGGGCGCAGGTGGCCACAGCCGAGGAAGATGCCACCAGTTACACTGATACCGGACTTTCCGAGCTTACCACCTATTATTATCGGGTGAAAGCTTTTAACAACGCCGGTGAATCCGGTTATTCGAACGAAGCTTCTGTAACCACCCCGGAAAACAGGCCAAAGCTCCGGGTGCCCGTCGCCGGCATTGATTTCGGCAGCGTCAACGTGTGCCAATCAAAAGAGATGGGCACGATTGTGTACAACGACGGCGGGGCGGACCTGGTGGTGAGCGCCGTGATCAGGAGCTCAGGTTCTTCTGATTTCAGCTATAAATCTCCCGCTCTTCCTCTTGTGGTTCCTCCGTTCAGTTCAAGAACGATTATTTTAAGTTATGCCCCGTCAAGCACTGGTGCGAGCAGCGCGGTGTTTACCCTGAACTCGAATGACCCTGACCATCCGGCTGCCGATTTCATCGTCAGCGGCACAGGTTTCGTCCCCGTTATTACCATCAATCTGGAAGTTCAGAAAGCCAGCGAACGAGCCTGGATTATAAGGAGGGATTACGGCCGGATAACGATAAGCGTGAACAAGGAGTCGCCTTATAACGTCTCCAGATACCGGCTCTGGAGAAAGGTCACCGGCGGGGAGTTTGAATTGAGAAAGGAGTTCCAGGAAGCGGATTTCAGCTATGGACGGCTGGTTTATCTGGATAAATACCTGGATAAGGGCAAGAGTTATGTATATAAGGTTGAAGCTCTGAACTGTTTTAACCAGGTGATAGCCGTTTCTAACGAAGTAGCTTCATCTAGTTCGCCATTAAAAGATGAAATTCGGAGGAAACTTGACAGAAATAATAGCGACTGACCCGGGGAACTGAAAAAACTTCCAGAAAACAGGGATGCTGGTAAATCAGCCAGATGTTAATCGATATACCTGGCGGGAAAATTTTTTTATGAGGGAAGAATGAAAAACAGGAAAATCAATTCTTCTGCTCTTCTGGTTCTGTGTTTGTTCATAGTATCAGTGCTGGCCGGGTGCCGTTTTCCCCGATCTGAGATATCTCATCAAGTCGGGATGCCGGTTAAATATCTCGGTCTGCACGTGCTGGTCGAGAGCCGCCAGGCGGCCCGGGAGTTGATAGCGGAAATTCCAGCTCTGGCTCGTCGCGGAGTCAACCTGCTGGTGGTTGAGGTGGACTACAATTTTGAATATCGATCGCATCCGGAACTTCGCGGCCCGGAGCCGGTAACCAGAGAACAGGTCGGGCAAATCGTTCAGCTCTGCCAGCAGCATGGTATCAGGCTGATTCCAGAATTTCAGTCTTTCGGACATCAGAGCTGGGAGAAAAAAACTTTCAGCCTGTTGACCGTGTATCCCGAGTTTGATGAAACCCCGGGCAAATACCCGGATAATCAGGGTATCTACTGCCGCAGCTGGTGCCCGCTCCATCCAGACCTTCCAAAGATAATAAACGCTCTTTATGATGAACTTCTTGAGGCTTTTGAAGCTGACGGACTTCATGTTGGTATGGATGAGGTCTTTATAATTGCCGACCCCGATTGCCCGAGGTGCGCCGGAAAGGATCCGGCGGAGCTTTTCGCTCATGCTGTCCGGACCGCTTATGAGCACATAGTCATCAACAGGGGACGGGAGATGTTCATGTGGGGAGACAGACTGCTTGACGGTCGGGCAACAGGTTACGGAGAATGGGAAGCTTCGATGAATGACACCCACCGGGCCATCGACCTGATTCCGAAGGATATCATCATCTGCGACTGGCACTACGAGGAAATGCCAGGGGGTGTGTATCCTTCGATTCCAATCTTTATAGAAAAGGGATTCCGGGTTCTTCCGACCAGCTTCAAGAACATGCGGGCGGCCGAAGCTCTGATAGATTTTTCCCTGAGATTTCCCGCCGAGAGGATGCTAGGACATCTTTGCACCATCTGGAAGCAGCCGGAGGCTGGAAAAACGCACAAGCATCCACCGCTTGTGCTGGCCGCTCGAAAACTCCGGGCAACTGGCTAAGGCAGACGCTTCTGATAAAATATATCTGGTTAATTCAGGTGACGAAGTTACCGCGCCTGAAAAAGTCCCGTGTTGATGGAAACATGGTGAGTTTTATCTGTACAGCAGGAAAAAAATGGAAGAAAAGGCAGAAAGTTGCGTCAAAAATACGAAAGATAGCAGTTTATATTTTTGTTTTATAGCAGGCATAAATCAAAAGCAAAATTTAAACCAGGAGAAATAGTTATGGACAGGAAAAAGAAAGTTTATATATACGCGATCGGGTTTCTGTTTATGGTGATGTTTGCCTTACTTCCGGGGAGAGCTTCAGGGCAAACAGGCGTTAGCCCGGCAACAGAAGAGGCCAGAGAGAACAGAGGACAGGCGCCGGTTCTCGAACTGTCGCTTAATGACTGTATTTATCGCGCGATAAAAAACAATCTCAACCTTAAAGCGGAAATGCTTACGCCACAGATAGCTGAAGAAGCGGTTACCCAGGCGATAGAGAAATTTCTGCCTTCTTTTTCAGTGAACTTTAATAAGCAGAATACCAGGACAGCCTCTTATTCTTTCCTTGACGCTTCCGATGTGGTGATGACGAAGCAGGATGATTATACCGTGCAGCTTAACCAGACCATACCTATCGGCGGATCTTTCTCGGCCAGTCTTTATAATTACATAAACGACAGCAACCGGAGGTTTCAGACGATAAACCCCCGTTACGGCACGACCCTGCGTTTGAATTTCAGCCAGCCGCTGCTGAGGGGTTTCGGCTGGAAATACGGTCGGCGGGAAATCATCATCGCCAGTTATAACCGGGAAATCTCCCAGGAAAATTTTCAGAAAATCTTAGAGGACACCATCTATGCGGTGGAAGTGGCTTACTGGAATCTGGTCTATGCCAGAGAGAACCTCAAGGTGCGGCAACAGTCGCTCAGGCTGGCCCAGGAGCTTCTGGAAAAAAACAGGGTAGAAATCGAAGCCGGAACTCTTCCGCCGATTGAACTTCTGACGGCCGAAAGCGAGGTGAGCACCCGCCAGGCAGACATTCTCGAAGCCGAGGCCATGGTCAGAAACTACGAGGACCAGCTTAAAGTAATAATCAACCTGGCTCAGGAGATGGAAAATTTCAAACAGGTCAGGATTGTGCCTGTGGATTCTCCTACCATGGAGAAAAGAGAAATAACTTATGAGGAAGCGCTGGCAGTGGCGCTTCAGAAAAGGCCGGACCTGGAAGCCATCCGCATGGATTTGAAATCGAAAGAATTTAACTTTGGCTACGCCAGGAATCAATTGTTGCCCGACCTGCAATTCCAGCTTTCCTACTGGAGTCCGGGCATCTCTGGAGACCAGATTCTCTATCAGGATAATAATCCTCTTACTGGAATTATCATAGGCAAAATTCCAGGCAAAAAGTCGGATGCTCTACGTGACGCGCTGGATTTCAAGTATAAGAACTGGGCGATCGGTTTGACTCTCAACCTTCCGGTAAGCACGGTGGCCACAAGGGCCGCATATGCCCAGGCAAAACTGAGCCTGGAGCAGGCTAAGTTGAAGCTCAAAAACCAGCAGCTGCAACTTGACCTGGAAATCGGCAATACGGTCAGAGCGGTGGAGACCAACTACCAGAGAGCTCTGGCTTACCGGGCGGCCAGGGAGCTGGCTCAGAAAAAGCTTGAAGCCGAGCAGGAAAAGTTTAAGGTTGGCATGAGCACCAACTATCTCGTCCTTCAATATCAGAGAGACCTGGCCAATGCCATGACCATGGAACTTAAAGCTTTGATCGATTACAACATTTCCCTGGCGAATCTCGACCGGGTGATGGGAGTTGGCCGGGAAAGAAGACAGGTATCTGTAGTTTCAGGAGATTAAAATCCAGATCGGGTGATCTGATAAATCGGAGATAGAGGAGAGAAAAACGAAGATGAAACTTCTAAAGAAATTCAAAAGTCTCAGCCTTACTGGAAAGATTGTCTGGTTGGTGGTGGTCTTGCTGGTAGCGTTGCTGTTGTGGAGAGTTGGAAAATTAATGTTCAGTAAAGACAATAGAGCCGGCATGAGACAGCCGGCGGTGGCGGTGATGATCAGTCCGATAGAGAGAGGGCTGATCCGGGACCTGGGACAGTTTTCCGGGACGCTGATTCCGAAGTCTCAATTTGTGGTTGCTCCGAAGATATCAGGAAAATTGAAAAAGCTATACGTGAACATCGGTGATCGGGTTACCCGGGGACAGGTGGTGGCCCAGCTTGATGATGAGGAATACCGTCAGCAGGTTCTTCAGGCAGAAGCCGACCTTAAAGTGGCCAGGGCAAATTTTGAGGAAGCCAGGAATGCTCTGGAGCTGGCCAGGAAAGATTTCGAGAGAGCACAGACGCTTCATAAGAGGGGGATTTATTCCGACAGTCAGCTTGATGTGGCCAGAGCCCAGTATCAATCGAGAGAAGCTGCTTATAAAGTAGCCGAGGCCCAGGTAGCCAACAGAGAGGCAGCTCTGGAAACCGCCCGGGTCAGGCTTTCCTACACCAGGATTATCGCTACCTGGGAAACCGGGTCTGACATACGTTATGTGGGGGAGAGATTCGTGGATGAAGGCGCGCTGCTTTCCGTCAATACTCCGATTATTTCCATAGTTGAACTGCATCCCATAACAGCTGTCATCTATGCTACCGAAAAAGAGTATTTCAGAATTCAGGTCGGACAGCCGGTGGAGATAAGCTCTTCCGTGTTTCCTGGAAGAAAATTCTCCGGCAGGGTGGTCCGGGTGGCTCCGCTCCTTAAAGAAACTTCACGGCAGGCCAGAGTGGAAATAGATATTCCCAACGAAAAGGGACTTTTGAAACCGGGAATGTTTATAAACGCTGAAATCGAGTTTGCCAGAAGGGGAAATGCCACTCTGGTTCCTTTCGGTGCGGTGGTCACAAGGAGGGACCAGCAGGGAGTGTTCCTGGCCGACCTGGAAAACAGAAAGGCTATTTTCCAGCCGGTTAAGGTGGGAATAGTTGAAGGTGAGATGGCTGAAATCCTCGAGCCGGCGAACCTTCAGGGGTTTGTGGTAACTCTCGGACAGCACCTGCTGCAGGATGGAATGGGGATAATTCTCCCGGAGACCAGAAAACCCGCCGAAGGAGAACAGAAACCACAGAGGCCGGCCGGGGCTGGAAGATGAGGTCAGAGTTTGAACATAAAAGCTGGAGGGAAGAATGAGTTTATCTGAATTTTCGATAAAGCGGCCTATTTTTGTCACCATGTTGACCCTGGTGGTCATCGTGCTCGGCTTTATCTCGCTGAGCCGTCTGCCGATTGACCTGATGCCGGATATAACTTATCCCACTCTGAACGTATCTACCTCTTACGGAAACACTGCCCCGGAAGAAATGGAGCAAATTATTACCCGACCGATAGAGGAGGCGCTCAGTTCCGTTCCTGGAGTGGAAGAGATTTATTCAGTTTCCTCTCAGGGCTCGAGCACGGTCCGGGTGATGTTTTCCTGGGGGACAAATCTGGAAGAAGCTGCCAATGAAATAAGAGAAAGACTTGACAGGATAATAGGCAGATTTCCTGAAGAAGTACAGAGACCGACCCTGAGAAAATTCGACCCGGCGCAGATGCCGGTGTTGATGCTCGGTGTTCTTACCGAGCTTGACCCGATCCAGGCAAGAAAAATTATAGATGAGCAGATGCTTTACCGTCTGGAGAGGGCTACCGGAGTGGCTTCTGTCGATGTCTGGGGCGGTCGAGAGAGAGAAATTCAAATCAACCTTCTTCCGGAAAAAATAAAAGCGCTGGGGTTGCCGCTGGACACGATTATCAACCGTCTGCGTCAGGAGAATATAGATATTCCCGCCGGCACGATTGAGAAAGGACATTACGAGATCACCATCAGAATTCCGGGAGTGTACACGAATATCGATCAGATCAGAGAAACGATCGTGGCGGTAAGAGACGGTGCGGCCATCAGAATGAAGGACATCGCCAGCGTTGAGGATACCTTCCGCCGGGTGACCAGGATAGCCCGGATTAACGACCTGGAGGGAATAAGGCTGGCGGTCTACAAGCAATCCGGGACAAATACCGTTAAAGTCGTGGATGGCGTGCTGAAGGAGATAAAAAGGCTGCAGGAAGATTATCCTCAGTTCAAGTTTATCACTCTGAGAGATAGCGCCCGCTATATCAGAAACGCCATAAACAATGTCGGCAATGCTGCTCTTTATGGTGGCATGCTGGCCATTTTTGTTCTTCTGTTTTTCCTGGTAAACATCAGGAGCACGCTGGTTATTGCTCTTTCGATTCCGATTTCGATCATTGCCACATTTACTCTGATATATTTTAACGGCTTTACCTTGAACGTGATGAGCCTTGGAGGTCTGGCTCTGGGTATCGGCATGATGGTCGACAGCTCGATAGTCGTTCTGGAGAATATATTCCGTTTGAGGGAAGAAGACGGACAGCCGCTTTTTCAGGCTGCGGTGAACGGAGCCAGAGAGGTGACGGCCGCCATCATCGCCAGCACGGTTACCACGCTTATCGTTTTTATGCCGATGCTTTTCGTGAGGGGCGCTTCAGGAATCATGTTCAAGCAGCTGGCCTATGTGGTGGCTTTTTCTCTGGCCTGCTCGCTGATCGTGGCTCTGACGCTCGTGCCGATGCTCTCCAGCAAAATCCTCAGGGAAGATGAAATCGGAAAACACAACCCCGGTAGCAGCCTGGCGCTGCAAGCAAAGAAGTTTTTTTCCAGGATTGAAAATTCTTACAAAAATATTCTGGAATACAGCCTGCATCACCGGCCGAGAATTCTGATAATCACGGGTGTGGTTCTCATCATCAGTATTTTTTTGCTAAGGTATGTCGGACGCGAATACATGCCTCAGACTGATGAAGGAGAAGTTTCGATTACTGTTGAGATGGAAGTCGGGACCAGACTTTCGGTCATGGACCAGAAGCTCCGGGAAGTGGTTAATCTGGCAAAGATGTATGTTCCCGAGATTGAATCGATAGAAGAGCGTGCTGGAAGCGGTGGCTGGAGGGGCGGTGCCAATCAGGGCAACATAACCCTTAAACTGGTTCCAAAATCAAAGAGAACCAGGTCAAGCCTGGAGATAGCAGCTGACCTGAGCCGAAAACTTTCAAATGTTCCGGGTGCACTCATACGAGTTAGAGCTTCAGGCGGTCAGATGATGTTCGGGATGCGGGGAGGAGGAGGCACTGAAAGGCTGCAGATCGAGGTGCGTGGTTATGATATGAAGGTGGCTCAGACCCTGGCTCAACAGGTGAGAGATGTGGTCAAGAACATCCGGGGGGTGACCGATGTCCGCATCAGTCGGATTGAAGGCACTCCCGAAAGGCATCTGGTGGTTGACAGGCAGAAAGCCTCCGACATGAGGCTTTCCGTCAATCAGATAGGTAATTTTATCCAGACGGTACTTTCAGGTTCTCAGGCGGGATATTTTCGTGAAGGAGGCAGGCAATACCGGATCCTCGTTAGAATTAAGGATTCTGAAAGACTGGACGTTAATGACCTGCTGGACCTGACGATAACCAATGCTCTCGGGGAACCCATAAGCCTCAGGAACGTGGTTGAAGTCAAAGAAGAAAGAGGACCGCAACAGATTGAAAGACGTGACCGGGAAAGAGTGATAACTGTGTCCGGCGAGATTGCCGGTCGGGATCTCGGCTCTGTCATCAGAGATGCCCGCCAGGCGTTGAAGTCGATTCCGGTCCCCCGTGATTTTGCCATCAATTTTACCGGCGATTATGAAGAACAGCAGAAAGCCAACCGGGAATTGATGATGGCCATCATTCTGGCTCTTCTGCTCGTCTACATGGTCATGGCCATGCTCTATGAATCGCTGCGTGACCCGTTGATCGTTATGTTCTCTGTGCCTCTGGCCATCATCGGAGTCGTTCTGATGCTCATTCTCACCAACACCACTCTAAACGTTCAGAGTTACATCGGTCTTATCATGCTGGGCGGAATCGTCGTTAACAACGCCATTCTGCTGGTGGATTATACGAATTTGCTCCGCAGGCGAGACGGCCTCGAATTGATGGAAGCCATCAAAGAGGCCGGCCGCAGAAGGCTGCGCCCGATTCTGATGACCGCGCTGACCACCATCATTGCGATGGTTCCGATGGCCATCGGGCTGGGAGAGGGAAGTGAAGTCCAGTCCCCGCTGGCCAGAACGGTTATCGGAGGACTTATAAGCTCCACTTTTATAACCCTGGTGGTTATCCCGGTCGTTTATTCGATCTTCGAGCAGAGGAGAAGAAAA
This sequence comes from Candidatus Saccharicenans sp., assembly GCA_030018265.1. Taxonomy (GTDB): domain Bacteria; phylum Acidobacteriota; class Aminicenantia; order Aminicenantales; family Saccharicenantaceae; genus Saccharicenans. The sequence goes on from JASEFX010000027.1 coordinate 16,088, forward strand.
AAAGCCTGAGCTTTCTTTATTGAAAGGAATAATTCAGGTATCATTTGCTTGATGCTGGGGCGAAGACCGGTCTTCCCGCTTTTTTTGCTGGTCGCTATTCTGCTTCTATGCTCGGACAGTCTATCTGAAATAAATAAGTCAATCCAGGTTAAATTTTCTTCTAAAATCGACCCGGAAGAAATCAAGGAAATAACTGTCAGTCTGGCTGCGGATGAAGAACTGCAGCAGAGTTTTGCTTACCGTGAAAGAATAGAAGGGCTTCTGAGGGAAATAAACAGAGAGTTTCAAACACTTTCTGGAATCAGTTTTCGCTGGCAGGGGTGGCATCGATGGAAATCTCCCGATACCGCCCGCAATCTGGAAGAACTGTCTGAACATCTCGATCAGATTGAGTTGAAGAGAGGGGCAGACATTTTGATAGCTTTTACCGGTCAGCCGGGACTCGAACTTGAGTATACCGGATTTTCGCTTTTCCGAACGGCCACTGTGGTAATAATCTACACTCCTGATCGACTGAAATTAAAGAAGCTGCTGATTCATGAACTCGGCCATGTTTTTGGCGCGGTTCATGTTCCTCTCACTAATTCGATTATGAGTTGCGGCGGAGAGGGGCAGAGTTTTGACCCGGATAACCTCAGAATCATCCGCCTTGGCCGGCATCGCCATTTTAAACCGTTTGGTTTTCCTTTTCCGGAAGAAGTAAGAGAAGAGCTGGAAGAGGCTTATTTAAGAATCAGGGAGAAGATAATCAATGACCGTGAAGTAAAAAAAATATTTGCCGGACAAATTCCCTTCATCTCCATGCCGGCGGTCGCTCAAAAAAGGTTTATCTGCCTGGCCGACTGTTCTTTGATGCTGGCGCAACTTCAGCTGGAAAAAGGCCATTATCAGCGAGCTATTGACTTCTGTCAGGAGGCTCTGAAATTAAGCCCCGGCAGTCTGGAAGCGCTCAACCTTCAGGCGATTGCCCTGAGGAGATCGGGCGAGATTGATAGAGCGATTGAAATCTATAAGTCAATTCTCAGGGAAAACCCCAATCAGGTAAGAGTTCTTTATAATCTGGGGATCGCTTATGGACGGATAAATCGTCTGGAGCAGGCTGAAGAAATTTATCTTAAGGTGCTTGAGCTCAAGCCCGATTTTATTGAAGCCCACAATAATCTTGGAGAAATATATCTCAGACAGAGCCGGCTGGCGGAAGCGGAAAAAGAATTCCGGCGAGCGGTTGAGCTTCATCCGGGGTTTGCTCTGGCCTATGCCAACCTGGCCGAGCTTTATATCAAGAAAAGGGATCTGGCAAGAGCGATAGAGTACGTCGACCGAGCCCTTGAGATTGATCCTCGCATGACCGCTGCTCATAATATGAAAGGAAATGTGTTGCGGCAGATGGGAGAACAGGAAGAAGCGCTGAAGCATTACCGCAGGGCGGTCGAGCTGAACCCGAAAAACGAAAAGGCTCTCTATAATCTGGGCCTGATCAATTATGATTTAAAAAGATGGGAGGAAGCACGGAAATACTTTCTCCAGGCGGTCGAAGCTGACCGATATTTTGCCGAACCTTATGCCGGACTCGGACTTCTCTATATTCAGGAAAGAAACTGGGATGAAGCCCTGAGATATTTTCGCCGGGCTCAGGAACTCGGTTACCGTAGTCCGGTTCTCCGTGTCAACATAAGCTTCGCCTACCTGGCAAAAAAGGACTGGGTGGCGGCAGAAAAAGAAGCCAGCGAAGCCATAAAAGAGCAGCCTGATCTTCCGACAGCCTACAACAATCTCGGGATCGCTCTGGCCCAGCAGAACAGGCTGGCTGAAGCCAGGGAAGTTCTTCTCAGGGCGGTGGAACTCGCGCCGCTCGATAGAGACGCCGTTTTGAACCTGGCGGCGGTGGAATATTCTTCCGGAAACGAAGATCGGGCTCTCGAACTGTTCTTAAAGGTCATCGCGCTTAATCCAGATCATCCGGGAAATGGCCCGGTTTACAACAATCTGGCCGTCCTCTATTACCGCCGCGGGCAATACGAAAAGAGCTGGGATTTCTGTCTGAAAGCCCTGCAGAGCGGCGTGCGTGTTGACCCGAATCTGGTGGAAGAATTAAGAAAAAAGGTTAAAAAATAAAGGTCATTAAATCTCCGGGTGGTAACTGGTTTATTTCAGCCGAGGGTCACGTCTAAAATCATCATCAGAAGAAAGCCCAGGGTCAGTCCGATCGTCGCCAGGTCTGATTTTCCGCTCTGCTGGGATTCCGGAATGACCTCTTCCACCACCACGAAGATCATGGCTCCGGCAGCGAAGGACAGGGCATAAGGCAGGATGGAGATCATCCTGGTAACAGCCAGCACTCCGAGGACCCCGGCTATGGGTTCTACCAGACCGGATAGCTGTCCGAGAAAAAAGCTTTTGCCCCGGCTGAGTCCGGCTGCTCTCAGCGGCCCTGAAACGGCCAGCCCTTCGGGCAGGTTCTGCAAACCGAGTCCGATGGCCAGAGCGATGGCTCCGCCCGATGAAGTGCCGGGAACATTCAGTGCAGCCGCCCCGATGGCTACCCCCACAGCCAGCCCTTCCGGGATGTTATGGAGGGTTATGGCCAGCACCAGAAGCGTCGTTTTTCTCCAGTGAGTTTTAAGCCCTTCTGCCAGTTCTTCCGGCAGAAATAGATGGAGATGGGGAAGAATTCTGTCGAGCAAAAAAAGAAATCCCGCCCCGGCTAAAAAGCCAGCAGCCGGCGGAAACCACAGCGGAAGCTGACGGTCCTTAGACATCTCTATGGCCGGTGCCAGAAGAGACCAGAAGCTGGCGGCAAGCATCACTCCGCCGGCAAAGCCTAACATCAGGTCTAACAGCCGCCGGCTCACTTTCTTAAAAAGAAAAACAGAAGCTGCGCCGGCAGCGGTCATCAGATAGGTGAAGCCTGTGGCCAGAAGCACCTGAATCAACGGGGATAAAGAAGTCATCGGGATTTCTCTTTTTATTGAGATTTCAAAATAAACCATGACCCGGGTGGAGTCAACAATTAAATTAAAAAAAGCGGGTTGTGCTGCGGATAAATCTAAAATATGTTAAAAATTATGACAAATTTAAATCAGCAACTAATAGCGAATAAGTTAAGCGAATAAACTGGCGGGAGGAAAAGATGAAGAAATTTTCAGAGGCTCTGGATTTCAGAGGGAAGGTGGCTGCGGTTACCGGCGCCGCCTCAGGAATCGGCCTGGGGGTTGTTCAGGCACTGGCTGAGGCTGGGGCCACGGTAATGATGGTCGATGTCGATGTGACGCGGGTTCGTCTGGAGAGAGACAGGTTAAAACAGGCGGGATTTGAGGTTGAGTTTTCCCGGGCCGATGTGCGGAGTGAGAAAGACTGCGAAGAAGCGGTGGCGGAGACAGTAAAAAAATTCGGCAAGCTTGATATCCTGGTGAACAGCGCAGGCGTCATAATCAGAAAAGATGTTCTCGAAATGTCGGAAGAAGAATGGGATCTCGTGCTCGATGTAAATCTTAAAGGAGTTTTCTTGATGTGCCGGGCGGCTCTGCCTCATCTGATAGAAACAAAAGGCTCTATCGTAAACATTGGCTCTGGCTGGTCATTAAAAGGTGGTCCGAAGGCAGCAGCCTATTGCGCCTCAAAAGCTGGTGTTCTGAATTTCACCAGAGCGCTGGCCATAGATTGCGGAAAATACGGAGTCAGGGTTAACTGCGTCTGCCCGGGAGATGTTGACACACCGATGCTCCGGAAAGAAGCCCTGGAGCTTGGCCTGGACCTGGAAGAATTTTTGCGGGAAGCAGCGGCCAGACCTGTTCAGCGTCCGGGAATTCCCGATGATGTGGCCGGAGCGGTTCTTTTCCTGGCGAGTCCGCTGGCTGACTGGATTACTGGAACGAGTCTGGTGGTTGACGGCGGTGGCCTGGCCTGAAGTAGTTGAGCGGAAGCTGACTTTCAGTTCTTCATCCCGGTCGAAAAAAGAAAATAAGGCAATGGATAAGTAAACTATCCTTGATATCTTTATGATGGAAAATATAAAATCCTTCGTGTGGAAGGAGGAATAAAATGCTCAAAAAAACCTTAAGAATACCAGCGGCAATTATTTTTGTTTTAGTAATGGCCTTTCTGCTTGTTCAAACCACATCTCCGCTTCAGGGAGCGGAAGAAGCCAGAGTTCTGCGCTTTCCGGCCATCTACAAAGACCTGGTGGTTTTTTCCTATGCCGGAGACCTTTACTCTGTGCCGGTGACGGGCGGTGTGGCCAGACGGCTTACATCTCACCCAGGGTATGAAGCCTTTGCCCGATTTTCTCCTGACGGCAAATATATTGCCTTTACCGCCGAGTATGACGGAAATCGGGAAGTTTATCTGATGCCGGCTGAAGGCGGAGTTCCAGTTCGGCTTACTTACACGCCCGTTCTGAGCCGGGATGATATTTCCGACAGGATGGGTCCGAACAACATCGTAATGGGCTGGACTCCAGACGGCAAGAATATCGTTTTTCGCTCCCGCCTGGCTGAGTGGAACGATTTCAACGGCCAGCTTTATCTGGTGCCAAAGGAGGGAGGAACGCCCGAGCAGCTACCGCTGCCCCGTGGGGGGTTCTGTTCGTTTTCTCCTGACGGGCAGAAATTAGCCTTCAACCGAATTTTCCGGGAATTCCGGACCTGGAAAAGATACCGCGGCGGCATGGTGGATGATATCTGGATTTATGATTTCAAAACAAAAAAGACCGAAAACATCACCAACCACGAAGCTTCTGACATCATCCCGATGTGGAGCGGAAACAGAATCTACTTCCTTTCCGACCGCGATGAGAACAAAAGATTCAACATCTACTGCTATGACCTGGAAACAAAAAGCACAAGAAAGATTACCGATTTCAAAGATTACGACGTCAAGTTTCCTTCGCTCGGGCCAGGAGCCATTGTGTTTGAGAATGGCGGTTATCTTTACAGGCTTGACCTCGAGAGCGAAAAGGTCAGCCGCATCCCGGTGTACATCGCTGACGATCAGGCAAAGGTCAGAGTGGAGCTGGTAAAAGTGGCTGACAGAATAAGCACCTGGGACATTTCTCCCGATGGCGCCAGGGTGGTTTTCGGAGCCCGGGGAGAAATATTCACAGTTCCGGCCAGATTTGGAAACACCAGAAATCTGACCCAGACTTCCGGTGTGCATGAAAGAGATGTAGCCTGGTCTCCCGATGGTCACTGGATTGCCTTCGTTTCAGATAAAACCGGTCGGGAAGAAATCTACATCATCCCCCAGGATGGTTCGGGTCCGGCCGTTCAGCTGACGTCTGACGGAGAATGCTATAAATACGCTCCGGCCTGGTCGCCTGATAGCAAAAAGCTTCTCTGGTCAGACCGGATGTTCCGGCTCCGTTATGTGGATATCGAGAAGAAGCAGGTGGTGGAGGTGGCCAGGAGCAGGTACTGGGAGATAAGAGATTTTGCCTGGTCGCCCGATTCCAGCTGGATTGCCTTCACCGATCAGGCAGAGAATGGAATGGAAAAGGTCTTCCTGTATGATTTGAAAACCAGGGAAACGATTGAAGTCACTGACAGCTGGTATTCTTCCTATTCTCCCTGCTTCAGTTCAGACGGGAAGTATCTGTTCTTTGTCTCCGACCGCGACTTTAACCCGGTTTACAGCCGGACCGAGTGGAATCACGCTTATCTTAATATGTCGAGAATTTATCTGGTGACTTTGTCCCGGGAGGTGAAATCTCCCTTCGAGCCAAAGAGTGATGAGGTTAAGGTGGCGAGCGTCGAAGCAGGAAAACCGGCTAAATCAGGAGAGGAAAAAAAGACGGCACCGGCAGCCGGAGAGAAAGCGGACCGGGTCGTGATCAAAGTGGATAAAGAAGGAATTAAGGACAGAATTGTGGCGCTGCCGGTGGAGGTTTCAGGTTATTTCGGACTCACTTCGGTCGGGGACAAACTCTATTATATGAAAAGGTCGTTCGGAGACAGGCAGACCTCGCTTAAAGTCTACGACCTGAGCAAACTCGAAGAAAAGGATCTCGGCAGCATAAACGGTTACGTTATTTCCGCCGACCGGAAGAAGATGCTGGTGCAGCAGGGGAGAGATTTTGCCATCATAGATCTGCCTGCAGCTCCAATCAAAATAGAAGAAAAGTTGAATCTCTCCGGACTTGAAATGTGGCTTGACCGGAAAGCGGAGTGGGCGCAGATTTTTGATGAATGCTGGCGGCAGATGAAGGATTTCTTCTATGCTCCCAACATGCACGGAGTCGACTGGGAAAAAGTGAAAGCTCAATACGAGCCGCTGGCCAGGGCAGTCAACCACCGGGCCGACCTGACCTATGTGATCGGCGAGATGATAGGAGAGCTCAATTGCGGCCATACCTATGTGGGCGGAGGCGACCTGCCGAAAGTGGAAAGGATTAACGTCGGCCGTCTCGGGGCAAAACTCGAGCGGGATAAATCGGGCTATTATCAGATCAAAAAGATTCTGGCCGGGCAGAACTGGGACCGCAACCTGCGCTCTCCTCTTACGGAAGTCGGGGTAAAAGTGAAGGAAGGCGAATACATCATCGCCGTCAACGGAAAGCCGGTCAATCAGGTAAAGGACATCTATGAACTACTGGTGAACACGGCCGGTAAACAGGTAACTCTGAAGGTCAACAGCCAGCCGGCGGAAAAGGGCGCAAGGGAAGTGGTGGTCGTTCCGATCGAGACCGAAAACAGCCTCTATTATTACAACTGGGTCAAAAAGAACATCGAATATGTGGCTGAAGCCACAGGCGGCAGAGTGGCTTACATCCATGTGCCTGACATGGGGGTGACCGGGCTTAACGAATTCGTCAAGCATTTTTATCCGCAGGTCGACAAGAAAGCGCTGATCATCGATGTCCGGGGCAACGGCGGCGGGAATGTTTCCCCGATGTTGATAGAAAGGCTGGCCCGTCAGGCGGTTATGGTGGACATAGCCCGCGGTTCTGTGCCCAGACCGGATCCCGAAGCTCTTATCATGGGACCGAAAGTCTGTTTGATCAATGAATTCTCGGCCTCAGACGGTGATATTTTCCCTTATCGCTTCAAAAGGATGCAGCTGGGCAAACTGATCGGCAAAAGAACCTGGGGTGGAGTGGTCGGCATCCGGGGCACGCTGCCGCTGGTTGATGGCGGCTATCTTAATAAACCGGAATTCGCCACCTACAGCCTTGAGGGTCAGTGGATTATCGAAGGAGAAGGAGTCGAGCCCGATATCTATGTGGACAACGACCCGGCGAAAGAGTTTGAAGGCATTGATGAGCAGCTGAACAAAGCTATCGAGCTGATCCTTGAAGAATTAAAGACGAAGGAGCCGAAGCTTCCGCCAGTGCCTCCATATCCGAAGAAATAATCGCGGCGGAGATGCTCCGGAGAGTTTCAGATTTGCAACTTCTGGTAAAGGGCACAGACTGCCTGCTGGTCGGTGAGATGAAAGGCAATAGAGAATTAAGAAACGATTTAAGGTATTCAGTGCCCGATTCATGGCAAAAACTCATTTGATCAGTATTTACAGACTTCGATGGGCATAAAGAGTTCGACTGTCAGAAAAATAAATCGGCAGATTGGCGGCTCGTTGTTTTCAATTGATATTAAGCGATCCGGTTATGTTTTTCGCGTTCAGACGCGAATTTATGATTCTGGAGATTTCACCGGTAAAATCAAATTGCCAGAAAGCTTTATGGAGGAGCGAAATGAAAAAAGGTTTTTCTTTTGCGGCGCTAATTTTTCTCGTGGCTTTTATTTTTAGTAATTTTTCGCTTAAAGCCCAGGAAATTGAAGCCAGTGGATATGAGTTCTTAAAAAAGGCGGTGGCTCAGATTTCCGCTGAAAATATAACCCGAATGATAAAAAGTCTTCAGGATTTCAAAACGAGAAATCTGCTTTCCGAACAAAAATCCGACACTTTCGGCAGCGGAGCGGCCAGGCGCTGGTTGATAAAAGAATTCCAGAAAATTTCCGGGCTGGAAGTGGTTCAGGACAGTTATTTTCTGCCGGCTCAGGGGCAGCGGATTGTCAGGGATACAGAGTTGCATAACATAGTGGCCATAAAAAAGGGAAAAGCGGCCAGAGAGAGAATCATCATCGTTAATGCTCATTATGACACCATTGCCGTCAGCCGGGACGGTCGTTTTCATTATGATGACGTGAACACCGAGGCGCCCGGAGCCAACGACGACGCCTCCGGCGTTGCCGCCCTTCTGGAAATGGCCAGGATTATCGCTCCTCTGGAAACAGAAGCTACAATACATTTCATCGCTTTCTCCGGCGAGGAACAGGGGCTGGTCGGCAGCACTCTGTACGCCCGGAAGATGAAGGAACAGGGGCGGAAGGTCGAGGCGGTCCTGACGATGGATATGATCGGAAACATCAAAGCCGGTAACGGCTACATAGATTCAACCCGCATCCGGGTGTTCAGCGATGACCCTTCCGATTCTCCCAGCCGTGAGCTCGCCCGTTATGTCAGAAGAGTGGCCGAACAGGTGGTTCCTTCATTCGAGGTGAGCCTGATTTTCCGGGCTGACCGTTTCGGGCGGGGCGGCGACCATACGCCGTTTGTTCAGGAAGGTTTTGCCGGCATCCGTTTCACCGAAGCCAGGGAGAATTATTCCATCCAGCATACGACTCAGGATACTATAGAAAATCTATCGGTAAACTATGTTATGGACGTCACCCGGGTGGTGCTGGCTTCGGTGCTCTCTCTGGCCTGCGCGCCGGAAGCTCCTGCCGTCGCCAGCGAACGGGGGGCGCCGCTTCTCGGCCGGGGCCGGGGCTACGACGCGGAACTTCGCTGGAACTGGGAGGGCGACCGGGAAAAGATTGCCGGTTTTAAGGTTTATGTCCGCGATACCAAAGCGCCGTTCTGGGAAAGATGCTACTTTGCCGGCAGGGGAGATTCTTTTCTGCTGGAAAACGTTTCGATAGACGACCTGACCTTTGGCGTTTCTGCCCTGGGGGTGAATGGTCTGGAGAGCTTAGTTTCGACCTACCGGATGCCGCCCCGCCGCCGGGCCGAGTATAATTTCAGGGAGATTAAATAGAAAAATCAGTCAGATTTTTGCCTGGATCGGCTTTCTGTTCTGTCAGCAGTAATTGCTTTTAAAAACTAAAATTAAGTCCAAGCTGTTAGGAACTCGAATCAATATATTCCTGATCTCTTACCTTAGCCAGGGGCAGTTTAACCGAACCTTCCAGACTCAGCCTTTTCAGGCTAAAACACAGCCCGCAGGTAAGATAATCGTTTTTGCTTCCGTTGCCAGTATAGATATTAAAGGATCATGAATATAACCGGCAGCCAGTGGGTATTGCTATCGAGCAAGAATTTTTTGGTTTTAACTTCAAGAATTTTCCCGGATGGGCAGTCCTTCAGCCTGGAGCAGGAGAAGAGTATAATGTCTGAAAGATAAATTCCCGGAGGAAAAATGAACCAGCCAGAAAATAAACACCAGCCGAACAGAATAAAACATCTTATAGGCGTGATGAGCGGCAAGGGAGGTGTGGGAAAATCCACCGTCACCTATCTCACAGCCTTAGCCCTGAAGCAAAAAGGCTTCAGGGTGGGCATCCTTGATGCCGACATCACCGGCGCCAGCATTCCCCGCATCATGCATCTCCCCAAATATGAGATGAAGGTCTGCGGTGATTTTATCTGCCCGGTGGAGACCGAACATGGCCTGAAGGTGATGTCGATAAGCTTTCTGGTCGATAACGAGGAACAGCCGGTCATCTGGCGCGGACCTCTGCTTTCAAAAGCCATCCAGCAATTCCGGGGAGAGGTCCTCTGGGGAGAGCTGGATTTCCTGATGATAGATATGCCGCCCGGAACTTCTGACGTGGC
>JASEFX010000028.1 GCA_030018265.1 Candidatus Saccharicenans sp.
AAAAAATATAAAATTCAAAAATAATAGAGATATAATTCTTAATCGAGGAAGGAGGAAAGAATGAAAATTAAAAGCCTTTGGTTGATCGGTCTCTTAGTGTTCGGACTCATGTATTATTCTGCCTGTTCTTCAGCGCCTGAAAAAACGCTGCTCGACAAGTATTTTCATGCGGTTTCGATGAATGACAATCAGACGATGGCGGCGATGGCCTGGAAACCGCTGGAGATCGATTATGCCAGCTATACTATTGTTGAAGTTTCGCCTGAGAAAGTGGAGCCGGTAATTTTGCCGGAACTCGATGCTAAGGAAGCCGAGGCCAAAAAGAAGATGGATGACCATGTGGGGCCTGTGGTCGATGCGAAAGACGCCCTGGATGCCAAGAAAGATGAATATGACAATGCCAGGACGGCTGCGGCCAGAGCGGCTTTGAAAAAACAGCTTGATGAGCTCCAGGCAAAGTATGATTACGAATACAACCTCCACAAAGAACTTAGAAGACAGTACGATGAAGCCAAGGAAGCTGCTGCCCGGGAAGAGCAGGTTACCCTGTTCTCCCTCGGGTTGAAGAGCTTACCCGGAGTAAGGTCTTTAAAAGGCGATGTGTATTCCAAGGAGGTTATTATTTCCGTTAGAAATAAAGCCGGAGTGGAGAGAAAATACAGGGTCGAGATGAGAAGGTACGTTCTTAAAGACGAGAGCGGGCGGGTTGCTTTTAACGGTCAGTGGAAAATAGTCGACTTCAAGCTGGTAAGCTAAAGCCAGAGAAAAAAATAAATTAAAAATCCAACAGGTGGGTTGACATTTAAGTTTTTTCAGCTATAAATAAATTTCATTTAACTGAGGCAGGGCCGTTAGCTCAGAGGGAGAGCACCGGCCTTTTAAGCCGGGTGTCGCTGGTTCGAGTCCAGCACGGCTCATATGCGCCCCTGTCGTCTAGCCCGGCCTAGGACATCGCCCTTTCAAGGCGGCAACACGGGTTCGAATCCCGTCGGGGGCGCTTAAATTTTTTTAAATAGTCTGACGGATTCTTCCCTTCTGGAAGAAGGAGGGGCTGGATTTTATAAGGGGTCAGTCTAGAGAAAAGCCCTTTTCTTCGATCAATCTGACGCAGGCATCAACCTCATCGGAGCCGTATAGCCGGCCGCGGTTGAGCTTGATTTCCTCAAGCGCCCGGTCAATTCCGAAGGCCGGCCGGTAAGGGCGGTGAGAAGCCATCGCTTCCACCACATCGGCCACAGCTAGGATGCGGGCTTCCGGCAGAATTTCTTCTCCTTTAAGACCGCGGGGGTAGCCGGAGCCGTCGATTCTTTCATGATGCTGGAGCACAATCTCGGCCACCGGCCAGGGGAATTCAATATTCTGCAGGATTTCGTATCCGGCCTGGGGGTGGGTTTTGATGATGGTGTATTCCAGTTCGGTCAACTTTGTCGGCTTGCTGAGTATTTCTGAGGGAACGTAGATTTTACCTATGTCGTGAATTTCGGCCGACAGTTTAAGTCCTTTCAGCCGGGCTTCTGGCATCCCGAGTTCCCTGCCTATCGCTTCAGCCAGTTTCGCCACCCGTCTCTGATGTCCGGCGGTATAAGGATCGCGCATTTCAATCGTGGTCGATATTGCCTGAATCGTGCCCTGCAAAGCGCGTTGCAGCCGGTGGCGGCTTTCCTCGATTTCCTTTTCAGCCTGTTTTCTGGCGGAAATGTCCCTGAAAACAATAACTCGACCGGTACCGGTGCCGGTGCTCTCCGGAATTGGCGAAGAGGTCATTTCAATCGGTATTTCCTGACAGTTCCTGGCTACCAGGAGAACTTCTTCTGTGGCGGTTAAACTTTTAAGATGTTTTTCGGAAAGATTGTCTTTCAGGGTAAAGATTTCTTCCAGTTTTTTGCCCAGCGCCTCCTGCTCTGACCAGCCGGTGATTTTCTGAGCCAATGGATTTATGAAGGAGACGAGACCGCCTGAGTTAACAGCGATGATTCCGTCACCGATGCTTTTAAGAATCGTTGAAAGCCACTGTTCTTTTTCTTTCAGAAGAAGCTGCATGCGGGCTTTATAAAGAGCGGTTTCGATCGTCAGCTCAAGTTCGCGTTCGTCAAACGGCTTGATCAGGTAGCCGAAGGGCTCGGTCAATTTGGCCCTTTCAAAGGTCAGGTCATCGGCGAAGCTCGTTATGTAAACTACCGGGATCGAATATTCTTCCCAGAGAACTGCCGCCACAGAAATACCGTCAAGCTTTCCCCTGAGTACGATGTCCATCAACACCAGGTCCGGGCGCTTGCGGTTGACGCTGGCAAAAACCTCTTCTCCCGTCCGAACGACATCAGTGATTTCGTAGCCGATAGTTCTGACCATGTTGTGCAGGTCTCTGGCTACGAGGTTTTCGTCTTCAACTATCAGAATCCTGGACTTTTTCATTGCAGGTTTTTTTCTATTTTATCCATCAAACAGCATAAATTCAAATTTTTTTTGTGAGCATTCAACTGCGTTCCCTGGAGAATCCAGTATTATTCTGTCAGTTTGCGCTTTCTGGTTGAAAATACTCGCTATTCCTGCTGGAAGAAGGAAGGAATCTGCCCTTATCTCAGCCAGAATAAACCCGCAGGCAATTCCGACCGGATTCTTTGGCCTCGTAAAGAGCCAGGTCAGCTCTTTTCAGTAATTCTTCCGGTTCCAGAGCATGGTCGGGAAAAATGGCCAGACCGAGACTGGCAGTTACAGGCAATTCCCGGCCATCAACCACCATGGGTTGCGAGAAGGCTTGAACGATCCTTTCCCCGATCAGGACTGCTTCTTCCGTTGAACGTAGTTCTCCCAGCAAGATGGTGAACTCATCGCCGCCAAAGCGAGCGACAGTGTCTGTTTTTCTGATGGTGGCTTTAAGAATACTGGCCGCTTCTATCAGCACCCGGTCGCCGAAGGAGTGGCCGTAGGTGTCGTTAACGGATTTGAAGAAATCAAGGTCAAGCATGATTACGCCAAGTTTCAGATTTTTTCTCCTGGCCTGTTCGATGCCCAGCGCCAGTCTATCGTTAAAAAGCAGGCGGTTCGGCAGGTCGGTAAGAGAGTCATGGATAGCCAGATAGTTGAGCCTTTCCTCCTGAAGTTTTCTGTGGGTGATATCCCTGAAAACCAGGACCGACCCGATGAGGTTTCCACTTTCATCCCGTATGGCAGAGCCGCTCAGTTCCACCGGCAGGGTTGTGCTTCCCGTCGCCAGATAGAAATCCCTGTCGAGGGAAAGTCCGGTGACGATATCAGAAACCGTTAGGCCGACTGGCTTACCGCCTGGTTCTTCCAGAATCAGGAAAACTTTTTCCAGGGGCTGACCGAGGACTTCGTTTGAATTTTTTCCCAGCAGCTGTTCGCCTACCGGATTGAGGTAATTGACAAAGCCATCACCGTCGGTGGAGATAAGCCCGTCCCTGATGCTCGAAAGTATGGCGTTCAGCCAGCGCCTTTTTTCTCTGTTTTCCTTCTCGCTCTGATGTTTATAAAAAGCAAGCTCTATCGCTACCAGCAGCTCTTTTTCTTCGAAAGGCTTGAGAAGATAACCAAAGGGTTCGGTTAATCTGGCTTTAAGCAGGGTGTCCTCGTCAGCATAGGCTGTCAGATAAACCACCGGGATTGATTGGAATTCCCAGATTCTTCTGGCTGCCTCGATGCCATTTATCTGCCCTTTCAGCCTGATATCCATCAGGACCAGGTCGGGCGATTTTTCGGCCGCAAGCTGGATAGCCTGCTCGCCTGTTTCGGCCACCCCGCAGACCTGATAACCAAGATTAAGGATCATCTGTTCAATATGGCGGGCGATTAAAAGCTCATCTTCAACGATCAGGATTTTCCTGCCCTTCATTCCCTCCCCCGGATGGCGTGGCTGCTTAGAAGAAACAAAAAATCAATGGTGGGCGGTACTGGGTTCGAACCAGTGACCTCCGGTTTGTAAGACCGACACTCTGCCGCTGAGCTAACCGCCCTTGAATTCTATCATTACCATAAGAGAAACCGTTTTCGTTGTCAAGAAGTTGAGCTGGCGATTTGACAGCAGAATCGTCGACGGAGCTCATCCCGCCTGCGGAAATTGAAGGGGCTAAGTTTGAATAAACAGCTGGCAGGCTGAGAAGCGGAGCGGCGCTCTTCCGGCCAAAAGTCCGCCGCGCGGCTGGTTGACATAAATAGCCATATATGTTAAATTTAAGCTCCTATTTTTATCTCCCCGGAAGGTGAAGAATAATGTATGCAGTAATTAAAACAGGCGGAAAACAATATCGCGTTAAGGTAGGCGATGTCATTTCCATGGAAAAGCTCCAGGCGGAAAAAGGACAGACGGTCAGTTTTGACCAGGTGCTGCTCCTGGAAGATGGAGAGCAGATTCAGGTAGGAACGCCCTGTCTGGAAAAAGCCAGAGTAACTGCTGAAGTTCTGGAGGAATACAAAGACGATAAAGTCATCATTTTTAAGAAAAAAAGACGCAAGGGCTATCGCCGGAAAAAGGGTCACCGTCAGGTGCTGGCGAAAGTGAAGATCACGGGAATCTATCCCGATGGTCAGGTGGTAGAAGAGGTTAAAACCGAAGCGGTCGCTGGCGAGAAGAAAGAAGCTGCGAAAAAGACGGCGGCCAGAAAACCGGCTGCCCGGAAATCGGAAGCAAAGGGTAAAACAACCAGAAGCAAAAAGAGCGCTCAACCTGAGGAGAAATAACCATGTCTAAAAGATCAGGTGTGAACGGACGCGATTCCAACCCCAAGTATCTCGGGGTTAAAAGATTTGGAGGACAGCTGGTCAAAGCTGGCACGATCATTGTGAGACAGAGAGGCACACCTTTCAGACCCGGTCGAAATGTCGGCAGGGGCGGAGATGACACTCTTTTTGCGCTGGTAACCGGAATTGTTAAATTTGAAGATAAGGGAAGGATGGGTAAGTATGTCTCGGTAATCCCTGTGGAGGAGACCACAGGGACGGCCTCCTGAAATGGAATCAATTTCCTGCCCGCAACCTGACAGATTGGCATTATTAGAGTTCAATTGCAGAATGAGAAAATTTAATCTGCCTTCAGGCGGATAGGTGTTCAGTTGTTTGTCGATCAGGTTAAAGTCCTCCTGATTGCCGGAAAAGGGGGAGATGGGTGTGTCAGCTTTCGCCGGGAGTATCGTGTGCCCAGGGGAGGCCCTGACGGTGGACGAGGCGGCGACGGCGGCAATATTTATCTGGTAAGCGACCCCAATCTTAACACGCTATCCTACTTCCGCTACCATCCGATCAACAGGGCAAAAAACGGCGCGCCGGGTCAGGGTTCAAACAAACAGGGTAAAAAAGGGAAAGATCTTTATCTGAAGGTTCCAGTGGGAACCGTGGTCAGGGACGCCAGAACCGGGCAAATTCTGCATGATTTTTTAAAGCCCGGTGAGATATACCTGGCAGCCAGAGGAGGTCGGGGTGGACGCGGTAACGCTTCGTTTGCCACCCCCACCCATCAGACCCCGAGGGAATTTGAAAAAGGCAAACCGGGAGAAGAAAAGGAGCTAATATTAGAACTGAAGCTGATAGCGGACGTCGGACTGGTTGGTTTTCCAAACACCGGAAAATCAACCCTGATTTCCAGAATCTCCGCTGCCCGTCCACGGATAGCCGATTATCCCTTTACGACCCTGGCGCCCAACCTGGGCGTGGTGGATGTAGATGAGGAAAAGAGCTTCGTCGTGGCCGATATTCCGGGGCTGATAGAAGGAGCCCATCAGGGACAAGGACTGGGAATTCAGTTTCTTAAACATGTGGAGAGGACGAGGATTCTGGTGCACGTCATAGACGTTTCCCCCCTGACCGGGCGGGACCCGGTTAAAGATTATCGGGTGATTCAGAAAGAGCTCAAAGCTTTCAACCCTGAACTTCTGGCCAGAAAACAGGTGATAGTAGCCAATAAAATAGACCTCCTGGGGGATGAGAGGAAAAGATTGCAGGCGGTGAAAAAACTGGCGGCGCGAGAGAAAAAACCCTTTCTGGCTATCTCTGCTCTCATCGGGGAGGGTGTGAAGGAACTGGTTCAGCTGCTGGCTCGTCTTCTTTTTGAAGAAGACGGCAGGTTGCCGGCAGAGGGAGTGTTAAGCCAGCAGAAACACGAGGGGAAGCAACAGGAATGAGTCCGGTAGGGTTATTCGGTGGCACCTTCAACCCGGTTCATCTCGGGCATATCAGCGTGGCCGATCAGGTATTGCGGTATTTTCCTCTGGAAAAAATCCTGTTTATTCCTTCTTACATACCTCCTCACAAAAATGCCAGCGGGGTGGCTCCGGTTGAACATCGGTTGAGGATGTTAGAAATCGCCTGTGAGGGTAGACCGGCTTTTGAAATTTCTGACATCGAAGCCCGCACTCCCGGACCTTCTTATTCAGTTGTTACCCTGGAGAAACTGAAAAAAGCCAGGCCGCAGGAAGAATTTTTTTTCATTGCTGGCGCCGACGCTTTTATTGAGATTGAAACCTGGAAGGACTACCGCCGCCTGCTCCAGGAGTGTTCCTTCATCGTTGTCACTCGTCCTGGTTTCGGTATAAAATCAATTGAGCGGGTGGTAGAGAGAATAACGCCTGGAAAATACTTTGTGGCCGGGGAAAATGCTCCGGTAAAGAAGGCTGAATTGACGGCAGGTGGAGTTTTTGTTCTTGAGGTTGAGACTCCTGATATTTCTTCTACGATAATAAGAGAGAGGATAAAAGCGGGACAGTCAATTTCGGGTCTGGTGCCGCCAGCCGTCGAAAAATACATTGAGGAAAATAAACTTTATCGCTGAGGTAAAAATGGCAGAAACCGCGCTGAAAGCTAGAAAATTCACCAAGAGGAGTCTGCCCCGGGAAGTCAAACTTTCGATCAAAGCTTCACTGGCAAAAAAAGCTGAGGGGCTGTGCGTTCTCGACCTGCGGGAGCTTACCAGCTTCACTGATTTCTTTGTCATCATGCATGGCAATTCTTCCCGTCAGAACCTGGCAATTTACGAGAGCATTGAGGAGGAACTAGCTCGGGAGAAAATAAAACCTTTTGGAGTGGAGGGGCTGGAAAACGCTGAATGGATTCTCCTGGATTACGGCAATTTTGTCGTGCATATTTTTTCCAGACGCGCTCGCGAATTTTACGCGCTGGAAAAACTCTGGGCCGATGCGCCCCGTCTGGATTACTGAAGAAAAAAACATAAAGAAAATTTATAAAAATATCTTGACTTTTTTCTGATAATCTATTTAATTAAATCCCGTTTCTGATGGAACTTGTTTTTTTGTGGCCCGGGAAAACCAGAAACCGTCATTTGCAGGCGGTTCTGGATGATTACCTGCAGAGGTTGCAGCCTTTTTGCCGGGCAAGGATAGTGGAAACACCCGAAGCCAGAGGAATCAGGGAAAGCTCGGCTGAGAGGATACTGGAGACGGAGGCCCGCGGGCTTGAAAAATATCTGAAGGGCGGTTATATTATCTGCCTTTCTGATAAGGGAACGATGATGACCTCAGAAGAACTTGCCAGGTTTATCCAGAAACAGGCGATGTCTTCGGCCCGAAAGCTGATCTTTCTGGTCGGCGGTTTTCTCGGTCTGGCTCCGCGGTTGATGGAGAAGGTCAACTTCCGGCTTTCTCTTTCACCGATGACCTTTTCCCACGAGCTTACCCGGGTTGTCCTGCTGGAACAGGTTTACCGGGCGATGAATTTGATCAAGGGATATTCATACCCAAAATGATAGGGGGTTAAATGACAGTTAAAACCAGATTGACCAAAAAAGAAAAAGAGGAATTCAGGAAGCTTTTGCTCGAAAGGAAGAAGAGCATCATCAGCAAACTAAGCCGCTATTACGCTGAAAGCAAGGAAATTGATACCGACACAGCTCTTGACCTGGTGGACAAAGCTGAAACCACCTATACCAGAGACTTCCTTCTCGGATTGACTGACAGCGAGAGAGAACAGCTGGAGATGATTGATCAGGCGCTCGAAAGGCTTAAGAAGGATGAATACGGGCTTTGCCTGATTTGCCATAAAGAAATAAGCAAAAAAAGACTTCAAGCGATACCCTGGGCTGCTTACTGCATAGAATGCCAGGAGAAGAAAGAGGGAGAATCAAGGGGGAGATAAACTGGGGCTCCTTTTTGACCGGGTGCTTCACCCGCTGATATTGACGTTTTTCCCTTCACGTTGCCTGCTGTGCCGTCAACTGCTGGAAAAACCCGGAGAAAAGATCGTATGCCATAGATGCCTGAGCCTGGTCGAAGCTCATCGGGGGCCTGTCTGCCCCGTTTGCGGTCGATTTTATCATAATCCCTCAGCTTCCTCCTTTCCTTGCGGCGATTGTCTGGAGCAGCCGCCCTCATATTCCAGACACCGCTCATTCGGTCCTTATTCCGGCCAGCTTAAAGAAATAATTTTGCTTTTCAAGTACCGGGGTCATGAAGGCTTGCGGCGGCCGCTGGCCATAATGCTGCAGGAGGTTCTGGAGAGAGAAGGATTGCTGGAAAATGTCGATTTGATAATACCGGTGCCGCTTCACAGAAAAAGGGAAAAAAGCCGCGGCTACAATCAGGCGGCGCTTCTGTCATCGGCGCTTTCGAAACTGACTGGAGTTCCATGGCTGTCAGATGCGCTGGTTCGGACGAGAAACACTCCACCCCAGGTGTCGCTGCAGGCTGCCGAAAGGCAGACCAACCTTGAGGGAGCCTTTAAGGTAAAGAAAACTGAAAAGGTTGCTGGCCGGGTAGTTTTGCTCGTGGATGATGTTTTTACCACGGGTTCGACCCTCAGAGAATGTGCCGGAGAGTTGAGAAAAGCGGGGGTCGGAGAGGTAAGGGCGGCGACTTTAGCCCGGGCGGTTTAAAATGAAAAACCCCGTCCGGTTACCCGGGCGGGGAACACTGCCTAAAGCTACTTATTTCTCAGATTTTTCTCCGGATTTCTCGGCTGTTTGAGGCTTGAGGATTTTAACCTTGCGCGGTTTCACCTCGGGTTTCTTCGGCATATGGATCTTCAGCAGCCCGTTTTCGAATTCAGCGCTGATCTTATCCTGGTCTACGTAATTGGGCAGGCTGAACGACCGGTAGAAAGACCCATATGCCCTTTCTATACGATGATAATTCTCTTCCCTGGTCTCCTTTTCGAACTTCCGCTCGCCCTTCAGGGTAAGGGTGTTGTCTTCGATTTTGATTTCGACATCTTTTTCGTCGATGCCGGGAAGTTCTGCTGTCAGGACCAGCTCGTTCTCGGTTTCATAGATGTCGACCGCCGGAGACCAGGTGCTCTGGATGATTTCGGATTCTTCCAGCTTCGGGGTGGACATAAGGTCCTCAAACAGCCGATTCATCCTGTCGCGCAGTGTCATTATGTCCCGGAAAGGATCCCATCTGGTGATCGCCATGCTATTACCTCCTTATCAATTTTTTAGTCCATTATTAATATAATATTTGAGTATCTTTTTGTCAAGTATTTTGCAAAAAAAATTATTTTCCCTCGATCAGAACTGTGGCCTCCCCCCTTATCCTCTCCTCAGGTATTGTTTCTATGATTTCTTCCAGATTTCCCCTGATGAACTCCTCATGAATTTTAGTAAGTTCTCTGGCGATTACCACATGCCTTTGCCCAAAACAATCCCGGGCAGCCTCCAGAAATTGTTTCAAACGCCTCATCGGCAGAAAAAACACCAGAGTGCCTTCTTCCGCGGACATCCTGCTCAGGAAATTCTTGAGGCTGCCCTTCTTAGCCGGAGGGAAACCGACGAAAACCACCCTGCTGGTGGGAAGCCCGGAAGCGGACAGCGCCGCTGTCAGGGCGCTGGGTCCGGGTACGGGAACTATTCTTACGTTCCTCCTGATAGCCTCCCGGATAAGTGGATATCCCGGGTCAGAAATTCCCGGGGTACCGGCGTCGCTGACCAGAGCCACATCATGTCCGGACTCAAGCCAGGAAAGGATTTCAGGCAATTTCTGATTTTCTCTCGGATGAAAATAGGATATGAGCCTTTTCTTTATGCCGTAGGCGTTGAGCAATTTCAAAGTTTGCCGGGTATCCTCGCAGGCTATTACTTCAACCTCTTTCAGGATTCTTAAAGCCCTGAGCGTAATGTCTTCAAGGTTGCCGATGGGCGTGCCGACCACATAAAGGGTGCCTTTTTTCTGCATGAGGTTATCTTTTCAAGCGAATTTTCTTTTGCTATTTATCCCAGTCATACGGATAAAGAAAATCGTGTCCGACGGTCCTGTTGGAAATCTTGACTATCGGAGGCATTCTTCTCTTAAATTCCGACCTTTTTATCATCTCGACGATACGTTTTACCTTTTTCTCCTCGAAGCCGCTTCTGATGATTTCTTCCGCGCTCTGGCGCAGGTCCACCAGGCGGTAAAGAATCTGATCGAGTTCTTCATAGCTTAAGCCGATTTCTTCTTCATCGGTCTGACCGGGCCAGAGGCCGGCGGTCGGTTTTTTCTTCAGAATTTCTTCGGGGATCTGCAGATAACGGCCAAGCTCCCGCACCTGAGTCTTGTAGAGGTCGCCCATCGGGTTTATGCCGCAGGCCATATCCCCGTGTATCGTTCCATATCCGATCAGCAGTTCGGTTTTGTTGCTGGTGCCGAGTATCAGAGCCTTTTCCCGGGCGGAAAAATCGTAAAGAATGGACATCCTTTCCCGGGCCATTTTATTTCCTTTCAGGACCTGACTGTCTGTCGGGTATTTCTCAAAATAGAGGTCGATCTGTGGCGAAATGTCTATTTTCCTGGATTTTATCTTCAGAAGGGAAGCCACTTTTTCCGCGTGAGCCACTCCCGCTTCATCCAGGTTTTTGTAGGGCATAATCAAGGCCAGGACTTTATCGTGACCCAGAGCTCTGACGGCCAGGCAGGCGCAGACGGTTGAGTCGAGCCCCCCGGAAAGCCCCAGAACTACCTTTTTGAAGCCGGCTCTGGCAGTTTCTGCCTTTATGAAGCCGGTTATCGCTCTGGTGACCAGCTCTGGATTAATCTTCATGATTTCCCCTTACAATTCTTTCCAGAGACCGCCAGACCAATTCCGGGCGTTCGTCGCGCTGGAAAGGCCAGCTTCTCCTGGCTTTTTTAATTTCGGACAGGTCCACTTCCAATATTTTGAAAGATTCTTCCAGGTAGGGGAGACGGGCTATCATTTTTCCGAACGGAGAATAGACGAAAGAACCGCCCGCAAATACCATTCCATCCTCGTAACCTGCCCGGTTGCAGTAGACGACCACCGCGCTGGAAAAGAAAGAAATTGTTTCGCCCATAAGTTCCCACATCCGGCTGGTTTCGAAACCCTGCCCGGAGGTTTCAGAAGCTCCCCGGCCGGGCGCAGCCGAAATGATGATGAATAAACCGGCACCCCCGGCCATCAGGCAGTAACTCGAACCGTAGTGAAGGAAATCGCGGCAGATGAGCAGACCGGTTCTGGCAAACCGGGTGCTGAAGGTTCTGAATTCCCCTCCCCGGGCAAAAAACCGCCCTTCCTCAAACATTCCGGAGGTGGGCAGGTACACTTTGCGATGAATATGCACCAGATTTCCTCTGGAAAGATAAGCGGCTGAATTGTAAACCAAACCGGTCTGGTGTTCGCTTTCTTCCGCAAAGCCAACCACCAGGTCTATGCGGCGCGAGGCTTCCAGCAGTTTTCTGAACATTGGAGAACTCGCAGGGGAGAGAGCAACTTCGGTCGTAAGGTCTTTGAGGTTGTAGCCGGTAAGACTGAGCTCGGGAAACACCAGCAGGTCAGCCCCGGCGGCCGTCGCTTTTTTGACGAGCTTCAGGTGCTTTTCGAGATTTTTCTCTGTATTGCCAAGAACGGTGGAAATTTGGGCCAGCGCGATTTTCATATTCTGAAAATAGCACAAAACCCGCCCGTCTGTCCAATAAGGGGAAACTCATTTTCGGGGTTGAAAATAATTTTCCGATTGTATAAATTATTAAATGATTTTCACGGGGACAGCGGTGAGCTCATTAAATCATATCGGGGTTTACCTGAAAGAAATTTTTTTCAACAACCGGAGCGGTCGTCTGTCGTTCAAAAGGCAGGAAGTGGAAAAGCATTTTTTCTTCCATCAGGGGAAGCCGATCCAGGTTAAAACCAACGTCAGGTCAGAGCGCCTGGGAGAAATCCTCTTCAAGCTTCAAAAAATTCAGGAACAGACTTTTAACCAAATCGAAGATTATATCCAGCCGGCTCAACTGCTGGGAGAATCTTTGAAGCGAAGCGGGATCATCAGGGAAGCCGACCTCAGAGAAGCCCTGGCTTTTCAGATTCGTGAATCTCTGCTGGCCACCTTTCCCTTTTTTGACGGTGAATTTAACTTTCAGGAAAAAGAAGTTCAACCCCCGGAAGAAGAACTGCCGGCGATCGATATCCCCTTTATCATCGATTACGGTGTAAGGCGGATGAAATATGATGCCTGTCTGCAGAGGTTTTTCAGCGGAAGGAAAGTTTCTCTTAAAAATATCAGATACAGCTATTTTTTGACCGACGATGAAAAAAATCTGCTCGAAAGGTTCTCCACAGCCCAGGTCATAGACCGGATGGCCGTGCCGGCCCGTTTTAGCAGCGAGAATTTTTACCGGTGCTTATATCTATTCTACTGCCTCGATATGATTGAAGTTTCCACGGCAGATTCCAGTTACAGAAAGGATGATTTCAGTACTGAAGGACGGAAAAAGCTCGAACTCGACGAACTTGAAGCCAGAATTGAGGAGCTGAAAGAAATCAGATCCCGCCTGAAGAACCGGAGTTATTATGAGCTGCTCGGCGTTTCCAGGATGGCCACAGAGAAGGAAATAAAGGATGCCTATTTTAACCTGGCCAAAAAATACCATCCTGACCGTTTCAATTCTCTCCCTGTTGATGCCGCGCTGGTGAATGAAGTTTTTAATGCTATCACCACCGCGTACCGGACGCTGAGCGACCCGGAGTTGCGCAAGAAATACGATATTCAGTTAAGCTCCGCTTCCCAGGAAGCCCCGGAAGATCTGGCCAAGAAGGCAGAAATCAAATTCCGGCAGGGTCGGACGCTTTACAACCAGGGAATGTATGAAGAGGCGATCATTTTCCTGGAAGAAGCCATCAGGTTGAAGCGAGCCAGAGCCGACTATTTTCTGGTGCTGGCCATGGCCGAATCAAAATTGCCAGACTACAAGAAGAAGGCTGAAGAAGATTTTCTCAGAGCCATAGAAATGGAGCCCTGGAATCCTGAGGGGTATGTCGGTCTGGGATTGCTCTACCTGAGTGAGGGGCTCAAGATTAAGGCAAAGAAACAGCTGCAGAGAGCTCTGGAACTTGACCCCGACCATCATCAAGCGAAAGCGGCGCTGGAAGAACTGGAAAAAGGGGAGAAAAAAACAGGGCTCAAGTCACTCTTAAATTTAGACCTTTCTAATCTTTTCAAGAAAAAGAAATAGGTCAGGCTTTGCCAATCAGTTTCAGGAATTCCTGTTCGTTTAGAGTTTTTACTCCTAACTCTCTGGCTTTATCCAGCTTCGATCCGGGGTCCTCTCCCACGACCAGGTAATCGGTTTTTCTGCTGACGGAGGAGCCCACGGAACCACCGAGTTTTTCGATTATCTCTTTAGCCTGGTCTCTGGTCATTGAAGAAAGTGTCCCGGTCAGGACGAAGGTTAATCCTTCAAGGGGCTTTGGCCCGGCCTTTTCTTCTTTCTCTTTGAAGTTCAACCCGGCCGCTTTCAGCCGTGCCAGCATCTTTTTGTTTTCTGGCTGCTTGAAGAAAAAGACAATGCTCCGGGCAACCTTCGGGCCGACGTCCTCGATTTCCATCAGTTCTTCCTCGCTGGCAACAGCCAGCCTGTCCAGGTCTCTGAATTTTCGAGCAAGAGCCTGAGCCATTTTTTCTCCGACGTGTCTGATGCCAAGGGCGAAAATCAATCTCCAGAGCTCGCGCGATTTTGAATCTTCAATCTGAGACAGCAGGTTCTGGGCGCTTTTCGGACCCATTCTTTCCAGACGGATCAGGTCCTCGTATTTCAGGCTGTACAGGTCAGGAATCTGTTTCACCAGGCCGGCATTCAGAAGCTGATCGACCAGGGCTTCACCGAGTCCTTCGATGTTCATCGCCCGGCGCGAAGCAAAGTGCAGTATGGATTCTCTTATCCTGGCCGGACAGGAAGGGTTGATGCAGCGGGATATTGCTTCACCTTCTTCTTTGTAAATAGCGGAATGACAGACCGGGCAGTGCTTCGGCCAGATGACCGGTTTTTCCTGGCCGGTTCGCCTTTCTTTCATCACTGAGACTACATGAGGAATGACGTCGCCGCTTCGCTCGAGCAGCACAAAGTCTCCGATTCTGATGTCTTTTCTTTTTAATTCTTCTTCGTTGTGCAGGGTGCAGCGGCTGATGGTCGTACCAGAAATCTGAACCGGTTCCAGTATGGCCACCGGTGTCAGCGCTCCGGTTCGCCCGACCTGAATTATTATGTCTTTAATTCTGGTCGTCGCCTGACGGGCCGGGAATTTAAAAGCAATGGCCCAGCGGGGCGATTTTGCCGTGCTTCCAAGAAGCTCCCTCTGCCTGGTAGAATTGACCTTGACCACCACTCCATCTACATCGTACTCGAGCTTATCGCGTTTTTCTGTCCACTCCCGGTAATAATCAATCACCTCATCGAGCGAGCGGCAAAGACGGTTGTGGGGATTAGTCTTGAAACCGAATTTTTTCAGCTGCTGCAAATTTTCCCACTGGCTGGGGAATTCTTCTCCGTTTACAAAAATATAATAAAGATACAGGTCTAAGTTGCGCCGGGCAACTTCCTTCGGGTCGAGCAGCCGGATCGACCCGGCTGCGGCGTTTCTGGGATTGGCAAAAAGAAGTTCTCCGTTTTTCTCTCTTTCCTGATTTATCTTCCTGAAGGCTTCGTAGGAAAGATAAACTTCTCCTCTTACCTCGACTTCTCCTTTTGCCGGAATGGTTAAAGGCAAACTGCGAATAGTCTTCACCTGGGCGGTCACGTCATCGCCGCGAAAGCCATCACCCCTGGTGACTGCCTGATGATAGCGTCCGTCGATATAGGTTATCGAGATGCTTAGGCCATCGATTTTCAGTTCGCAGACATATTCGATTTTCTCTCCGGGTAGTAGTTTGTGGATGCGCTCGTCAAATTCTTTGAGTTCCTCCACATCATAACAGTTATCCAGGCTCAGCATCGACCGCCGGTGTTCAACCGTGGGGAAGCCTTCTACGGGTTTTTCACCCACTCTCTGGGTAGGGGAATCAGGCGTTATGAACTCCGGGTAAGCTTCTTCCAGCCGGCGGAGCTCAGCCATCAACTGGTCGAATTCATAGTCGGAAATCTGGGGATCGTTGTCGACGTAGTATTTTTTTTCGTGGTAGGCGATCTGCTCCCGGAGCTCGGCAATCCTTTTCCTGGCTTCTTCCCTGGAAAGCTTTCTGTCCATCCTGCCCCTCCTTCAGGCCAGATTACATTAATATTTTAAGAAAAAAGGCGGATGGTGTTAAGTCAGACTTGCGCTCTTAAATTTAAGACAATCTACGTTTCAGGTAAAACTGGTTATTTGCCGAGCCGGCGTTTGGTTTCTTCCACCAACCTGTTGAATTTATCTATCGCTTCCTGCTGTTGCTTTTTCAATTTTTCTATTTCTGCCTGCATGGCATCGATTTCAGCCTGCATTTCTTTCATTCGTTTCTTGTCACGTTCGCTGAGTTCCTCTTCGCTTTTTCCGCCGAAACGCTCGTTAAAAATTTTGGTCAATTCTTCCAGTTCCTTAGCTTTATTCTGAAGGGCCAGCACCGTTTCGTTGTATTTGAGCTCGGGGTTCATGGTAAAGAACAGGCTTTCAGCCATTTTCATCGCCTGCTGGGAGTTGGGATTTGGCAGGAAGGCGGCTTCCAGCGAATAGCGAACGGCTTCATTCACCAGCGAGGGGTTGGTTTTCGCTTTGTTGGCCAGGATAACGGCAATGGAGAAAGCCACCTCTCCGGTTCTCTTTTTTGCGTAAGCTTCTTTGAGAGCAGTCACGGCTTCATCGGTTTTCCCGGCCTTGTTGAGCGTCTGGCCAAGTAGAATGGCATCGTTTGGGTCTTTCGTCTGATTGTAAATCGAGCGATAGACTTTTTCCGCTTCAGCCAGATTGCCGGCATCAGCGAAAGCTTTTCCCATTTTCCGGACAGAAGCCAGCAGCTTCGGGTCTTTGCTGAGGGCGTAAGCCTGAAAATAAGCTTCCACGGCAGCGGTTGTGTCCTTAGCTTTTTCGGCCGCGCTGCCGATTATGTAATAACCGGCGGCCGCCACGCTATTCCACTTCTTAGGGTCAGCGCCCTCTTTGGCTTTTTCGCTGTTAGCCAGGTCTATCAGTTGCTTGCCGTAATTTCTGGCTTTGTCCAGGTTCTGGCCCAGAGTAATAAATCCATTTGCCATAACCACGAGAAGGGAAGTTCTGGTGTCAGTGTCAATGCCACCGGTGCTCAGGGCTTTTTCGCCATAGCTGATAGATTCCTGAAGACTCTTCGTAGGGCATTGCAGCAGGCAGAGATAAGCGTAGGCATAACCTTCATATTGAGAGCCTTTCCCGGCATACTTATCTATGAATTCTTTCAGGAGGCGCACCTTTTCGCAATCATTCTGGGCGGTCATGGCTTTGATGTAAGCCTCATCTGCCGGGCTCTGGGCTATGGCCAGGCCTGATAGTATCAAAATCAGTAAGAACACATGTAAAGTTTTTTTCATCTGCAACCTCGCTCAAAAAATAATTTGCTCAATATCTTGCCCGTTAAAGGCAAAATTGTCAATACCCAAGATTCTTTGCCCTTAATATTGGCGCAATTTATGTGCCAGCACCTGATTAGATTTATATATTTTTATCATTTATAATTAATATGAAAAAAATGAAAGAGTTTCAAGATTTTCCAGCTTTTTTTTCCCGTGAAACCGGTCTGGTGCTTTCCCGGGATGTGCTTCTTTCAGTCTATTCCAGCTTCAGGATCGGAGGGCCGGCCGATTACTTTATCGAAGTCAAAAGTGAGGCCGAGCTGACGGCCGCCGTTCGGGCTGCCAGAAAGTTCAATTTCCCTTTTTATGTGATTGGTGGCGGATACAATCTTCTTTTTGACGATACCGGTTATCGTGGTCTCATGATAAGAAATCGCGCCTCCAGCCTCAAGTTTATTGAGGAAAAAGGTATTCTTGAAGTGGCCTCGGGCACCAGGCTGGCAGAAGTCGTGAATCTTGCTGTCAGTGAAGGTCTGGGCGGCCTGGAATTTCTGGCCGGTATTCCAGGCACCGTCGGCGGAGCTATTTACGGCAATGCCGGAGCTTTCGGCCAGGCGATAGGCGACAGGGTAGACGAAGTTAAACTCCTGACAGGAGAGGGGAAGGAAAAAAGCCTGAGACAGTCTGAGCTCGGGTTCGGTTACCGGCATTCTTTTTTGAAGGATCACCCGGGAATCGTCCTGAAAGCCAGCCTCAGAGTTGAGAGAGACGACAGAAACAGAATTCAGAAAAAAGTTGAGGATTATCTTACTCAGAGAGAGCAAAAACATCCACCGGAAGGAACTGCCTGCGCTGGAAGTTATTTTAAGAATCCGGTACTCCCGGATGGAAGTAAAATACCGGCCGGACGATTGCTGGAGCAGGCCGGAGCCAGAGGGATGAGGGTTGGTCAGGCGGCTGTCTATCCCGGGCATTGCAATTTCATAGTAAATCTCGGCGGGGCCACCTGCCGGGAAGTTCTTGCGCTGGCGGCTGAACTGAAGGAGAAAGTTCAGCGCCAGACGGGGATATGTCTTCAGGAAGAAGTTATTTACGTTCGAGCAGACGCTTCAATGCTTTGATTTTTCCTTCCGGTAAGCCTCTTTCCCGCGCGATCTTCAGAGCTTCTGCAGCCATCGCCCGGTATATTCTATCAAGGCCGGGATGCAGACGGGTTATCGAAAGATGTTTTTTCACTGTTTCCAGATCGCCGCGAACCAGCGGACCGGTCAGACTGGAAACGGGTCCTTTGTTTTTGATGTTGAGCAGTGTTCTTTCCAGAAGCGGGTCCAGGATCTCGACGATAGCTTTTTCTTCAAGGCCGATGGTTTTCAGAAGTTCTGCCACTTCATAAAGAAGAACCACCAGAAAATTGGAGGCTATTGACAGAGAAAGGTGGTACAGAGGCTTTTCCGCCGGGGATAGAAGAAGAACTTGAGCTCCCACCTTTTCCGCCAGTTCCTGGCCGAGTTCAACTGCTTCAGCATCTCCTTCAAGACCTATGTATATGTGCTCGAAAATTCCGGGATCAGTCAGGGGTTCGGAAAAGGTCTGGGCCGGATGGAACGAAGCTACCCGGGCCCCTTTTCTGGCAAGCGGCTTGAGGATTTCCGAAGACAGGGTGCCGCTTGTGTGAAAAACATATTTGCCCTCGAAATTAAGAGTGGAAATCTCTTCCACCACTGAGGGGATGAGATCATCAGGGACGCAGATAAAAATTATTTCCGCCCGCGAGGCTGCCCGACGGTTGTCGTCGGTTACCCTTCCCTGGCCTGTTATTCTTCTGGTATTCCGGGCACGTTCGGGTATAACGTCTGAAATGTATTTAAGGTGGTATCCCGCATGACAGAGGGCTCTAGCAAGAGTTGTGCCCAGACGTCCGGCTCCGAGGATGGAAAAGTTTCTCATTTTTTCCTGAAAAGATCGCTCCAGAGAGAAATTTCCAGCGGCGTCGGCTGTTCGGTTTCTTTTTCGAGTTCTCTTTCCTGGCGGTGTTCCTTCAAAACCTGTTTCAGCTGTTTCAGGAACTCCGGCGTACTTATCGATCTGGTTCCGTGAACGCGAGCGATTTCACGCAGGCTGCGGTCAGAGCTTACCAGGAGAAAATAGCGACGGTCTTTCTTTTCTGAAAGAAGTTCCTCGATCAGGCTGTCGGCTGTCTGCCCGGGTTCCGGAAAGAGCACGGTGAATTTCGGGTTGAGTTTTATTTCGTGCTCGTCGAGCGGTGGGCGACCGTCGAATACCAGAAATATTCTTGACCTGGTTATTTTCTGGAACAGAAGCAGCCTGGCGATGATTTTGTTCCGGCTGAGCGGGTCGAACTTAAAGTAGGGATCCGCCTGTCCCATCAGGTTGTTGCCGTCAATCAGATAAGCCATATTTTTTAACTGCTTATATTCGAAGGCGCTGTACGGGCTGTCTGTGAAACGCTCTCCTTTTTATCCCGGAGGCCAGCCGAGCCGGCGACCGCCGAGAAGATGAAAATGAATGTGTAACACTTCCTGCCCTGAATCTGGTCCGGTATTAAGCACCACCCGGTAACCTGTCGCGTCTATACCCTTCAGTCTGGCTATTTCTCTGGCCTGAATAAGTATTTTCCCCAGCAGTGCTGCCTGTTCGGGACTGGCTTCCTTCAGACTGGCCAGGTGTATTTTCGGGATTATCAGGGTGTGAACCGGAGCCTGCGGCCGGATGTCGTCGAAGGCCAGAATTTCTTCGTCCTCATATACGACGCTGGCAGGAATCTCCTTTTTGATGATTTTGCAGAAGATGCAATCGTTCATTTTTTCTCCCCCATCCTGTGATTGTTGTTATTTTTAAGACGCTCGATTTTCACTCCGAGTTTTCTCAATTTTTCTTCGATTCTTTCATAACCCCGGTCGAGATGTTCGATGTCGTTGATGGTGGTCTGACCGGTGGCAATAAGACCGGCCAGCACCAGGCAGGCGGAAGCTCTTAGGTCAGTGGCCATAACTTCAGCTCCCGAGAGAGGCGTTCGCCCGCGGACGATGGCCTTGTCTCCCTGGATTTCGATGTTTGCGCCCAGCCTTATGAGCTCGTTGGCGTGGGCAAAACGACGGTCGAAAATGGTTTCAGTGATGATGGAAGTGCCGTTTGCCTGGGTCATCAGCACCATGAATTGCGCCTGCATATCAGTCGGGAATCCGGGATAGGGAGCGGTGGTCACATCCTGCGGCTTTATTTCCGGGCTGCCGATTACCCGGATCGAGCGACGGCCCAATTTTTCTATCCGGGCTCCGGATATGGTCAATTTATCAATCAGAGCTCCGAGATGGTCTGGTTCCACCTCTTTTAAGATCAAATCTCCCTGGGTGAGCGCGGCGGCCACCATGAAAGTTCCAGCTTCAATCCGGTCTGGTATGATTCTGAAATCTGCCGGACCGAGTTCGTCAACTCCCTTTATGCGTATGGTTTCTTCCCCGATGCCATCAATTTTTGCTCCCATTTTTACCAGAAGTTCGCACAGGCTGCTGACTTCCGGCTCCAGCGCGCAGTTCTTCAGGATGGTTTCGCCCCTGGCCAGGGTGGCAGCCATCACCAGGTTCTCCGTTCCGGTGACTGTTTTTTTCTCGAATTCAAATTCAGCTCCCCGGAGCTTTTTTGCTTCAGCCACAATGTAGCCGTGTTCGATTTTGATGCTGGCTCCGAGTTTTTGCAGGCCGTTGATGTGCAGGTCTACCGGACGCGTGCCTATGGCGCAGCCTCCAGGCAGGGCCACCACCGCCCTGCCCTTCCTGGCCAGCAACGGACCGAGCACCAGAATTGAGGCTCTCATCGCCCGGACGAGCTGGTAGGGAGCCTGATATGAGAGAATTTTCTCCACCTTTATTCTCAGGGATTTTTTCCCGAGCTCATATTCAGCTCCAAGGTCAGAGAGAAGGGTGAGCATCGTCCTGACGTCTTTTACCAGCGGGACGTTGCTCAGGTTGATTTCTCCGGAAGTAAGAAGAGAGGCAGCCAGTGCCGGAAGGACAGCATTCTTCGCGCCGCTGATGACCACCTGGCCGCGCAACCGGTAAGGTTTTTCGGTATAAATCCTCAGAGATTCCATGCCCTGATTTTAGTCTACCACCGGGGAAAATTCAAACGGCCTGAATTTATCGAACGTAGTGCCATTTTTGTGAGTGCCAAAACAGTAAAGGTTCCTGTCACGGCGCATCTCCTCCCGTGCTCGCTCCACCCATCCCCGTGGGGAACCCCATCCGCTGCGTGCGGTTCGGAGACACGCCGTGCCACCCTCCTTTTAAAAAGCTGTACCTATTCTTCTCTCTATTGGAATAGATTGAAATCGCAAAAACATAGCAGGCGCGGCCGGCCGTCATTAAGCCAGTACATTTTTGCCGATCCTGCTTCGGCTCGTGTCCCGGGAGGATCCTGTCACGGCGCGCTTTCTCGCGTCCTCCCTCACCGATCCCCGGAGGAGGAAGTATATCTCATTAATCCGCGGGAAACACAGGCATGGCAGATGCCTGCATGCCTCCATTCTTTCCGACGAGAAAGAGAGAGGCGTTAAAGAATTTATGACCGTTTCTGTTTGGCAGATTAATCAGAGCGAATTAAGAGCCTGGTTGAGGTCATCGATGATATCGTCAGGGTTTTCCGCTCCCACGCACAGACGGATCAGCTGCGGAGGAATGTCGGCCATTCTCCGGGCTTCTTCTCCCTGCTGCTGATGGGTGGAGATAGCCGGTATGGTGGCGACGGTTTTGATGCGTCCGAGGTCGGTCGCCCGGAAGATGATGCGGAAACGGTCGAAGACTTTTCTGGCATTTTCGGGCGGACCGTCAACCCGGAAACTCATCAGATGTCCGTAACGGTTTACTTCCTGGCCGGTTCCGTCATCCGAATCTACCAGCTTCATGTATTTTTTAGCGAGAGGATGAAGCTTATAGCTCGGCAACCCGAGATAATCAACCTGATAAACACGCGGATGTTTCTCCAGGAATTCGGCCACTTTCTGGCAGTTCTGGCTGAGAATGTCCATTCTCATACGCAGCGTGCGCAGGTCATTCAGAGCCATCAGGGCGTTAAAGGGAGAGGCTGCGGGTCCGTTGTCCCTGTAAGGCCAGAATTTTATGTATTCGGCAAAGTTCTCTTTGAAGTTGGGGTCGTCGTTCTTAATTTTTGTGACTATCGGCCTCTTGCTTATCAGGGCGCCTCCGATGGCCAGACCTCCGGCAGTGATTGATTTGGTAAGCGAATGCACCACGATGTCAGCGCCGTAGGCAATCGGCCGGAGAAGAGCCGGTGTGGCGCAGGTGGCATCAAAGATCAGGGGAATTTCCCAGGAATGGGCCAGGTCGGCCAGGGCTTTCACATCGCAGAAAGATTGCTGGGGATTGCTCGGGGCTTCGACATACAGGAAGCGGGTGTTTTCATCGATTTTTTCCTTCCATTCATCCAGGTCTTCCGGATGCAGGACCCAGCGAACTTCGATGCCCCTTTCCTTCATTTTGCGCACGGAAAAATGCTGGAAGGTTCCGCCGTAAACCTGGATGGAGGAGACAAAATTGATTTTTTCCGGGCCTTCTTTCTGTTTCACCAGAAACGGGTCGACGGCCATCATGATCGCTGCCATCCCGGAAGCGGTAACCACGCAGGAGGTGTCGTATCCTGTTCTGTAACCTTCAAGCAAGGCAAGTACATATTCCAGGTAATAAGTGGTCGGGTTGGCAATTCTGGTGTAACACCAGGTGGGAATGAGATAGGCCAGGGCGGCTTCGAGCTCGTCGGCGTCGCGATATCCCTGCGAGGTGGCTAAGTAAAGCGGCTCGATGATCGCTCCCTGATTTCGGTCGAGGGCTTCTTCCAGAGAATAAAGCCCGTGAACGGCGATGGTGTCGAATTTCATGCTCTTCATGCGAGCTTTAATTTCTTCCCGGCGGGCCATAAAAACTCGGGCCTCCTGGATGTACTTTTCGACTCCGGGGGAATATTTTTTTTCTTCAGCCATGATGCCTCCTTTGATGAAAAAGGTTTATAAAGATTCTGTTGCGATATGCTTCAACAGGGAAAGCGGCGGCCGCTGGCCGCATCAGATAGTCAAGGCTGGAACTCATGCAAAAATTAGCATATCACAGGGTCGGTATACTCAGTCAAGCCCGATTTTCTTTCCGGCACAGACATGGTATCCAGGGTAAGGGTAGTATATGGAGGAGGCGTGGTG
>JASEFX010000029.1 GCA_030018265.1 Candidatus Saccharicenans sp.
TGAACCCACCGTCTTTTGGATCCGGAGTCAATCGCTCTATCCGCCTGGTCGGCCATGACCAGCCAATATTTCCGGTAAGGGTCTTAACTGATCCAGAACGAGATCATTTCGGCCGAGGAAACACTTCCGTCTGGATTAAACCAGACATCCCAGGTGGCACCATCTCCCTCCGTCGGTCCCGCCTGGCATCCAAACTCTATGCGGTAATGCAATTCATTGTACTTAAATACTCTGAGCCGGTAACCAAAATCACTTTCTTTGTCAAATAATTCGTCGAGAGATTGGCCTCGATCGAGCTTCTCATTAATAAGTTTCACCGCAAGCACATCAAACTTAAATTGACCCTTAGAGCTTTTTTCGTTTATAAATCTCAAAAAATTAATGAGCCGCCTATCACCAAGAATTTTTCTGGCCCTGGTGATCTCAAATTTAGCCACAGATTGTCCTCCTTACTTAAATACAACTTTTATCATTCAAAAAAATATTTTTCTCCTGTCAACTTCTGCTGGCGATTCATCCATTTCAGATTCTCCCATTTAAGCCTCTGCCGGAACCACAAGCCTGAGTATTTTTAACACCAGAGTGAATTTCTCCATATTCTCTGCCTCCACCCTCATCACCTTCCCAGCCAGCTACTCTCACATCGACTTCATTGGAGCTTCCTCCTTTAAAAATTTCTGTCATCATTTTCTGCTTAACCGCCTTATCCTCTCCGTGAGCCATCATTCGGATTATGCGCCTTCAATCATTGCCCCAGAAAACAGAACAGGTAAGAACCAGTTTAGGATCTTCTTCTTGACAATCGCCCCCATTAAATATCTTAAGAAGTTCAGCAGCCAGCTGGAAAGTAAACATTATATTGATAACTTTTTCCCGCCGGCTTGCTGATTATTCTGTGTTTTATTTCGTTTCCGGCTGCTCTGACTTTTCCTGTCTGACCTTTTTCCTTTCGGACAGCAGGGCCACCATCAGCCCGGCCACAAAGCCGGCGGCGGCTGTGATCAACAACAGGAGAATATGCGGCATCTCCACCGTGGCGAAAAGAAAATGAGTTTTAACCGGCTCGCGATTCTGGACGATGATAATGGCCAGCAGGATGACCACAATAATCAGAATTATCAATCTGGCTGTTCTCATTTCTTGCCCTCCCTCACGGTATTTTATAATCAAAAGGGGATTTGAGGCAAACTCATTTTAATTTATTCTAATTCAATCCAAAGCAAATTTTCTCTTCTTTTTTATTATTCTCTGGCCAATGTCAGCGCCCTCCGGCTGGAAAAGCGAGCTAAAAAATATCCAGATTCTCTTCCCTACCTGGGCCTGATTTTGTGCCTGGGA
Organism: Candidatus Saccharicenans sp.; assembly: GCA_030018265.1. Classification (GTDB taxonomy): domain Bacteria; phylum Acidobacteriota; class Aminicenantia; order Aminicenantales; family Saccharicenantaceae; genus Saccharicenans. The sequence goes on from JASEFX010000029.1 coordinate 1,339, forward strand.
ATAGGTCTTTCACTGCTCCTGTCACGGCTCTCAAACCTGACCGTTGCTTTAGTTTGTCTGGCCGCCGGCAGCCTGGTTTATTTATTAAAATCCAGGCTGAAGTAGCTTCATAAATTCGCCGTCCCGGTGGCCATGTCAAAATAAATGAGTTACCTGACAGGCTCCCCGGGTCTGACGTTACTCCTCCCGTTCTGGAGGCAGCCGGCGGACCACCAGGCTGGCCCCGGCGTCAATTGACTTTATGGCGGGATTCTGTTAAAAATTAGTAAATGTGGAAATGGATTCTAACTAAGATTTTCGGGACCAAAAACGAACGGGACCTGAAAAAGCTCCAGCCATACGTTGTGGCCATAAATGCCCTGGAGCCACAGATCAGCCAGCTCTCCGACACCCAGCTCCAGGCTAAAACCGCAGAATTCAAGGAAAAACTCCGTCAGGGAGCCACTCTGGACGACATCCTGGTAGAAGCCTTTGCCGTGGTCCGGGAAGTGGCCCGCCGCACTGTCCGCATGCGCCATTTCGACGTCCAGCTCATGGGCGGAATCGTCCTTCATCAGGGCAAAATAGCCGAGATGAAGACCGGTGAAGGTAAAACCCTGGTGGCCACTCTGCCCGCCTGCCTCAACGCTCTTGAAGGGCGCGGCGTGCACATCGTCACTGTAAACGATTACCTGGCCAGGCGAGACGCTGAATGGATGGGGCCGATTTATAAATTCCTCGGTCTGAGCGTCGGTGTTATCCAGCATGATATGAACGACGCCGACCGCAAGAAAGCCTATCAGGCGGATATTACCTACGGGACCAACAATGAATTTGGTTTCGATTACCTGCGCGATAACATGAAATTCCGTCTGGAAGACCTGGTTCAGCGCGGGTTCAACTACGCGATCGTCGACGAGGTCGACAGCATTCTGATCGACGAAGCCCGGACGCCGCTGATTATTTCCGGACCCACCCAGGAGTCAACTGAACTCTACTACAAAGCCGACCGGTTTGTCCGCCGGCTGCAGAAAGATAAGCATTTTATTCTGGACGAGAAAACCAGAACGGTCGCCCTGAATGAAAACGGTGTGGCCGAGGCTGAAAAGTTTTTTAACATTCCCAACCTTTATGATTTGAATTACATCAACCTGGTCCATGCCATAAATCAATCTCTTAAGGCTCACCATCTCTTTAAACGCGATGTTGACTACGTGGTAAAAGACGGTCAGGTGATCATCGTTGACGAATTCACCGGTCGGTTGATGCCCGGGCGCCGCTACAGCGACGGTCTCCACCAGGCTCTTGAAGCCAAAGAGGGCGTCAGAATCCAGGAAGAATACCAGACCTTAGCCTCGGTTACCTTCCAGAATTATTTCCGTATGTACAGAAAGCTGGCCGGCATGACCGGAACAGCGGCCACCGAAGCGGCCGAATTCATGCACATCTACAAGCTGGATGTGGTGGAAATCCCGACCAACAAGCCGCTGCGGCGCACTGAATATCCCGACGTGATTTACCGGACAGCCAGGGAAAAATGGAACGCCGTGGTGGAAGAAATAGTCCAGCTGAACAAAATCGGACGACCGGTGCTGGTCGGCACGATCTCCATAGAAAAATCAGAAAAGCTTTCTGAGATGCTCCGCCGGCGTGGTATCAAACACGTCGTGCTCAACGCCAAGTACCACGAACTCGAAGCCCAGATCATCGCCCAGGCCGGGCGCATCGGGGCAGTGACCATTGCCACCAACATGGCCGGCCGCGGTGTCGACATCCTCCTCGGGGGCAATCCTGATTATCTGGCAAAGGAATTCCTTAAAAAATCCGGGATAGACCCGCAAAAAGCCACGCCGGAACAGTATCAGAAAGCCTACGAAGAAGCTCTGAAGATAACCAGCGAAGAACACGAAAAGGTGGTGGCGCTTGGTGGCCTGCACATCATCGGCACCGAACGCCATGAATCCCGCCGGATAGACAACCAGTTGCGCGGCCGGGCCGGACGTCAGGGAGATCCTGGCTCCTCCCGGTTCTACCTTTCGCTTGAGGACGACCTGATGCGCATCTTCGGTTCCGACCGTCTGTCGGGACTGATGGCCAGAATCGGCATGGCTGAGGGCGTGCCTATCGAGCATCCGATGGTGACCAGAGCGATAGAGCGAGCCCAGAAACAGGTGGAAGCACAGAACTTCTCGATCAGAAAGCACCTGCTGGAATACGACGACGTGATGAACAAACAGAGAGAAACCATCTACAGGCAGCGCCGGGAAATCCTTGAGGGCAAGGACCTCAGAGATTATTATCTGAACCTGATCGAAACTCTGGTTGACTGGTATCTTGAAGAGCATGCCGGAAAGGAAAAGCATCCGGACGATTGGGACCGGGAAGCCTTAAGACAGGCCATATATTCGCAATTCGGCTTCGACCTCAACCAGCTCAACTTCAACCGGGAAGAGATAACCTACGAAGAACTTCGCGAAAAACTGGTCTCCGCCCTGAAAGAAATTTACGAACAGAAGGAAAAGCTTCTCGGGCCGGAAAACATGCGGCAATTCGAACGCCTGATTCTCCTTCAGGTGATCGACACCCGCTGGAAAGACCACCTGCTGGAAATGGATTATCTCCGGGAAGGAATCGGCCTCAGAGGGTACGGACAGCGCGACCCGCTCATTGAATATAAAAAAGAAAGCTTCGCCATGTTCCAGCAGATGCTCGACCGCATCGAAGAGGATGCCGTACGCTACCTGTTCCTGATACAGCCGGTGGCCGAAGCGGAAAGAAGAGTGGAAAGGCGACCGCAGCCAGTCTATTACCAGCGGCCGGGAGAAGAAGCCGCCGCGGGCGGCCCGAAGACCAGACAGGCCCGGCCGTTAATTCCGGGCAAAAAAAGGCGTTAAATAGCCCCTCAGGAGGGTTTTTATGTTGGATGAAAAACTTAAAGAAGGTTTAACCTTTGACGATGTGCTCATAATGCCGGCTAAATCAGATGTGGTTCCGGCGGAAGCTGATGTTTCCACCTGGTTGACGAAAAACATTCCGCTGAAGATTCCGATACTGAGCTCGGCGATGGATACGGTAACCACCTCCCGCATGGCCATAACCATTGCCCAGCAGGGAGGTATTGGCATAATCCACCGGAATATGCCGATCGAAGCCCAGGCTGAAGAAGTGGACAAAGTCAAAAGACATGAGAGCGGAATGATTGTCGAGCCGATTACCCTCAGGCCGACCGATACGATCAGCCAGGCGATAGAACTGATGAGAAGGTACAAAATCTCCGGTCTGCCGGTTACCGATGAAAACAACAAACTGGTCGGCATCCTGACCAACCGTGACATCAGGTTTGAGACCAGACTCAACCTGCCGGTGTCAGAAGTGATGACCAGAGAACTGGTGACAGTCCCGGTCGGCACTCCCCTGGAGGAAGCGGAAAAGCTATTCCACAAGCACAAAGTGGAAAAGATCCTGATCGTCGACGAAAATTACCATCTGAAAGGGCTCATCACTTACAAAGATATTCTGAAGCGAATTCAGTATCCGCTGGCTTCGAAGGATAAGCTGGGCCGTCTGCGAGTTGGAGCCGCCGTGGGCGTTGGCTCGGATGCTCTCGACCGGGTAGCTGCTCTGGTGAAAGCCGGATGCGACGTGATCGTGGTGGACACCGCCCACGGGCATTCCCGCCGGGTGATGGAAACCATTAAGTTGATCCGGAAGGAATATCCTGATATCAACCTGATAGCCGGAAACATCGCCACGGCAGAGGCGGCTGAGGACCTGATCAAACTCGGAGTCGACGCGGTGAAAGTGGGAATTGGCCCGGGGTCAATCTGCACCACCAGAGTGGTGGCTGGAGTCGGCGTACCCCAGATCACGGCGATAGCTGACGTCTACCGGGTGACCAGCAAGTACAACATCCCGCTGATAGCTGACGGCGGAATAAAATATTCGGGCGACATAACCAAGGCCATCGCCGCCGGCGCTTCCACCGTGATGCTCGGCAACCTTCTGGCCGGAACCGACGAATCTCCGGGCGAGGTGGTTATCTATCAGGGACGAGCTTACAAAACTTACCGGGGCATGGGCTCTCTCGAAGCGATGAAAGAAGGAAGCCGCGACCGCTATTTCCAGGACAACGTGACTGAAACCGGAAAGCTGGTTCCCGAGGGGATTGAAGGACGTGTTCCCTACAAGGGTAGCGCGGTATCGATCATTCAGATGCTGGTTGGCGGTCTTAAAGCCGGAATGGGTTACGCCGGCTGCCGGACGATAGAAGAGCTGCAGAAAAAAGCCAGATTCATCAAGATAACTCAGGCGGCTTTGAGAGAAAGCCACGTGCACGATGTGATCATCACCAAAGAGGCTCCCAACTACCACCTCGAATGAGCGAATCGGTGATTAATCTAATTTCCGCAGCAACCGGCGCTTAATTTTTTACCTGTTTGATGCGGTTATTCTCGTCGAGCAGAACGATTTTCGGCAGGTGAAACTCCACCTCTTCCTCGCTCAGGTGACAGTATGAGGTAATGATGATGATGTCCCCCTCCCTCGCTTTGTGGGCGGCCGCTCCGTAAACGCCGATTCGACCGGAACCCGGTTGTTCTTTGATCACGTAGGTGGTAAATCTTTCTCCGTTGGTTACGTTGTATACTTCAACCCTTTCGTATTCCCTGATCCCGGCAGCCTTCATCAGGTTTTCGTCTATGCCCAGGCTGCCTTCATAGTCGAGGTCGCTGTAGGTAACCCGTGCCCGGTGAAGTTTGGATTTAAGGTAAAGCATAATCATTTTTCGATTCCTCCTGAAATAATCCTCAGATTGTCGATGAGCCTGGTCCGTCCGATGTAAACGGCCAGCGCCACCAGCACATCTCCTTCAATTTTTTCCAGCGGCTCAAGGTTTTTCAGGTCGACAATCTCCACGTAATCCATCCGGGCTAGCGGCTCGGACGAGACCAATTCTACCATTTTTTGTCTGATCGCGCCCGCATCCCTCTCGCCTGATTTTATAAGCTGTTCAGCCAGGTCCAGGCTTTTTTTCAGCACCAGCGCCGCCTGCCTTTCCTGCGGATTCAGATACGTGTTCCTCGAGCTCAAAGCCAGTCCGTCATGGTCGCGCACGAGCGGCAGCGGCACAATTTTAACCAGAAGGTTCAGGTCCTCCACCATCTTTCTGATTATTATTACCTGCTGGGCATCCTTCCAGCCAAAATAGGCTTCATCAGGTTCAACCAGGTTGAACAGCTTGAGAACCACCGTGCAAACTCCGCGGAAATGACCCGGCCGCGACCGACCGCAGAGTTTATCCTGAAGACCCTCGACCTCCACGTACGTCCGGTAACCTTCAGGATACATTTGCTCCACCGAAGGATAAAAAATCAGGTCCACTCCCTCCTTTTCCAGCAACTTCCGGTCCCTTTCGAGGTCGCGAGGATAAATCTGATAATCCTCTGCCGGTCCAAACTGCTTCGGGTTAACGAAAATGGAGACGACGGTCACATCGGAGCGCTTCTTCGATTCTCTTACCAGACTCAGATGGCCTTCGTGCAGATAACCCATCGTCGGCACAAAGCCTATCCGGCGTCCCTCTTTTTTCCAGGAACGAACCCTTTCTTTAAGCTCTTCTACGGTGGTTACGATTTTCATCTTCCTTTTCCCTCACCACAATTTTTTTATTAAATAAAAAAAGTCAGAAAGCTGATAAAATCATTACTTTTTCTTTTCCGCCTTTCTTTCCGGGAGCAACTTTCGACGGATTTTCCTGAGCGCGGCTAATCTGTCCTCTTTCATATGGTAACAGTGCTGATCTTCCGGATAACGTCCTTCCCTGACCTCAGCAATGTAATTCTTAACCGCTCCGGAAATAATCTCAGAAAGCTCGGCGTATTTCTTCACAAAGCGCGGGAGGTAGTCGGAGGTTAAACCCAGCATGTCGTTGACCACAAGAATCTGGCCGTCACAGTGAGGTCCGGCCCCGATGCCGATGGTCGGAATTTTCAGCGCTGAGGTTATTTCCGCCGCCAGTTCAGCCGGCACTGACTCCAGCACCACGGCAAAGGCTCCGGCCTTCTCCAGATCGAGCGCTCCCCGGAAAATGGCTTCGGCCTGCTCCTCTTCCTTCCCCTGAACCTTGAACCCGCCAATTTTGTGAACTGACTGCGGGGTCAGGCCAACATGGCCCATCACCGGTATCTCGGCCTCAACCAGGGCTTTCACCAGCTCCAGCCGGGCGGGCGTCGCACCTTCGAGCTTGACCCCGTCAGCTCCGCCTTCCTTTATGAACCTGGCCGCATTAGCTATCGAATTCTCTTTCGAAAGATGGAAGGAAAGATACGGCATGTCGCCGATGACCATCGCTCTCTTCCTGGCTCTGGTAACGGCTCTGGTGTGGTGAATCATTTCGTCCATGGTGACCGGAAGGGTGGTCTCATAACCGAGAACGACCATACCGAGTGAATCGCCCACGAGAATAATGTCCACTCCAGCTTCATCCAGCAGGCGGGCAGTAGGATAATCGTAGGCGGTCAGAGCGGTTATTTTCTGCTTCTGCTTCTTAAGCTCCTGAAGATAGCATACATTTACCCTATCCGTTGAGAATTTTGCCATTTTTATCTCCTTTCTTTATCCCCGGCTGGCTCTCCAGCTCGAGGTAAAGACCCTATCCTGTCGGCTGGCCGCGGGTCTCAGTGCCCTCCCCGGACCTCTGAGCCCTACCAATTTTACCACTTTTTTTATTTTTTTGCCCGGAAACTCTGCGGGACGTAATAAAGAGTTCCCCGGCTCATATTTTTTATCTGGTCAATCAGGTCCCAGATTTCCTCCTCGCTGGACAGATCCAGGTCATCGGCTTTGACCACCAGCAGCGGTCCCGCCTTGTAATTAAAAAAGAAATAATCGAAGGCTTCGACAATATCTTCAAGGTATTTCTTTGAAATTTCTTTCTCCAGCGGGTCTCCTTCTTTTTCAATCCTCCTGATCAGAGTACTGACCGAAATCTGCAGATAAATCACCAGATCCGGCCTCGGTACCCTTTCTGCCAGGATGCTGTAGATGCGGTCATAGACCATCAGCTCATCGTCATTGAGAGTCTGATAAGCGTATATTTTATCTTTCTCAAAAAGATAATCGCAGATTATCCGGTCGACAAAAAGGTCTCGCTGGAGAAGCCGCGACTGCTGTTGATAGCGGTTCACCAGAAACACCAGCTGGGCCAGGAAAGCAGCTCCTTCTCTTTCACTGTAGAAATCCCGGAGGTATGGATTGGCCGTCTGGTCCAGCACCAGCTGGCCGCCGATTTTCTGAGCCAGATGATGAGCGAGAAGAGTCTTTCTCGATTTGAAAACACCTTCAATGGCAATATGCCGGAAGCCGATTTCTGTGTTCTCTCTCATTGCGCTCCGGAGTCAGCCCGAGGTCCGGCCGGCTCTATTCCTTCGGTGGCGCCGGAATAACCAGCCAGGCGATAAGGTAAAACAGGACCATCGGCAGGATGGCCGTCAGCAGCGCTGCTCCCACAAAGATCAGCCGGACGAGTGAAACATCAAGGTCAAAATAATCAGCCAGACCGGCGCAGACTCCTCCGATCATTTTTTGCTGCACCGACCTGTACAATTTTTTTGCCATTCTCCCTCTCCTGATTAATTGGCTAAACCTGGTTTTATTTTACTCAAAACACTTATTTTTACAACCTCAAGCCTCAGATTTTTGATTGACTAAAATCGGCGATTATGTTATCGGTAATTCATAATAATTAACAGGAGGTAAAATTATGTACGGCTGGACCGGAAACATCCTCAGAATTAATCTGACGAACAGGACTCATAAAGTTGAGCACTTTGACGAAGAATTCGCCAGGAAATGGGTTGGCGGGCGAGGTTTTGCCTTGAAAATTCTCTGGGATGAGCTGAAGCCCGGCATCGACCCGCTCGGGCCCGAAAACAAGCTGATCGTGGCGGTCGGTCCGATCGCCGGCGTGCCGGCACCAAACACCGGAAAAACCGTGGTGGCGGCGAAGTCTCCCCTGACCGGAGGTTACGGCGACGGCAACCTGGGAACAAGAGTCACCGAGCAGATGAGAAAAGCCGGATATGACGCCATAATCATCGAGGGCAAATCCGACAGCCCGATTTATCTTTATATTGAGGACGATAAAGTTGAATACCTGCCGGCCGACGAAATCTGGGGCCGTGGAACCTACGACACCCATAACTGGCTTTACAAAAAATACGGCAAGGGCGCCGGCGTTCTGTCGATCGGACAGGGCGGCGAAAATATGAACCTTTACGCGATGGTGCGCAGCCTTGAAGGTCGGGCTGGCGGCCGTCCGGGAATCGGCGCGGTTATGGGTTCCAAAAAGCTCAAAGCCATCGTCATTAAAGGTTCAAAACCCATTCCGGTGGCCGACCCCGAAGGCATGAGGAAGCTCGGACTGGAAGACCTGAGAAAAGTCGGCGAGATCGACAAAAAAACCGGCTGGTCAATCCAGGGAACGACCGGAGTTCTGGCCTGGTGCAATGAGGTGGCCGCTCTTCCGGTTCACAACATGAGAAAGACGCACCATCCTGAAGCCTGGAGGATTGACGGTGAACGCCTGAACAATGCCCGTGTGGCCACCTACGGCTGCCCCAACTGCACGATGAGGTGCGGCATCACCATTCTCGATCGCGAGGGGCGCGAATCCGAGCTCGATTATGAAAACATCGGTATGCTCGGCAGCAACCTGGACATCTTTGAGCTGGACCAGGTGGCCTCGCTCAATTACCTTTGCGACGACTACGGGCTGGATACCATTTCCGCCGGCGGCACGCTGGCTTTCTATGCCGACGCCATCGAGCAGGGTGCGATAAAGGGAGATTTCCGTTTTGGCGACGCCGAAATGGCCAAAAAACTCCTCGGAATGGCCGCCCGGCGGGAAGGCGAAGTCGGCAACCTGCTGGCCGACGGCAGCCTGCGCATGGCCAGACAGATCGGCCACAATTCCGAAGCCTACGCCATGCAGGTGAAAGGTCTGGAAATTTCCGCATACAACTGCAAGTTCATCCCGGGCATGGCTCTGGCTTTTGGCACCAGCCCGATCGGGGCTCATCACAAGGAGAGCTGGGTGATCACCTACGAGCTGAAACAGTCCCAGCGTGATTCCTACGGCCCGGAAAAAGCGGCGAAGGTGATCGAGCTGCAGAGAATCCGCGGCGGGCTTTTTGAATTCATCGTCGCCTGTCGTTTCCCCTGGATCGAGCTTGGCTGGGAGCTTGAACACTACGCTGAATATTTCAACAAGACTACCGGGCTCAACTGGACTCTCGACGATTTCTGGAAAGTGGCTGACCGTATCTATGCACTGATGAAGTTCTTCTGGGTGAGAGAATTTCCGTTCTGGGACAGAACCAGGGACTACCCGCCGATGATCTGGTTTGACCCGAAAAACGCCGACACCGAAGGACCGATCGCCGGGAAGTATCTCGAGCTCGATAAATACAACCAGTTGCTGGACTATTACTACGAACAGAGAGGCTGGGACAAGCGCGGCATTCCCACCAGGAAAACGGCTGAAGCTCTCGGTCTGAAACAGGAAGCCGATGAGGTAGAAAAATTTACCAGGCTGGAATAAAATAAAATTGAAGATAGCGCAGAACTGAAAGCAGAAAGAAGAAGAGCCGGTTTGGCTGTTTGTGGCGAAGGTGGCAAATCGTAATCCAGCAGCTGAACTGTTCAGAGAAATTTAAATTGCGTCATTCCCGTTCAACTTTTCAGTTCTGTTTCTAAAAAAGGAGTATGAAATGGGCAGCCCGGAAATAAAGATAACGGTAAAACTCATCGGACCCTTCGTCAACCAGATCGGGTTTTCCGAGAAAGTGCTCAGCTTTCCAGATGGAGCAACGGTGGAAACAGTGCTTTCTTCCCTGCCGCTCGACCCGAAAAGACCGAAAATCGTCACCCGCAACGGTCAGGCTGTGGCCAGTGGTGAAAAGCTGAAAGACGGTGACCGACTGGCAATTTCGCCAATTTACTCCGGGGGTTGAGAAGAATAAGAAGAATTTATCCGCGGAAGAATTTTCCTGCGAGTGGGATCAATAAACATCGCCATAAATGAAGTCAGCAAAAGAGAAAAAAATCGCTGGCCGCAAACAGGTAAAAGAAGGAGTGAGGAATATATGAATGGCCATTCATATGATGGGAAGCCTGAAGTCCAACCGGTTCTGATTGGCGGCCGCTGGCAGCCAGCTTCGCTGGCTGGCGCCTTCCAGGCCTACAATCCGGCCAGCGGAGAAAGACTGCTCGAGGTCTATCCGATATCAAGCTGGGAAGACCTGGAAAAGGCTCTGTCGGAAAGCTCAAAAATCAAGCTGGAACTGGCCCGCACCTCCCCTGAAAAAATTGCCAGTTTCCTTAGAATCTATGCCGAATTGCTGGAAAAAAACGAAGAAGCCATCACGCAGATGGCTCATTTAGAAACCGCCCTGCCGCTTAAATCCCGGCTTAAAAGCACCGAATTCCCCCGCATGCTCAACCAGCTGCGCCAGGCGGCGGCAGCGGTGGAAGAAAGAAGCTGGTGTCAGGCAACGATAGATACCAGGCTGAACATCAGGGCAAAATACGGACCTCTCGGCGGAGCGGTCGTAATTTTCAGCCCGAACAATTTCCCGCTCGCTTTTAACGCTGTGGCCGGAAGCGACCTGGCCAGCGCGGTGGCTACCGGGAATCCGGTCATCTGCAAGGCTCATCCGGGCCATCCGGGAACCACCAGGTTGATGGCGGAATGCCTGCTTCAGGCGCTCGAGCAGTCGGGCATGCCTGCTTCCACCGTTCAGATGCTCTATCACTTCGGCAACGAAGACGGCTTTCGTCTGGTCAGCCATCCGGCCGTGGCCGCGGTGGCTTTTACCGGAAGCCGGGCGGCGGGTCTCAGGCTGAAGGAAGTGGCAGAAAGAGCCGGTAAACTCTTTTACGGAGAGCTCAGCAGCGTTAACCCGGTTTTCTTCCTGCCCGGGATTCTCAGGGAGAAAGCCGCGGAGCTCGCCCTGGAGCATTTTTCTTCCTGTTCTCTCGGCTGCGGTCAGTTCTGCACGAAGCCGGGTCTGGTAATCTTTATCAACGACGAGCCCGGGCGCAGATTCCTGTGGAAACTCCAGCAGATCTTTAACCAGCCTCTCTCCGGCTACCTCCTTTCCCCGGCGGTCCTGGATAACCTGAAAAAAGCGGTGGAAAAGCTGAAAGCTGCTGGTGCAGTGCTTCTGGCCGGCGGACATCAGATTGATGCGCCCGGATTTCAATTTCAGACAACGCTTTTTGCCATCACCGGCGAACAATTCCTCAAGGACCCGGCCACCTTCCAGCAGGAAGCCTTCGGCACGCTGGAGGTGGCCGTGGTGGTGGACGATGTCGAGCAGATGGTCAGAGTGGCTGTAAGCCTTGAAGGCAATCTCACCGCTTCGATCTATTATAACCCCTCGGACGAAGATGAAGAGATATACCGGCGGCTTGAACCTGCCGTCAGGTTAAAGGTTGGACGTCTGCTCAACAATAAGATGCCGACCGGAGTTGCGGTCACCCCGGCGATGCATCACGGCGGTCCTTATCCGGCTACAGGTCATCCAGGCTTCACCTCGGTCGGCTTCCCGGCAGCTTTTTTGAGGTTTGCCGCCCGTTATTGTTATGACAATCTTCCGGAGGAACATCTGCCGGAAGAACTGCGCTCGAAAAATCCGAACGGCCGGATGTGGCGCCTGGTAGATGGCACCTGGACCCGGTCCGACATTTAATTAAAATTCGCTCCCTTCTCTTTCGCCCGGGACAAAGCTAAAAGATCAGCTTTTTAACGGTAGAGGCAGAGGTAGGAGGCGTCGGCCGGGATCTTAAGCTGGAATTTCTGGTTCGGCGGAACTTCAAAAGTATCTCCGGCCTTGAATTCCTTCCATTCGTCGCTTCCGGGAAGTTTCACCATCATTTTCCCGGTGATGACCGTCATAATTTCTTTCGTTGAAGTGCCGAATTCATACTCGCCGGCAGCCATGACTCCGATCGTGGCCGGACCTTCCCCGGTATTAAAAGCGATCGACTTTACCCTTCCCTCGAAATACTCGTTTACTTTGAACATTCAGTACCTCCTTCCGTCAAATATTAAGCACAGCCCGGTAAAACGCAGGCTCAGCTCTTTCGAGCCGTCTTATGATGCATTTTATAAAGAAGCTCAATAACGATATTCGCCTGCATATTGGCGACGATCCCCACTCGCGGAGCCATCGGGCTGACCGTCTCGGTGGGTTCGCTCTCTTCGTCGCCGCAAAGATAAAGCCGGCCCATTCTTCTAGTTCTTATTTTGTGATTCTTCCCGAAGCCGGAAAGACCGGAGGCAGCCACAATCGGCCGGTCAGGAAACAGGCTCAGCCAGGTGTTTATGAGCATGCTCTTCTCAGTGGCCAGGTCGAATGCCTCCACCAGAATCTCCGCTTCTCCGAAAAGCCTTTTAACATTCCGCGGCGTTATCCTGACATGATGTATTTCATATTCAGAGAAAGGATTCATCCTGTTCAGATTTTCCAGCAGAGCTTCAACCTTCGGCTTTCCGATCTGGTCGACAAAATACTGCTGCCGGTTCAGGTTTGACGGGCAGACCACATCCCGGTCGGCGATGATCAGCTTTCCCACCCCGGCCCGGGCCAGCGAAACCGCCACGTTCGAGCCGAGCCCTCCTGCCCCGGCAATTCCCACCACCGCCCGCCTGAGTATCGGAAGAAGCTTCGGGTCATGCTTAGAGAAAAATTCTTTTTCCAGTTCTTTAAGCTTAAGCCTGCCCATCTTTTCCTCTCCTTCTCACCTGAATGATTATTTCTTCCGGGTTTTCCGGCACATCTTTAAGGGCTCTAACCATCCCGGCAATCGTCTCGCGGAAAATCCCCTGGACGAACGAATTGAGCGGCACCACTCGCCCGTCAACCTTCAGTTTTACCGCCGGCTCGATCGGTTCGAGCACCGTCAGCAGGAAATCGGCCAGCTTCGATGTCTCACCTGAGAGAAAGAACGGATACGGAGATTCAAACGGCTCGTCGGAAACGATGGCGATCAGGTCGTCCGGCGGGCTGATCAGATTGTGGTCATCGGCATTCTGAACTCTTAAAATCTTCTTGAAAGCGCTTTCTCTCTTTCCGCCCTCAACCAGGAGCACATCAACTTTGGAGAATCTGTCGAGAGCCGTTTCCAGCAGGGTGTCGGCCGCGGTTTTTCTTTTAATCAAAAAGATTTTTTCGTCGGTCATAACCGCGGCCGCCATAGCTCCGGCTTGGATGAAGCGCCAGGAATCCTTGCCCTCGGCATCAAGTTGAATTTCGTGGGCGGCTTTTTTCAGAACGCCGCAGGTCAGCCCTCGTGTTCTGAATTCTTCAATCAGGGCCGCAATCAAAGTTGTTTTTCCGCTGTCTGAAGCTCCAATGATGGCCACAGCTTTCATTTTCCCTCCTCACTTTTCCTGATGGTGGCGGTGAGATGATTGCTGGCAATCTGAAATCTTCCCTCTGAGGATTTCAACCGCATGAGCCAGCGCCGGCATGACCGCCTGCAAATTTTCCACCGCCCCGCGGACGCTTCCCGGCAGGTTGATGATCAGCGTTTGATTTCTCAGGCCGCAGACCGCCCGGCTGAGCATGGCCAGAGGTGTCTTCTGCAGGCTATAGGCTCTCATGGCCTCGGACATTCCGGGAATCTCCTTTTCGACCACCTCTTTTGTAGCTTCCGGGGTCACATCCCTTTTAGAAACTCCGGTGCCTCCGGTGGTAAGAATTGCTTCAGGAGCGTCGGGTGCGTCGCACAGTTCAATGAGCTTGTTCTTTATCGTTTCCTTTTCATCCGGCACCACCGCCATCGCCTTTACCAGTGCTCCTTTTTCCTCGACGAGATTTTTCAAAGCCGGACCGCTCAGGTCTTCCCTTTCGCCGCGAGCCGACCGGTCCGAGATAGTGACAATGACGATTGTTATCCGCTTCAGTTCACCATGCTGTTCGGACATTGATTCCATCTCCTGCTTTTATTTTACCGCCCTTTATCACCCGGGCGAAAACGCCTTCTTCCGGCATGACGCAGTGTCCCACCTGACGGAAAATGGCGCATTTCGTGTGGCAGGTTTTACCGTGCCGGGTGATTTCCAGAACAACCTCATCACCCACCTCAAGAATCGTTCCGACCGGCAGAGCCAGCAGGTTGAGACCGGAAGTCGTGAGGTTTTCGGCAAAGTCTCCGGGTGAGACTTCAAGTCCGAGGCGCCTCATCTTCTCGATGCTCTCAATGGCTAACAGACTTATCTGTTTTTCCCCCGGACCGGCATGGGCATCGCCTTCAAAACCGAAATCTTCTATCGCTCGCGCTTCTCCGACCGGCTTTTTTCGAACGCTCTTTTTCGGGGAGATGTTTACCGAAACCACCGCGCCGTTTACTACTTTTAACCCCCTGGCGTTATCTTCCATTTTCTCCACACCAGAATTTTCAGCTGTTTTTTCTTTTTCCGGGCTCATCCTGGCCTCCTTATTTTATTCCACGCCGGTTATTTCTGATGATTTTACTCAGGTCATTTCTGGTTCCAGCGGAAATCCCCGCTCTTCCCTCCGGTCTTCGAAAGAAGATGCATATCGCCGATGACCATTTTTCTGTCAAAAGCCTTGCACATGTCGTAAACGGTAAGACAGGCCACAGCCACTGCGGTCAGAGCTTCCATCTCCACCCCTGTCCGGTCGACAGCCTTCACAAAGCTCTTTACCTCAACCAGTCTTTTTGATTTAACCGGACGGACTTTAACTTCGACCGAGGTGATTCTGAGCGGATGGCAGAGCGGAATAAGTTCTGAGGTTTTCTTGGCCGCCTGAATTCCAGCCAGGCGGGCGGCCGCCAGAACGTCTCCTTTTGGCAGACGGTTTTCCAGAATGAGCTGGAGAACAGCAGCAGATATCCGCACCTCTCCCCGGGCTTCAGCCGTCCGCAGAGTCTCGGCTTTCTCCGCCACATCAATCATGCGGAGTTTATCTTTTCCAGCTATTTCTTTCCCGCCAATCGTTCCAGTTGCATTCAGCCCCCCTGATTTTCTTCTGGAAACAGCCGATTTTTTTCTTTTTTCTTTTGATGGTTTAATTTTTTTTCCGGTTTCTTTTGCTTTCATTCATACTCTCCTGAAATTTCTATAATGTTTTTTTATCTCTTACAGCTAAAATCTTCGCTTCGATCCGCACCTGCGCAGTTTATCTCCACATCCCGACTCCTCAGCTTGAAAACACCGCGCTCACTGTTCAAGCCTTTCTCGCCTTTTTCCATAAACTTTTTACAACATTTCTTCCACTCTTTAAGATCAAACCTTCAAAATCATCTCCGGAATCCATTTCGCTGTCCCCGCTTCAACCCCCGATACTCCTCAGTCCGTTCCGATTTCTTACCGCCCCCGACTCCTGCCAGCTACCGGGCTTTTCCGCCAGAGCTGAGGTTATGGCTTCAAGAATTTCCTCTTCGCCGGCTCCGTCTCTCAGCATCTTTTTTAAGTCTACCGTCTTTTCCGAAAAAAGACAGGTCCTGAGTTTACCGTCGGCGGTAAGCCTCAAGCGGTTGCAGGAGCCGCAGAAATGGTCACTCAGCGGAGCGATAAAGCCAAAACTTCCCTTCATTCCGGCCATGCGGAAATGCCTTCTGGCCGGACCCGAGCCGGCGATTTCAATTTCTTCGAGTTTGTATTTTTTCTGAATTCTTTCGATTATTTCGGTGGCCGGAACGAAATAACCGTCAACCGGAGAAAAATCCATTAGCTCTATAAACCTCACATGAACCGGAAGTTCAAAAGCCAGCGTGAGAAACCGCTCGACATCCTCCCCGTCGTTAACTCCGCGAAGAAGCACCACGTTGACTTTAATCGGGTCAAAGCCTGCCTGCTTCGCCTTTCTCAATCCTTCAAGGACTCGATCAAGAGCATCAAGCCCGGTGATCTGCTGGAATTTTTTCCGGTCAAGAGTGTCGAGAGAAACATTCAGCCGCCTCAGGCCGGCTGCCTTAAGCTCCCCGAGGTATTCTTCAAGCAGGAGTCCGTTGGTGGTAAGAGAAACGTCTTTAACCCCGGGAAAGCTGATGATTCCTGATATCAGACGGCTGAGTCCTTTCCGGAGAAGAGGTTCTCCACCGGTAAGACGGAACCGGTCTATTCCGCATCTCAACGCCAGCCGCGCCAGATAAAGAATTTCCTCATAACTCAATATTTCCCCGGACGGAATGAAAACAAAATCCCTGATACCGCGGCAGTAAAAACAGCGCAGATTGCAGCGGTCGGTGACCGAGATTCTCATGTAGTTAATCTGGCGGTTAAACCTGTCCTGCATTTTTTACACCATTTCCTACCATTCGACCGGATGAACCTTAACCTTAGTTCCTTCCGGCAGAAAATCGGCTTCCGCCGGAACAAGAGCCAGTCCGTCGGTTTCCGTCAGGGTGGAGATAATTCCAGACTCCTGCCTGTCGGCCGGGAAAGCTTTCCATACTCCCTGAGTTTCTTCCAGCCTCACTCTTATAAAATTCAGACGGCCTCTTTTCTTTTTGACCGCAGAGGTCAGGACTGCTTCTATCTCCCGCGGCCAGAAATCCCGCCGCCCGGATAGTTTTTTTATGAACGGCCTTACGTATTCTTCAAAAGAAATCATTACCGCCCCGGGATTTCCGGGAAGGCCGAATATCCAGGCCGGCCGGCGGCCGGCTTTCGCTCGATAAAAAGCCAGCGGTTTCGCCGGTTTCTGTGCCACCTGCCAGAAAATCTCCCTCGCACCGAGCTTTCTGGCCGCTTCTTTCACCAGGTCATAATCGCCGACTGAAACCCCGCCGGAAGTGAGAACCACATCCGCCCGTTTCATCGCGGCTTTCAATGCCCTGACCAGAGCGTCGAGATCGTCTTTCACCTGCTTTATCGAAACAAGTTCCGCCCCGCTTGATTCCACCAGAGCCCGGAGGATGGTAGAGTTGGCGTCATAGATTTTTCCCGGACGGAGCCTTTCCCCGGGCTTACAGAGCTCGTTGCCCGTTATCAGCGCCGCCACCCGCGGTCGTTTGTAAACGATAATCCTGGCCGCTCCGCAAGCTGCCAGGAGCCCCAGGTGAGGAGCTTTAAGAACGATACCGGGCCTTATGATAACCTGCCCTGCAGCCAGATCCTCGCCTGCTTCCCGCACATTTTCTCCCGGTCTGAACGCACGGCTTACTGAAACAAAGCCGTTCTGTTCCTTCGCTTCTTCCACCGGAACGACCGCATCGGCCCCGGCCGGCACAGGAGCTCCGGTCATCACCTTGACCGCCTGGCCGGGCTTTAAAACCTTTCTGAAATACTCTCCGGCCGGCTGTTCAGCCAGAAGCTTCAGCCTGGCTGGAAAATTTTCTGCCTTTGTATCCTCGCTCCTTACAGCATAACCGTCAACCGCCGAATTTCTGAACGGCGGCACCTGAATTTTCGAGCGAATTTCCTCCGCAGCCACGCGTCCGGAAGCATTTTCCAGACTTACTTTCTCCCGGCCGATAATTTTTGCCTGTTCCATCACCAGCCTTCTGGCTTCTTCATAGGAAATCATCGTTTACCTCCCCGTTCACCGGGTATTAAATTCCTCAACTGCCCCACCGGGCCAGGTATTCACGGCCGAGGCTTTAACCCCGGCCCAGACTTTCTTTCCTGGCTGAAGCTGAAGCTCCTCCACCGAAGACCTGGAGACAAAAGCTTTCAGTCTGAATCCGCACTCAAGCACAACCAGAAACATCCTGTCAGAGCGCCTTATTTCCTGAATCTCCGCGTAAAACCAGTTCCGGACGCTGGTCACCGGACGTTCTGCGGCTAAAATCACTTCTTCCGGTCTGAAGGTCAGAAGCACCCGCTCGCCTTCCGACTGGTTGCCGAAAGCCCTGACCGACTGACCGTGAGTCTTAATCTGCAGGAGTCCGCCGTCCGAGCTTTCCACCACACCCTCAACCAGAATTTCCTGTCCCATAAGCCGCGAAACTTCTGGCGTGGCCGGCGCAGTAGATATTTCTTCGGGCGTTCCGGTCTGGACTATTCTTCCCTCTAACATCACGGCGATTCTGTCTGCCAGGTAGAGAGCTTCTTCCCTGGTATGGGTCACCAGAATCGTGGTCACTCCTGTCAGCCTTCTTATGCGGTAAAAATCAGCCATCAATTTTTCCCGGTAATGAACGTCAAGCCCATTAAAAGGCTCATCGAGAAAAAGAAATTCCGGCTCGAGAATGAAAGCCCTCGCCAGATGCACTCGCTGTCTTTCACCCCCGGAAAGTTCATCGGGAGAACGTTCGAGAAATTCCTCGAGATGAAAGAGTGACACTGCCTTTTCCAGCCTTGATTTGTGTTCCGACTGACTTATTCCCCGAAATTTAAGGCCGGACAGAAGATTCTCCCGAACGGTGCCGCTAAAAAAAACTGGTTTCTGCAGAAGGAGGACGGTTTTAAGGCTCAACCGGCGGCGGTTGTGTTTACAGGCCCTTTCACCCTGGTAGTAGATTTCTCCAGAGTCAGGAGTCTGAAGAAAAGAGAGAATCCGCAGGAAGGTGCTTTTTCCCGATCCGTTGGGACCGAAAAGAACCAGACATTCCCCTTTTCTCAATTTGAATTCCTGTATGTCAATCAACGGCCTTTGACCGCTGAAAAGCTTCAGGTCCCTTACTTCCAGCTCCGGTCTTTCCACCTGTTAGCTCCTTTCTGCTGGATTGAGGTTAAAAACCAGTTGACGGTGAAACTCAGCGCCAATAAAATCAGCGCCATCCAGACAGCCGAGCGGAAATTGCCCATTCTGGTCTCCTGAACGATGGCTGTGGTCAGCACACGTGTATAGCCTTTAAGGTTTCCGCCGACCATCAGTACCGCACCAACTTCAGAAATGACCGCTCCGAAAGCGGCGATTATGGCCGCCAGCTGTCCCATTCTGGATTCTTTCAGAAGCACCTTCACCAGCTGAAACCCGGAGGCTCCAAGCGCCCTTGCCTGAAGGAGAATCTCCGGGTCCACCTGTTGAAATGCAGCCAGGGAAATTCCAGCCACCAGCGGAAAGGCAATTATGAATTGAGCAATGACCATGGCGGCAGGTGTATACATCAGCTGAAGAAATCCAAGCGGCCCGCTTCGCCAGAATATCAGGGCCACAAAAAGACCAACGACCACCGGAGGAAGCCCCATACCGGTGTTGATGAGGGCTACCACTAATTTTTTCCCGGGAAAATTTCTGAAATAAAGGAAAATCGCTAACGGCAATCCGGCCACCATGGAAAGCAAAACAGCCGAGCCAGAGACGGCCAGGCTGAGCCAGGTTATTTCAAGAATTTCTCCGGGGTTCATCTTCTCTCCACAGAACCGGAGTCCAACCTCAACGCCCGAAATAGCGGATAACTTTCATCTGAACCTGATGAATTTATCCTGAAGTTAGCAATAATATCCTGTGCCTCGGGCGATAATAAAAACCGCATGAGGCTTTCAGCTCCTTCCAGATTTATCCTGCTGGATTTCCCTCCAACAACGATGGCCGAGTAGATGTTTTTGAAGTCCTTATCGCGGGTGAGAACCGCAAGCTTCAAGACAGAACGAAGACGGCAAAAAGTTGGATAATCTGTGAGTATGTAAGCCTGTTTTTCCGAAGCCATCAGCAGACTTTCCCCCATGCCCTGGCCGGTTTGCAGATACCAGGAGCCTGAGGGGTTGATTCCAGCCAGACGCCATATTTTAAGCTCAAGGTTGTGGGTTCCGGAGTTGTCAGCCCGACTGACAAAAAGAGCCTGTCGCCCGGCTATGCGGGAAAAAGCCTCAACCAATCCCAGGCCCCGGATTCCAGCCTCATCTTTTTCTGGACCGGCGATTATAAAATCGCTGGACATAAACTCTTCCCGGCGTCTGCCATAACCCTCTTCCATGAATTTAACTTCCTGTTCAGGCGAATGAGCCAGGATTAAATCAACTTCCTGACGCCTGCCCATTTCTAAGGCTTCGCCGCTTCCGACCGCCAGGACTTTAACCTTAAACCCGGTCTCCCGCTCAAAAACAGGCAGCAAAATATCAAGCAGACCGCTATCATGAAGACTGGTAGTAGTGGCAATGATAATCTCACGCTTGTTTCTGTCCTGGTTGAAGGAGACCGGAGAACGCGCTTCACCCCGCTGTTTAGCCAGCGGCTTCAGAAGCGAAGCGGTCCTGGAAGCGGCGAAAATCACAACCAGGATCAGGATGAAATACACAAAGTAAAACTTTTTACTTTTTTTTTGCCACTCACGTTCTGATATTTGCCTCATCCTGCTCATAATTTGTCAACAAAAGTCAGTTTCATTTAATTTTTATTTTTCCCTGTACTTTCAGTTTTTTGCTGTCTTTTCCTGATGATCTAATTCAGACCAATAAAAAAGGCATGCCTTCCACCCGGAAAGCATGCCCTTCGGTTTCACTTGCAACTCCTTTCCTGAGCG
>JASEFX010000002.1:0-34802 GCA_030018265.1 Candidatus Saccharicenans sp.
GAGGGGGACCCGCTCTCTGGAGCGGGGGAACCGACGGGACTGGTTCCCGTTCCCTCAGCCTTCCCTCCCCGGACATGGGGCAGAGTGGTTCTCAGGGAACATAGCGGAGGGGGACCCGCTCTCTGGAGCGGGGGAACCGACGGGACTGGTTCCCGTTCCCTGAGAACCACTCTGCCCCCACAATACACGCCCCCCTTCCCTCAGGAAAAGGGGCGAGAAAGGAGGGTTTATAGGGGGTAAAAGGGGGTCAGCGTGAGAAATAGTTTTTATATTTCTGGCCGACACACTCGGCCACAAAGGCCACGCGATTGTCGGCTCCGGTCAAAATCAGCTCCACTTCGGTATCGCCTATCTGCCAGCTCGACCTGAACTCCACCAGCCCGGAACCAAGCGCTTTTCCCCAGTATTCCTTGCGCTCCAGGTAAGTGGAATCGTACCAGATCGTCCTGTCGTCGACCGGAACACCGAACCTCTGGATAAGATAATCCCTGGCTTTCTGAAAATCAGAAATATAATATGCGCAATCAACGAAAGTATCCAGAATAAAAAAACGCGCCGCGCTCAACTGATTCTGAACGAAAACGTATTCTACCAGACAGTTTCTGTTCATTATCTGGCGCTGATATTGAAGGACTTCAGTCTCGCCAGATTTTTCCACGCCCGCGGGCGGACCTTCCACCGCTTCCAGCTTTTCTCGGGACATTCCCCAGAGATAGGGAAACTTAATTTCCTGATTGAGGTCAAGTTCTCGAGGTTCAGAGGTTTCCTGACCGCTGTGTATTAACCTGGCGTTAACCGCCGGAAACAGCTTTCTTAAAACAGACTCCTGAACGTAGCCGGCCAGGGTCTTGTTTCTTTCTGGAACCGTATAATAGACGAATATCCAGTTGTGGCGGAACCGCACCGCGCTGGCCTGGGTCAGTATGGCTCCTCTGGGCGCGACGGCCACGACCGGACTTCTCCCATCAGGTTCCAGGTGCAATTTTGCTTCGGGTGAGCTCACCAGATATTTTTTTGGCTGGGCTGTAGCCATCCCGGTGACAAGACCTGCCAGAAGAAAGACGGCTGTCATAAAAACTCTTGCTTTTCTCTTCTTGCCCATTTCCGCTTTTACCCTTTCAGGTTTGCTCCCGCTTTATTGCATGCTACCAGAATATTCTGTTGACGACAGCAGACAATCCCCTCTGATGATGATTTCGGGGGTGATATTTTCTTAATTAAGGGAGGCGATAAAACTTTTGCGAATAATGCCCGGAAAAGCAAAAAAGCCAGCGAGAGGATTCGAACCTCCGACCCGCTGATTACGAATCAGCTGCTCTGCCGACTGAGCTACGCTGGCTTAATCCTCTATTCAGGGCAAAAATTATAGCATACGTGGCCACCGGCCGACAATGTATCCTATCAAAGATAAGGTCGGAACAATTTTCACCGGCGGTATCCTGAAGCAAGCTATCATCGTTATTAATCAATATTTGCTGTTTTCAAAGCTTTTTTCCACGGCGATCGCATCGTTGACAGAAGAAAATCGGTTCTCCCTGGAAAGCTTTTACCCATGATGAAAGCAGTAAAAAGTCCTGTCAGCTTTTCGAAGATAATTTCCAGAAAAACCCTCTCCTCCCTTCAAAAATCGCTCATGTTTGATTACAATACTAATCTCGATGCTGAATCCGGTCCTGCCGGTGCGGGAATCAGCGTCTTCGCTGGCTGGAAAACGGTAGCGAAAATCTGGCCTTAAACAGGAAGGAAAAGCCATCGATGTTCATAAAAAAACTGGAAATTCAGGGATTTAAGTCGTTTCCCGATAGGACAAAAATCCTTTTTCACCCCGGAATAACAGCCATTGTCGGTCCGAACGGAACAGGCAAAAGCAACCTGGTGGATGCGATCCTCTGGGTTCTCGGCGGACTTCGTCTTAAATCGGTTCGCGGCGACCGTACGGAAGACTTCATCTTCAACGGCAACAACAAAAGACCGCCGCTGAGCATGGCTGAGGGCATAATCACCCTGGGAAACGAAGAAGAACTGGTGATCTCCCACCGGGTGTACCGTTCAGGCGAGGGAGAGTACCGACTCAACGGAAAGGCTGTGCGCCTGAAGGACATTCAGGATGAACTCTGGAAGCATTCGATCGGCGAGAAAGAATATTTTGTCATCGAGCAGGGCGCCATCGGCTCCTTTGTCACTTCCAAACCTCAGGAAAAGCGTCTGCTGATAGAAGAAGCGGCCGGCACCGCTTATTATAAAGACAAGAAAAAGCAGGCTCAATCGAAGCTGGAATCGAGCGAGCAGAACCTTATAAGGCTGGAAGACATCATCATAGAAGTCGAAAAAACCAAAAACTCCCTCTACCGCCAGGCGCTGGCCGCAGCTCGCTTCCGTCGTCTCCGGGAAAGGCTGCGGGAGCTTACCGCACACCATTTCTACCGCCGCCTGAAAAATCTCGAAGCCGGTCTCTCTGAGGTTCAGAAAGAGCTGGAGGAAGCGGCGGCCAGAGAACAGATGCTGCAAAATGAAATCCGGGAGAAGGAAAGAACGCTGGCTCAGCTGAGAAAAGAACTCTGGGAGCTGGAAAAAGTTCTAAAAGAACGTCAGGAAAAAGCCTTCAGCCTCAAATCGCAACTTTCCCGTCTGGAAAGCGAAATAGAACGCGAAAGCAAAAGGCTGGAGTACCTGAAGTCTTCAAGGGAAAGAGCTGAAGCCGAAAGGCTTGAGCTGCAGAAAGAAATAAGCGCCCTGGAAGAAGAGAAATCCGCTCTGGTTTCCACCCTGGCGGAACTCGAAAAACAGCTGCAGACGACAACCATCGAACTGGAGGAGAAAAGGAAGGCGCTGGAAGAAGCGCGCCAGCTGACTGCAGCCGGGGAAGAAGATCTGGCCGCGCTGCGCCGGACTCAGATGCAGAAAATCCAGGAAGCCACTGATTACCGGAACCACTACTCGAAGCTGGAAAAAGAGCTCGAACTTTTCCTCCGCCAGGCGGAAAAACTCGAGAGGGAAAAGGAAAGTTTTCTCGCCCAGAAAGCGCAAACTGAAAACCGGCTGGAGAGCCTGAGAAAAGAAGCCAGCGAAAAACAGGATGAGCGGAATAAGCTTCAGGCCGAGCTTTCCGGGCTTCTGGAATCTCTTCATTCTGCCAGCGAAAAAATCGCCCGGGCCGAGGAAAGGCTGTCCGGGTTGAACCTTAAAATTGACGAAATTAACCATCAGCTGCAGGCTCTGGAAAAGATAGCGGAAGTCGAAAGAGATTCCAGCGCCAACCGTCTGCTTTCCGGAGCTCTTGGCTGGTTCTCCGAACTGATGGAGATACCGGAATCGGAGGCAGGGCTCTTTGACCTTTTCTGGAAGGATGAAGCCAGGGCACAGGCTTTCCTGCTGGAGACCTTCAAGCAGAACTTCCCGGCTGTGGACAGGCATACCATCCTGCTGCTTTCGGAAAGGCAGCCGGCAGCCGTGCCGTTAGCCCTGATGCAGGCTGAAGGCGTGATCGGCCTTCTCAAACAGAAAATCCAGCCCAGGGGCGAGCTGGAAAGATACACCGCCTGCCTGCCAGAGGCGGTGATCGTGTGCGACCTGGCCGCAGCCCTCAGGCTCTGGGAAGAGTTTCCTGATTTTAATTTCATTACAGTTAACGGAGACGTGCTTTATTCTTCCGGACTCCTGAAAACCGGCCAGAAAAAAGAAGGATTGTTCACCATAAGCCAGGAAAAGAAACGGCTCCTTCAGACAATGGAAAGCTTAAAACAGGAAAGAGAGCCCCTTCATCTGGAAATTCAGCAACTGGCGGCCGAGAAAGAACGTCTGGGGAAATATCTGGAAGAAACCAGGGAGCGGATTCAACTGGTAGAAAAAAGGCTCTCGGACGCCGAGCGGGAAATAAAGTTTGTAAATCAGGAACTGCAGAAGATAAACACCAGCCTGGAAATCCTCGACAAGGAAGCGAAAATCCAGCAGGAAGAGAAGGCTGCTCTCGTCCGTAAAAAAGAAGAAGCCTGGGGATCTCTGCAGAAGAGGGAGTCTGAGCTGGAAGAAATTAAACAAAAAATCAGAGCCGGCGAGAACAACCTGCATCTTCTCCGGGAAAGGCAAAAAGCCGAAGAGGAATCAGCCTACCAGTGCCGTTCTGAGTACCAGGTTCTCCAGGAAAAAATCAACGCCGCCCGGCTGAACCTGCAATCACTCGAAAAAAGAAAAAAGGCAGTGATTTCCAAAATGGGCGAGCTGGAGATGGAAGTTTACGCCAGCCAGGAAGAAGAAAAACAGCTCGCCCGATTGATAGAAGAGCTCAGGCAAAAATCGCTCCTTCTGGAGAAGGAAGCTCAGCAGGAAGAGGCTCAGGTTCAGGACCGGGATCGCCTGGTGCCCGACCTGCAGAAGCAGCTGGAAGAGCTCGAAGCTCAGGTTGAAGACCTCAGGAAAAAAGAAGAGTCGGCTCGCCAGGAAAAAACCAGACTGGAAATCCACCGGGCCGAGATCGAAAGAGACCGGGTGAACCTCGAAGAGACCTGCTGGCAGGAGCTCAAGAAAAACCTTCTGGAATTGACTCAGGAAATTGAAGGCGAAAGCCAGCCGGCGGAAGCGGCCACCGAGAGCGAAGAGCTCGCCCGGGCCCTGGACGAAGAAGAGGAAGAAGAAGCCGGAGAAGCAGCGGCGGAAAAAACCGAAGAAAAACCAGCGGAAAAAGTCCGGGAAAGAAGAAAAGTCAAACCGCCGGTACCCGCCAGGGAACTCTCTGACGAGGAGCTGGAGAAGGAGCTGGAGAGCGTCAGGGAGAGTTTGCAGAGACTGCGCCAGGTAAACATGATGGCCGAAGAAGAATACCTCGAGCAGAAAAAAAGGTACGATTTCCTGATCCAGCAACGGCAGGACCTGCGCGATTCGATCAACGCCACCCAGGAAGCCATTAAAAAGATAGACGAGGAAAGCAAAACGCAGTTTCTGAAGGCCCTGGAAGAGGTCAACAAAAATTTCCAGGAAATCTTTTCACTGCTATTCCGTGGTGGCACGGCAGAAATCAAGCTGCTCGAACCCGATAACCCGCTGGAGAGCGGAGTGGAAATCGTCGCCCAGCCTCCCGGCAAAAGGGTCCAGAATCTGGCCCTGCTGTCCGGAGGAGAAAAATCGCTGACCAGCCTGGCCTTTCTGTTTGCTCTTTTCCGCTACAAGCCATCGCCATTCTGTATTCTGGATGAAGTGGACGCTGCTCTGGATGAGGTCAACCTTGGCCGTTTTCTAAACCTGATGAAAGCCATCAAACATCAAACTCAGTTCATTATCGTCACCCACAATTACAAGACCATGGAGGTGGCGGATTATATCTACGGCACCACCATGGAAGAGCCCAACGTCACCCGGGTTTATTCGGTCAAGATGGAAAAGAAGAGCGCGGCCGTTCCGGAAGAAGCGGAATCAAACGGCGCAGAGAACACGGATTCCGATCCCGAACGGAGCCCGGCTGCCTCACCTGAGCTGAAGCCGGCTTCAGTTTCTGAAGATGAAATAGAACCCCTCCCGGAAGCCGAAGGAAAAGACGGAAACGAAGATTAACCAGGCCGAAAAAACATTTTGACTGTCCGATTTCCTTCGTTGTATCATTTCAGCCGATGTTCCGGATTCTATGGATCCTTTTAACTCAAAAATTCCCTGTATGCCCCGCAGGAGAGTCTGACAGGACGGCTTCCAGATTTAAACTTTCAGTTTTCGTCATGGAGGGCTCATGACTTTTTATCTTTACATCATCCTGGGTTATCTGCTTGTTCTTATGGTGATCAACTTCCTCCGGGCAAAAAAGGTGAAAAGCCAGGAGGATTTTATGGTGGCCGGACGCAAGCTCAAATGGTCGGTCATGGTGTTCACGCTGATCTGCACCTGGATCGGCTCGGGAACCTTTATCTCCGGCGCCGAATTCGCCTCGAAGGCTGGCTTTTCCGCCCTCTGGCTCTCAGCCGGAGCCTGGGTGGGAATAATAATCATCTACTTTCTGGCGGCCAAGATTCAGACCTTCGGTCAGTATACGATCGGAGACATTCTCGAAGTCAGGTACGGCCCGCTCGCCCGGCTTTTTGGAGCGATGGCTCTGGTAATTTCGTTTACGGCAATCGTATCTTACCAGTTTGTGGCCGGAGGTTTTATTCTCAACGTGGCCACTGACGGAGCCATTTCTGACCAGACCGGCATTTACCTGGCAGCTACCTTTGTCATTCTGTTCACCGCTCTGGGGGGCATGGTGGCCGTGGCTTACACCGATCTGCCAAATGGCATAATAATTCTTCTGGCTTGCCTTCTTTCAGTGCCTTTTGTCTATGCTGCCGCCGGCGGACTCAGCGGCGCCACAGCCAGCCTCCCGCCTGGATATTTTTCAGTGGTTAACGAACAATTCGGTGCGAACCCGACTCTGAAAGCTCTCGGATATTTTCTATCAACTATGTTTCTTCTGCTCGGCGTGCAGAGCATGTACCAGAAGTTTTACAGCGCGCGCAGCCCCAGGGATGCTAAAAAAGCGGTGGTTTTCTGGACGATCGGTACAATTTTTGTGGAAACCATGGTGGTGGTAATTGCCGTCTTCTCCTACAGCAAATTCAAAGACCAGATTAACCTGAGCATTCCGAAGGAAGGCGGCAAGGTGGTTCTGCTGGCCGCCCGCAACCTGGTTCCGCCGCCGATAGGCGTGCTTCTCCTCGGGGCCGCCTGCGCCGTGGTTATTTCCACCGGTATGAACTACCTGCTCTCCCCTTCCAGCAATCTGATCCGGGATATCTATCAGAGATTCATCAAACAGCAGGCTGACGACCGTAAACTGGTGGCGCTGCAAAAGGTGTTCATAGTTATCATTGGAGTTATCGCCTTTTTGCTGGCTCTCCGCCTTAAGTCCGTGCTCGAGATGAGCTATTTTGCCTACACCATATACGGAGTGGCTATCACCCCGGCGCTGATTGCCGCCCTCGCCTGGAAAAGAGTCACCAGAGCCGGAGGTCTGGCTTCGATCATCTCCGGCACGGTTGTCTGCATCGCCCTGAAAGTTCTGGCGGAAGTCCTTCCCCCGGAAAAAGTGCCTGAAGGAGACCCCTGGGGAATCCCGCTCATTTTCCCGGCGCTGGCCGTATCTCTACTGAGCCTGATAGTCGTCAGTCTGCTGACGAAACCTCCGAAAAAAGAAGAACTGGAGATTTTCTTTCCCGAAAAAAAAGAAAGCAAAGATAATTGATCAAAGATAATTCATGAGAACCGGGTTGATTTTTGACCCTCGGTTCGCCCTGCATGATATGGGCGAAGGCCACATAGAAAATCCATCCCGGATTCTGGCGCTCCAGGAATTGCTGCAGACAAATCTGAAGAACGGCTTCATCCACCTTAAACCACGACCGGCCACCCGGGAAGAGATTGAGCTGATACATCTTCCGGAATACGTGGACTTTCTCCAGGAAACAGCCGGCAAGGACACCTATTTCCCCTTCGACCCCGACACCGTCGCCGGACCCCACACCTACGATATAGCCTGTCTGGCTGCCGGCACCGGGCTGACCGCGGTTGAACTGATACTGGACGGTCAACTCGATAACGCCTTTGCCCTGGTGAGGCCTCCCGGGCATCATGCAGAAAGCCACCGCCCGATGGGTTTCTGCTTTTTTAACAACGTAGCCATAGCCGCCGAGTATCTCAGACGCAGAAAGAATTTCAGAAGAATCCTTATCGTTGACTGGGACCTCCACCACGGTAACGGAACCCAGAAAGCCTTTTATAACACAAGGGAAGTTCTTTACATCTCGATCCATCAGAGCCCTCTTTTTCCTGGAACAGGAGCCGCCAGTGAGGTCGGAGAAAAAGAGGGGGTCGGCTTTAACCTTAATTTTCCGCTCCGGGGAGGGAAAAGCGACCTTGATTACCTCTTTATCTTCCAGCAGATCATCTGTCCAGTAGCCGACAGCTATCAGCCGGATTTTCTCTTAGTGTCAGCCGGGTTTGACGTTATGAGATGGGACCCGCTGGGACGAATGGAGCTTACCGCCGGGGGCTGTGGGGACCTCACTCAGGTTCTTCTGGAAATAGCCGGCAAATGGGCTTCCGACCGACTGATTATCTTCCTCGAGGGGGGATACAATCTGAAGGAGCTGCGGGAAGGCGTCGAAGAGGTCTGCCTTAGATTGAACGGCAAAAAAAAGAGAGAGCTGCCGGAGGTCGCCTGTCCGCCGGTTCTGGCGGAAGAAATCAGACCTTATCTGAGGGTTTTCCGGAAGTACTGGCCTGGACTTATTGAGATTTGAAATTGAATTTCAAGTCAGTTTAGATGACAGGCGTCATCCAGAATAGACACCGCCGGCGCGGAAAAATCAGATTTCCTCTGTTATTTCCTGTGAAAAACTGGCACGAAAAATGCATTTTCTTCGGGTGAAAAGGAGTTTGGCCATGAGAAACTTAAGATTATTCCTGCTTTCAGGGTTGATTTTCTTGATAGCTTTCTCTTTAAGCCTGAGAGCACAGGAAACTCTGCCACAGGCAGAGCAGCCGCAGCAGGAAGAAACAAAATATACTGCCGAATCAGTCGGACGGGTTAGTTTTATAGAGGGTAAAGCCTTCATTCAGAGAGCGGCTGACATCGGTTTTGAGGAAGTGGTGGTCAACGACCCGGTGACCGAAGGAGATCGCCTGGGAACCTCAGATGGAAGGATGGAAATTCAGTTCGGCCGCAGAAATTACCTGAGGCTTGACAGCAACACGAAAGTTGACGTGCTTAACCTTCCCCGCCGGGATAATGACACCATTCGCTTCCGCGTCTGGTCCGGCCATGTTTACTTTACCATCAACAACCTGAAGAAAGAAAAGAACATAGAAATACATACGCCTGACGCCTCCTTTTACGTGCTCGACAACGGAGTTTTCAGGATTGATGTCGAGGAAGGACGCGGCACAGAAATCCTGGTGTTCAAGGGACTGGTGGAGGCAGCCGGAGAGCAGAATTCTTACCTGGTGAAAAGTGAACAGCGCCTGGAAATGGCCGAAGGCAGGTTTTCTTCGAGACCGAGCAGCTTTCGTCCGGTAGCTGATGACAGCTTTGACCGCTGGAATCAATCTCGCGATCAGAAGACCGGTCGGGTCTATGCCAGAAGGTATCTGCCGGAAGACCTGGCTGAATTCGAAGAAGAATTAAATCAATACGGAGACTGGGTTTACATTCCACCCTACGGCTACGTCTGGGTGCCCCGTAATGTGGGTGACAGCTGGCGTCCTTACTATTATGGCCGCTGGGTGTGGATTCCCCTGACCGGCTGGACCTGGGTTCCTTATGAGCCCTGGGGCTGGGTTGCATTCCACTACGGAAGATGGCACTGGGCGGTGGGAATTGGCTGGTACTGGATTCCTCACTATGTCTGGGGCCCGGCCTGGGTCTGCTGGTGGTGGGATGTCGATTATTTTGCCTGGGCGCCTCTGGGCTGGTACGGACATCCGGTGGTAATCATCAACAACGTGTTCTATGACAGGTATGTCGGTTATTATCCGGTTCATTCAAGAGCGCTGGTGGTGGTGAGGAAAGATCAGCTCCGGGCCCGCGAGATTTCCCGGGTGGCGCTGAGGCCGGAACACCTGAAGTCTGTAAAACTGGAAAACAGAATAACGCTTACCAGCCGTCAACTCCCGTTCAGACCGGAGGGCTCCGGACTGACGGTGGAGAAGCTTGACGGCAAAAGGATTATGGTGAGACAGGATACCAGGCCGGGCGGGCTCAGACCCGCTTCCGGAAATATCGATAGGGGCAGAATCAGACCCGAAGGTCTGGCTCCTTCTCCCGGAAATGAAGGCGGCAAAACTCAGAGTTCCGGTGAAAAAGGACAGGTGATAAAACCAAAAAGCGGTAGCGGAGAGAAAGGCTCCAGCGCCACCAGACCCTCAAGCACAGCTCCGCCTTCAGGGAAAGTAACCCCGAAGAAGATTAAAAAGAAAGAAGAGGCGCCGATGCCTGTAAGTAGATATGATTCATCCACAGCGGATCGTCAGATCAGGGTTTATCCGTCTTCACCAAGAATCAGCTCTGGAAATCTCAGGCCTTCCGGAACAGGTCTCGGGACTGATCCCTACAGACAGAACCCCGACCGCAAAAGTTCGATGACAACCCACAGGAGATCCGATTCAAACCTTAATCGCCCTTCGGTCAGCTCCAGTAAAGATCGCTACACCCCTTCCAGGTTCAGCTCTTCCGGGTCGATTAGCTTACGTCCGCAAACCAGACTCTCAACCGGGTCCTCCAGCACCTCCCGCACGCTCTCAGGCTCGGTGAAGTCGGGTTCTTCCGGTTCAGGAAGAAGTTCTTCTCTCTCCTCATCTTCCCGCAGCTCTTCTTCCAGGTCAGGTTCAGTCACCAGGAAAAAATAAACATCCCCGGCGCAGAATCATGGTGGGAGATAATCACCACTGGAAAAATCTGACCGTTAGAAGGGAGTAGAAAGATTAATTGATATTCGCCTTAATTACCGGGAAGTAAATCGGATTAGTGCGGGTAAATACGCCGGGGAACAGAAAATGACAAATTCATCGGGGGTTAATGTGCCTGAAATCTAAAAGAAGCGGGAATATCCTCTATCTTCCACCCTGACCTCCGACCTGAACAGTGTTTTCCGGGTTCAGGATTTCCAGGAAAAGTTCCATCCGATAGAGAATATATGAATGATTTTTCATATATCTTGATTGAAAATACAGAAAGAAATTGAGGCTGGATAAGATCAGACTTTCACTGCCTCAGGCGGTTCTTCCACGAGACAGCATAAAAACCGGGTTGATTTCTTTATTCTCTTTCCTCCCGGGCCTTTCTTTCCGAATAATAATCGAGCACCCGCAGATGGTCCTGCAGAGAACAGTAACGGTTCGGCTCGGTTCCCGGAAGGAAAACTTCCTGAAAAGGATATTTGCAAACGGGTGAAGCCAGCAAACCTGTCTTCCGATCGATGGTTACAAAAACCACATTCGGAGGAACCTCAAAGTCCTCAATCAGAACAGCCTCAGGATTGGTTACCGTCTCGCTGCCTTCTGCCCCCGCCTGAGCAGCCAGGAACTCTTTTTTCTTATCCTCGATCACGCGGGCAAAGAAATCAATCCAGATCGGCAGAGCCACCACCGCCCCGGACTGACGGTTTCCGAGAGATATCTTCGTGTCATAACCAACCCACACTCCGGCGCAGAGCGAAGGAGAAAAACCGATGAACCAGGCATCGGTGAATTTGTTGGTGGTTCCAGTCTTGCCTCCAAGCGGCCAGTTCAGCGAGGCAGCAGCCGCCGCCGTTCCCCTCTGCACCACACCCTGAAGCATATAGGTCATCATATAGGCAATCTGGGGAGAAATAACCTCCTCAATCTGGGGCAGGTTTTCCTCAAGAATATTTCCGTCCTTATCCTCAATCCTTGTTATGAAATAGGGCCGGGCTCTCTGTCCCTTATTTGGAAAAACAGTAAAAGCAGATGTCAGCTCCTGCAGGGTAACTTCAAACGCGCCAAGCGCCAGTGAAAGATAAGGATATATTGTTGAGGTTATACCAAATTTACGGCAGTATTCAACGCCAACCTGGGGCGAGATATAATCAAGCAACTTGGCAGTGACCACATTTCTGGACTCTTCCAGCCCTTTCCTCAGAGTAACTGCCCCCCTGAACTCTCCGTCATAATTTTTCGGAGTCCAGGGTTCGCCCGTCCATTTGTCCACAAAATTTGTTGGCTCGTCGACGATCACGCTGGCCGGAGTAAACCCTTTCTCCAGCGCTGCCGTGTAGAAAATAGGCTTTATGGCCGAACCGGTCTGGCGAAGCGCCTGGGTAGCCCGGTTAAACTGGCTGCGCTTGAAGGAATACCCGCCGCCCATCGCTTTAATCTGACCGGTGGCCACGTCGATGGCGATAAAAGCTCCTTCGACCGCCGGTTCCTGGTCGAGAGAGACGACCGCTGTTCCAGCATTTTCGTCGACAGATTTAATCTCTACCAGAATCACATCTCCGGGCTTCAACAGCTGATTCAGGTATCTGGCCCGCGTCCATTCTATGCCCTTATTTGTCATCCTGCCGGTGAAATTTTTTATCCTTACCTTAGCTTCAGTCTGGCTGACTTCAAGCACGATCGCTTCTTCGGTCTGTCCGGGAACAGGAGGCAGGCTGTTCCAGCTCTCCAGCCATACCTTTTCCAGTTCTTGTTTTCCTTCAGCCAGAAGGTTGCGCTTATCGCGGCGCCAGCCGTATTTTTTATCCTGAACCCGCAGGCCCCTGTTCAGCGCCTCCTCCGCGTATTTTTGATAATTCATATTGATGCTCGTATAAATTCTAAGACCTCCGCGGTAAAGAGCCTCTTCCCCATATTTGCGTTCAACATATTTTCTCACTTCCTCCAGAAAATAATCGCCAGCCTGATAGGTCACCCGTCTCAGCGGGAGGACTCCCAGCGGAAGTTTCTTCAGCTCTTCTGCCTGCTGCCGGCTGAGGTAGCCTTCTTCAACCATCCTGTTTAAAACATGGTTGCGCCGGTTTAAAGTAACCCTGGGATTGTTGTAGGGAGAATATATGGCCGGTCCGCGAAAGATACCGGCAATCAGAGCGGCTTCGGGCAGAGTCAATTCCGTGACGCTTTTTCCGAAATAAAGCTGGGAAGCCGATTCAACTCCCCAGGCTCCGTGACCGAGATAGAACTGGTTGCAGTACAGTTCAAATATTTTTTCCTTGGTATACTTTTGCTCTATCTCCCTCGCCACCAGCATTTCCTTCAGCTTGCGGCGAAGAGTCTGCTGCGGATGGAGAAAAAGACTCCGCGCCAGCTGCTGGGTGATGGTGCTGCCGCCGTGAAGCCGGGTTTTTCCGGTTATGATCCGGAAGAAATCTTCCTTAAGCGCTCTCAATATTCCGCGGTAGTCTATTCCTTTATGGGTAAAAAACCTCGGGTCCTCGGTGGCCACGATCGCCTGTCTTAAGACTTCAGGAATCTTCTCGTAGGGTATCTGGATTCTTCTCTCAACCGCAAATTCCCGGATGAGCTGTCCGTCGTCGGAATAAACAGCAGAAATGATCGGAGGCTTAATCTGTTCAAGTTCTCCCACATCGGGCAGATTGTCTTTGATGGCCAGGTAGGCACCAAAAAATCCCCCCGAAATCAGAGCCACCGACAGAATGAAGCAGAGAATTATCGCTTTAATTATTTTTCTGCTGTTAATTTTCGGAAACTTAATCCTCAAGACAATCTTTTTTCTGTCAGTCATTTCCACTCAACCGGCTGAAAACCGTCCTTTCCAGTAAGATAGAAAATATATCAGATAACGGAAGAAAAAGACAATCCCGGGACTATTTCAATTCCGGAAATTTCCGGCACAGGATGCTCCAGATTTTTCGATGAATCGCCTCTGCCGGAAGCCTTCCGTCAATGATCAGACACTCCGGGTCAGGCAGCGAAAGGAAAATTTCCCTGACCTTTTTCAGGTATTCCTTTTCTTCAAAAAGATGGTAAATTACCGGACGGTCTTTAATCCGGCGCAATCCGGTCGAAACCGGAACATCCAGGATAAACACCACATCAGGCAGAATAACAAACTTCCGGTGCTTTTGTCTGATTTCTTCAAGTGAAATTCCACGGGCCCCCTGATAGGCAAGGGTGGAATAAAAGTAACGGTCGAGAATAACCACCCTGCCGGCTTCGAGGGCCGGCCTGATATTTTTCCTGACATCCTCCCGGCGATCTTTTATGAAAAGGTCGAGTTCCTCCCGCGGGCTCAAAGAATCGCTGCTTTTCGAAAGCTCTCTTATTTTCTCTCCCCATTTCCCGCGGGTGGGCTCGCTCAGTCTGACCACATCCATCCCCCGGCGACGGAGCTTTTCTGCCAGGAGCTCCGCCTGGGTGGATTTGCCGGAACCGTCAATACCCTCAAATACTATAAACAGGCCAATTCTCCCCCCTTTTTCCGGTCTGGAGGTGGTTTTTTGCAAGCTGGTTTTCATTTTTCGCTGTTATATCTTACCGGTGAATCTTTCGCCATGCAACCGTCTGAACGAATTGCTGGTTATTATCATATCTGAACTGAAATTCGTCAAATTGAAATTTATGCTTGCTTGTGTTAATCTTTAATCCAGGCGGGAGGCTCAACATGAAAAAATACCTGTGGATCGGGATTGCCAGTTTTCTCACCGGATTTCTGGTGGCCGGTTTCATTCTTCTTTCTCCTGACAAACCAACCTCTTCCCCTGTTGAAAGCAAGCCAGGAATGGCCCTTAATAACCATCTGCTGGCTGCTCAGAAACTTCCTTCAGCTCCGGAAGTCGCTCTCAGTCAGGACTTTGTCAGGGTAATAGAAAAGGTCGGACCGGCTGTGGTCAAGGTGATGACAGAAAGAGTCGAGAGGATTCCGGGTTTTAGTTTCGACGAGGACTGGCCCTTCCGGGATTTCTGGGATAGATTTTTCGGCACTCCCTCCCGGCCAAGGCAGAGGGAACGGGAATACCGCTCTCCAGTGGAAGGTTCTGGTTTCTTCATTTCTCCCGATGGCTATATTCTGACTAACAATCATATCGTGGAAAATTCAGTCAACGTCCGGATTTCCACCATTGAGGGTAAAGAATATCAGGCCAAAATCATCGGACGAGATCCGGCCACAGACCTGGCTTTGCTTAAAGTTGAAGGTAAAAACTTCCCTTATGCCGTGCTCGGGGATTCTTCATCGATAAAGGTTGGCGAATGGGTTCTGGCAATCGGTAACCCGCTCGGAATGGAACATACGGTGACAGCCGGAATAATAAGCGCCAAGGGACGGCAGCTCGGTGTCGGAGCCAACCTCCCCACCTATCAGGACTACATCCAGACTGATGCCGCCATAAATCGCGGCAACAGCGGCGGACCGCTCATCAACCTCAAGGGAGAAGTAATCGGAATCAACAGCAATATTCTAACTTCCAGCGGAGGGAATATCGGCATCGGTTTTGCCATTCCTTCCGACCTGGCGAAAAAAGTCGTGGCCCAGCTGAAAGAAAAAGGTCGGGTGGTCAGAGGCCGTCTCGGAATCCGGGGACGCGATATAACCGAATCTATGAAGAAGCAACTCAACCTGACCGTCAGCAAGGGTGTTATCATCTCCCAGGTGGAACCCGACAGCCCGGCGGAAAAAGCCGGACTGAAGAAGTACGACGTGATCGTCGAGATAAACGGCCAGCCGGTTGAAAACTGGAAGGACCTGCGCTTCAAAGTGGCTGAGCTGCAGCCCGGTGACCTGGTGACCATCAAAATCATTCGTGACGGCAAAGAAATGACCGTTAAAGCCAGAGTGGACGAGCTCGAACCGGTGGAAACTGCTCGCGACAAAGAAACCATGGATAAGGATGTCGGGCTGACGCTAACGGCCATAACTCCAGCTCTTGCCCGTCGCTACGGCTTGAGCACCACCGAAGGACTGCTGATTACCGAGGTGCGGCAGTTCAGCCCGGCCGACCAGGCCGGACTTCAGCCAGGCGACATAATCCTGGAAGTCAACCGGATGAAGGTAACCCAGGTGAAAGAGTTTCAGGATATTCTGAAAAAGACCGAATCCGGAGATGAACTTATCCTGCTGATCAGAAGAGAAAGTGACGGGGAAAAGATTGATTTTATCGTTACCCTGAGGGTTCCCTGATGCAGATAGCCAAGCTCCACGCTCTGGGCAATGATTTTCTGGTGGTTGAGGGAAGCCATCAACCGGATGAGGCCGCGCTGCCAGACCTGGCCCGGCGGCTCTGCGACCGCCATACAGGCGCCGGAGCTGACGGGTTGATCATCTACACACCGACAGGTGGCGAGGGTGATCTCTTCCGTTTCCGAATTTTTAACGCTGACGGTTCAGAAGCTGAAATTTCCGGCAACGGCCTGCGCTGCGCCGCCGCTTATCTTTTTCACAAAAAAATAGTTCCGGGAAAGACCGTCCGGTTTGAAACCGTCGCCGGTATGCGCAGCTGCGAACTTATAGAGCAAAAAAACAATCAGCTGGAAATCAGGATCGAACTGGGGCAGCCCAAGTTTTCCTCTAAAGATATTCCATTCGACGACGGCCAGGAGCATGATTACATAATCGACTATCCTCTGACTATAAACCGCAAGATTTACCCGATCACCTGTGTGTCGGTCGGAAACCCTCACTGCGCTATCTTTGTCGAGAGGTTTTTCCCTGCCCGAATCGAATGGCACCAGGTCGGCCAGGAGCTCGAACATCATCCGTTTTTCCCAAGAAGGACCAACGTTGAATTCATCCGCGTGCTCAATCGCCAGGAAATCGAAGTCCTCTTCTGGGAAAGAGGGGTCGGAGAAACTCTCAGTTCCGGCAGCGGATCCTGTGCGGCCGCAGTGGCTTCCATTCTGAAGGGATTGACCGACAGGAAGGTTCGGGTCTGGACCTCGATGGGCTCTCTCACCGTAGAATGGGAAAAAGACAGAGTTTTCCAGACAGGTCCGGCAGAACTCGTGTTCGAAGGCACTTTTTTCGCCTGAGCGGTTGTCGACCGGGTATCAGGTCGTCGAAACAGGTGAACACTCGGGTGCTCTCGTAAGGTTTAATATTCAAGCGCGGTTTATGATATAAAAGTTCTTTTCTACATTTCTGTTCTGTCTGAACTTATCAGTCGCAGGGAAAAATATTGCCCCTCCGAATTTAAGCAAGGCAAAGTCAGTTCGTATTTCGGCAGTCGGGTTATTTGCTTTTTTTTCGCTTCTTCCCGCGCTTGCTTTCAGTTTTCTTATTCGCTCCATCCGCCCCTTTTTCCGCGTCTATCACCATGGTCGCTCTTCTCTCGTTTTTTTGCTTCTTGAATATCGGACGCGACAGGGCCACCTGGAAAACCTGCCTTATGTCTTCGACAAAGATAAACTCCATTTCCTCGCGGATCTTCTGGGGGATATCCACCAGATCTTTTTTGTTGGGCAGAGGAAGAATCATCTTGCGGATGCCAGTCCTCTGGGCGGCCAGCACTTTTTCTTTAATTCCGCCGACAGGCAGAACGTTTCCCCTGAGGGTGATTTCGCCGGTCATGGCCACCTCCCAGCGAACAGGAGTGCTGGTGCAGACGGAAATCAGGGCGGTGGCAATCGTCACTCCCGCTGAAGGGCCGTCCTTCGGAATCGCTCCCTCGGGAATGTGGATGTGGAAATCATTCTGTAAAAATATTTTCGGGTCAATACCGAATTCCCTGGCGTGAGCGCGGGCATAGCTTAAAGCGGCCTGGGCTGATTCCTTCATCACCTCCCCGAGCGACCCGGTCAGTATCAGACCGCCCTTACCCTCCATCATCGTGGCTTCAACAAACAGAATTTCTCCACCTGTGGCCGTCCAGGCCACCCCGGTGGCCACTCCCACCTGGTCTTTTCTGGTAACCTGGTCGCGGAAAATCCTGGGTGGGCCCAGGAACTTTTCGAGATTTTTCGCTGTTACCCTGACTTTTTTCTTCCGGCCCTCGGCTATCTGCCTGGCCACTTTGCGGCAGATGGCAGCAATTTCTCTTTCGAGATTCCTGACACCGGCCTCCCTGGTGTACTGGGAAATTATCGCCCTTATGGCCCCTTCAGAGATATCTATGTACTCCGGTTTCAGCGCATGCTCGGCGATCTGCTTCGGAATGAGATGCCGCAGGGCAATCTGCAGTTTTTCCTCCTCGGTGTAACCGGGAAGTTCGATTATTTCCATCCTGTCTCTGAAAGCCGGTTGAATCGGGTCGAGCAGATTGGCGGTAGTTATGAACATAACCTTCGAAAGGTCGAAGGGAACTCCAAGGTAATGATCAAGGAAACTGTGGTTCTGTTCCGGGTCGAGCACTTCCAGCAGAGCCGAGGAAGGGTCTCCGCGAAAATCAGAGCCGATCTTATCCACTTCGTCCAGCATGAATACCGGGTTGTTCGAACCGGCCCTCTTCAAGCCCTGGATTATTTTCCCGGGCATCGCCCCGACATATGTCCGGCGGTGGCCACGTATTTCAGCTTCATCATGGACACCACCCAGTGAAATCCGGACAAATTTCCTTCCGAGAGCCCGGGCTATCGACCTCCCCAGAGAAGTTTTTCCCACCCCGGGAGGTCCGACGAAGCATAGAATAGGCCCTTTTATCTTTTTTGAGAGTTTTCTCACGCTGAGGTACTCGAGAATTCTTTCCTTGACCTTTTCCAGCCCGTGATGATCCTCATCCAGAATCTTCCTGGCCAGCTTCAAATTAAGATTATCCTTGGTGCTGACGTTCCAGGGTAGCGAAAACATCCAGTCCAGGTAATTCCTGATGACCGCTGTCTCGGCCGATTCCGGGTGCATCTGCGCCAGCCGGTTTATCTGTTTTTCCAGCTCTTCCCGCACCTCTTCGCTCACCTGAAGCTTTTTCAGCTTCTCCTGGTAGGCTTTGACCTCTTCCTGCAGCTCTGAACCCTCGCCGAGTTCCTTCTGTATGGCTTTCATCTGCTGCCGGAGAAAATACTGACGCTGCAGCTTGTCGAGCTCGCCCCGCGCCTCGTTCGAAATTTTCGACTGCATCTCCAGGATATCCAGCTCGCGCACGAGAAGTTCATAGACCCTCCTGAGCCTCCTGACTGGATCGACGATTTCCAGAACTCCCTGAGCCTCCTTCACTTTCAGGTCGAGGTTGGAGGCGGTCAGGTCAGCCAGTCGTCCGGAGTCTTCCAGGTTGGCGGCGATCACCAGAATTTCCGGCTGGATAGCCTTACCGAGAGAAGCAGCTTTCTCCAGGCCCGAACGGATATTCCTGATCAGAGCTTCCACTTCCAGGCTCTTTTCCGGAACCTCAGGTTCCTGGAGCACGGTAATCTGAGCCTGAACGAAAGGACCTTCGTCTTCGAAGGTTTCGATTTTAGCCCTGACCAGTCCCTGGGCCAGTATTCTTATACGTCCGTCGGGAAGCTTCAGCATTCGCAGAATAACGGCCACCGTGCCCACATCGTACACATCTTCCCTTTTCGGCTCCTCGACATCCATGTCCTTCTGGGTGAGCAGCAGAATCATCCTGTTGGTGGACAGGCTGTGGTCTATGGCCGCTTTCGATTTTTCCCTCCCGACGTAAAGGGGAGCTATCATATAGGGAAAAATCACCACATCCCGGAGCAGCAGAACAGGCAGCCTGTCGGGAATCTGCAGTTTCTGCTGTTGCTCTTCACTCAGTCCGCCAACTGATTCTTCAGGTGTGTTTTCGAATTCAGTCATCTTCAACCTCCTTGCTCTTCCTCTTCCGGTTTCTGGACCCTGACTTCAATTTCTCTGGATTTTTTTGGCTGTTTTTTCAGGACGATTATTAAAACCCCGTTCTCCAGATAAGCGGTGGTCTGTTCAGAAGATACCGATGCCGGGAGCAGGATTTCCTTGTAGAAGAATCCCGTTTCCCTTTCCAGACGGTGGAACCGGAGCCTGGATGACTCCACCACCTCTTTTTTCAACCCGCTTATCTCCAGACGATTGCCCCATTGAATAATCCGGATGTTCCTGGCCGGAACTCCGGGCACTTCCACTTCGACCACCACTTCATCTTCTTTCTCATATACATCAGCCGCCGGCTCCCAGGCCAGGTTGTACTCACACAGGCTTTCCCGGCGGAAAATAATCTGGCCCGAACTGCCCTTAATCTGGGCTTCAACCCTGAAAATCCTGGCCACGGGTTTTATTCTTTTGCTCATCGGGAGCGAAATAAAAAAATCTATTTTTCTTTCAGCAGGCTTTCCAGAACCTGTTTAAATTCTACCACATCCTTGAATTCGCGGTAGACCGAAGCAAAACGAATATAAGCCACCTTATCCAGAGCTTTCAGCCTTTCCATGACTATCTGACCGATTTCGGAAGATTCTATTTCTTTATCCGGGCGATCCTGAAGAATTGATTCAATCTCCTCGACAATCTCCTCCAGCTGACTGATCTGAATCGGACGCTTCTCGCAGGCTTTCATCATGCCCCGCAGAAGCTTCTGACTGTCGAAGGGCTGCCGGGTGCCATCTTTCTTCACCACCATGTATGGCAGCTCTTCCAGCCGTTCGTAGGTGGTAAAGCGTTTTTTGCAGGAGAGACACTCACGCCGTCTCCTGATCGACACACCTTTTTTGCTCTCCCTCGAATCTATCACCTTGCTCTCGAGAAATCCACAGTAAGGACAGCGCATCAGCCCTGCGTTTCTCCCAGTTTTTTTGCCTGAAACAGGCTCAGGCGATTTTTCCATAATATAGCATAACCCAGCAGGCATGTCACCATGATCTGGATTGAATGAACCACCAGGGTCAGCCCGACTGCCCGGTCGGCCTCGAGTCCGTACAGGCCGGTCAGAGCCAGCCGGCTGAAATAATCAAAACCGCCGGCCATCCCCGGTGTCGGGATGGAAGCTCCGATCATGGTCAAAAAAACATAGGGTACGATGAAAATATACGGAACTATCAGCCCGTAACTGGCGTAAAAAACCCAGTAAAGAAGGCATATTCCCAGCCAGACTACCAGCGACAGTCCGAAAAACCCCAGCAAACGCCAGAAAGAATGAAAAAATTTCAAACCCTCGATAAATTCCCTGCCGGCTTTCTCGATGACCGGTCTGATTTTCTCCGGGAAGGGCCGGCTCAGGACACGGAAAACTCCGGCCGCCCTGTCTTTCAAAAAATAAAGAGAAACTATCAGAATGAAAAGCGCCGCCGCCAGGAACAGTCCTGCCTTACCCCAGAAATAAAGACGCGCAAGCGCGTCCGCAGAAAGTTCCAGCCTGTAACGGAACAGATACCCGGAAAGAAAAAACATCACCAGAAGGAAGCAATTGGTGAAAAGGTCGAAGGTCCTTTCGACCACGACCGTCCCGATAAGATAACCGGCACTGAGCTTTTCCTCCCGGGCGAGATAGATCGGTCGGATAACCTCCCCCACCCGGCCGGGAAAAACCCAGGAAACAGTAAAGCCCACAGTGGTAGCTTCGAAAGCTTTGACCAGCCTGATATCGGATTTCAGCGGATGTAGAAGAAATTTCCATCTGATAGCTCTGGTCAGGAGATGAAGTGGCGAAAGCAAAACGGCCAGAGTAAAAAGCCTCCAGTCAAAATCTCGCAGATTTCTCCAGACTTCAGTCCAGCGGACGCTCCGGAAAAAAAACCAGAGGAAAACAGCCGTGATTAAAAACAATATCAAAAAACTCAGCCGGTTTTTTGTCATTATTGCTTTTTTAACGATTAATATTTTCATCCACCAAAGTCAAGCTTTTTCACTTCGATCAGCCGGCAGGGTCTTGAAAAAAGGCTGAAAATTGGCTATATTTAAGCAGACGCTGGGAAGTCGTCCAATTGGTAGGACACATGACTCTGGATCATGGAATCTAGGTTCGAGTCCTAGCTTCCCAGCCATAACCCCCCAAAAACCCTCCTTCTTGTTAAACCTTGGCAGCTCTTCCCCTCCGGAGCTGCCACCTTTTTTAAATTCCCCACGCTCGTAACTTTTCCTGTTCGCCCGAAATAAAAAGGTATAGAACAAAAGAAACTTAGCGGCCGTAACTCTTTAAGCGGTATTTCAGAGATTAAAGGCGAGATAATCCAGAGCAATCTCTTTTTGTCTGAAACCGAGGGCCACCCGAAAATCACCGGCCGGTGATAGCCTGAAAATCGGGATAAACACTACACTTCGATTATTCTGGTCCCTGCCTCCACCCGCACCACATGAATCGCCGGCTGTCTGCCGGTTCGCCGCTCGTACCCGGCACTCACCAGGCGGATGAAACCTTCAACCACCTGCGCTTCCACCAGGCTGATGGTGCAGCCTCCGAAACCAGCCCCCATCATCCTTGAGCCGTAAACCCCGGGTAGCGAAAGAGCCAGCTCGACCAGCAGGTTAAGCTCGGGCGAACTGACTTCATATTCATCCCGGAGGCCAGCATGCGATTCTTTCATTCTTTCCCCGAAGCACACAAAGTCCTGGCGGAGAAGGTCCTGGCAGGCCAGTTCGACTCGGTGATTTTCCCTGACGACGTAAGCGCATCTTTTCCAGATGACCGGGTGAAATTCTTTGCGGTGTTCTTCCAGCATCTCCAGAGTCACATCGCGCAGACTTTTTATTTCCGGATAGTATTTCCTGAGAAGGCTCACCCCCTCCTCGCACTGCTGGCGTCTGACGTTGTATTCGGAGAAAGCCAGCTCCCGGCGCACTCCGGTGTCACTGACGATCACTCTTAAATCCGGGCGTACAAAGGGAAAGTATTCGTGAATCAGATGGCGGCAGTCGACCTTCATAACTCGCCCCGGCTGTCCATGAAGGTTGGCGTACATGTCCATGATGCCGCATCTGACTCCGACAAATTCATTCTCGGCTCTCCGGGCCAGCCTGGCCAGAGTCAGGAGGTCAAGTTTGAGGTCAAAAAGATGGTTCAGGGCAAAAGCCAGCCCGCCCTCGACCGCAGCCGAAGAAGACATTCCGCCGCCTATCGGTATGTTGCCTCCAAAAGCCAGGTCGATCCCGTTTATTCTGTAACCTTCTTTAAGAAAGGCATAAAGCACTCCCTGCAGATAATCTGGCCAGCGCTGATCCGAGCGGACAAGGTGATCGAGGTCGGTGACGTATTCCCGGTCAAAATCCACCGAGTAAAACCGGCACTGCCGGTCATCCCTGGCAGAAACGGCAAACACTATAACCAGGTCTGTGGCTCCTGGCAGGACAAAGCCTTCATTGTAATCGGTATGCTCGCCTATCAGATTAATCCTTCCCGGCGAAGCAATCATAAGAGGATTTTTCTGAAATTTTTTCTCAAAAATTTCCTTTATGCTGGCGGCAAGTTTTTCCATCGGTCTCACTCGAAAATTAAAATTGATTAAAGGAAATAATTATCAGTTTGTCAGCCCTTTGTCAAAGATAACCTGACATGCTGGCAACCAGAATTTTTCAGGGCCCTGAGCGAACGCGGCTCAAAAATCAGAGGATTCACATCGGCAGAAGAAACCGCAGACGAAGGACTCTTTCCGCCGGTTTGCGGAATGGAGTATAACTGGTGTCTGACGGTCCGCCGATCTCGGGGTCAGGGAACCACTGCCACCAGAACATCCCGGCAATGTAAGGTCTTCCAGCCACCATCCGCAAAGCGGCTTCATAACACTTCCGCTGGACGACCAGGTCCACAGGACCCTGCCTCTGCCAGTCCCAGGGATTCTGCGCTCCGCCCCTGACACTGCGGTAACCTATTTCTGTGATTATGACTGGCTTTCCCCACTTTTCCGATAGTGCCTTTAATTTCGGCAGCAACCTGCTCCAGCCGTAACACAGGTCAGATACAGACGGATTTTCTTTCAGAGTGAGCGTAGGATACAGGTCCTGACCGATAAAATCGAGCGCGTCCCAGAAGGTCACCGCTTCCGGACGGTTTTCCACCTGGTCGTCGGCATAAACCAGAGGGCCGGAATAAACGCTTCTTATATCAGCTATGATCTGACGCCATTCCTGAGCCCTGTGAACAGTTCCGTCAAGCTCGCAACCGATGCAGAACTGTTCCACACCCGAGGCCCCGGCCATAGCCGCATAATGAAGGATAAATTGCCTGTATGAACTGAACCACTGCTGCCAGGCGGCCTCGTTAAAATACTGCCCGATCTGTCCCCGCCAGTGGGCAGGATCGTTGAGCAGATCCACATGCGGTTTGAGCATCACCTTCAAACCAAGCCGGTGAGCGTAATCAATAATATGCACAACCGATTCATCGTAGGGAGTGTAGGCGCTGCGGTAATCGATGGTGGTGGAGTAGACATTTTCCTGATAGGCGGTAACCAGAAGGCTGATCCAGCGAGCGTTGGTTTTTTTCAGATTTTCGAGCGAGGTTTCAGCCTTCCAGCCGGCGTAGGCTTCGCGCGAATAGCCTGTGAAAGATATGCCCTTCTGAAATTCCCTGGGGTTCTGGAGCTGGCCCCACCAGATAAATGAAGCGCCGGCTAGCAGAACCAGGGTCAAGCTTAAAAACAGAATAAAGAGTTTGCTGCCTTTCATCGTTCATATTTTATGTTAATTTTGCCACAGATTCAAAAAATTCCCGCCCGGGATTCATAGGGTTGAAGTTCATCCTGCTCGCCAGCAACTTACCCGTCCAGGCCTCAGCCTGTCTTTCTTCCTCTTTGCCTGGTCATTTATCTTCTGGCTTCAGGGCGAAAAATGAAGTTCCATTTTAACAGGGCTCAATTTCCAGAGGACCACCTTTTTCCTGATTTCAGCCCGGGGCCACTCTTCGTCGATATACTGCCCTTACCCTGGATACGATGTCTGTGCCGGAA
This sequence comes from Candidatus Saccharicenans sp., assembly GCA_030018265.1. Lineage (GTDB taxonomy): Bacteria > Acidobacteriota > Aminicenantia > Aminicenantales > Saccharicenantaceae > Saccharicenans. The sequence continues at coordinate 24,217 of JASEFX010000002.1, forward strand.
AGAAGTATAAATTTGACTTTTGCCCGGAGAGGTGTTAGCTTAAAATTGAACAAGGAGATAAAGATGAAAAAGGGTGCGCTTCTCCTGATGATATTCTTGCTTACGATTTTATGGGGTTGCAGCGTCAATATGATGCCTTCAAAAGATTCCTGGTATGCCAAACATTACTTCATCATGCAGGATTTCGAAAGGGAAGCCTACAAAAAACTGACTGACGAAGGACGTCGTCAGTTTCAGACTCTTTTCTGGGAAGCCAGACAGCCGATCGCCAGAGAGCAGTTTGAAACGCGTCTCACTTACATAGAAAAAGTTTTCAAGACTGAAAATCGCTCTCAACCCTGGAATACCGACCGGGCTAGAGTTTACCTGTTAAACGGTCCTCCGGCTTCGATCGACTACCGTCAGAACACCGACTGGGTGATTACTGCTCAGAGAGCCACCGGCGTAACCGGAAGCCGTGAGGTCAGCGATCGCAGTAATGAAGACATTCAGGCCAACACCGCCGAAATCTGGGTTTATCCGTACCAGAATCACTTTGTCTACTACGTCTTTACCTTTAATCCGCCGAACAACTGGAAACTCAACGCTTCAACTTACCAGAATAATCCCTATCTGCAGGCGCTTGAAAAGTTGAACAAGGACCTGACTTACGGAATTATTGACGAAGAGGCTTATAAGTCAAAGGTCGAAGCTCTGCCCCATAAATAAAAAAGCAGCGCTACGGGGATTCGAACCCCGGTTTGATGGCTGAGAACCACCCGTCCTAGGCCTCTAGACGATAGCGCCGCAAGGCATAAAAAATACCAGAGAAGCATTTATCTGTCAACAGTCATATGTCTGTAAAGAATCCGTTTTACTGTCGTCCCCGACCACTCTTTAAGCGCTCTGAAATTGTGCTAAAAGAGATAATTTTAAGCTGTCAGCCCCAATCTCCAGCTTTCTAACAGACCTTTTCCGGCAATTAAATCCGACCTGGAAAATAAGAACGGTTTGTTTATCTGCCCTAAACTCTTCTCGCCTGAAGCATTTTCGCCTGGGTTTCCCCGCCATTCAGACGATAGAGCATCGGCAGCGGCCGGTCGAGGTTCTCCGTGTATTCAGGCTGATTTTCCCAGCGATAGTTGAGCACGCAGGCATAATCTGAGAAATACTGCCAGCGCTGCCGGTTGATTCCCGTCACCATATGGAAATGATTGGCCGGCATTCCCATCTTTACCAGGCTGGCCGTCAGATGTTTGAAAGTGACAAAAGTGTGCGGCCAGGAATAATTCGAAGCCCGGCAGACTTCTTCCGCCAGCTGCGGCGGCAGCGAGATGCTTTCGGCTTCATCCTGAATCATCGTAAACATTCCGCTCAGGTCGGAATAAGCCAGCCGCCCGGCCAGTCCGCTGATCCCGGCCGGCGAAAGATAGCTCACGGAAAAACCAAGCCCCGGGAAATAATATTCAATTGCCTTGAAGAGATAAGCCTCCCGGGCATAATCGAGAGAAGCCGAGCCGGAATTGTTGCCGTCGATGAAACCCCTCTCCATCCAGATTTCTTTCTCGTAAGGACTCAGGTCTATTTTCAGCTCTCCGGCTTTCTTTTTTATCTCCCAGGGTTCATAAACTTTGCGAAAATCCATGAAAAGGGTCGGCTGCCCTCCGCTCAGGTAGCAGTAGCAGATCATCGTCAGCAGAGCCTGTATGTCGTTTTCGGTGGCAAAAGGAATGACGGGTTTCTTCCCTGTGTGGTCCTCGGTGGAGTTAAAAAGAGACTCGGCAATGTCGGCTGTGGTCATCGGAATTCCACGACGATCTGAACCCCAGGCTAACTGGCTGGTCCAGCCACCCCCGATGGCGTTAACATCCTTCATATAATTCCTGATGATCAGGTAAAGCGTCAGTCCCTCATCGAGTTTCTTTTTATCCTCGGCCGAAAGCGCCGGAGGCTTTACCCGGTCGAGTCCGGTAAGGATTGCCTTTTTCGACTCGATGATCTCTTCGGTGTTGGGGAAAATGCGGTTTTTGAATTTCACGTTAATCACCCAGTCGCGAAGAGCTTTCAGTTCTTCCGGGTCGTAGCCGCCCTTCTTCTGAAGCATGTCGGCAAACAGTTTCATGGATTCTCTGGTCGATTCCAGGCCGAAAAATTTCCGGGCGGCATGAACGTGATTCAGAGCGGTTTCCATCTGCATCGAATCAGTATCTATCGAGACAAACCTTCTGCCGCGAAGAGCAATCCGGGCCAGCATGGCATAACCCAGGTCGACGATCTGCTCGGCCGTCTTTTCGTCAAATTCCGGTTCGAGTCCGGTCTCAGGCATGTTTCCGATGACCATCTGGCAGAGCCTTCCGGTCTGGGCGTAGGCGCCGACCAGGGCGTCGATCCCGACGACCCCGGGCTTCGGCGCATTGTTTCCCCCGACGCAGGCCAGCGGCGTATCGGGAGGGAAATGGGCGGTCAGAGCCATCGCTGACTTGCCCGGGAAAAACCAGGTGTCGGGAACGATAAAGATGCCGCCGACTCCGGCTTCCTTCATCTCTCTTGCTCCAGAATCGGCTGTGCTCTCCGTATCCACCAGGTGGGAACAGTAAAAAACATTCGGAGCGCTTCCGTCAGGAAGGCGCAGACGGCTGGCCAGCAACCGCGCGGTCATCCGGCCTATGTTGAAAGCCCTTCTCCTCGAAATTTCATCAATGCGGGGGTCACATGGCACAAACACCCCGATGGTGGGACTGGCTGGATTTCTCTTTCCGATAAAGGGCATGGCTCCTCCTTTCAAATCAGAAAATTGAGAACATAAACATATGAATATATGAATAATTTTTCATATATTATCTCTCTCCGGAGACCCCGGACGAATATCTCTTTCCATCTATTTTCCCGCGGGGCTTCAGGTCATTGACCGGTCACGACCCTTATTCTAAACCAGGCAGCAAATGGTCTTAAATGTATTCAATGGTGGCCGGCGGTTTCGGGGTTATTTCATAAGCCACCCTTACCACCGAAGGGATTTCCCTGGTTATCCTGTTTGCCAGCCGGGTCAGCACATCCCACGGTACGGGAGTCGGCTGGGCGGTCATGGCATCCTGGCTTTCCACCGAGCGCACGATGATGATGTGTCCGAACTTCCTACTGCCTTCCTCCACCCCGGTGGCCATGTCGTTCATGAGTACGGCAAAAGCCTGAAACGGCTGCAGCGGTGACAGCTCTTCTTCGACAATCCTGGTGGCCTTACGCACGAGCTCAACTCTTTCCGGCGTCACCTCGCCGATGATTCTGGTGGCCAGAGCCGGTCCTGGAAATGGCATCCTTTTGAGTATCAGGTCGGGAAGGCCGAGCGCTTTTCCCACCTCCCGGACTTCGTGCTTGAAAAGGTCTTTAAGCGGCTCGATCACCTTGAAGCCGAATCCTTTTTCCGGGTCGATCCCGATCTGCTCGAGAATGTTGTGCTGGGTTTTCACTCCGCCCCGCGTTTCGATGATGTCCGCGGCGATAGTTCCCTGAATGAGATAACGGGCCTTGCTCTTCAGAACCTGACGCCCGAAAACTTTATAAAAAGCGTTGCGGAAAGCCTTCCTTTTTTCTTCCGGGTCGGTTTTCCCTTTCAGAGCTTCAAAGAACTCATTCCTTGCATCTATTATTTCGATCTCAATTCCGAGGCGGGAGAACACGTTTTTTACTTCCTCCGGCTCTTTCTCTCTCATGAGACCGTGGTCGATAAAAATAGTTTTAAGCTGCGGTCCGACCGCCCGATGCGCCAGCACCGTGGCCACCGAGCTGTCAACTCCGCCGGAGAGAGCCGAAATGGCTTTCTGGCTGCCGACGGTTTCTCTGATTTCTTCCACCTGCCGCTCTATGAATTTTTTGACGTCCATGGTCTCCTCCTGTTAACAGGTATAAAGATAATACAATATCAGGGCAGAATAAGTCCATAAAAAAAATTCTGCCCATCCTGATTTTGACTGTTGATTTTTTCGAAAAAAAGTTGGATATTTATATCAGAGATTTAAAGCGAGGAGGGCCTCCATCCAAGGCGTAAGATTTTCCGGAGAAGGACGCCCCCCGAGAGTCCTTCTCCCCTGCCCTCCTCGGGAGGATTTCCTATATTTTTAGTCGCCGTTCTTCGGAAAAATTGAAAAAAATTTTTTCTGCTCCTGCCTTTCAGAAGTAAAATATTCGCTGAATTGAAGCCAGAAGGAGATAGCGATGAAAAAAACCAGGAGCAAAATTCTTATCCTCATCCTGATAATCCTTGCCGGTAGCATTTTCTCCGCTATGGCCCCATCCGGCCTTCAGAAAAAACTCCCTCCTTATTACCAGAAAATTTATCAGCTGTCGGAGAAGATTGAGCCAGAGATCATAGCGATCAGGAGGGACATCCACGCCCATCCTGAACTGGCTTTCCAGGAACATCGCACTGCCGCCATCGTTGCCGACTACTTCCGCCGGCTCGGTCTTGAGGTCAGGACCGGAATCGGAGGCACCGGAGTGCTCGGCGTGCTGAAAGGCAGCCTGCCCGGACCGGTACTGGCCATGCGGGCGGATATGGATGCTCTGGCGATAACCGAAGAAACCGACCTGCCCTTTGCTTCCAGGCAAAAGGCTTTCATAAACGGTCGGGAGACAGGGTTGATGCATGCCTGCGGACATGATATCCACACTTCGATTCTGCTGGGCGTGGCCGCAGTTCTCAGCCAGTTAAAAAAAGAATTGCCCGGCACGGTTCTTTTTGTGGCTCAACCGGCCGAAGAATGGGGAGACGGTGCCCGGAAAATGCTGCAGGATGGAGTTTTCCGCGATTACCGTCCGGAAGCCATTTTTGCCTTCCACGTTAACGATACCCTCAAGGCCGGTTATGTCCATTACGTTCCCGGCTATTCAGGCGCCAACTGTGATAGCTTCTTCCTGACGATTCATTCCGAAGGCTGTCACGGTGCCGACCCTGACCAGTGCGTCGACCCGATTGTCGTCGGCAGCCATATCGTGCTGACTCTTCAGGCGATGATCAGCCGGGAAATAGACGTTCATGACCACACGGTGATTACCGTCGGCTATTTTCATGCCGGCACGGCCACCAACATCATCCCTGATAAAGCCGAGCTGCGGGCAACGGTAAGAAGCTACGGCGATGAGCAGAGGAAGATTCTTAAGGAAAAAATTGTCAGGACGATAACCGGTATCTGCGAGTCGCACGGCGCCCGCTTTGACCTGGATTACCAGTTCGGTACCCCGGCGCTCTACAACCACCCTGAACTCCTCAAAGCCATTTTGCCGACGGCCGAACTGGTTCTCGGCGGAAAGGATAAAATAATCCAAGACAGGCCGGAAATGGGCGGGGAGGACTTCAGCTACTTTGCCCGGGAATTTCCGGCGGTAATACTGGGACTCGGTGTGGTCCCGACTCACCTGGAGAAAACTTCGGTCCACTCCCCGACTTTTATTGCTGACGAGAAAGCCATCGTCACCGGGGTCAAGCTGATGTCCTGCATAATTATGGATTATTCCCGTCTGCCTGAAAGCCGCAGAATAAAAACGATCAGGTGATAAAAGGTTCAGGGAATTTTCTTAAGCCAGGCCGAAGGCGCGACTTTCCGACAGAGCCAGTTGAGCCGGCCAGGCTTATGAACTGAAGCAGAGCTTTCATATTAACGAAAGCGCGGGGCAGGTATTTGAAAAAACTTTCAAAAAGTCTTTCGAGAAATTCCGCCGGAAAATCACAGTGACCTTTTATCACCACATTCAGCAGGAGGCCTCGTTCTGAATTGATAAAAAAACGCGTTGATGGTAAATTTAGCCTTGCTGAACTTGATTAAAGATGAAACTTCTTAAACTGAACCTCTCGGGTGTGCGCGGAATTGTTGGTGAAACTCTTACCCCGGAATTGATAATAGATTTTTCCTCGGCTTTCGGCACGATGCAGCCGCCCGGACCGATCCTTGTCGGTCGTGACCCGCGGAAGTCCGGCCCGATGGTGCAGGAAGCGGTTATATCCGCGCTTCTTTCCACCGGTCACGAAGTCATAAATCTCGGCATCTGCCCGACTCCGGTCATTCAGTTCCTGGTGAGGCATTACCGGGCGGCGGGAGCCGTTTCGATTACTGCCGGACATAACCCGGGCGAATGGAACGCCCTGACCTTCATCAACAGCGAAGGAACCTGGCTCAACGAGTTTCAGGGTTCCGAGCTTCTGGACATTTATCATCTTGGCCGGTTTGCTCACAAAAAACTTAAAAAATCACCTCCGGTGATGACCGAACTGAACCCGGAAGAAATTTATTTCTCCTGGCTAAGGCGCAGAATCCGGACTGATGAAATCGGTCGTGCCCGGTTTAAGGTGGTCGTGGACCCATGCAACGGCGCCGGCGCGCTTATGGTGAACAAACTGTGTGAAGCTCTCGGCTGTCAGCTGATAGCCATAAACAACGAGCCTTCCGGCTATTTCCCGCACGACCCGGAACCCCGCCCGAGAAACGCCGGCGAAGTGGCTTCGCTCGTCCGGGCCACCGGTGCCGACGCCGGATTTCTGCTGAACAGCGACGTCAGCCGGGTGTCGCTGGTGACGGAAACAGGAGAGACCCTGTCTGAAGAATACACTTTCCCGACAGTCGCCAGTTACTGGCTGAAACAGCACCGGGGACCTGTCGTCACCAACCTGTCCACTTCGAGAATGATAGACGGCGTGGCCGGGAAATTTAACCTTCCGGTAATAAGAACGAGGGTCGGGCAATCAGCCGTTATCCAGACGATGCTGCAGGAGGATGCGGTGCTGGCCGGTGAGGGAAGCGGCGGTCTGGCTGCCCGCGAATTCCATCCGGCCTTTGACGGCTTCGTCACCATCGCCCTGGTGCTGGAAATGATGGCCGTCGAGCAGAAGAAACTCTCAGAAATCGTCAGAACTCTGCCCCGTCTTCACATAGTGAAGGATAAGATTCTTTGCCCGCCCCATCGACTGCACACGCTGGTGACCGAAACCAGAAAACTTTACCCGATGGCACCGGTCAATTCTCTCGACGGACTTCTGTTTGATCTCAAAGATGTCTGGGTTCAAGTCAGGGCTTCCAGCACCGAGCCGATGATCAGAATAATCGCCGAAAGTCCTTCGGAACTGAGAGCTCGGGTCGAAGTGGAAAAGGTGGTCGCTTTCCTGAACAGATTGCTTTAAGAAAAAAAAAATGAAAAGAAGACTTCCGTTAAAAGTCAGCGTCTCCGGCGTCAGAGGTATAGTCGGAGAAAGCCTGACGCCGCAGATTGCCGCCAGGTTTGCCTCCGCCTTCGGAACCTACCTCGGACCGGGAACTTTTTTAATCGGACAGGACACAAGACCTTCGGGCACGATGCTGAAAAAAGCCGTTCTCAGCGGCCTGCTGGCCACCGGCTGCCAGCCGGTTGAGGTGGGTGTTCTGCCGATCCCGACCATCCTCTTCCTCACGCGGGAAAAGCAGGCCCGCGGAGCGGTGGTGGTTACAGCCAGCCACAACCCGCCTGAATGGAACGGACTTAAATTTATCGGCCCGGAAGGGATATATCTTCGCCATTCTCAGGTGGAGGAATTTCTCGATATTTTCCATCAGGGAGAATTTACCCTGGCCCCGGCCGAAAGAATTAAAAGCCCGCTCCAGGAAAAGAACGCCGGAGAACTTCATCTGGAAAGAATTCTCTCGAAAATAAAAGTTAAAAGCATCCGCCGTTGTCGGTTCCGGGTGGTAGTCGATTGCGCCAACGGCGCCGGAGCGGTGCTTATCCCTCGACTTCTACAGGAACTCGGATGCGAGACCCTTCTCCTTAACACTGACATCGGAGGCGAATTCGCCCATCAATCCGAGCCTGTCCCGGAAAATCTCGGGGAACTCTGCCGCCGGGTTAAAGAATTCCGGGCTGACCTCGGGCTGGCTCAGGATGTTGATGCCGACCGGCTGGCGCTTGTGGACGAAAAAGGGCGGCCGCTGGGTGAAGACCTTACGCTGTCTCTCGCGGTTGCCCACGTTTTAAGAAAAAAGCGAGGGCCAGTCGCTGTCAACCTCTCCGCCTCAATGGCGATTGACGATCTGGCGGCCAGATATCGCGTTCCGGTAATCCGGACAAAAATAGGGGAAATAAACGTGGTCGAAGCGATGCTGGAAAATGGAGCGGTGATTGGCGGTGAAGGCAACGGCGGTGTTATCTGGCCAGAAGTCCATCCGTGTCGAGATTCGCTCGCAGCCAGCGGTTTGATCCTGGAAATGCTGGCCGAAAGCCGGCAGCCCCTGTCGTCTCTGGCTGCTGAATTCAAGCGATACTATCTGATCAAAGAAAAGCTCGAATGTCCGGCCGAGGTGGCTTTCAGGGCGGTGGTGGAACTCAGGCGAAGGTATCGGGCTGAGCGCCTCTCGACCCTCGACGGTTTGAAAATCAGCCGGGAAGATTCCTGGGTGCACATCAGGCCCTCGAACACCGAACCGATTATCAGGTTGATGGCCGAATCCAGGTCGGCTGCCCGCAGCCGGCGGTTGATCGAAAAGTTTAAGAAGGAAATCAAAGACACAATCAAAAAATTCCGCTGATTCTTATGCTCTGTCTTCAAGCTTGAAGCATAGATAAAAAATCAGAGGGCAAAAGATGAAAGTCAAACTCATCTCCGGAAAAAATCTTCCGAAAGTTCTTTTAATAATTATTTTTCTGACAACAGCCTCACCCGCTCTTCAGGCTCAACCTTCTTCTGGCAGCTGGCTTAACGGTTACTGGAAAACGATCGAGAGTCAGAAGATTCTTTACCATTCCCCTTACCCGGGACATCTTTCAGCCCTGCTGGTAAGGGCCACTGACGGAACGATGAAAGCTGTCTGGGAAACGCAGCCGGTGCCGGAAGAATTCAGCCGCCCGGAAGCTGTCTTTGTTTTCATGGGTGGACTGGCCACCGGCAAGGGCAGCCATCGATTCTACCTCAGAATCGGCGGCGGTCCCGTCCTGGAATTCACTACATCCGAAAATTCCTCAAGAAGAGAGTGGTCGGTCAGCCATCCCGAAGGCTTGAATCTCAGCTTCAGAACTGCCATGGTCGACCAGTTCGACGAGCTGTTTGGCTATTTTTTCCTCACGGTTCCGTCAAAGTTTTTGAAGGCAGGACAGCCTCTGACTCTTGAACTTACAGCCGAAAACGGCGGAAGCTCCGACTGGGTGATGGTGTTTGAGCAGAGGCTATCTTCCTGGTGCCGTCTGAAAGCCCTGCCAGCTCTGCTGAACCGTAAAACCCCGGAACAACTTCTGCTTCTGGAAATAAGTCATTTTGACCTTCCGGTGGAAGTCGAAATCAGGGTAACCGGAGCCAGGACTGAAAGAAGAAGGTTACAGACGGGCTACAATGAGCTGTTTCTCCTGGTGCCGCCGGCTTCCTCGACCAGGCTGATCGAAGCCTCAGTTTACAGGGGAAAGGAAAGAATATACCGGGCTGAGGCGACGCAGAAACCTGTTCGTCCGGTTGAACTGTGGCTCCTCCCCCACTCCCACCTGGACATCGGTTATTCCGACTACCAGGAAGAGGTTGAAAAAAAACAGTGGCAGAACCTTCAGACAGCCATCGAACTGGCTGAAAAATCGAAGGGATTGCCACCCGAAGCCAGGTTCAAGTGGAATGTCGAACAGCTCTGGCATGTGGAAACATACCTGAAACAGGCTGACGAACAGCAGAAAAAGCGGTTTCTGGAAGCGGTTAAGAATCGCTTTATTGGTCTGCAGGCGACGCTGGCCGGCATCCTCACCGGCCTGTGCCATCCGGAAGAACTGCTGGAAGTTACCGCCTTTGCCCGCGAACTTGAAGCCGCCGGATTCCCGGCCATAACCTCAGCGATGATAACCGACATACCCTCATACAGCTGGTCTTTCGTCCCGGCTCTGGCCATGGCTGGAGTGCGTTATCTTTCGAGCGGCCCGAATTACATGCCGATGCTTCCTGACGGCGGCGACCGGGTTGGTCATGCCCTTAAAACCTGGGGCGACCAACCGTTCTACTGGGTCTCTCCTTCCGGAGAGCACAAGATTTTATTCTGGATGGCCGGAAGGGGTTATTCCTGGTTTCACGGTCTGAATCTTGGAAACCTCAAGGTGGAAAAGAAAAGAGAGCTTCTTGAATATCTCTCCGAGCTGGAAGAGAAAAACTATCCCTACTCGATGGTCCAGGTGCGCTACACGGTGGGTGGCGATAACGGTCCGCCCGACCCCGAACTGAGCCAGCAGGTGGCTCTCTGGAACAGCGAATTTCTCACTCCGCGCCTGGTGATCGCCACCAGCGAGGAAATGTTTCGCGAATTTGAAAAAAGACACGCAAGCGAAATCCCGGCCGTTCAGGGTGATTTCTCTCCTTACTGGGAGGATGGAGCTGCTTCCACCGCGAAGGAAACCGCCCTCAACCGCAACCTGAGCGAGAAACTTCTCCAGCTGGAAGTCCTGTATTCACTTCTTCAGCCGGATGAATTTATCAAAAAATCAGATGAATTTTATCAGGCCTGGCGCCAGGTGGTTCTTTTCCATGAGCATACCTGGGGCTCAGCTGACAGCATCTCCAACCCCGATGGAGAAAACGCTGTAAGGCAGTGGGAATACAAAAAATCTATCCTCGAGCGCGGGCT
>JASEFX010000002.1:34812-142087 GCA_030018265.1 Candidatus Saccharicenans sp.
TTCCTGGAAAAAACGCTGAAAGAGAAGATGAGAGTGCCGGAACCGGAAAAAAGGCTGAGGGGAATCGCTCTGGATGTTATTAACACCACCTCTGTAACCAGGTCTGAAATCGTTTATATTCCGGCAGAGCTTTCCAGGGGGCTCGACCTGGCGCTTGATGAAAAAAACAGGGCGCTGCCGTCGCAGAGACTCGCCGACGGCTGCCTGGCAGTCGAAATCAACTCGCTTCAGCCGTTTTCCGCCACCAGGATTCACCTTAAACCAGGAAGCAGCTGGCGCGGCGGCCGGGCGCGCGCCGGTGAAAATTTTCTGGAAAACGACTGGCTGCAGCTCGAAATCGACCGGACGAGCGGAGCAGTCCGGAGTCTCATCTACAAACCTGCCGGCAACGTTGAACTTGTCGAGCGGGCTAAATTTTCCGGGTTGAACGCCTATCTCTACGTCCCGGGAACTGACCCGGAAAAGGCTAAACCCGCAAAGCTTAAGAAAATTACCATCCTCGATTCCGGACCTCTGGTTGCCTCCCTCGCTCTTGAATTAGAAGCCCCCGGCTGCCGGGATATGAAGACGATCATACGCATCAACGGAATTAACGGCCGTGTTGACTTCATAAACCAGCTCGATAAAATCAGCGTCAGAGAAAAAGAAAGCGTCCACCTGGCCTTTCCTTTCAACATGTCGCCTTCCGGAGTTCGCCTTGACCTGGGCTGGGGGACGGTCAATCCTTTCTTTGAAGAGCTACCCGGAGCCTGCCTGGACTTTTTCTCCATTCAGAAGGCAGTTTCGTTATGCCGACCGGACTTCAGCCTGATCTGGGTTTCGCCCGACGTGCCGCTGATAGAAATCGGCGACCTCACTGACGAAAGAAGCTTTAACGGATTTCCGCGGGTCTGGAAGAAAGAACTTTCGCCCTCAGCCACCATCATCTCTTATGCTCTCAATAATTACTGGCATACCAATTACAAAGCTGACCAGGAAGGTGAAATCAATCTGCGCTACACTCTTTTTCTCGAAAGAAGCATCGAACCGGCGCTGCTGAAATTGAAAACGCTGGAGGTCTGCCAGCCGCCAGCGGTGATCCCGGCCGAGGAAATTCAAATTCCTCTGCCCTCTCTTCTTAAAATAGAACCGGAAAGAGTGGTCGTCACCAGGTTTAAGGCTGCAGCCGGTGCAGAACAGGGCAAAAATGGTTTCGTTTTAAGACTCTATAACGTTTCCGGACAGCCGGAAATGGTAAACGTAGAGGGCTTGCTGGTGGCCGGCAGAAAAATTTATCTCTCGAACCTTAAAGGAGAAAAACTTGCTCCGGTAGAGCTTCCGCTTAAAATTTTGCCCTGGTCAACAGTAACTCTGAGGATAGAATAAAGTTTTAATATATAAAAGCCAGGAGGTCCCTATGAGAAAAAGGCTCTTGCGTTTGGCCGTGAAAGCAGCCTTTTTGATTTTTATGATTTTTGCCTTTGTTTCTTTAACTCCGGCTCAACCGGGTGGACAGAGAGAGCTATCCAGAAGCAGACTGCTGATGATGCCCGAAACCAGGCTGTTACTGACCGACTGGTTTATCCAGTCTTCTGAAAAGGTTAATGTTGACGGTTCTAAACTTTCAAAACCCGGCATTTTGACTGACCGCTGGTATCCAGCTCAGGTGCCGTCAACCGTCCTTGGAACTCTGGTGGAAAACAACATTTACGGCGATGTTTTCTTCGGAAAAAATTTACAGAACATAAAGCCGGAAGATTTCAAGCCCTCCTGGTGGTACCGCACGGAATTTCTTCTCCCGGCTTATCCGGGAAAAAGCCGGGCTTTTCTTGAGCTGGATGGGGTAAATTACAGGGCTAACATCTGGCTCAACGGGGAGAAGATTGCTGACGCCTCGGAAATTTACGGCCCTTTTCGCCGGTTCAGTCTGGAAATAACCGGAAAGGTTAAAACAGGCGGCAGAAACGTCCTGGCCATAGAAGTGATCCCCCCGGTCAGGGGTGAACCGACGATCGGCTTTGTCGACTGGAATCCAGCGCCACCGGACAACAGCATGGGCCTGTGGCGTCCGGTAAGAATCAGACAGACCGGAGAGGTATCGATTGAAAATCCTTTCGTTCAGACCGCTCTGGACACCAGCGCCCTTAAGGAAGCCCGTCTGACCGTACAGGCGGAAGTTCGCAATCATAATGACAGAGAGGTTGCCGGCACGCTCGAGGTTGAACTGGAGAACATAAAAATTTCCCAGGAAATAAAGCTTGGACCTAAGGAAATTCGAAAAGTGGTTTTCAGCCCGGAGACCTACAGGGAGTTAATCCTCTCCAACCCGCGTGTCTGGTGGACGCACGACCTGGGCCGACCGGAACTTTATCTTCTGGCCATGGCCTTCAGGATAAAAGATCAGGTAGAGGAGAAAGCAGCTGAAAAAAAAGAAAGAACAGAAGAAAAAATAGAGCAGAAAAAAGAAGCGGGAAAAACGCATGATTCGGGACAGGATAAAAAAGAAGAACAGATGAAGGTTCCTCCAATGTTCAGGTCCATGCAGCCGATCTCTGACCTGGCCTTCGTCAGGTTTGGCATCAGAGAGATTAAAGACTACATCAACGAACAGGGTCACCGCGGTTACATGCTCAACGGAAAGAAGATTTTAATCCGGGGCGGCGGCTGGACCGACGATATCTTCCTGAACAATAAACCCAAAAAACTGCGCGCTGAACTGCTTTACGCGCGTCATCTCAACCTGAACGCTCTGCGCCTCGAAGGGTTCTGGGGAACCAGCCAGGAGCTCTACCATCTCTGCGATGAGCTCGGTCTGCTGTTGATGGTTGGCTGGAGCTGCCACTGGGAATGGGAAAATTATCTTGGCAAACCGGCGGACCCTAAATATGGAGGAATAACAAGTCCGGAAGACATGGCGCTGATAGCCGCTTCGTTCCGGGATCAGGTGCGCTGGCTGCGGAACCATCCGAGCATCTTTGTCTGGGCACTGGCCAGCGACCTGCTGCCAAAACCCGAGCTTGAAAGGGAATATCTGAAGATACTGGCCGAGGACGACCCGACCCGTCCGTTTCTTAACTCTACCGCCGGCCGGGTAAGTGAGGTCAGCGGACGCTCGGGCGTCAAGATGAACGGTCCTTATGATTGGGTCCCGCCCGATTACTGGTATGAAGACAGAAAGAACGGCGGGGCTTTCGGGTTCAACACTGAAACCGGTCCGGGACCTCAGGTGCCGGTGCTCGAAAGTCTCAGAAGGATGATACCCGAGGAGGCCCTCTGGCCCCCGAACGATTACTGGAACTATCACTGCTCCCGCGGAGTGTTCAAGTCGCTCGACCGTTATCACGAGGCCATGCGCGAGCGGCTCGGCTGGCCGGAAAATGTGGAGGAATACTGCTATAAAGCACAATTCATGAACTATGAAGCGATGAGAGGAATGTTCGAAGCATTTGTCGCCCGCCGTCCGCTGGCCACCGGGATAATCCAGTGGATGTACAACTCTGCCTGGCCAAAGCTATGGTGGCAGCTTTATGACTATTATCTCCTGCCAACCGGAGCTTTTTACGGTGCGCGCCGGGCGAACCAGCCTTACCATCTGATCTATGATTACGAAACCAGGGAAATTATCGCCTCCAACCTGTCGACCATCAGGGCTGAAAAACTGACAGCTCTCGTTCGGGTTTTTGATTTCAACCTGAAAGAAAAATTAAGACAGGAATTCCCTCTGACCCTCGATCCTGACAGCAAGACTGTTCTAACCCGCATTCCGGAAATTTCTGACCTGAATGAAGTCTATTTTCTGGACCTCAGAATCATCGGACCGAAACAGTCTCTCGAAGACCACAATTTCTATGTTCTCAGCCGGGAGCCGGACATTCTCGATTTTGAAAAAACAACCTGGTACGTAACTCCGGTTAAAAAATACGCTAACCTAAAACTGCTGAACGAACTGCCTGAAGCCGTGGTTAAATACCGCTGGAAGGCTGAAGGAAGAGGGCTGACCAGAAACCTGACGATCGAAATGGAAAACCCCGGACCTCATCTGGCCTTCAACCTGGAGATACAGGTGCTGAAAAAACTCAGGCAAAAATCAGTGGCGCCGATTTTTCTTGAAGACAATTACATTTCGCTTCTACCGGGTGAAAGACGAACGGTCAAAGGTTATTTCTTCAGCGACGACCTGGAAGGAGACGAGCTGGAAATAATAATAACAGGCTGGAAGGTTAGAGGGCAGGAAGTAAAGAAATTTTGAGAAGCAGGCAGCAAAGCAAGAAAATCTCATCCGACAGGCCAGAAAATCGGCTGCAGCCAGAAGTTTAAGAAATATAAACATCCAGCTGGCTGGCTATCCATCTCCGCCGGTTAAACTCCGCGCCTTCAGAAACGGGTGAAGTTCTGATCATCGTTCTCCTGAGCCGGCAGTGTATTTCCAGGTGCTGAGCGTTATTTTTTCTTCAAAGAGTTCACGAGCTCCCTCAACTTTTCCTGCTGTGGATTCAGGCTGAGCGATTTCTCCCAGAGATTCAAAGCTCGCTCCTTATCGCCCATCTGATAATAGCAACTGCCAAGAAAATTGAGGATCTCCAGATTCACCCCGAAGCGGCTCAGATACTGCTCGTAATAAACGGCGGCTGTAGCTGGTTGATTTATCGAATGATAAGCCCTTCCGAGAAGCGAGACCACCTCAGCCGGGGCTTCCGGTTTATCGCAGGGTTTGAGCAATTCTATCACCTCAGAAAACTCGCCGGCTCTGAACATAACTTCTGCCAGCGGCAGCGCGGTCGACAGGTTCTGTCGGAGTGAATGGGCTCTTTCCAGAAGCTGCCTGGCTTCGGCCAGCTGTCCTTTATGAAACAGCTGCATTCCGGCTGCCAGCCACTCATCTGCTCGCTCGAGACTTCCTCTGGACATAATGATCGGCAAAGGAACATTTTCCAGGCCGGAAATTTCCAGCTCCTGACGCCTGGAATCAACCAGGTTATTCCTTACCAGAAGGTCCACCTGAAGCGAATAATAAGCAGGTTTAATCGAACCGAGAGGCACGAACTCGATGATCGTCGAATCAGGCAGCAAATCCCGTCCGGTTTTCTCCACGCTCCAGACTTTATCAGAATCCGACATAAGGCTTATCCTGATGACAGACCTGTCTCGCAGGGATTCGTCAACTCCCTGAACCTGAAAGCAGACAACGAGCTTATTTGCTCGGGCGAATGATTTCCGGCTCCAGCTGAGAAGCTGTTTGCCTCCAGCCTGAAAAGGCAAAACACCCTTATTATCCTTCAGCTCGAGAAAATCATAGGCCAGCAGAATCCGGCTGACCGCAGGTTTTTCCAGTCGGGCGGGCAGGACCAGCCGTCGGGAGAAACTGGAAAATTCTTTCGACAGGGGATTTTTCAGCAGCAGATCAACCGTATAGGTTCCCGGAACGAGAGCAAAGACATCCTGGAACGAGACCGCCCTTCGCCCGATTTCCGAGAGCTCTTCCCGGGTGAGTTTAAGCGGGAAGGTCTTCTCGAACTGGTAGATGGTTCTTCCCTGTTCGTCGGATATCCGGCCGTTAAGGTCAAACCTGACAATGTAGTCCGAACCATCCTGAACGACTGAAAGCTTTGCCGGTTCCACCTGGTAATGAACGAGATAATGACCTTCAGAACTGCGGACAGCCCAGAGGTCGCCATCACATCTGATGTAGTTTGTGCTGTATTCAACCTCAATCAGATCCTTATGCCTGAACCAGGCTTCGGCGTAAGCGTCTTCAACTTTTTTCTGCGGCAGAGCCATGATGGCGGCCAACAAACGGTTGGAGGATAGGTCAATAATTCCTGGCTCGGGCTTCTGTCCGGGAATCAGCGTGAGTGTCTGTTCGGCTAAGTTGGGCGAAAGCTGATAAAGCCGCTGATAAGCGTCGCGAGTATCCTTAGCGTTGTAAAGATAATCGGCAATAAGAGCCTGCGGCCCGTGATCGGAAGGTGAATAAAGGATGTAATCGCCGGTACCTTCTTTCTTGAAAAAAATCACGTTAAAACCTGCCGGCAGCCCGTAGCGGGGATCTCCGTAATAAAACCAGATCTGGGTCGGATAAACCCCCATAATGTTTTCATAACTTTCTATGTTGTTCGGAGGTCCGAGGATGATGTAAACCCGACCGCGATCGGTCTTCCAGCCGGGCTTTCCGCTTCCCCGGCCAAAGTTTTGATTGGCATAGTTAAGCCTGCGGTAATGCTCTTCCTTAAATTCATTTTCCGGAGTGCCTGGAGTCGGGTCTCTCTGCTTCCAGAAGGCTTCGATGAAGATATCTCTTTCCCGGTCGGTCTGAAGCTTTAGAAAAACTTCTCTCTCCTTCGGCGTGATGATGTACACCACTTCTTCTTCCAGCCACCGCCGGTATTTTTCAGGCAGCCCGGGAGAAGAAATCATTGATGAAAACAGCGAAGAAAATAAAATTATTACCGGAAGAAAAAAGGCGCTTTCTGAAATCCCTCTCCTTTTTATCATGAATAAATTATAGCTCTTTATTCCAAACTGGCAAAAAGAAAAAGGGCGCCCGGCAAACACCGGACGCCCCGGCTTTGAGCCCAGGCAGAATCAGAACTCGTAGCTGAAATTCAGCCTGATCTTTCTCGATGGATAGGTGATACCGGACACCCGGCCGATCTGCGGTTCATGAGGACCGCCGTAACCGGCGTTGACCACCGCGTGCTCATTAAACAGGTTCAGAATATCGACAGCCAGCCTGATGTACCCGGCATTTTTAATCCGGAAAGCTTTATCCAGCCTGAGGTCAACAACCTTTTCATGAGGCAGATACCAGGGCTTCGTCGGGTCGATGGCCACGATGTAATTGTCTCCGGTGTTGACCACCAGTCCGGCTGGATAGCCCCACTGGGTGATCACCGGATAGGTCTGCAGCGGCCAGAGCGGACGGCCGGAGTTGTACCTGAATCTCAGACCGATATCCATCTCGACTACCGGTATGCGGTAAGAGCCCGACAGTTTGAACTCGAACTTCTGGGTATGCGGAAGCGGTCCCTTCATGTTGTTGATCGTCTGGTTCAACCCGGCCAAGAAGGTCGTATCCATGACCATCGGTCCTTCAAAATTGAAGTCCTGACGCACCGACCTCATGGCCATGCCATCAGACCACGAGAACAGGGCAGAAGCCAGCATCTGCCAGCGATTGGAATAGCGCTTGTTCAGCATAAACTGCAGTCCCTGATACAGGCGACGCGGTTTGATGCCGTCAATCTCGGGCATATTCTGGACCATGTGGTCGAGATGTGAACCGATCCAGCCAACATCGGCGCCGTTTATCTGGCCATCACCGTTATAATCCTCGAGCACGACACTGTACAGCATGACCTCCTCACCGTACATAGTGGTGAAGGCTTTCCGCTCATATTCAAAAGGTTCCTGAGTTACTTCATTCAGAGGCCAGTTGACGAAGATGTTGGCTGTTCTCTTCCAGATGTAGGTAGCGCTGAAAGAAAGATCCCTGATTATTTCGCGCTCGAAATTAACCGTGATCTGGTCGGTATGCTGATCCTTCGTGCCTTCCTTGACTTTAAGCTGCCAGGAATAGTCAGTGGTTTGATATTCCTGCCACCAATCAGGACGAGCGCTCGGGTCAACATAGGTATCGCCATGCAGATATCTGGCAGCGTTGGTGACTTCATCCGGGTCAACATAGTCATTACCATTAAGATCCACCAGATCAAAGGGTATGTTATAGAAGATGTAGTGGATGTTGGCCACGGGCATATCCGGACCGAACCTTCTCAGGTATTCGACGCTGAGCGGCAGATAGTAACGGCCGTAGCTGATCCTGAATATCGTCTTCATATCCCTGGTCAGCGCATAGGTTAATCCAATTCTCGGAGAGAACAGCTTGAAATCGAAGATGTTGCCGGTGCCCTGTCTCTCCCTGAGAACTCTCAAATTGGTGTTAATTTCTTCAGGCGAGTTGATGTATTCATAAACTTTGCCTTTACCGTACTTTGTGGTCATGCGGTCAAAACGCAGACCCAGGTTGACGGTCAGCCTCCTGGTCGGTGTCCACTGGTCATCCAGGAACACGCCAAACTGGTCGGCAGTTCTTACGGTCAGGAATGGATTCAGCCAGGTTTGCCTGTTGTAAAACACCAGACCGGTGGCTCCATACCAGTTGCGCAGATAATTAATATTCTGCGTCCAGGGAGCCGGGTAGGCAAAATTCGCATAATTGTGGAAGTAACCGCCCAGCCAGTTGCCGCGGCCTCTGGTGTACTGAATTCCGAATTTAATGTCATGTTCGCCCAGGAAGTTTTCGGCGTAATAGGAAACGTCACCCTGGATGGTGTTGCGGCTGGACTTCTGCGCTTCAACGTAGGGGAAGGCGCCGTTTATGCCGTAGACATTCCACTTCCACCAGTTGATGTAACCCGGATGGTCAGGAGCGTCAGCCGGGATGAACGGCTGGTCGTCGCGCCAGAACCCCAGATATTTGACGGTAAAAATTGTCTTGCCGGTGGCCATGAACTGCCACTGAGCGGAGATGCTGTGGGTGGAGCTATTCTGCCCGTAAGTCATAGTTGGATCCCAGTGCGGATTCCAGGTCCAGCCATCGCCTTTATTTCTCTCATAATGGTAGGAAATCCAGGCCCGATGGTTGCTCCAGGGTTCAGCGGTCAATTTTATATCGCCAAACCTTCCCCAGTACCTGTTGAGCACCGGCCAGAAGGGTGTCTTGGATTCCGCGCGAATGTAGTCCACACCGCCATAGAACCAGAGTTTGTCTTTCTGAATCGGACCTCCGGCGGTGAAATTGAACTCATACTCTTTCACATTCTTGTTAAGAATATCGTCGCCGGGCCCGATAAAAAGTCTTTCGCCAAAAGGACCGAGTGGTCCGAGGTCAACGGCTTCGCCCGGGCTCTGCGGTTTTGGCTGGTTATCGGCAATCCATTTTTTCGGAGCGCCGTTTACCATGAAGTTGCCGTGAAATTCGTTGCTCCCGGATTTGGTCAGAACGTCGATAGCCACGCCGGAATAGCTTCCGTATTCAGCCTTTGAACCGAGGGCGATGATTCTGACCTCTTCCACCGCGTTGTAGTTGACGTTAACCAGCGAGCCGTAAGCGGCAGACCTGGGGTTGGTGGTGTTGACGCCGTTGATCAAAAACACATTCTCGTTAGAAGCGCCTCCGTAAGCATTGGGGCTGGGCAGCCAGCTGCCGTCCTTGCCCTGAGCCACCATTCCCGGCGTGCTCAGCGCCAGGTCATAGAAGGCATCACGGCTGGTCGGCAGCTTCGCCAGCAGTTCACTCTGGATGTTGGTGGCCACGGTCGAAGTCTTGGCGTCGACCACAGGTCCGGCTGCGGTGACGGTGACAGTTTCCTCCAGCTTACCGATTTCCATCTTCACATCGACGACCACCGAAGCTCCAGCCGTGACCACAATGTTCTCCTGTCTGGTGGTCTTAAAACCTGGTAGAGAAGCGGTCAGATTATACCTGCCTGGCGGCACGTTCATAAAAACGTAACTGCCGCGGGCTGAGGTTGTTGTGGCTCTCTTCCCGCCCATCAGCGTGGGGCCGGCAATTTCCACAGTCACCCCGGGGAGCGGAGAGCCTTCTTCGTCCACCACCGTCCCTGTAATCTTCCCGTATTCAATTGTCTGGGAAAAAGCCAGCGGCGCTGCCAGAAGGATAATCAAAGCAAATGAGAATAATTTTTCTCTTGCTGACACCTTTCTCATTTTTTACCTCCTTCTTCCTTTAAACCATCTTCCCGCAAAAGCAAAAAGCAGGAAGAAACCCTTTAAACCTTTTCTTCATGGATAAATCCGACCATTCCCACCTCCTTTCCTTCAAAATTATGCTAAATTTATTTTATCCTCTTTAAGGACATAAATGTCAAGTTTTTTCTCTGAAATTCAGCCTGATAATCCTCGCTTTCGAATCATCCGCCTCTATCAGCATACACGCGCGCGGTCTTACTTTTTTATCTGCGCTTTGAGCGTTGAAATAAAGCTTTCGAGAAACTTTATCTTCTCCTCATCCCTGGCCACAGCCTTTGCTTTCTCCAGAAATTCTACAGCTTTCGGCAGATCTCCTTTATTTACATAACATCTGGCGATCATCTCCAGCGTGTCGATATCGTCAGCTTTTATGGTAAGAGCCTTCTCAAAATAACCAAGCGATTCATCCACCCTGTCCATTTCAAAAAGTATCAGGCCGAGATTGTAAAGGTTGGCAAAATTGGAAGGGTCAAGTTCCGCGGATTTTTTATAATTCTCCAGCGCTTTCTCCATATTCTTGAGATTCTGATAGCTGTAACCGAGCTGCTGATAAGCGGGAGCAAACTCCGGAGCCAGCTCGGTCACCCGGGTAAGCTCCGGAATGGCCTCTTCATACCGGTGCAGCCTTCCGAGAGTAACACCGAGCAGGTAATGAACGTTGGTGTCATCCGGATATCTCTCCACCAGCTCCTTAAGCATGGAAAGAGCTTCTTCCAGCTCATTTTTGTTTATTTTCTCCATCACTTCGGCTACAGCCTGTTTCAATTCTTTCAGAGCCGACAGCGTTTTCATTTTTTCGGTGGAAGCTATGATGATGGTTTCCATTTCCACCTTCTGCATCCTCTCCTGCGGCTGGGATAAATCCCATTCAAAGGTTCTTGTTTCATACCCATCCTTTTTCACCGTCACCTGATAGCGGCCATGCGGCAGGCCGGAGAGAACGTATTTACCGCCTTTATCAGTCTTCACCCGGTAATTGCGACTGGTATTTAGATCCTTCAGGAATATATCAACCCCCGGCACAGGATTCCTCTCAGTGTCCACCACCACACCAAAGATATGATATTCGCGGTACTGAGCCAGACCGGATGAAATAATTAACACCACAGCGAGAATCGCCGGGGATAAACTTCTCAGTACTTTTTTTGTTCCTTTCATTTTCTTAACTCCTGTTGCTGATTTTTATATTGATTGGCCAGAGCCAGCGCCTGCTGCACCCTGGCCGGCTGACCGAGCCGGCTGTAAACATCAGCCAGAAGAAAATAACCCAGAGCTTGAAGCTCGGGAGTTTTCGCTTTGCTCAGACCGGTTTTCACCAGCTCGAGAATTTCTTCCGGATGATCATTTCGCAGGAGCTTCCCCCTGGCCAGAAAAAGATATCCTTCTGCCTGTTCAGGAGCTGTTCTCATCACTTTTTCCATCTGTTCGAGATATCCATCCAGGTCACCTTCTTTCAGCATAAGCTTGCCGAGATTAAAGCGGGCACGGTAATGGTCTGGATAATATTCAATTTCCCGGGCGTAAGCCTGACAGGCTTCATCAAGCTTTCCCTGTTCTTCATACAAAAGGCCAAGATGAAAATGCGCCAGCGGAAATTTTGGGTACTCCTCGATCACCTGATGGAGGAGCTTTTCCGCCTGACCATATTCCTTCAATCCGATCAAACATACCGCCAGGTTCAAAACGTTGCGGGTGATCTTAGGTTGAATGGCCACAGCTTTTTCCAGATAGGGACGAGCTTTATCATGTTCCATCCTGGCCATGTACACTTCGCCCATCAGGATGTAAGCCTGAGTGTTGCGGTCGTCAATGGAAAGGGCTTTTTGAGCCAGCGCCAGAACATCATCTTCCCTGCCCTCTTCCAGCAGAATGCTGGCCAGTCCGATGAGGGCCTGAATCGAATTCGGATCTTCTTTAAGTATTTCATCCAGAATACGACGGGCATCAGCTTTACGGCCGAGTTCTGTGTAGCAGGTGGCCAGGAGCAGCCGGGCCTGAGGAATTCCCGGCTCCTGAGAAAGCGCCCTTTCGAGATTCCGGGCTGCATGCTCATATTTTTCATGGTTGATCAGGTCCCCGGCCTGTTGAATGAGTTCATAGATTTCAAGTTTATCCTTGGGGTCAGCCAGCTCCCTGGCCGGTCTGGTTTTCATGGCCACCGAAGCTCCGATGTATCCGAGAGCGGCGAGTCGTTCTATCGTCTGCGAATCAAGATTGGCGGCCTGGGGTTCAGGAGCGCCCAGGCTTATTTTTTCCACCAGGGAGTCGAGTTCGCTTTTAAGCCTGAATCCGACTTCGGGATACAGATTCTGCACATCATTCAATTCCTTCGGGTCAGACCTCAGGTCATAAAGCTCTGGCCGGGGAGCGTCTATAAACTTAAACCTGGAAGTCCGGATTCCAAGAAGAGGACTCCAGCCATAATGAAGATTCGGGCTCAGAGATTCGCAGTAAGCCGGAAATTCCTTTTCTTTTTTGCCCAGCATAAGCCTTAATAGCGAACGTCCCTGAGTCTGAGGAATCTCAAGGCCGGCCAGCGCGGCGATCGTCGGAAGAATGTCCACCACACTGACCTGAACCGGCACCCTCACCTTTTGCAGCCGGGGATCGGGGCAAACCATAATCAGCGGCACATGAACAGCGTAATCATAAATAAAAAATCCGTGAGCCAGTTCCCCGTGATCGCCAAGCCCCTCGCCATGATCTCCCACCAGAACGATCACCGTCCGACGGTCGAGTCCCTTCGCTTTCAACCAGTTATGAATCCTACCTATCTGTTCATCCATGAAGGCGATTTCGCCATCATAAAGGCTAACCGGAGGGAAATAATTATACTGAGAAAAATACGGCTCTGGCGGCTCATAAGGAAGATGGGGGTCATAGAAATGAACCCAGGCAAAAAATGGCTTTCCCTCGTTTTCCTCCAGCCATCGGAGAGCGGCATCAGCCACTTCGTTTCCCGGCCGCTGCACTGTTCCCAGGTCCAGCTGTTTATATTTTTTCAGGTCAAACTGGTCGTCATAATGATCAAACCCCCGCTTCAGTCCCCAGCGACCGTCAAGCACAAAAGCTCCGATAAAAGCAGCAGTTTTATACCCGGCTCTGGAAAAAATTTCCGCCGCCGTGGTTACAGAATCAGAAAGTGCGTTGTTGCCGTTCACCCTGACCCCGTGGTAAGGCGGATAATAACCGGTGAGTATCGAACAGTGAGCCGGCAATGTCAGCGGAGACACCGTGGCGCACTGCTCAAACACCACACCCCGCTCTCCCAGTTCGTTAAGATGAGGAGTCTGGACTCCGTTATAGCCATAAAGCGGGAGATGGTCGGCGCGTGTGGTGTCAAGAGTGATCAGAAGGACGTTCGGCCGGTCTATCTTCTGTCTTTTCCAGTAATCTCTTAGAGAAAATGGCGATTGGAGCCAGGTTTTCCAGACCAGCCAGCCCGCAGCTATCAGAACTGTTATTCCCAGAATTATATGGATAACAGCCGGACTCTTCCGCTGGCTTTTTTCCGGATGAGGCTTTTGCCGGTTATTCTTTCCGCTCATCAGGCAGTCACCATTTTACTCTGACCACAGCTATTATATAACACCTGAAAAATTCCTGAAAAAAACATCGGTCTGGAAAGCTTACATTTTTACACCTGTATCAATTTTCCGATTGCTGTCTCACGCCTTTTATCATGCTTTATAAACGTTCAGAAAAAAGCGCCTGAAACTTCTTCTCTGAACTGATACGGAAAAATGAATGACACTCTATTCAGCTGAAAAAATTTCCATCCTTTTTATTTTTCGCTCTCAAGCCAGGCGCGATAAATAGCCCAGACCGCTCCCGGTCTCATGTATTTCATCGCCCGGAACAGCCTCTGGCCGTATTTCTGGTCAGGTCTGTTCCAGACTTTCTCTTCCGGGTTCAGATAGGCTTCCGGCGTCTTGAAGAAATAACCCTGTCCTTCCGGACTCCAGACCACCCGGTAAATTCCATAGGCCGTTTGCCAGGCTTCCTTTCTCAACCCGTGAAGAAGGCAGTTAGCAGCGAAAGCGTAAGCTGTTCCCACCCAGACTTCATCTCCCTGCTGGCTCAGAAGCTGTTCACCTGTAGCTTTCCGGCCGTTAACCGCCCCCATCAAGCCATCACCGAAACCGGCGACGTTATGATGGAAAATAGTGTTCAGCGATCGCTTTATCTGCGTCGAGCTGATTACCGGGTCATTTTTTTCTAACCCGAGTATCGCCGCATACCACAGACCGAAGAGCTGATCTGTCATGATGTCATCAGTATGACTGTCTATGTGAAAATATCCTTTTTCCTCATTCCAGAGCTTCTGAATTTCAGCCTTCCCGGCTGCCAGCCAGGCCAGATATTTTTTTTGCACCCGGTCCACATTCAACCCTTCCACCTGATGTATTCCGTTTTCCAGCAAAAGATCTCCCAGTTTTATTGTAGCTTTAAGAGAAGCCAGCCAGAGAAGGCCTACATAAGCGCTGGTGCCCTTCATCCGCCAGGTGTCATAGGTCTGGTCGGGAATGGCTTCATTCTGAGGAATGTGAGACTCTGGATGCCCGAATTTACTCTCCAGGGTGTCGAGAGCCAGGACTGAAGAGTAAAACACTTCCCTGAGAAAATCCACATCCTTCCGACCGACAGCCAGATAATCCCTTAAAGCCCGGAGGGGAAACTTCGGATTCAGGTCCTTCCAGACATTTCCGTTCTGCCAGTCAAAGGCGTTCATAACCACCCAGGGTCTGCCACGGGGAGAACCGAGGTCGTGCGGAATCATCCCTGGTTCTTTGTTCACATTCCAGTAATAGCCCTTTTTATCAGGCGGAACTTCATCCGGAAATGTTACATTGTACTGGTAAATTTTATAAGCCGGGTCGAACATCCTGATGGTTTGAGCGAAATATCTGATATTCCGCCATTCCAGCTCGGGCCAGAGCTCCAGCAGCTGCCAGCAGTAAGAGTCAACGTCAAAGGTGCCGTACATCAGGTAATCAGCGCTCTCAAGGTAGGTGAAAAGGTCGGTGGTAGCTTCCCAGATTCCAGTCTCTGAAAGAACGTACAGTTCGTTGAAGAGAATCTGCTTGAACCAGGGAGGAAGCTCCTTACGGTTAAGGATAGACGCCTGCCAGCTGTCTATGGCTTTTTCCCATTCCCGGTGGTGGTCGAGAGCCTCAAAGGCAATCTTCAGGGCGTTTTCTCCGCTGTCTCCGAAAAACTCGGTGTATTTCTTGCGATATTTCACACCTTTTTCAAATTCGTAATACGGAAAATCCCAGCTGACAGCGAAGGGAATTTCCAGCCTCTGACCGGGCTTCAGTTTTATTTTTACGGCCAGAGCCGAAGCTGAACGTTTTGACCTTGAGGCTGGTTGAGCCGGTCCTGAAGGCAAACGGCCGCTCCCGGCAAAAGGAATCATCACTTCCGAGCCATCTCCGGTCGGGTCAAAATCGAGAAGGTAGCTCACTTCTGCTCCGGGAACCTCCAGCACAGCGATGCTCATCGTGCCGGAAAGGGCATTTCCGGATTTTATGTTCATCCCCTTCCGACGGAAGATTATTCCCTTCCGCGGGCCGTTTTCTGAAAACTCGCTGAAATTTCCGGCACTGTTCTTGTCCCAGATGAACTGTGTGGCCGGCGCCTTTCCGCCAGGCCAGCGCGCCTCCCAGCCCACCATGTTTTCCCAGGTCAACATCAACGACACTTCCACTTCTGATTTTGCCGGGTTTTTAATTATCCATCTGTACACCGCTACCGGATAACTGCTTTCCCGGTAGTTGTGCGGAATAACCGGAGAAAATTGAACCACAGCGAGAGTCACCGGCCAGTCCTTTTTCTTTTCGAACGAGAAACCGCTTTTAGGATAAAGAGCAAAATAGTCGCCGCTTCCAGGCGCGAGATCCCATTTCCAGCTCTCCAGGACTTTTTCCGGTCTTCCGGCCGAGAGCGTCTGAACTATTTTTCGGTCTCCCCTTTTCATAAAAACGTGAAAAGCGCTGGCCGGCAGATAATCGTCGACATACCAGCCGGATTTGAGAAACCAGTAGCGAAATCGACCGCTGAACGTCCATTCATACCCGCCTGCCCCCAATCCTCCCACAGGACAGGCGCTTCCTTCAGGGTCGTTGTCAATATTTCCTTCGACCGCGGTTCTGCCGAATTTTTCCATCCGGTAACCAAAAGGCCGGGTAAAGGAACAATCAGGAAATCCAGCGATATTGGCGGGCGCTGGTTGAAATCTATACTCAAACCCAGGAAGCGCCTGAAGACCAGCTGTAGTTTTCTGCTGCCCGAGCAGGAAGCTCTTAAAAAACACCACCCCCGCCATTAACAAAAAAACGGTTAACATCCGGAGGCTGCCATTTTGCAGCCTGATAGACATAATTGCTTTTTTCATCTCTTCCACCTCCTCTCCCTTCAGGGGTATACTTTATGACCCCTTACATAAGTGGCAAGCGTCTGAAACTCAGAATCAAAAACCGCTATGTTAGCCAGTTTCCCCGGTTCCAGACTGCCCATTATGTTTTCGAGACCGACGCTTTCAGCCGGACTGAGTGAAGCCATCCTGATGACGGCTGGCACTGGAAGACCTGTCCATTTCAGGACGTTCTTCACCGCCTGATTCAGACGGAGAACCGACCCGGCCAGAGCGCCTGAATCCTTTAACCTGACCTCGGCTCCCCGGAGAACAATCTGCATGTCTCCCCAGTCATACGTTCCGTCGGGAAGTCCGGCCGCTTTGAGTGAATCAGTTATCAGACAGACGCGCTCAGGTTTTTTTCGAAACACGGCCAGCCGGATAAAAGATGGATGCACATGGATGCCGTCAGAGATTAATTCAGCAAATACATTATCGCTGTCCATAACCGCTCCCAGACCTCCCGGTTCCCGATGATGAAATTCCCGCCAGGCATTAAAAAGATGAGTAGCGTGGCTGGCGCCGGCAGCTATGGCCGCCATCGCTTCATCATAGGTCGCATCAGAATGCCCTATTGAGACCACCCAGCCCATTTCAACTATCTTCGGTATAAAGCTAACGTTCCGGCCGGTTTCCGGAGCGATGGTGATCAGTGTTTTGAGCGGCCCCAGAACTTCCTGCAGAGTTTTAAGTTCAGATTCCTGAATCTCCCGGACGTATTTCGGGTCCTGGGCACCTTTTCTTTTTAGACTGACGTATGGACCTTCAAGATGAATGCCGGCAATCCCGGACAGCAGTTTTTGTGATGCCGCTTCCCTGACCGCCTGTATGGCTTCAAGGATTCTATCAAGGGGTGCGGTAAGCGTTGTCGGGAAAAACGCCGTCACTCCACAGGCGGCCTGATGAGCGGCAATTTCTTTTAGCCCATCAACGTTCGCATCCATAACCTCATGGCCGAGAGCTCCGTGAAGATGCACGTCCACCAGACCCGGCGCTACCCACTGCCCGCGGTAATCGTGTATCTCTGAGATTCCCTCCATCTGAAAGTTTATTCCGGAAACATCCAGCAGAATTTTTTCGATTTTTTCGTCTTCTACAATCACCGCTCCGTTCTCTGCCACCCGGTCCTTAAGAATTAGATTTCCTTTTATGACTATCTTCTTCATCCCGAAATTCCTCCTTTCTGAAATAAAATTACCATCTGAATTTTACCACCGGAAGAACAACATAAGTTAGAGGTCCAAACCGATCAGTTTCAGCATCCTTATTTTAATCATCATCTTTTTATTTTGATACCTGAATTTTTCCAGGAGAATGACTGATCCCGCATTTTTCTGAACGCAGCTTTTCAGTCCATACTCACCCGCCCCTGCTCCCGGAGGTCCCGATAGCTCAGCAGCCTGATATTTCTTCTCGCAATGACCTTCTTCACCCCGGGACTGGTGATGGCCTTTAGCTCAGCTGAACGGTGTCGGTAGACATCTTTCAGGCCGTCAGGATTAAGGTCGACGATGGCCCTCTCCTCGGGAGTGTCAAGACCGGGGTGAACCACCAGAAGATACAGTCCGGGTTTAGCCGTTTGAAGTTTTTCCAGAAGAACTTTTTCCTTCAATTCGGGTGGGACATCATAGATGTTAAAAAATTCCCGGTCTTCCCCGCATTCGCCAGAAATCGGCAGCCTGTATTCCCTGGCCAGCTTTCTGACAACCGCCCGGAATTCATCTCTGGTCTCAAGACTGTCCATATGAGTATCAAGGTAATCAAGTCGAAGACCATACTTTAAGGCTCTATCGATCTGAGCCCGAAGCTCTTTTTCGACTTCCTCAGGGCGGGGGTCTCTTGCAAGGAAATCTCTGGCCGTCGGGAAAAAATAACCCTCCTCATCCACCAGCGTCGGCACGAGATTATAAGGCAGAACCGGCCTCCAGCGATAGTCCTTCCACTCGGCATTAACGCACAGATGAACACCGATTGACCACTGCCAGTTTTCACGACAGCGTCTGGCGGCATCTTCAAACCAGGGCGCCGGAACCAGAAGGCCGCCGGCCGTCAGAATTCCCCGGTTAAAAGCTATCTCAAACGCCTCGTTGGCAGAGTGGGTCATGCCCATATCATCGCCCCGTACTATCAGTTCCACCGGCTGAGCCCCTTCCTCAAGTTCTCTGGCCCTGACCAGAAGAAACACCAGTATAACTGTCAGAAACACGGCAAAAATGCCCGCGGTATTTCTTCTCCCCGCCACATTTTGTTTCATTTTCAACCCTCCGGTTTGATTTTTATCCATTTCACCGGACATGGCGATTTTTATTTTTTTATTCCAGCCCTGTCCTGGCGCAAAAACCTGCTCCCCTTTTTAATAAATCCCTGTTTCGCTTTCTCAGTCTTCACCTTCATCGGAAACTGCGTTTGATTTCAAGGCGTTGGAACTCACTTTTTTCCTGATGGCCAGCTGCAGCGCCAGAATCATAATCAGACTGAAAACCGGCACCAGAAGAGCTCTTCGAAGAGAACTGTTCTGGCTTACCTGACCTATCAACCATGGAGACAGCATGCCGCCAGCCAGCCCGGTGGTGATGGCCAGAGAAAAAGCCGTTCCGGAAAACTGCGCAAATCTTTCTCCGATAACCGAAAGAGTGGTCGGATAGATGGCGGCAAACCCCAGGCCGATTAACAGAGCAAAAACTGCGGCCAGCAACCCAGAGGGGCTGAGCATCAGTCCGACCACTGAAATCAGCGCCAGCAGAACGCTCGCCAGCACCACATTTTCTCTTTTCCAGGCCCGGTTTACAGCCGGATAGAGGAATCGCCCGACGATCAGAAAAAACCAGTAACTCGAAAGAATCAGGGCTGAACTGCTGAGGCTGAAATTGAACCTCTCCTGAAAATAACTGCTGAGCCAGCCGCCAACGGAAAATTCGTTGCCCGACTGAAAGAAAAGCACAAAAGCCGCCAGCCAGAGTAGCCTGGAGCTTACCAGTTTTTTCAACTGTTTCCACTCAAACCCCTGAGCCTGCTTTGGCCGCGGATAGCTGAAGATCATAAAAAGAATAAAAGGCACCAGGCTCAACCCGGCCGGAATCAAAATCACCGGACGAAGACCGAGCTGCCTTAAAAAAGTGCCGATGATCAACGGCACCAGCATCGCTCCAAAACCGAAAAACACGCCAAGAAAATTCAGCGCTGCCGCCCTTCTTTCCGGATGAAGGTCGTTAACCAGAGCGTTACTTCCGCCGTTGAGAACTCCACCAGCCATCCCGAGAAATACCACCGACAGCATGACCATCCGGTAGGTTCCGGAAAAAGCCAGCCCGGCAAAAGCCAGACCCACCAGCAGAGAGGCCGGAGCCAGAAGCAGTTTGAACCCGAAACGATCCACCACCGGGCCGAAAAACATCGTGGCCACCAGCATCCCCAGGTTCATAAAAAAGAAAAGATTTCCAGCCTGAGCGCGCTGCAGGTCAAGCTTCTCCACCAGCTGCGGAAGGATCGCTCCGAGAATGGCCATGACGATGCCGAAGATAAAAATCGAAGAACAGCTGGCCGCCGTCAGCTTCCAGGCAAGACTGGAATCCTTTAAGTTTTCCTGATCGACGGTCTTCATATTTTCCATATGTACCTCTTCCCTCACTTTAAATTCCTTCAAGTTACCTCATAACGCCCGGGTTTTTCTCCGTACACAGGCGGTTAAATTTTATTTTCATTTTTTCTTTTTATCGAGTCTGGCCATTTTCCGTTGCTGATAATTTTCAACGGCGGCGGTTTCCCCCACCGGCCGGCTGTAATAAAATTCAGTAAAAGCCCGGTAAACCCGGTCGTTATGGTCGGGAGAAATCCCCGGTACGTTTGGAGAAACAAACGTGGGCGGCAATTTCCCCCGTTCCGCCAGCAAAGCTCCGGCTTCAGCCAGAAGAGCCATAGCCACCGAGACCGCGGCCACCGTCGAACCGGCAGCTATTTTTTCCTGTCTTCCCACATCAACCAGAGCATCCTCCGGCGGCGTGCAGTTGTCGATGGCGATGTCGGCAATCTGCGCCAGAAATTTTCCGGAAGAATGAGACGGGCGCGAAACTTTCATATTCTGATGGCTGGAAACAGAAATTACCCTGAGACCGCGCTTCTTAGCTTCGATGGCCACTTCCAGCGGTGCAGCATTTCGCCCGCCGTGAGAAAAAACGATCATCACATCGCCCGGCTGAAGAGAATAACTCTGGAGGAAAACAGAGGCGTAACCTTCCTGCCTTTCTATCCACAGGAGTTCTCTGGCTCCACCTGGACCGATTACGTTATGCCACATCAACCTCGGTTCGTAGAGCGGATAAAACCCGACGAAACTTCCATAGCGGGGAAAAACATCCATCACCGGGATGACCGAATGTCCGCTGCCAAAAAGATAAACGCGATTTCCGGAAGCGATGGCTTCAGCCATTATCTTCCCCGCTTTTTTTATTTTCCGGAGCTGAGTTTTTTGAATTTTACTGATAATTTTTTGAATCCTATCAAAATACTTTTCTGCCGACATGAAGTTTTCTCCTTGCTCTATTATACGAAAAACTTTTTAGCCTGCGGAATCTTTCCTTTAAGCTGAAAATTTTTAATGCTTTCAGCACCATACAGAGCTTGAGCAAAAAATCCAGGTTTCAGCGCTTGATTTTTCATCGCTTCACCCGTCTTTTTAGTGGTGCTCCTTCTTACAACATCCGCCATGTTCATCGATCATCATCCAGGCCGCACGGGCACAGCCATAGAGCGCCGCTTCCTGACCCAGGGCAGATAGTTTCAACCTGACCTGGCGAGCGGCCAGCGGCTGGGCCCAGCGTTTGAACTTTTCCCTCAGCGTCTTAAAAAAAAGGTCCGGCGATTGAAACAATCCGCCCCCAAAAACGATCACTTCCGGATTTAGAGTTGAAACCAGGTTGGCCACTCCCATCGCTAAGTAATCCTGAATTTCTTCAACCAGCTCCACCGCCTGAGGTAGGCCATTACGGGCTGCCTGACAGAGTTCAGTCACGGCTTCCGCCGGCGTGATCGGCCTGCTTTTTTCAACGGGAAAAAACTCCGGGCAGGAAGCCATGAGCTCTGCTGCTTTCCGGGCAAAGGCTCCTCCTGAAGCTTCCCACTCAAAACATCCACATCTGGCATATTCTGGTTTAAACTCACGGGTAAGAGCCATCCAGCCGACAGCGCCGGCCAGGTCAGATTGACCGTGGATTATCAAACCTTCCGCCATGATGCCGGCACCTATACCGGTGCCCACTGCCAGATAAACGACATTTTTTTTGTTCCGGGCTGCGCCTTTCCAGCTTTCTCCAAGAACATAAGCTGTCCGGTCGCTGATGACTGTCAGCCGGCAGGGAATTACTTTTTTCAACCTTTTCATCAGTTGAAAATTTTTCCATCCCTTGATATTTGGTGCCCAGACAAATCCGGTTCCGGGATCAACCACACCCGGCACGCACAGACCGATGGCCACCAGGCAGGAGCGCCGTTTCTCAGCTTCAGCCAGCAGCTGATAACAGATGGAAATCACCTGCTCCAGGACCTCCTTCCCTCCACTGCCGGCTATCTGAACCCGGCTGGCAAAAAGTCTCTGACCGCTCCGGCTGAAAAGGGCTGATGCAATTTTTGTTCCCCCGATGTCCACGGCTCCGACGAGCGTTCTCAACTCTGAATTCTGCCATTTCTTCTGTTTTTTCTTTTGTTTCATATTGTTACCTAATGTTTCATATTTTCCTGATTTTGAACCCGCACAGCTATTTTTTCAATAAAAAGAATTTCGGGGATTGAATTAAACTTTGAACTAAAAACTCTTTTCCTCATATGGCTTGCCATCAGGATCTCATTTAATTTTTCTGAGGAGAAAAACTCTTACCCCCTGAGGTTCCAATTTCAGCGAGAAATTCAACTTTCCTTTTTCCAGGCTGAGGGGAACCTTTTCACCTGTTTCCAGATTTCGGAAGTCGATGGCAGTCCAGAGAGATTCCACCCTGAAATTCAGACTGCAATCTTCTTCTCCGCGGTTAAACACAAAAAGCAGACGATAATCCTGGCCGTTCAGCCAGCGCCATTCTATCAGTGAGTTTTCAGGCTCTGTGAAAACTTCAGCATCAGGTTTTATCCCGAGCCACTCAGCCAGTCCAGCCAGAAATTTCCCGTTATTCGGATTTCTGAAATGATGATAAGCTGAACCCGGAAAAGAACCGGCAATAAGAGCCTGACCACGCCCGTGAGGAGCCAGCACCAGCATCGGCTTCCCTTCGGGACTTTCAGCCAGAACAACTGCTTTTTTATCCGTCAGCTCAAAGGTTTCTTCAAAAAACACCGTGTCCAGGACATCTCCGGGCGACAGCCAGGGCAGAGCTGGATGTTTCTGGCTTATAACCATCTTCCCGGTTTTCTGAACGGGCAGTAACCCGGCTTCCCGGCAGCCAAGAACTTTATCGAGACCCCCTCCTGGAATTACCGAAAAGGCTAACCCTTTTTCGTCGATCCAGCCGGCTCTGGCTTCCAGAAGCAACGTGCCTCCCTGTTCCACATACCTGATCAAATCCTGAACGTACGGCCGGGAAATCATGACCGGATAAGGTACGATGATTAAACGGTAGCGAGAGGCTCTTTCTTTCAGGTCTCTTACATGAAGAAAATCGACTTTCAGGCCCCGCTCGAAAAACGCCCGGTGAACCCCCTGAAGCGATTCGCTCAGATTGTTGTAGCCGACCGGCTGTCCCTCGGAAGTGAATGTTTGTTGACCGCCGACCATGTGGGAAAGCGGATTGTAGACCACAGCAATTTCGGACTCAGGCGGCCTGGCTTTGAGGAACAGACTCATATTACGATCGATCGTTCGGGCAATCCGGCCGGATTCCTCAGCTCGCGGAGTAATTTTGCCATCAAGCTCGACCAGCCCGTAGCCACCGGCTTCGTAACCCGAACTCATCGGATAGTAGGCGTATATATTCACCGCTCTGGCTCCGTAAGCCATCATGCTCCAGATCCAGTCTCGAAGATCCTGTTCGGTCACCGGCACACTGACCTTCATTCCAAAAACCCCGTAGCCGGCCTGAAGTTCGCCCACATAAAAACCGCCGTTCATCCAGCTCATCGAGCGGACAAAATCCAGCCCGGCTGCCCGGAAAAAAGGCGGCCAGGGTCTGACCGCCCCCGCATGTTTCGGATAGATGGACACCCCGTAATAATCGACGCTGTCGTTCATCTTGCGGTCGTCCGGCGTCCCGTCCCAGGATGGACGGCTGAATAGACCTGGAATGGCCGAATGGCTGGTCACCACCGATTCGGGAAAAACTTCCTTTATCGCTCTGGCTTTGAGCGCCAGGTCTTCGGCCAGCTTATCCGAGATGTACTCCTGCCAGTCCACATAGTCGGTATAGGTCAGAATCGTTCCGAAGCGGGGAGGCTCAACTTCCTGAAAATCCCGGTAGGTGCGGTGCCAGGCTTCGTTGAGATTATCTATTGACTGATACTTTTTCTTCAGCCAGTCTCGAAAACGGGCCTGACTCGAAGGACAGTAGCAGAACATGAGATACCTGAGGTCGCCAAGGTGATAAACCTCCGACCAGTTGATGATGTGCGGCTCACTCCACAGGTCCCATCCGTAGAAAGCTGGTTTCCCCTTAACCGCCCGGGCAGCTTCTCTAAAAAAGTTCAGCACTTTTTCCCGGACGCCAGGATGGTCGAAACAGAAACCTGGAGAAGACTGAGAATGAATCCTGAGCTCGTTGGAAGCGACAAAAGCCGAATCCGGATATTTCTTCCCGACCCACTCCGGCGCGGAGTCGATGTAGACCTGACAGATAACTTTCAGCCCGACTTCAGCCGCCAGTTCGGTCAGAAGCTGCAGACTGGAAAAATCGTACTTTCCCTCCTCCTTCTCGTTGTAGGCCCACTCAACCCAGCAACGCACAGTGTTAAAGCCGAGTTTTTTGATCTGCTCCAGGTCTTTCTTCCATTCTGAGCGGGAAGAAGCGGTCACCGCTTCTATCATCGGCGCTCTGACCTTGCCGCCGGTGTACCAGACAGACACCGGGAAAAAATTTTCGGGTATGGACATTCTGCTGAACTTTTCTTGACCCGATCCGCCAGAACCGGACCTGACCTGAAGCATCAGCGCAAAGTAAATCAAAAGCAGGAGAAGGAGAATTCTTTTAAACCCGGGTTTAACTTTCATACCCACCTCTCTTTTTAAATTCGTCTTTTTTTGTTATGTGAAAAATTATAGACAATTCAGAAATTTTTTTCACCATTTTTGAATTCCGTGCGAGTCTCTTTTTGCTTATTGAGAACCAATCCATCATTCCGCGGAAAATAAATTCCTACCGCTAACCTGCCGACGAAACTTAATGAAAGGTTGATGATTCCCTGCCCTTATACTTCGAACTGCTCTTGCGTACCGAAGCGCAACGCAACAAAGCGACACCAATATATACCGGATTAAAGCTTATGGTTGAAAGAGTTACCTGGAGAAATATTTCAGAACGGGTTCTGGATGAAAAAGCAAATCTTCTGAAATCCGTCGTCTGAAAAGATTATTTAACAGCCTGACCGCGGAAGGTTCTGGCAACTGTCTGCAGAAGTTCCGGACGCCCCCGGTGATAATCGGCGGTTATTTCCCAGATGATGACGCCGGCCGCGCCTTTCTCCAGCACATAGCGACATTTCCGGAAAACCGAGCGAATGTCGTCAAAAGAAATCAGCACATCCCGGCCGGGACTCAGAAGAAAAGGAACCTGGCTGCAAAAATCCCAGTTGTATTTCCAGCCGGAAGCCAGCAGTTTCTGAATGTCTGAATAATTGTAAGACCGGCTTTCGGTAAAACGAGTGTATAGTTTTCCGGTGTTGAAAGATCGGCCAAAGAAAGCAATTCCCAGAAGAAGTTTCTCAAGAGGAATCTCTCTTATGATGGCATAGGTGAAACTGTCATCGAAAGAACCGCAGGGATCGTTCTGACAGGTGTAAAGGGGCGAGTTGTGACCGGAATGGTCACTCCAGGGGCCATGATAATCATAGGTCATAAACGAAATGTAATCAAAAAAAGGATGAAGTTCTTCAAAATTTATCCACTTTCCCCAGTAAGGACCCGAAGGAGCGGCCACAGTCAGAAGGCGCGGCGGGTCCATCGCTTTGAGAGCGGTTGAAAGCTCCCGAACGAGGGCTGAAAAATTCCGACTTTCCTCTTCGCTGGAGACAAACTCCCAGTCGAGGTCCACCCCGTCATAACCATGGGTATTACAGAAATCTACCAGCTGCGATATGAAGCGGCTTCGCTTCTCCGGAGAGGCGGCCATCGCAGGAAAACCGCTGCAATTTCCCCAGCCGCCGAGACTCAAAAGAACTTTAACGGAATACCGGTGAGCCGCCCAAATGAGTTCGGGATAAATAAAATCGCTGTAAAAAGCCAGATGGCCCTCGCTGTCCGGCCAGGCGAAGGCATGCGCTAAATGGGTCAGGCTGGAAAAATCGATCAGGGTGTGATTGAATTCGGATTTTTTCCATCCCGGGTAATAGCCGATGATCACCCTGGAAATCGGCGAACTTTTAACGGCAGTTTTTTCCTTCCGGACAAATTCCCGTCCGAGCTGCTGGCTGCTGGCCCGGACCAGAAAAACTGTCAGCAGCAGAATAAGACATACAGGGAGAAAAAGAAAAGAAAACTGATTTTTAATCCTGATGACGATTCTGTCTGACTTCGTCATGCCGGTAACCTCTACTGGGATTCAGTCGTCTCAGCTTCCGGGAGTTTCTCCCATTTCTTTACTTTTATTTTTTTCACTGTATTTTTACAGAAGCTTCTCCAGCCAGATTTCCTTGCCTCGAACAGAAGGCCGGGCTGAAGATTTAGCTCCGGCTCGAAATAAATCAGGCCAGCAGGATTTTCAATTCATCCAGGCGACGGGCAATGTTCACCCCGCGGACGCATTTTGCCTGACACTGCTGGCAATCGGCGCAGAGCTGGAGGCTTCTTT
This sequence comes from Candidatus Saccharicenans sp., assembly GCA_030018265.1. GTDB lineage: Bacteria > Acidobacteriota > Aminicenantia > Aminicenantales > Saccharicenantaceae > Saccharicenans. Next base: position 60,958 of record JASEFX010000002.1, read on the forward strand.
CCGGCTCGAGCCCGTCAAGAGCCTCACGCGCCTGGTAGAAATTGCCGTAGCTGGCGGCGTACATATGAGCCCTGAGCACAACCGGTATGTCCACTCCTTTCGGACAGCTTTGCAGGCACTGTCCGCAAGCCCGGCAGACAGCAGCCATCTGCCGCTTTACCAGCCGGTCTTCCAGAAATTTCTTCTCCTCCTCCTTGTATTCCAGATTACTGGCTACCGGAATATCAGTATTCAGCTGCTCAAAAGTGGTAAATCCAGGAACGGCCGTGGCCATAAACTCATGACGGAGAACCCATTTGAGCAGGGCGCTGTGAATGATCGGTCCTTCATAAAAACGCCTCATTTCGGGAGGAACTGATTCCCGGTACCAGGCCTGCTGGCACTGGGTTTTCATGGCCACCAGCCCTATGCCCTGAGCCGCTGCCTGTTTAAGAGTCTCAAGATACTCAGCATAGTCATAGAGTGAATAATTGAGCGTGGTCAGGATGACATCGTAAACCTTAACTTCCATAGCCGCCCTGATTACTTCATTCATATTCTGATGGGTGCTGAAACCTATAAACCTGACCTTCTTCTGTTCTTTAAGGGCAAGCAGCGATTCTATCAGGGCCGGATTCTTCACCCAGTCAGGGTCAGAGACATCGTGGGAATATAAGATATCGACGTAATCTGTCTGCAGGCGGCGAAGACTTTCCTCCAGCATCCGGCGGTGTATTTCCTTCATTTCCTCAACCGGAAGGCTGCGCTGCTGGGGACGCAGCAGAATTTTGGTGGCGATCACCACCCTGTCCCTGACCTTTAGCTCTTCCACCAGCACCCGACCGACCATTTCTTCGTTGCGGCCGCGTTGATAGACGTAAGCGGTATCAAAATGCCTGATGCCAAGCTCGTAAGCTCGCCGCACGAGTTCAGGGTTGTCGGCGTTCATCACGCCCATCGAAACTATCGGAACCCGAACTCCGGTGCGGCCAAGAGTTCTGGTTATAAGTTCGGCTGGTTTATTCTGCTTTTCTGCTCCTTCGCGGGAGAACGAAGACCGCCGGAAAGCTAAAATGCCAGCGACGGTTCCGCCTGCTGTTTCCAGGAACTTTCTTCTGTTCAGAATATTTCTGGCCATCAAAACCTCTTCCTGACCGGGTTTCTGTTATATGCTTTTACATTATAATGCCGCATCGGTCAAGTAAATTATTCCAGCAAATTTTTCTGCGTGGGCATTTAAAGTCCCAGCCGGTAGAAAAGCTGAAGAAATAAGGGCAAGCTTACGATGGAGGTAATCGCGCTGGCCACGAATAGCTGATTGACGAATGCTCGATTCCCACCTGCCCTTCCGACCATAACCGGGACGACGGTCAGTGGGGGCACGGCTAACTGCAAAATCATAATCAGAGATAACGGCTGGCTTATTCCTGAAAACTTTATCATCAGCAGACCGATAGCTGGAAAAAGGAAATTTTTAATCAAAACGAATTTTATTATCCGGGCAGGGAAAAAACGTCCGGACTGAGTCAGATCAAGGTAGATGTTGCCACCTAAAATCAAAAAAATTAGCGGAGTGGAAAGAGAACCGATGGCCAGAAAAGTGCTTTTCAAAAAACCTGGCAGATAGACATCAAGCGCGGTTAACTTGAGTACAATTGCCAGGAGCGTAGCCAGAAAAACCGGAGAGGCAACTCGTCGCCAGCTGGCTTTCTGTTTCGCCCGTAGAACAGCCGGAATCACCAGGAAAAAAAAGCTCGGATAAAACATCATGAAAATTAACAGCATGGCCACTTCTCTTGAATCGGAGCCGAAGAGGCCAGTCATCAGCGCCAGCGGAAAAAATATTCCATTCTGAAAAAACAGAGAAAGAAAGAATTCTTTATTTTCCCTGGCGGCATAGGTAAAAGTCAGAGAAAGCAAAAATAGGCAGACTGTCAGCGCCAGCCACCAGATAGGATAAAGGTACCAGCGTCCAAGGGCAGCCGGGTCAAAATTTTTTATGATGATGCTGAAGACAAAAAAGGGAAGGGCCAGGTCTATGCCCAGAGTAGAAAGAAATTTTAGAACGCTTTCCTTATCCTGGATTTTACCTCGAAAGATCAGAAAACCGACGACCGCTATCCCCAGCTGAGCCGCCACCACTTCAAACGCTCTGCCAAAGATATCCATAAAAGCTCCCTCTTTCAGATTCCCGACTTATATAAACTAACCGATAACCCGAATTCTGGCAATCGCTTTCTCTAAACCCGGCAACAGAACCGAGGAGACCATCCAGCCCTTCGCTGGCTTGAGGTTGCCGAATGGTCAGAAAGATATTAGAATTAAATAAAAAATTTCAAGAGAAGGTTCAGGATGATCATGATTCTCAAGAAAAAATATTTTCATGAGAAATTTCCGGCTGGATTTCTGGCTTTTTGCCTTGTCCTCTTATTGTTTTCTCCGCAGTTCGCAGGTCAGCAGAAAAGCGCCCGGCGGCCGGGAGAAGAAAGAGTCACCCGGGCCATAGAGGTTTTAAAAGACCTGACCAGCCTTAAAGAAGAGGGCATCCCGTTGAAGTTGCTGGAAAAAGCCGAAGGTCTGGCGATTTTTCCGGGCGTGGTCAAGGCTGCCTGGGGCATCGGCGGCCAGTATGGAAGGGGCATTGTCATGGTTAAAAGGCCTGACGGCCAGTGGAGCAACCCGCTTTTCATCGACCTGATCGGCGGAAGCCTCGGCTGGCAGATCGGAGTTCAGAAAGCTGACCTGGTGCTGGTGTTCAAAAATAGAAAGGGAGTGGAAAACATCGCCTCGAACAAAATTACTCTCGGAGCCGACATGAGCGTGGCGGCCGGTCCCGTCGGCCGGAGCGCTGAAGCCAGCACCGACCTGGAGATGGAAGCGGAAATTTATTCCTACTCCAGGAGCAAAGGTCTTTTTGCAGGAATTTCCATCAAAGGGGGCACGCTGCGCGTTAACAGAGAAGCAAACAACGCTTTCTACGGCTCCAGCCTGGAAGCCTCAAAAATTCTCTATGAGAACATCAAGACTCCGGTCATCGTAATACGCCTGCACCAGACTATAGAAGAACTTACAGGAAAAACTAAAAAGTAACTAAAATCGACTCTTCTCACGAGCTCCGGAGGAAACTTCTTTCAGACCGGCAGACAGGAAGACATTAAATCAATTCCGGAGAGAAATACATCGTCGGGCGAAAAATCTATAAGTTGAACTCTATTTTTGAAAAAAAATTTCTCCGCTTATCAAGACCGGTGTCGGGCTATGGGCGGGGATGTTCGAGAAATTACTAAAATTTTAGCAGGCTGATTGAACCGTTGGTCGTCCTCAGTTCAATTCTGGGACCCTGCCCGCTGCCCATTTTCCCTTCCACCCTCCTCCGGCTCAGCTGACCTTCGACCGTGACCGGATATTCCACTCTGATGCTGCCGTTGGTGGTCACCGCGCTGAAATAGCCGTCGGGTTGAGCCTTAACCCTGACCATAATGCTTCCGTTGGTGGTACGAGCATCAAGGTCAGAAGAAATCTCATCCAGTTCCAGCCTTATACTGCCGTTAGTCGTTCTGAGACTGCATTTTCCCCTGACCTGTCTTAACTCAATACTCCCGTTGGTGGTGCTGGCTTCCAGCCAGTCAGCCCGGATGTTGCCCGAGATACTGCCGTTGGTCGTGCGCAAACTGGCTCGGTCAAACCTGCCGTTTACCGCCAGGCGGCCGTTAACTGTTCTTACCAGCTCGAGCGCCATGTTTTCCGGAACGGTTATTTCGTAATCAACCTTCACCTGAAGGTTTCTTTTCTCATGGATGGTCTCCACCAGCACCGACTTTTCGCCGCTGACCACTTCGATTCTAATTTTGTTCAGATCTTCCTTCCTCCAGCGAGCGTATCTTGTGGCTTTAATGCTCACCTCCATAACCGGCGAGCTGACGATGGTTACTGATCCGTTGATGTTCGAGAGAGAAAAAGAACCTGGTTCTTTAACCTGTATGGTCTGACTGAAAGCTTCCTCATATCTGTAGGTGGCATCGACGAAGTCGACGCAGGCGCTGCCCGAAGCCCACGCCAGGAAAATGGTCATAATTATTCGCAAAAAACTGAACCTGGCAGAAAATTCAGGTAGCCATCTGTATTTCATCCTGCCTCCTTCGCCAGAAGAATTTAATTTTTTTAAGCTATAAAAAGCTTACATCTTAAAAGACGAAATTTCTCCGGTTCCGGTTCCCTTTCGATTAATATATCTGAAAATAATTCTCCTGCCTGTTTCCCGGAACCTCAAGCTGTTCCTGAACGTATAGAATTAAGGAGTCTTAAAATCAGGCCAGAGTCCGCCACCAGAACTCTGAAACGTCCAGAGAGAGACTTAAAAACGAACCAAAATTAATTAAAGAAAAAATTAAGGAAATGGAAGAGAAGGCAGCGTGGAGAGCTTTAACGAAAAATTATCGTTTTGCCAGCATATAAGTTGATTTAACAGAAAGGATTCAATATTTTATGGAAGATAACAATCAACCAAGGAGGACTTAATGAGAAAGTGGGCCGTGGTTCTCATCATAATTTTTTGCCTGAGCATTCCTTTTTTCGCACATTCTTTTGCTCTTCCGGCTCAGCAGGAAGACGTGAGCCAGACTATTGCCGGGCACTGGGAAGGAGCCATTGAGCTGCCGGGAATGAAACTGGAAATCCACGTGGATTTTAAGCTGTCAGCAGAAAAAAAGCTCGAAGGCACGATATCGATCCCGATGCAAAAGGCCAGAGACTTGCCTCTCTCTGACTTCAGGCTTGAGGGCAGCGAAATCAGTTTTGCCATTTCGGGCGTGACGGGAAACCCCGTTTTCAAGGGAAAACTGGATGAAAGCGGAAAAAAGATCTCCGGCACTTTCAGTCAGTCCGGACAGAGCTTCCCCTTTACCCTGAATCATGGAGAGGATCCGGTAGCTCGCGCCAGAAAAGCCCTCGAGGGTACCGATGAAATCATCAACAAAGCGCTGGCTGATTTAAAGGTACCCGGTCTGGCCCTGGCGGTTATCAAAGATAAAGAAATCATCCTGCTGAAAGGATACGGTTATCGCGACCTGGAAAACAGGCTGCCGATGACTCCTGACACCCTCCTGGCCATCGGCTCGGCCAGTAAAGCCTTCACCACCTTCGCTCTCGCCCGTCTGGTGGATGAAGGGAAAATGAGCTGGGATAAACCGGTACGAACCTGCATCCCCTGGTTCCGGCTTTCCGACCCGCTGATCACCGAGAGAATAACCCCGCGCGACCTGGTTACTCATCGCTCGGGTCTTCCCCGTCATGACCTGGTCTGGTACAACAATTACCAGATAAGCCGGGAAGAGCTCGTCCGACGTCTGGCCTATCTTCAATTCACGGCCGACCTGAGAGAAAAATTCCAGTACAACAACCTAATGTATCTTACCGCTGGCTATCTTCTGGAAACGCTGACCGGGAAAACCTGGGAACAGGCGATCAGAGAACTCGTTTTCGAACCGCTCCAGATGAAAAGGTCAAACTTTTCGGTGCTGGATTCTCAGAAAGACCAGGATTTTGCTCAGCCCTACGCTTATCGCCAGAAGAAACTGGAAAAAATCCCATTTCGCATCATAACCAACATGGGACCGGCCGGTTCCATCAATTCCTCTGTGCGGGAAATGAGTAACTGGGTGCTGGTCCACCTGAACGAGGGAAAATTTGAGCAGAAACAGTTGCTTAACCCGGCAACGATGGGAGAGTTTCATCTTCCCTGCATGCCGATCGCCCAGACACCACTGACTGTTCACCTGAGCCCGGCCAGCTACGCGCCTGGCTGGTTTGTTGACCATTATCGAGGTCACCAGAGAGTTTATCATGGTGGAAATATCGACGGTTTCTCGGCTCTGGTCAGTATGCTCCCGAAGGATGGCTTCGGGTTTGTGGTTCTTACCAATCGTAACGGGACACCCCTGCCCGAACTACTTGTCCGGACTCTCACTGACAGGCTCCTCGGACTGGAACCGGTCGACTGGATCGGTGAGGCTGCTCGCAACATGGCTAAGGGCGAAGAAGTGGAAGCTCAGGCGGAGCAGAAGGCGCAAACTCGCCGGATTAAAGGCACCCGCCCGGCTCACCCGCTCGAAGAGTATGCCGGCACCTATTTTCATCCGGGTTATGGAGAGCTGAAAGTTATCCTCAAAGATAAAAAGCTTTCATTTATCTACAACGGCATCACCACCCCGCTCGAACACTGGCATTATGAAACCTTTAACGGCCTGCGCGGGGACGATCCGACGTTTGAAAACATGAAGATCACCTTCGAAACCGATGCCAGCGGAATCGTGGCGGCACTGTCAGCGCCGTTCGAGCCGGCGGCCGACCCGATCAGATTCCAGAAAAAACCGGACGAGAAATTTTATGACCCTGGCTTCCTGAAGAAATTTGTCGGCAAATACAGCCTTATCGAACAGGTAATCTCTGTGGATCTTAAAGGTGAGGTGCTGACCCTGGCTGTGCCCGGTCAACCGGTTTACGAGCTGGTTCCGGTGCCGGGAGACGAATTCACCCTGAAACAGGTTTCAGTTGTCAGAATAAAATTTATCGTCGACCAGAAAGGCGAAGCGGTAGCTCTGGAAGTTTCGCAGCCCGGCGGTGTGTTCGAATACAAACGACTGCCGGAATCAACCGGGAAAAAATAGAAAACAACAGAATCAGCGGAATTTCAGCCTGTCAACCGGTGGCTGATTTGATCAGAGCCACAACTTCCTCCGGTGTCTTTGCCTGGCGCAGTGCTTCCCGGAATTCTTCATGTATCAGCTTCCGGGAAAGCTTCGGAAGCAACTGAAGCTTTGGACGCACTTTATCCCCGTAAGGTATCGCCAGGCAGATGACCAGGTCCACCGGCTGTCCTTCCCTGGAGAGCCAGTCAACCGGATGCTGAAGTCTCATAACTCCGATGCTCGGGGTCCTGACCGTCGCTGATTGACAGTGCGGTATGGCCAGTCCGAACCCGATCTCGGTGGCTATGTCCAGTTCTCTTTTCCAGAGAGCCTGTTCAAAAACCGCCCGGCTGCCGACACGTCCGGACTGTTCAAAAACTATCGCCAGCTTTTGAATCACCTCAACCTTCGACCGGCAGTCAGCTCCGAGACTGACCAACCCGGGCTCGATGAGTTCCGGCAGAAATTGTTCCTGATAAAATTCCTCCAGAAGCTTTTCGTTTTCTTCAGCCGTGGCTGATTCCATCGCCCTTTCCACCAGCCTCTGACAATCTGACTGTTTCAGCCGGTTCAAAACCGATTTTACCTCGGGGATAAAAGCTGAACTCATGCTCAGCTCATCAAAACCAAGGCCGACAAAAACTGGCGTCAGGCGCGCATCTCCGGCCAGTTCGCCGCACAGCCCGACCCAGCGGCCGTGAGCATGAGCGTTATCTATGGCCATCTTAAGAAGCCTGAGAAAGGCCGGATTTAGCGGCTGATGGAAATACTTAACCTGCGGGTTGCCGCGGTCGGCGGCGAAAAAATACTGAACCAGGTCGTTCGAACCAACGCTGAAGAAATCAATCTCCCGGGCAAACTTATCCGCCAGCAGAGCCACTGAGGGTATTTCCAGCATAATGCCGATTTCCAGCGCCGGGTTGAAGGTCTGTCCTTCGCTTTCGAGTTCCGCAGCAAATTTTTTAACCTGTTCCTTGAGCCAGATGACTTCTTCCACCAGCGCCACCATCGGAAACATCAGGCGTAGATTTCCGAAAGCAGCTGCCCTCAGGATGGCTCGCACCTGGCTTCGGAATAAATCATAATATTCTTTATAAATCCTTATCCCGCGGTATCCGAGAAAAGGGTTGGGTTCTTCCGGCAGCTTAACTGAAGGAATTGGTTTGTCACCTCCGATGTCAAACGTGCGGATGATGATCGGCCTTCCTTCAGCCTCTTCAGCCACTTTTCTGTAAAGAACAAACTGATCTTCTTCAGCCGGAAGTGTGGCTTTTCCGTACAGCAGCAGCTCTGTCCTGAATATTCCGACCGCCTCAGCCCCGTCATCCCAGGCTTTTTTCAGCTCTTCCGGATGCCCGATGTTAGCGGCAACCTCAATCTTCTTCCCATCGGCGGTGACGCCCGGCAGAGAAGCCTTTTTCTGGCGGATCTGCTGAAGAGCCCTCTCAGCCTCAACTTCTCTACGGTAATAATTTTGAGTTTCTTCGCCCGGAGAAACCACCACCACTCCCCGGTTTCCGTCAATTATTACTTCTTCTCCTGTGCTGATAAGCCGACCGGCTTCGCACACGCCGGTTACAGCTGGAATTCCCCGTCCCCGGGCCATGATCAGAGTATGAGAGGTCTGGCCGGCCTTTTCCAGAACGAGCCCCAGAAGTTGACCCGGACGATAGCTGAGAAATTCAGAGGGCAGCAGGTCCTCAGCCACCAGTATAAATTGTTCCGGCCATTCAGAGGGTTCCCCGGACTTTACTCTTACACCCATTTTCTCCAGCCACCTCAACGCCAGATCCTGCAGATCGGCCACCCTTTCTCTTATCAACTGGGTTCTGGTCTGAAGGAGCTGCTGGCTGAATTCTTCCACCGCCCGGACAACGGCGGACTCGGCCTTCGCATTTTCCTTTCTTATCAGTTCTTCCACCCGGCTGAGGAGCGCCGCATCTGAAGAAAGAGAAAGATGGGCTTTGAGAATATTCTTCTCCGCTCCTTCTTTCTCGCTGATCTCTTTCTGGAGTTCCTCCCGCAAAACTTCAAGCGCTCTCTTTAATCTGGAAATTTCTTCTCCGGGCTCCCCGGCAATCCCCTCCCGGCCGGAAATCAATTTGGCGAGAGCCGGCTTCCGGCGAGCGTGGATTACCTTCCCCGCAGCTATGCCCGGGGAGGACGGGTACCCGACGAAAAAGACTTCTTTTTGAAGCCGCAGGATTTCAGGAATGATGGCCTCTCCCTCCGGCTCCAGACGCAGAGCTTTTTCTTCCCTGACTGGCAGCTCTTCAAGCAGGAACGACTGAAATTCCGCCGCAAACTCTTTTTCTCCGTGACCTTTCACCACCACCCGGCAGAGGTCTCCCTGGCGCGTGTCGGTCGTCAGCAGGGAAATGGCGCTCCGACCTTCAGCCCTTTTTCCGGTTCTCAGGTTCTCCCACACAATTTCTCCAGGAAAACTCTCACACTTCTCCTGGATGAAACTGGCCGGGCGGGCGTGAAGTCCCAGAGGCAGAGGAAATTCAAAGGTGAATTCAACCGCCAATTTCTTCCCTTATTTTCTGAAGTATTCCGTCAGCGTTTTTAATCGCTTCCTGAACGGAAAATTCGAAGATTTTCTTACCCTCAAACCTTTCGGGTTTTTGAACGGTGATGCCGACAGCAAAAATAACGGCGTCTGCCCGGTTGATCTCTTCCTGCTCCAGCTCGTTTTCTATGCCCATTGCGCCCTGAGTTTCCACTTTAATCGAATAACCCATCTTCTTCGCCGCTCGCTCCAGCTGTTCGGCTGCCATGTAGGTATGAGCGATTCCTGTGGGACAGGCAGTTACAGCCACCAGTTTCATCTGAACCTCCGGCTAAAAGAATTTTAAGGGATTATTTTATCACTTCTCTGCCGGTTGAAAATATCCCCGGAAATTTCTGTTCAGGGAAAACTGAACTGAAGGCCGGGCTCAGGACTTCGAGACTTCTTCTTTTTTCCTGCTTCTTGCCCGGATTATATTCATCACCACAGCCACAAACAGCGTCCCGGCGATTATTGAAACGACATACATAAATCTGTTGTCGACCACAGGGAGAACGATCGGACCTCCGTGGGGAGCATGGTCGCCCACACCGCTCAGCATGGCAATCACCGAACCGACGCTGGACCCGGCCATGATCACCGGGATAACCCGGAAGGGGTCAGCCGCGGCAAAAGGAATGGCCCCTTCTGTGATTCCTATGGCTCCCATGGCCAGGGCGGCCATGCCCGCATCTCTCTCCTGTTCGCTCCAGAGCTTCCTGTTAAGAAGAGTGGCGAGACCCAGCCCCAGGGGCGGTATGCAGATGGCTGAGGCGCAGGCCCCCATGATGTAATAATTGCCCTGTTGAATCATGGCTGCGCCGAAAAAGAAAGCCACTTTGTTGACCGGCCCGCCCATATCGAAGGCGATCATCGAACCCAGAATGATGGCTAAGATAATTTTGTTGCCGGTCCCCATCACCTCGAGCCAGCGGGTGATGCTCATCATCAGGTCATGAATCGGAGCCCCGATAACTTTATACATGAAAAAGCCTATCATCAGCGAGGAAATTACCGGATAAACCAGGATCGGCATAACCGGACGGATATAAGGGGGAACCTTTATTTTTTTAAGATAAAAAACCAGAAAACCGGCGAGAAGACCTGAAATAAGTCCGCCCAAAAAACCGGCTCCTACTTGATTGGCTATGTATCCGCCGACAAACCCGGGAACCAGGCCGGGACGGTCGGCTATGCCGAAGGCGATATAGCCGGAAAGAACCGGAATCAGCAGTGAAAATGCCGCCACCCCGATGTCGTTAATCAGCTTGAGAAAAGGCGCCCGGCTGAAATCCGGTCCCTGGGCGGTCATCGGAGCAAAGGCGATCGATATGGCAATTAAAATTCCGCCCGAAGCCACAAAGGGAATAGCATAAGAAACGCCTGACAGAAGATATTGCTTGAATTTACTGACTTTCATCTTATCCTTCTCACACTTAATTTTTGTCAATTATAAAAAAAGGGGGCAGTATTTACAATCGGACCACAGGAACGCTTATCTCTTGAAGGCTAAGATGACCTGGTAGCGGGAAAGGCTTCCGGCGGCCAGCCTTCCCCGCTTTTTTCCGCATCATCGTCGATCTACAGCCGTTTATTCCTGGTGCCGGGGCAAATAATAAAAACTTCGCTTAAATTCTAACTGATCACCGCAAGCCAAGGTGAAAGATTATCTATTTCCTGAAAAAAACCCGAAGATAAATAAAAACCCCCGGAGGCTCAAAGGTCCAGCCGGGGACAAAAACCAGGAGACTCGATCTATTTCTGCAGTTTGAAGACGACCGTTACGCTGAAAATCACAGAGCGCGGACGTCCGTTGATGATCATTGGCTCATAAACCCACTGCTTCACCGCTTCAATGGCCGCTTCTTCCAGGAAAGGTTCAGAGCGAAGCACCCGGACGCTCTGGACACGCCCGAAGATATCGGTGGCGGCTTCGAGTATCACTATCCCCTCTTTTCTGATCTGCCGGGCGATTTCAGGATAGACAGGCTCTACCCGGCGAATAAGACGGGGAGGTTAGATTTCACCGATGGCCCGAACAGACTCTTCTTCTTTTTCCACCGGTAGATTAATTAACCTTTCCAGTTCCTTGCTGAACACCGGTTGTTCTCCCTCTTATTCAATACTCCGGGGAACGCCAAAGCCGGGACCGTAACCGCTAAGGCCATCTTCCGGAATTTCTTCTGGAATATCGACCGGCGCGACCAGCACCCCGGGAGCCACGGCTGGTTGCTGCTTAATCGGCGCTCTTTTTCCGGCGCCTTTCCCGCTGCCTTTTGGTGGTGGAGGAGGAGGTGGAGGCGGCACCGGAGCCAGAAAAGCGCTGTAGACCTGAACCGGCGGCAGGTTCCCCGGATTCATCAAAGGCACCCCGATTAAAAGCGCCCCGGCCAGAAGATAGATAAAAATCGACAGCGGCAGAGCCAGGAGGATCAGCTTGAAATTTTTCCGGGTGATAAAAAAAGTGTCGCCAAAAATCACGGGCAGGCGAACTTTTTGCTGCTCATTTTCTCTCGCTACCCTTAGCTCTTTGACCTGCGCGGCGATTCTGGCAGCCGGCTTCTCCTTAAAATTCTTATTTCACCTGACCCTTTTACCTTTGAGAATGGCCATAATCTTTTTCATCGCTCACACCCTGTTCCCACCCGGATAATAGCAACTTCTGTGCCAGCTTCTAAGATAGAAGACCAGGAGATGAGAACTGCTTTTTTAGATAAGAAGATTATCAGCTCCCTCTCACATCTTCTATTCAGAACGGATTTATACAAAAATTTTTTTAACAAAAGTAATTTTACTTTGACCATCTAATGAAAAATTGCCTCTTACCTGAGGCAGGCGGCAATCGTCCTCCCTTGCGAGGAAGAAACAGAAAATGGAAACTCAAAAAGTCCGGCTCGCACGATTTTTTGTCAGAAAATTATTTTTTATGCCCTCTTTCAGTATTAAATTTTTTTAATCGCCCGATCTCCTTATTGCCAGCTCGACCGAATTGTGCTAAATTCTGAAAAATTTCTGGAGGATGAAGCACGAAGTACGGAGCGCTGGTCCTCAGGGACGGAACCGTCTTTGAGGGCAAAGGATTTGGAGCCTGCGGTCGCACCTGGGGGGAAGTCGTTTTTAATACCGGAATGGTCGGGTATGTCGAAGCCCTGACCGACCCTTCTTACCACGGACAGATTCTGGTCCAGTCCTTTCCGCTAATCGGTAACTATGGCGTTAATCCTGAAGATTTTGAATCAGAGCGCCCGCAGGTTAAGGGTTACGTGGTTTCAGATTACACAGAATATCCCTCGCATCATTCTTCACGGAAAAGCCTGCGTCGCTGGCTCGAAGAACACCGCATCCCGGGGCTTTATGATATCGACACCAGAGCGCTGGTTAAAAGGCTGAGGCATTACGGGGTTATTCCCGGTGTTTTAGTGGTCTCGGAAAAACCCGTAAGAATCAAACCACTGATAAAAGAAGCCAGAAGTTTGCCGGACCCGAACGCTCAAAACCTGGTAGCTGAAGTCTCCACGCGCGATATCCACATATACAATCCCGAAGGCCGGAAAAGAGTGGTGCTCATTGACTGCGGTGTGAAGCGGGGGATCATTCGCAGCTTAATCTCACGGGGGGTTTCGATGGTCAGGGTGCCGGATGACTACCCCGCGGAAAAAATTCTGGAGTTCAACCCCGATGGTCTGGTCATTTCCAACGGACCTGGCGATCCAGCACAATGCCGGGCGGTTCCGACCGTTATCGCTCTTCTGAAGCAAAACCTGCCGATACTGGGTATCTGCCTCGGCCATCAGATTTTAGCCTTAGCCGCCGGCGCCAGGACCTTCAAGCTGAAATTTGGCCATCGATCCCAGAACCAGCCCTGTCTGGAAGAAGGAACCCGGCGCTGCTACCTCACCAGCCAGAATCACGGTTATGCCGTAGATGCCGGCACGCTTCCTTCTGACTGGTCAATCTGGTTTACAAATGCCAACGACGGAACGAATGAAGGACTGAGGCATAAAAAGAGACCCATCCTTGGAGTTCAGTTTCACCCGGAAGCTTCCCCGGGACCGACCGACACTGAATTTATCTTCGACCTCTTTCTGGAGCAGCTCCGATGAAGAAAATAAAAAAAGTTCTTCTTCTCGGCAGCGGAGCCATAAAAATCGGCGAAGCCGGCGAGTTCGATTATTCCGGAAGTCAGGCGATAAAAGCCCTGAAAGAAGAAGGACTGGAGGTGGTCCTGATCAACCCCAACATCGCCACCATTCAGACCTCCGAATTCCTGGCCGATAAAATTTATTTTCTTCCGGTCGAGCCTTATTTTGTGGAAAAAATCATCGAAAAAGAAAAGCCCGGAGCGATGATGATTTCTTTCGGCGGACAGACCGCCCTCAACTGCGGGCTGGCTCTCTGGAAAAAAGGCGTTATGGACAAACATAAAATAGAAGTGCTCGGCACCAGCCTGGAATCGGTGGAAATTACCGAAGACCGCGGTCTGTTCAACCGGACTCTGATAGAAGCCGGGCTGAAAGTTCCTCGCGGACTGGCGGTAGAATCAGTTGGGGATGGACTGAGAGCAGCTGAACAGATCGGCTTTCCGGTAATGCTCCGCTCGGCTTTTGCTCTCGGGGGTAAGGGCAGTTTCCTCTGTTACAAAAAAGACGAACTTGAAGAGAAATTGCGGGTAGCTCTCTCCGAAACCCGCCAGGTTCTGGTCGAAGAATACCTCGAAGGCTGGAAGGAAATTGAATATGAGGTCATTCGCGACCGGGCGGATAACTGCCTGGCCATCTGTAACATGGAAAATATCGACCCGATGGGCATCCATACCGGCGAAAGCATCGTGGTTGCGCCATCTCAGACTTTAACCAACTCCGAATACCACCGTCTCAGGGAAATAGCTTTCCGGGCAGTCAGAAAATTGAGCATCATCGGGGAATGCAACATTCAGTATGCTCTGAATCCGGAGAACGGCGACTACCGGATCATCGAAATAAACGCCCGGCTGTCACGCTCCTCGGCTCTGGCCTCTAAAGCCACCGGATATCCATTGGCCTTCATGGCCGCAAAATTAATGCTTGGTTATACTCTCCCGGAGCTCAAAAATCCGATCACCCGCGCTACCACTGCCTGTTTTGAGCCGGCTCTCGATTATGTCACGATAAAGATACCGCGCTGGGATCTGAAAAAGTTCGCCCGCGTCTCCCGCAAGATCGGTTCGGAGATGAAATCCGTGGGTGAGGTCATGGCCATCGGCCGGAATTTCGAAGAGGCTCTGCAGAAAGCCCTGCGAATGCTCCAGATCGGGATGTACGGTTTTGTCGGCAACGAAAATTATTCCTTTAGAAACCTGGAAAAAGAACTATCGAATCCCACCGACGAAAGAATCTTCGGTATCGCCGAAGCTTTCAGGAAAGGCTGGTCAGTGGAAAAAGTTGCCAGTTTGACCAGGATTGACCCATGGTTCCTGCACAGGATGAAAGACCTGGTGGACATGGAAAAAAGGCTCCGCAGCTATTCTCTGAAGTCGCTTCCGTATGAACTTCTGCTGGAAGCCAAGAAAAAGGGATTTTCAGACAAACAGATAGCCATTTTTACCTCAAGCAGTGAAGCTGAGGTCAGGGAAAGACGCCGCCAGCTTAAAATCAGCCCTTCGGTCAAGCAGATCGACACGCTGGCTGCTGAATATCCGGCAAAAACAAATTATCTCTACCTGACTTACAACGGACGGGAGGATGATGTCCGCTTCCGTCCATCCCGGAAAAAAATTATGGTGCTCGGCTCCGGACCATACAGCATCGGCTCTTCTGTCGAGTTTGACTGGTGCGCCGTTAACACCGTGCGGGTTCTGCGCCAGCTCGGGTATCAGACGCTCATGGTGAATTACAATCCTGAAACCGTCTCCACCGATTACGATATGTGCGACCGCCTGTACTTCGATGAACTCAGCTTCGAGCGAGTGCTGGACATATATGAAAAAGAAAAGCCGGCCGGAATCATAATCTCGATGGGCGGCCAGGTGCCCAACAACTTAGCCTTAAAACTTCATCAGGCCGGAGTGCGAGTCCTCGGCACCTCTCCTGAGAGCATCGACCGGGCAGAAGACCGCCACAAATTTTCCCGCCTGCTGGATGAGCTGAGAATAGACCAGCCACCGTGGAAAGAAGCCACCAGCCTGGAGGAAGCCCGAAAATTCTGCGACCGAGCGGGCTATCCGGTCATCATCAGGCCTTCCTATGTGCTCAGCGGAGCCGCCATGAGCCTGGTGTTTGAAGAAAAGTCTCTGGAGAAATACCTTAAAAAAGCATCTCTGATTTCTCCAGAGCATCCAGTGGTGATTTCCAAATTTATCACCGGGGCCAAAGAAATAGAGCTGGAAGCGGTGGCCAGCCGCGGTAAAATCGTAGCCTCGGCCATCATCGAACACATAGAAAATGCCGGTGTGCATTCCGGCGACGCCACCACGGTCCTGCCGCCTCAGAAGCTTTACCTCGAAACCATCCGGCGCGTTCGTCTGATCGGCGAAAAAATTGCCCGGGCGCTTAAAATAACCGGCCCGTTTAATCTGCAGCTTCTGGCCAGAGAGAACGAACTTAAAGTCATAGAATGCAACCTCAGAGCATCACGCTCCCTTCCTTTCGTCTCGAAAGTTTCGCGGATTCCGTTTATCGAACTGGCGGTCAGAGCCATGCTCGGACTTCCTGTAAGTAACGGACGCTCGATATTTGAATTGAACCACGTCGGAGTTAAAGCCCCGCAGTTTTCTTTCTCCAGGCTGAAAGGAGCTGACCCGCGACTCGGCGTGGAAATGGCTTCTACCGGCGAGGTGGCCTGCCTGGGCGACGACCTTAACGAAGCGCTTCTCAAAGCCATGCTGGCTGCCGGCTACAGGCTTCCGGAAAAATCGATTCTGCTGAGTCTCGGTGGTGAAAAAAACAAACAGAAATTTTTAGATGCAGCCCGGATGTTAGAGAAAACCGGATTTAAAATTTCCGCCACCGAAGGCACTTCCAGATTCTTAAAGCGACAGCGGATAGAAAACTTCATGCTTTTCAAGATACACGAAAAGCGACAGCCCAATCTGCAGGATTATCTTCTGGAAAAAAAGGTTGATTTTGTGATTTCCGTTCCCGACCCGGGAAAACCGGCAGCCTTTGACTCCGATTACCGGATGAGGAGGCTGGCAGTGGACCTGGGTATTCCAGTCATCACCAACCTGCAGTTAGCCGAGTCTCTGGTGAATGCTTTTGCCTCGAGAAAAATTGAAAGTCTCAAGATAAAATCCTGGGACGAATATGATTAATATCTCGAAAAATTACCAACCTTTATTTTCCTGAAGTATTGTTCCATAAATTTACTGCCCGCGTCTTTTCCTGTATTCTTTTATTAACAGGAGCAATTAATATATCTTTTGCTTCATAACCGGCTTTTCAATAAGAACCACCTCCTCCATTAAAAAAATCGAAACTTGACTTTTGTTCCTAAAAAAAATAAAAAACGGAAAAGGGTTTTTTTCAGGAGGGCAAAAAGGAAAACTTTCATTTGCTTCTTCAAATCCTTTTCAGGCACCAGCTGGTAATTTTGAACCGCCCGCCGGAAACCAACCCTCATTAATAGAAGGAGTCATCGATGTCTGACCCGAAATCCTGCAAGCCGGAGGAAAAGGGTAAGACTCAAAAAACAGGTCCCATCTCCAGAAGAAAGTTCCTTTCTTACGCCGGAATCCTTGGAGCCGCGCCGGTAATCGGCCAGCTGCAGCAGATCCAGAAAAAGGTTATTTCACAAAAACAGATAGTTCTGCCCCAGGCCGGGCTTTTGCTCAAAGCCTTCAGGCCTGACGACTTGCTGCTTCTGGACTTTGAATTCCTGAACCTTAAACTGGTCAACCTGCCGCGCCCACACCTGGTGCGGGAAAACCCGTCGCTTCCAGCCTATCTTATCGTGCACCTTCCCCCGCAAAGTACTGCCGAAGAAGTTTTTTATGAAGCCAGCACTCCGGCCGAATCAGAAACGCCGAAGCCGCCGCCAGTTTTCACGAGAATTTCCGGAGGAAGCCGGCTGGCTTTTTTAATACCCGACGAGATCAAGGAAATTCCCCTGACCCTGGAATCTCTTCTGGCCTGGCACCTGTACCAGCCGAGCCTGGTGCCGGTCGCCCGGATTTTCCCCGAGCCGGGACCGAAAACAACACCGGTCACTCAACTTTTAACGAGTCGGCCAGCTACCGCTACCCGATCGCTTCTGCCAAAAACAGGACCATCAACTCAGACTCTTTATTTGAAACATAGTCGGCTCGTCCAGACGCAGGTCGGCGCCCCTCTGAGAGCTTCTCTGAAACCTTCACCGCCGGAGAAACATCAGACCGCCATCGAATTTCCTTACCGGCTGATACTATCGCCCAACCCATACAACGTCTGGCTTCACTCCGCCAGCACCACCTCCACTGCTGGCTGGACTGAACTCTGGCATACCAGACTGGCCGCCCTGAACCCTGACGGCACGGTCAGCGAATCAGAAAATCCCTATCTGGCAGTCAGAGCGGTCTGGTCGCCCGACGTTGACCTGAATAATTTATCCGGTCCGCCGAAGGAATCAAAACCGCGCCTATCTTTGAGCCCCAACGACCGCCATCAGATTGTCCACCTCAGCAGCAATTTCGCTCTTAAAAATCCTGACCAGAGTTTCTATGACCCCAGACCGGTTAAAGTCAACAGAATGATGCTCAGCTCTCTGGGAGCCTGGCTTGATTCTGTCGGCCACTGGAATCCAATGTCTCCTCTGTCGGTTACTACCTGGCAGCATTTAGCCACAATGGGACGCGACCATTTTGTCAGGGTGGTGTACAAGGGCTATCTTCTGCCGTTCGGACACCGGGCAGCTCTGGTGAAAGAGGTGGAAAGAAAATTTTATAAGTCTAAAGATGGACAGAATATAGCTTACCTCTTCCAGAAACAATATTTGATAATTCGCGATCCCGACAGGATTTTCCCCGCGCCCTTCCAGCCAAATGAAGGTCGGGATCTGCCTTTTAGAATGGTGAGAATAACCTGTAAAAAGACGCCACCGCTGGACGATCCGGAGAAAACGGAGGTCCTGCCCGACTCCAGGAAAAGCGCTTTCTGGCCAAGGGTTGGCGGAAAAGATTTTGAATTTCATGTGGTAGCCGTCGACCATGGTGGACAGGAAATCGAGTTCCGCCTCCCTATGATTTTTATCGATAACGAATACGCTTTCTGCATCACTAAAATAAAACAGATTACAGGCACCTATAACTCAAAAATATCAACCCCTCTGGAAAAAAGAAGACTGGCTCTGATGGGTCAGAGCATTACCTTTGCCCCGGAAAAAAGTAAAGGAGACACCGCTTTCGAAGCCTGTTACCTGACCTGGAAGTTAGTCGAAGCCGGACCGGGTTCTTCCATCGATGCTTTCAAGCTTCAGGATCAGCCGATGTGCTTCCCGGCACTGGAAGAAGCTGAAATTTCCATACCGGCGCTAAAAAACCTGGTCGGGTTTGAAACCACAAAGGTTCGATATGTCGAAGCCTACCTCAAAAACGGCTTTTCCTCGGCCGCTAATAAAGGCGAACTTTTATTCCAGATTCCCGCACTTCCCCGGGTGAATTTCGGGTCGGGCGGCAAGGCTGATAAAGCTGGTGGCATTGCCACCCCCAGCTTTTCCGTAGGAGGGCTTTCCAGAACGCTGGGACCTGTAGGAGCGCCAGATGTAGACAAAGCAATAGAAAAAATAATAGATGAGTTCAAGGAAGAACTGGCTTCGCAGCTACCCGACCTGGAAGAGCTGGAAAAGTTGATCAGGGAGACGATCGAAAATGAACTCCGGGATTATCTCCAGGGAACCCTGAACGACCTGCAGGCAGCCGCAAAAAAGTTAAAAGACGAGCTTCAGAAAAAGTTTGGACTTGAAATTAAAGATGAGCGCTTAAAAAACACCTTAAACAGCGCCGGAGAAGAACTGAAAAGCGCTTTCAACGATGCCCTGAATGATATTCTCAAGGGCAAATTCGACCCTGAAAAATTTTTCAGCAAAGAAGCAAAAATTCTCGGTGGAATTCTGCTCAAAGATATCATCGGCCAGGTAGATGATTTCACCGGTCCTGCCGACAAAGATAAGGCGCTGAAGATTAAAAACGAGCAGATTTACGAAAGCGACGGCAAAACCCCGGCCGGCATCAAGACCTTACTCAAATGGACACCTTCTGTCTGCGACTTTCTGATATTCATTGCCAGCCGCGACGGCACCAGCTCTAAACTCACGCTCGATGCTGAAGCTATAACCTACTTTAACGGCAAAGAAGCCACTTTCAGGGTCAAAGGCGAGCTGACTGATTTTACCCTGGACCTGATAAAAGGGATATACACTTTCGTCCTGGTTAAATTTTCAAAATTCACCTTTATCTCCGAAAAGGGCAAAAAAACTAAAGTCGACCCGAAGATTGCCTCCATTGAATTTCGCGGGCCTTTAAAATTCATCAAAGAACTCCTGGATAAAATCCCGCTGCCCGGCGGCTTCAGCGGTAATGGCGTTTTCGGCGGACAACCGATAATTAAGGTGGACGCAGCCGGCGCGAAAATGGTTTATGTGCTCGCCATACCTGATGTGGCTTTCGGTGTTTTCACCCTGCAGAACCTGAAGTTCAGCGGAGAAATCTATCTGCCATTCACCGGCGACCCGGTTTCTTTCAGGTTTGCCTTCAACGAAAAGCATAATCCCTTCCGGGTCACTGTTTCCATGTTTGGCGGTGGTGGCTTCTTTGCCATCGTACTCCAGCCGCGCGGCATAAACCTGATCGAAGGGGCTCTCGAATTTGGCGGCAGTTTTGCCATGAACCTCGGTGTGGCCAGCGGCGGGGTCACCCTGATGGCCGGAATCTATTTCAAATACGAAGACGATGCCCTGACGCTCACCGGCTATGTCCGCTGCACCGGCGAGCTGGAGGTGCTGGGACTTATCAGCATTTCGGCTGAATTCTATCTCTCCCTGACCTATGAAGAAGCTCGCAATCGGGTCTGGGGTCAGGCTTCTCTGATGGTAAAAATCAAAGTCATCTTTTTCAGCACGAAAGTCACACTGAAAGTCGAGCGCGAGTTCGGACATTCACCCGCGCCGCTTTTCTGCGACCTGATGGAAGAGAAAGACTGGCTGGCTTACTGTGAAGCCTTTGCTTGAAAGGGAGAACCAAAATGGCAAGGTCAACCATAATGTGGACTTTGTGTCCGGATGGGGTAAAGGACGGGAAGCTGCGGTTTTCAGCCGCTGTCTCGATACGTCTGGAAGATGAAGCCGGCGGGAAAACGCACGGCCTCCACCTGTTTCCGGAAATTCTGAACTGGCCGGAAACGGTGAAATCCATCAACTTCGGCCTGCTGTACGAAAGGAAAAGATCCCCCGAACCGCTCGAAGTGAAGCGACTTTCCCCCGACCCCGAGCTCGAACTCTGGCAGGCCATTTTCAGACCCGAAGCTCCAGTTTTCAGTTTCAAGATGGCTGACCTGAGCAAGAATCTGGTGGTATCTTATCCTGTCAGGAACGTGCTCACCTTCATTGCTTCCCAGTACCTGAACGTGGCTTCCGAGTCGCCTGAAGAACCTCCGCCAATAGAAAAAGTTTTTCATACCGAAGGCCTGGCTCAAATCAGGCTTAAGCCTATCACCGAACCGAGGTTTGCCCGAACGGTTCAGCTGAGAACCACCACTCAGATTATGGCTCAGGCCGTCAGGCGGGAAGCTGAAAGCCAGAAATTTAGAGCGGTTCAGGTCTCGCCGCTCCCGCAGCCGCCAAAAGATTTCTTCCTGCTCAGAGATTTCCACCGCCCAAAGAATAGAATTACCTTCGACCCGAAAACGAAACAGCCAATCGTAAGAAAAGTACCCATCTCCAGACCGGAAATAGATTTCCATCAGGCTCTGGCTTTCCTCACCAACTATCCGGCCCTGATGAGACTCCTGGGGCTGGCCCTGGACTTTGAAGTCGATATTCCACCCGACTTTCCTGCGAACGGCTGGATAAAAATCGTGCCCGGCAACCGCAACGACCGGTGCCCCCGCACCGCTTACAATTTCGACCCGGCCCGCGGTGTGTTTAAAGCCGCAGCCAGAAAGAGGCCGCCGGAAATTGTCGGAGGATTCCTGAACCTGTCGGATGAGGAGCAGTACGACCTGGTCCAGCTGGATGTGGATTCCGTCGCGCTGAAGGCGGCGGAACTGGCCGATACGGCCGAGACCAGAACCAGAGCTGAACTTCCAGCTCTGCGCTCGAGCGGACTCGGCGTTGTTCGCAATGAGCAGGGAAAGAACATAGCTGAAATTCTGGTCCGGGCGGTTGAACTCAACAACGATTTCGTCCGAAAGAAAGAAATCACCCTCTACGCCGAAGACCTGATGCAGGGTTACCGGGTAGACGTTTGGGACGATAAAACAAGAACATGGCGCTCTCTCTGCCAGCGAATCGGAACTTATAAATTCCTCCGGATCGACCGTGAGCTGACACTGGAAGATGAAGGTTTTATCTCTCCGGCCGTCACCCAGTCGGCCGATGAATCATCGGACGATATCTTCGCTCATGAATCACTTTTTCACTGGGATGGCTGGAGCCTGGTAGCGCCGCGGCCGGGAAAAACAATCGACCCGAACGACAGCCCGCAATCGATTGAAAACAAAGCGATGACCGATTTCCTGCTGGAAACAAAGTTCAAGCCAAAACCCGGTTCATTGCCGAGATTGCGGTACGGAGTCGGCTACAGGTTGAGAGCCAGGGCAGTGGACGTGGCCGGCAATTCCCAGCCTCTGGAGAATCCCGACGATAGTTGCGCCATCCCGCCTCCTTCAAAACCTCCGTTTGTTTTCTCCAGGTTCGACCCGGTGCCTTCCCCGGTGGTGATACTCCGGGAGGCGCCGAAAAGCGGCGAAGACGTCGACCACGTGGTGATTAAAAGCTACAACGACTCCCCTGCGAAAGATGCCGTTCCCACTGATCAGGTGGCTGACCGTCATCTTGCTCCGCCGAAAATCTCCCAGCTCGACTGTGAATTCCACGGTTTATTTGACGGCCCATCCGGTCTGAAGCCTGAAGTATACTCTCTTATCTGCCAGAGAGACCCGGGTCAATTCAAAGAGCTGGAACCGGGTGAGCAGTTAGAACTTTCATATTTTCCTGATCCCTGGGCCCGAGGCGTCTGCATCAGAGGACTTCCCTGCGGGTCGCCTGACCCGATGCTGATCGAATTCTCCGGAGACTGGCCGGATTTTCGTCCTTTCAGAATAAGACTTCAGGAGGGCAGTCAACCGGCTCGCTGGGACGAAGCAAAACGTCTTCTGACCATTTATCTTAAAAAAGGCGAATCGGTCACCCTTAAACTCAGCTGCTATTTTCCGGAAAGATTTCTGCCAGTCCAGGGTCTGTACCGCTGGCTGGAGAAACCGGATAGGATCATTCCTCAGAAAGTTCTCCAGCCGCCTCGCGGATTGCCCGAAGGCCAGATTCAGGTTTTAAGAACCCTTCAGCCGCCACGGATAGATCTAAACAAAATAAGGACACTCTCCATTCAGGGCCGCAACTGGCTGATGACCCCGTTCCGTGAAATAACCCTCATTCATGCCACGCTTCAGCCGGTCGGCATCCCGCGGTCAAGGTTTATGGCGGCCGAAAGACAGCTCGGCCAGACTTCTGCCGTTCTGTTCGGAGAATTTGAAATCCACGGGCCCAGCACTTCCAAAGCAGAGCTTCTGGCTTCCTGGGAGGAACCGGTGGATTACATCCACGAGCCCGGCCCCAGAACCATTCTGGGAAAAGCTCATGTGCTCGAATTCAAAATTGACCCTGGCATGAATCTTCTTACTTTAACCCCCGGAGATGAAGCCCGCACACCTTCAAAGTCCGGGCAGTCTCAACTGCCATCCAGGCCTCCAGTTACCGCCCTGGCCCCCGCCAGACGCCAACCTGTTTACCGTCACGAATTTGGAGATACCAGATTCAGGCGGGTAAATTACCGCCTGGTCTGCACCACCAGATACATGGAACAATTCCCCGAAGATGAAATCCGGGAGGGAGTTGAATATGCCAGAACGAGCGAACCGGTGGAAGTTAAAGCGTTGAACACGGCACCGCCGGCGATGCCGAAAATCGTTTACGTTGTGCCGTCCTTCAAATGGGAGAGAAGTAAGAAAGGCAAACAGATTTCGAGTCTGAGAAAGACAGCTCTGCGTGTTTATCTGGAAAGACCCTGGTATTCGTCGGGCGAGGGAGAACTGCTGGCAGTAATCCTGCCGCCCGGAATCACGGTCACACCCAGGAAGACAGCAGCGACCGATGTCAGTTCTGCATCCACTGCTCGGACTGCTGGCAAAATTCAACCCCAGATTCAGCGGAAGACGATTCCCCCGGCTGTTTCCATCAGCATACCGCCGGTGGCTGAAAGATACAAACCTTATGTAACCATGTGGGGAGCAGACCCGGTATGGAGGTCTGGACCGGTTGCCTCTCCTGAATTCCCCCTGCCCGACGCTTTCCCCTCGGCTGTGGAAACAATGGGAGAGCTGCCGCTTCTGGAGTTGCCGGAAGACAGGAAATTCATCGCTGTCGGACACAGGGTTGAATACGACCAAGAGCGTCGCCTGTGGTTCTGCGACCTGGAGCTCGACTCCGGTCAGGCATATTTCCCCTTCATCAGGCTGGCGCTGGCCAGGTTCCAGCCAAATTCGGTGCCGGGCGCCCACCTTTCACAGGTGGTGGTGGCCAATTTTGCCCAGATTCTGCCGGAAAGAAATCTCGTGGTTACCTTCAACCCGGCCAATCCGACACAGATAAACATAATGCTGTCGGGTGTTTCCTACCTTCAGGGATATGCCGGAAGCGGTCCGGGCGAAGTGGAAGTGGCTTTAGAGAGCAAAAAAATGAATCTTCCGGATGAACTCGGCTGGGAACCGGTAAAAGAAGCTGTGATTACTCTGAAACCTCAGAGAGCCGGCGGAGCCGAGGCTGGCCCGTTCACCTGGCAGGGAACCCTCAAGATTCCTTACGGACTTAAACTGCAGGACTACAGAATAGCTATCCGCGAATACGAGCTTTTTGACACCGACGAAATCGATAAGGCTGCCAGAGCTGTGACTGCAGTTCCTAAAAAATATAAAAGATTGGTTTATGCTGAAACCATAAAGCTTGTCGACCTGTAAACCGGATTAAAGCTTGAGAGATTCTGTCAATTCGGACCTGCAGCCAGAAAAACCCAGCTCGATCATCTTAAATGCCAGTGCGCAGGGTAAAGTAATTTTTGGCCGTCAGAAGCTTCCGGTTTCAGCTTTCATCCTGAAAATGTCTCTAAAATCCAGTGGCTAGCCCGGGCTGTAGAATAACTCTCAAGCTTTACTTAAATAGACCTGCCTTAATCTTATGAGTGCCGAACGATGGTCCACGATCGGCTGATGATAGCCGGGAAGTTCGAGAGCGTGGATCTGGCGGCAGCTGAATTTTTTCAGTTCCGGCAGATATTTTTTTATGTAGCGACACTGCGGGTCGTATTTTTCAGCCTGAAGCTGAGGGTTGAAAATCCTTAACGGACGAGGGTCCGCTCCGACGGAAGCCGACCACTGCCAGTTTCCGGTGTTGACCACTTCATCATAATCGAGAAGATATTTTCTGAAAAGCTTCTCCCCGGTTCTCCAGTCGATCAGCAGATCCTTCGTCAGAAAAGAGGCCACAATCAGCCGCGCCCGGTTGTGCATCCAGCCTTCCTGTTTCAGCTGGCGGATGGCGGCATCGACCAAAGGATAACCTGTCCGGGCTTCTTCGACTGCCCGAATGTCTTCATCCCGGTTTAACCACCTGAGACCTCGACGTTTTTCCTGAAATTCAAGGTTTTCGGTCAACGGAAAATGGTGGCGAATGTGATACCAGAATTCCCTCCAGGCCAGCTCTTTAACAAACTGACTGTCCGTAGGAAGCTTCTTTATCGCCTGCCGGAAAACCTGTCTCACCGAAACCAGCCCGAACCTCAGGGCCACCGAAAGCCGGCTGGTGCCGTCAAGGTCAAGACGATGGCGATCGCGGTCATATCTTTTAAAATCGTACTCTTTCAGGCGCTTCAGGGCATAATCAGGCTCCCAGTATCGATTTATCTTATGCGGCAGCTCTTTTATGGAATCTGAAAGAGAAGGCAGCTTCAACAGCGGCGTTTTCAAACTTTCCGGCGTCATGGCTATCGAGACTTCCTCAGAACTCAGCGCACTGAGCCAGAGTCTGAAAAAGGAAGTGTAGACTTTTCGGGCTTCTATTTTTTCCGGCGGGACCAGAAGAGAATCGTTGAAATCCCTGAAATCAACTCCCTTCTGCTGGCACAGCCTTTCCACCTTCTTCTGGGTTCTCTCCCCGCTCCAGGAATAGCTCCGGTTGGTATAAACGGCCTCCGGATGAAGTTCTGCTATCAATCTCTCAAAAATCTTTTCCGGGTCGTGGTAAAAGCAATAAAGACGGCTGCCCTTTTCGCGCAGTTTTCGGTCAAGCTCAGCCAGAGAAGCGACCAGAAATCCGGTTCTGGTCTCAGGCCCATCAAGATCGAGAAGCAACCTGCGGTCAAAAACAAAAACGGGAATTATCTCAGATGAGGCAGCTGCGGCCGCCTGCAGACCGCGATTATCCTCAATCCTTAGATCTCTCTTAAACCAGAAAATTATTCTTGCCATTTGCTTTCCTTTTCGCCATCATAATTTCTGGCCGCTTCAACATACTTTTTGACTTTGACCAGTGTCGCCTGAACATTTTTTCTCGAGAGCCAGTTCCGGATAAAAGCAGGGACCGGAAAATCGGGTACAACATAACTGCCGTAACGAGCCAGCGTCCGCCCTTCCGCGAATCTGTAAAATTTCCAGTAACCGAAGAGCTCTCTTAAGTCATGCAGTTCCCGCCGGTCGAGTTCCCACCAGATACTTAACGTTTCCGGTTCAAACCGATGTATGACCGTATAGCTGACTTTCTGACCGAAAATCTTAACCAGGAAAAACATCCGGTTGTACCCGGTTCCCTGTTCAATCAGTTTTAATTCTTCTATCTCAGGGATGTATTCTTTCTGATTTTCAGTGGCTGAAAGAAGCGCCCAGACTTTCTCCGGCGGCGCCTCAAACATCAGGCCTGCCTGTATTACCGTTCTGCCACCAGAGCTCTCTTCATGGGAAGCAAAAACCAGCACTTCGCCTGAAAGGATTCTTTTGACCTCTTCCCGGGAAAGATCTTTAAGTCCATCCGGACCGAAATCTGGAACAGGAAAAGCTGGCTTCATCTCCTGTCGAACAGCATTCCAGATCGGCGTCCGGCAGTTTCCTGCTTCGTTTTTTTCGATCAAGCCCTGAGAAGCAGAGACTTCCTGGAGGCAGTAACCTTTGAAGGCAAAAAACACAACCAGAAAAAGAAGCCATATCTGTCCGGGCATTTTCCTCCCGATCACCTGAAAACAATAACGCATTTTTTATATTTCACCCGATCCACAGCCTGCCTTTCAAGCTTAGAGTAATCCCTCCCCTTCACGCCGTCAAGCTTCCGGTCCGTCCCTTTGATTAGCCCGGACTTTATTGTTAACAACAAGAATATTTTCACAAAAAATTTTATCCTGAAGCGTTTTTACCGTAATATATGTTCATTAATAATAACACCGCAAATGAGGCAAAATGAAAAGATTGCTGGTTTTAATCCTGACGCCCGTTATGCTGCTGGCAGCCAGCAGTTTTGCCCAACCTCAGGTTAAAAAATGGGAGCTGGGCATCGTTCTGGATTTCAGCAGTATAAAAAGTTCAAATTCAACAGATTACTTCGAAGCTTTTATCCTGGCTGCCCGGGCCGGCTATTACGCCTGGAAAGGGGTGGAAGTATAACCGGAGATTTTCCTCCTGAAATGGGAAGAGTCCGACCCTGGATACCAGTTCAACTTGAATGTCCTTTACAATTTCAAAACCTCGAGTTCATGGCGGCCTTTTGTGTTGTTGGGCGCAGGAACTAACAACGAACTTAAAATCGGTTACGTCATGGAAACCGACAGCGAGTTCAGAGGGCTGCTTATCAATGCCGGGGCCGGCTTCAAATATCTCATAGGGACCGGTGCTGCTTTCAGGTTTGAATACAGATACACCCACAGCCGACTGAAAGTGTATGACGAAAAAGAAAGTTTTAACTACCATCAATTCTTAGCCGACGTATCTATATTTTTCTGAAGCTAACCATTCGAACTGTCATCACATCCACCCTGTAAAACGCTGAAAAACAACAGTTGACTCCTGATGACAACTGGCATTCATTCCGCAATTTTCCCGACCGGCTGAGGTCAGGTTATTGACCGGTCTACCCGATTGTGTTTAAATTATGTGGAGCCGCCGGGGTGGCGGAATTGGTAGACGCAAGGGACTTAAAATCCCTCGGGGCGTGAGCTCCGTGCCGGTTCGAGTCCGGCCCTCGGCATTCCTGTCTGATTTACAAACAAATAGCCATTTTCAGGTTATCTCCATATAGCCGTGGACTGATGGCCGCCTAAATTAACTGCCAATCTCGGCTGAAAACACCGGAAAATTATTCCGTTCAGAGTCTGTCAGCCAGAAAAAAGGTCACATCCGGGTGAGAAATTAAAGGGGAAGTTTGCGGGAAAGGATTGACCGGCGGAAAGCTGTGCTTGTTCTCTCCATCTCTGGCTGAACCGCCAATTAACCCTGCGCTTGATGTTGACACTCCCTTCCAGGAGGACTAATCTGGAAACGGAGGGGAAAATGAAGCCGGTTGAAGAACTTAAGGAAGAACATCGGGCGATAAAAACCATCGCCAGGATATTGCTGGAGATTTCGAGACGACTGGAAGCTGGTGAAAGTCCGGAAGTAAAAGACCTGAATGATATAATTGATTTCCTGAAAGTTTTTGCCGAAAGCTGCCATCACCGCAAGGAAGAGAAATTTTTATTCCCTGCACTGGAAAAAGCCGGAATCTTGCGGGAAGAAGGGCCGGTGGGAGTTATTCTGAAAGACCATGAATGCGGTCGGGGTATGGCCAGAGAAATGGAAGAAGCGCTGGACAGGATGATCAGAGGAGAAGAGAGGGCTGGATTGAATTTTGCTCGCCAGGCCCGGGCTTATGCTGAACTTCTGCTCAACCATATTGAAAAAGAGGACAACATTCTTTTTCCCCTGGCGGAAAACCATCTCAGCCAGAAAACACAGACTGACCTTGGAAAAGTCTTCAAGAAAATAGAAAAGGAAATCGCAGGAGCCGGTCTCCACCGGATATTTGAGCGCCTGCTCGACCGACTTGAAGAAAAATATTTAAGGAATGAAGGTTCACCCTGAGAGAAAATAACCGGGAAAGAGAAAACGATGGATGAAAAAGACATCAACAAGATGAGAGATGAGCAACTGAAAGAATTCATCAGGAAGTTTTATTCTGAACTCGACCGGGAGTCGGATTGCTCCGTCTGTCCGTTAACTTCCTGTCCACGCAGAAGGAAACCGCTTCGTGACGAATCTGGAGAAGATTCAGGTGAGATTAAAGAAGAGCATCATAACCAGACGATAACCGACAGCGAATTAAAATCCGGCAGGAAAACCGGAAAGTAGAAAAATCGCGCCGGTGTGCATGAATGGCTTTTTTGCTTTCCATAATCATTCTGTGAGAATTATCCAGCCTCTTCCGGAGAAAAAGCATAAAGTGTTGAGGTGATATCAATTAAAAATTATGTTTATCTAAATCTTTATTGAAAATGAAGAATTATTTTCAGGATTCTATAATTTTAATCTCCCAGGTCACCGGAATGGCCTTCTTCAGGGTCGCACTCACCCCGCAATATTTTTCCTGAGAAAGAGATATCGCCTGTCGCAGCTTTTCTTCCGGCAGATTTTTCCCGGTAAATTCATAAATCAGATGCACCCGCACAAACTGCCTGGGATGTTCTCCGGTAAGCTCACCTTCCACCAGCAGTCTGAATTTTTCCAGCGGGACCCTCATTTTCTGGAGAATGGAAACCACATCCATCCCGGTGCAACCAGCCAGCGCCACCAGAAGAAGGGGTTTCGGTCGCGGTCCCCGATCCTGTCCGCCCGCAGGGGCTGGAGTATCCAGAATCAGCGGATGACCGTCAACGTCCGCCTGAAAAGCCATGCCATCAAGCCAGTCAACGGTTATAAATTCTCTGCCAGCCATAATCTCCTCCTGCCAATTTCTTTTAGATATATTTTACTCCCGACCCGAGAAAACTGAAAACACCTTAAGAACACAGGGGAAACGAAACCATCATCAGAATGATGACTTAAAACACATTGCGACATCGATTAAATTCACGCCTTGCCCCTGCACCTCTTACTAACGCCACCTTTAAGCTGGAAACCTATCTTAACCCAGCAGAAAAACTGTGTTGCCTCAACATTCTTATTAAGTTATATTAATCTGCCGGAATGTTCAGAAGAATATTAGAATTCTGGAGGTCAACATGCGCCGCCGCCTGACTTTTATCATCGCTCTGATTTTCTTTATTTTGAGTTCAAGCCCTCTTCTCCTGCCAGCGGACAACCAGAAACTCACCTGTTATACGGTGCTCGTCGGCAAAAAGGCCAGCGCCGACGGCTCGGTGATGGTAGCTCACAACGAAGATGATTATGGAGACATCACGGTCAACGTCAGAAAAATCCGCCCGCGCAACTACGGAGCTACTGTCAGAATCAGCCTGGGCCATGGCGGATATTATGAAACTGACGGCCGTACCAGCGGCTTTCTGTGGATAGAGGCCACCACTCAGGAATTTGCCGACAGTTTCGTCAACGAGCACGGTGTGTTGATCACCTCCGATGCCTGCGCCTCCAGAGAAACAGAAGAGGATTACACAGACGGCGGTATTGGCTATATGCTGAGAAGAATCATAGCGGAAAAAGCCCGTTCCGCCCGGGAAGCTGTCCAGCTCGCCGGTGAACTAATAGAAAAATATGGCTACCGGGCTTCCGGAAGAACCTATTCTATCGCCGATAAAGATGAAGCCTGGATGCTGGCAGTCATCCGAGGCCGCCACTGGTTTGCCTGCAGGGTACCGGACGATGAGGTGGCGGTCATTCCCAATTATTACACCATAAGAGAAATAAAACCTGACGACCCGGAAAATTTCCTCGGCAGCCGGGATATAATCGAATACGCAGAAAAAAAGGGCTGGTACGACCGGCAGAAAGACGGACCGTTTGACTTCAAGAAAGTTTTCTCCCGACCTTCCAGCCGGGAACCGATTTTTGACGGAAACACTCTGAGAATGTGGCGCGGACTGGAAAAGCTGAGCGGCAAAAAATGGGAAATTGGCGGCGACTATCCCTTTTCCTTCAAGCCAGCAAAAAAGATATCGGTCGAAATGTTAATCGAACTGCTCAGGGATCATTACGAGGGAACTGAGTACGATGCGACCGACGGCTACAGATCCGGCAGCCCCAACCGTACAAAATTCCGGACGATCTGCACCAGTTCGACGATCAATTCCTTTGTGGCTGTGCTCAACAAGCGGAAACCTGAGCCGCTGTCCATCATGCTCTGGCTGGCTTTCGGCAAGCCGGACACAACCATATATCTGCCTTTATATTACGGAGTGGAATCGCTCCCGCCCGGCGCCGGTTACGGTCCGACCGATCACGATTACGAGATATTCTACCGCCAGCACTTTCAACCCGACCATCTGCTGTCGGTCAGAGACCAGCTCCTTAACACCATGGTGTTGAAATTAGAAAGAAAAGTTGAAGAGAACTACGGGGAGAGGATTGAAATCATCATAAAAGAACTCTATCTGCTCGAGCAAGAATTTCTTAAAAACTGGAAAGCATTCGAACAAAAATTCACTGCCGAGAGCCGAAGAAATCCGGAAAAAGCCGCGAAAATGCTCCATGCTTATGTCAGCGGCGCTTTCGAGCGAACGGTAAAAACTTACCGCCGCCTTCTGGCCGAAAACTGAAAAGTTCTGGTTGTGGAATAAAACAGCCGGAGAGAAAGCTACTACCTCTTCGCGAAAGATTTTTTATATTGTTTTTTCGCGCTTTATCTCACATAAATTTCATCAAAAAGCATCCAGGCTTTTTGTCCGGCGTTCCGGAAGCCGTCAGGAACAACGCCCGCGTTTACAGCTTTGATGCGAACAAACCTGGCCCCGGACCCCCGGAGTGAGACATAAAGGGATTTAATCCCGGCCGACCCGGGTTTTTCCGGCAATGGAAATTCCTTCTCGGCCGCTTTTTCAAACTTCCGCCCGTCAACCGACAATTCCACGACTACCTTAACCGGCAGGAAAATCCGGGCGTTATGATTTTCAAAGCAGCTGAGCTCAAGTTCATAGAGGTCAAGTTTGCGGCCGAGATCCAGAACCACCTCCAGATCGTTTCCTTCATATCCCTGCCAGGCTGGATCTCTGGCCTCAGCACGCGCTTTAACCAGATCAACAAGCGTTTTTTCTGCGGCCGCTCCTGGCCTGGAAGGAGACGGAGCGCTGAAGTAGATAATATCTTCTACCGGATAGGAATGGCTGTAATAAGCAGCGGCTACCGGGCTCGGCTGACGTTTCGGATGAAAAGCCATCGCTTTGAGAACTGCTGTTCCTTTGATCGTAATCGGTCCCTGATAGACTGGAGATTTCTCCGTCGGCTCGCTGCCGTCGAGCGTGTAGCGAATTTCCGTTTCCTCCAGCGGCACCGAAACGGTCACGCTGGCCGGTTCTGACGGACTGACATAGGCTTTCTCAGGATTGATCACCGGAGCCGGAACCACCGCCCATCTTTCGTAATCAGCCGGGTCCCTCTCCAGAACGTCAAAAAGTTGACTGACCGCCTGGCTGGCATCGTTCTCGTTTCTGGCAACGCTCATGGCGAGAATTTTGATCCTCGGATTTGAAGGAAGCGTAACTTCACGCACGCCAGCAGGCAGGTCAAAAGCATACTTGAACACATAACCATATATGTAAGGCTCATTTCCTTCTGCTGGATGATGCAGATGGGTCGTGAAGAAAGCCACGTTGTCCTGTCTGGTGTAACCTGGAACCACGCCGGTATAAGTATATTTCTCGCGGTCAAAATCGATGCTGGCGGCCGGTCCTTCAGCCCAGGTCCGGTTGTCCCACTGGCCGATAAAACCTGACCAGAAAGCCACCGAAATTTCAACCGGCGTCTGACCGATCCGGAATTCGCCTTTCTGATTTTTTTCCGATGCCGCCGCCAGGATATACAGGCGGTTGTAATCGCCCCCGGGGAGGGTAATAACCTGTCCCTGGCAGGCTACGGCGTTTTTAGCACCGTCTTCCTTCGGTCCAAGCTCAAATTTTACGCTGTCAACGACGATGGAATCAGGAGTCAACTCAGCTGGATAAGTGCGGTGGTCAGCATCAAAAGAACCGTCGTTTCTGTTGTGATCATAGCTGAAGATGTCCAGGTTATAAGGAAGCTTTACGGGAGAAGACTGTGGAAGTTCCAGCCTGGTGGCCGGTACCTGAAGTTTCAGAGCAAAAGTCTTAATACCGTACGGATTCAGGTCAAAAATAACACGGCCATCTTTCACCTGAGCCGGACCTATCTCTTCTTCCACCCCGTTTACTTCCCTGGCGGAAACCACTGGAGCGATGAAGGAAAGCGAGACCTTCTTCAGACTCTTTCCGGTCGTTTCTACCAGCCGGATGATCACTTCATCCGAGTTTTCCGCCTTTTTCACGGCAGAAATCCTGATACTTTCGTCGCTCAAACGGAGAAAAGACAGGCTGCGACCGAACCTGCCCTCACGGGGAACGGTCTGAAATGCCAGCAGCGGCTGATTCAGACGCAGTGCCTGCTCAACGGTACTTCCCTGGCGCCAGTCTCCCTGATGTCCGTAAATAGCATAAAGAATTTCGTGGCGTCCAAAATCCTGGGTGGCCTGCTCTCCGGGCCAGGAACGCACTCCTGGAGTGTAAAGAAGCGTCAGTCTCAGCATATTATCGGACGGTTTGTCTGAACCGTACTTGCAATCCTCCAGGATCGAGACGCCGTAGCTGCCGCTCTTATCAGTCAGGTCGAACCAGAGGTGTGAAGGCACTTCAAACTTTTTCGGGTCGTTGTTGCCGCGCTGCACCGTCCCGAGACCCCAGCTGTAAGTGGCCAGCGGGTTGGAAACGGTCAGAGGAAAGGCCGCTTTCAGGGAAGATTCTCTCGTCGCCCAGTCTATCTGGTTGAAAAACTCAACCCGGTCTCCGGCACTCCCGGCCGCCAGTCTGACCACCTGAACGAACCGGGAACCCCGGGTTTCCCTCTCTATCTCCACCGCCACTCTGGCAGGCCCGTTCTCGACCACCCTGATTTTTGCCGGGCCTGATACATAGCCGGATGGAGGCTTCATCCGGTCTTCCCAGTCCATATTCCAGGCCGGCCACTGCTGCGGCTTTTCGTAATGAAACGACAGCCGGGCAGCTGAAGCGAGAATTTCTCGCCCAGCTTTTTTATCGTAAATGCTGGAGACATCACCATCTCTGTTAATCTTCACCACATACCGGCTGTTTTCCACCACTTCCGGACTAACTTTAAGGCCAGTGTTAATACGGCAGGGTTCAGACGACGGTCTGAGGTCATAAACGGCAAAACCCAGCGAAGGAACTTTCGCCAGAAAAACAAATTTTATTTTCTGGCCTTTTCTCTCGATAACCTGGGAGGGAAATTCCATTCCATCAGGACCAAAAATCCTTATGAACTCGGCAGAGTCGGGAAGCGTAATTTCGGCTTCGACCGCATCCTCCCGATCAAAGGTCAGCGGATTATAGACAACCAGCGGGAGGCCGCTTACTCTCGTATCCAGCATTCTGATAACCGCTCCGGCTGCATCTTTGAGCACGCTGCTGAACTGGTTGGCTGCCAGCACCTCATCGTTCCAGGAAAATTCGTAAGCTCTGGGAATGCTCGTTCCGGGGAGAATATCATGAAACTGAGCGCCGAGAACCAGGCGCCAGGCCTCATTGATTTTTTCCCGGTTGTAGACAGCACCGCCGAGCCAGTCAGCCAGCACCGCAGCCGCCTCCGCCGAATATCCGAGAAACTCATTCTTGCGGTTCCAGCGTTTCATCGCGGCCTGCGAAGTGATGGACCCGGCCGAATGATTGGTCAGCAAAAATTCTCCGGTGTAAATAGGCAGTTTCTTTTTCTGGGCTTCGTTCAGACTGTTGAAAAATTCATCCGCCTTAGCCGGGACCACTTTCAGGTCGGATTGCTGGCTGCTCTGAATGCTCAGCTCGAGATTCTTGACGGAATTTTCGTCAGGTGCTCCACCGACATCACCTGTTCCAAAGTACATATAATCGGCAAAAACTCCGTATTTCTGTCCGTTTTCGTTTACTCTGAGCCTCCAGGTCTGGTTCTGAGTAAGATCGCCGGTAATCTTTCCGGTGTAATCCCCCGGGTTGAGCGCCGCCGCCACATACTGACCGTCAGGACCGTACCAGACTCCGATGTTGAAGGGGATGCCAACAGCCGACCCCCAGCTGAGCTTCTGGGTGGAAAAGCCCTTCAAACCGCAGTGAGCCAGGATTGAGGGCAGCGAGGCCGGGAAACCGAAGCAATCGGGCAACATGTACTCCTTGCTGCTGAAACCGAATTCCTTCTTAAAAAACTCTGTGCCGTAAAGTATCTGCCTGATTATAGATTCAAAAGAAGGAGCCATCACGTCGTTTTCTTCCATCGAAGAACCGGACGGGAACCAGCGTCCGGCTGCCACGTATTTTTTTACCATTTGATACTGTTCCGGATAATATTCCTTCATCATCAGGTAACGATTGGCTCCGCTGAAATTAAACACATAATTCGGATACTTCTCAAAAAGGGCAAAATTGTCCACCATAGTGTTCCAGATGTATTCTTTTATCGTCTTCTGGTAATCCCACCGCCACTGGGTATCGAGATGAGCGTAACCAACCGTGAACAGCACTTTTTCCCGGCTCAGGTCGTATTTACTCCGGGAAAAACCGATTCCGTTTAAAAGGATCAACCAGCCTGAAATTAAAACAACCGAAAAAATCATCATCTTTTTCAACTGAAGAAACCTTTGACACATGGCTGTGCTCCTCTCTTTATTATCGATATGAACAAATAAAAATTAATCTTTTTACCATAAATGTGTCAATCGACCGCAGACGAAAAACGTGCCTCCAGACCGAACAAATCGTCACGGTCTTACACACATTGTCTCGCACAGAAACAAAACTTTGAAAACTGAAATAGTTTTTTGAGTTCAGATTTTTTCAGTCGTAGTATTCCAGCCCGAGATGAGTGATCAGCTCTTCGCCTCTCATGTAGCGCAGGGTGTTTTTAAGCTTCATCAGCTGGATGAAAAGGTCATGTTCCGGATAGAGCTCGGGGGCGCACATCGGAGATTTGAAATAAAAACTCAGCCATTCCTGAATTCCGCGGAAACCGGCCCTCTGGGCCAGGTCGATGAAAAGAACCAGGTCGAGCACCACCGGCGCTGCCAGAATGCTGTCACGGCAGAGGAAGTTGATTTTTATCTGCATCGGATAACCCAGCCAGCCGAAAATGTCGATGTTATCCCAGCTTTCCTTATTGTCTCCGCGCGGCGGATAGTAATTGATGCGAACTTTATGATAATAATTTCCGTAAAGCTCTGGATAGAGCTCGGGCTGGAGGATGTACTCAAGAACGCTCAGCTTGCTCTCTTCTTTCGTCTTAAAAGATTCAGGATCATCCAGCACCTCGCCATCACGATTGCCCAGAATATTCGTGGAGAACCAGCCGTTCAGACCCAGCAGCCGGGCTTTCAGACCGGGAGCGATGATGGTTTTCATCAGGGTCTGGCCGGTTTTGAAGTCCTTTCCGGCAATCGGCACATTATTGGCTTTAGCCAGTTCCACCATCGCCGGGATATCAACTGTTAAGCTGGGCGCGCCGTTGACAAACGGAACTCCCGATTTTATGGCGGCATAAGCATAGATCATGCTCGGAGCTATGGCCGGATGGTTTTCTTTCATAGCTTTTTCCAGCGCCTCGACTGATTGATGCACCGGATCAGGCTTTAAATAAACTTCAGTGCTGGCACACCAGATCATCACCAGCCGCTTCAGGGAATTCTCTTCCTTGAATTTTCTGATATCTTCCATCAGCTGAAGGGCCAGGTCGTATTTCGTGGCTCCGGACTTTTTGTTTGGTCCGTCGAGTTTTTTCACGTAATTTTTATCAAACACCGCCGGAAGCGGCTTTATCTTTTCCATCTCTTCCCTGACAGGCTCCAGATGCTCTTTTCTCAGAACCCCGGCCTTAAGGGCAGCTTCGTAGGCGTTGTCGGGGAAAATATCCCAGCCGGTAAACACCAGGTCATCCAGCTCGGCCAGCTCCACAAAATCTTTTATCCTGGGAACGCGTTTTTCCGTCCTCTTCCCGAGCCTGATCGTCCCCATCTGGGTAAGAGAACCGAAGGGGCGACCGAGACCTTTCCTCACCAGAAGAACGCCGGCGATGAAGGTGGTAGCCACTGCCCCGAGTCCGGGTATCATCACCCCGAGCTTGCCTTCGGGTTTTTTAATTTCAATTTTCTTCTCCATCTTTAACTCCTTTCTATAAGCTCTTTAATAAAAGTTATGAGCATTTTCATATCATTGTGTTTTTAAGCTTATCACATTGATTTCTCCCCTTCAAGAAAAGGGTTTTTTAAAGTCTCTCCAGATTGCTGACTGACAATTCCAGAAAATTAAAATTTTCTCTTTACCGCTCATTGTGAGTTTCAACTATGTAACCACCAGCCGGATGCGGTAAACTCAGGGTTTAGCCTCCTGGAAGCCAGTTTCCTTATTTGATTTATTCCAGGGAAAAAATTATAATTTTCGGGCAATGGTGAAATATGAAAATAGAGGATTCCGCTTACTGCCGAAAAAATTAATCATTTTCGTTCTGGAAATTTTCGACCGTTTTTCCCTGCTGCTGGTAAAATTTAAGCTCCATCCAAACGTCCTCAGTTTTCTGGGACTGGTTGCGGGCCTTATGGTTGGTCTATTTTTTGCCCTCGGGAACTGGGATGCGGCGCTGGTATTCCTGCTGCTCTGTGGAATTCTGGACATTCTCGACGGCAAGGTTGCCAGTAACAGCAACCGCCGCTCAATTTTTGGAGCGGTTCTTGACTCCAGTCTCGACCGCTATTCAGAATTTGCCATCTATTTAGGGCTGGGTTTTTATTTCCGCCATCACTGGATCCTCTGGGTGCTGGCTCTGGCTTTCCTCGGCTCCACCATGGTCAGCTACACCAAAGCCAGAGCTGAAAGTCTCGGAATAAATTGCCAGCTGGGAATCATGCAACGAGCCGAGAGAATGGTGCTTCTGATTCTCGGCACTCTCCTGAC
Organism: Candidatus Saccharicenans sp.; assembly: GCA_030018265.1. Lineage (GTDB taxonomy): Bacteria > Acidobacteriota > Aminicenantia > Aminicenantales > Saccharicenantaceae > Saccharicenans. Next base: position 98,510 of record JASEFX010000002.1, read on the forward strand.
ACTGATTATCGGCCACAGGGAAGTGGTGATGGCCGTCGTCATCATCTTCCTGGCGGCTGTTTCCAACCTGACAGCGATTCAGAGAATTCTCCACGTCTACCGTACTGAAAAGGAGAAACAGACCTCCACTGAATGAGCTTTTCCTGCTGAATTATTATATGGAAATTATTTCTCAGGAGTCTTTTTCCCTGAAGCCTTGATTTCGGCCTTTCTCTTCTTAACCCATCCCGGCTTCTGAACCTGCCGGGCGCGGGCGATGGCCAGCGCTCCAGGTTTGACGTTCTCGGTAATGGTGGAACCGGCAGCTATGTAAGCTCCCCGCCCCACCCTGACCGGAGCTACAAGCTCTGTGCCCGAGCCTATGAAAGCCTCTCGTCCGATAAAAGTTTTATGCTTGCGCATCCCGTCATAATTGCAGGTTATCGTGCCGGCTCCGACGTTAACATCATCATCCACCCTGGCATCTCCCAGATAACTCAGATGCATCGCTTTCGACCGGCGACCGAAAAGCGTCTTTTTCATTTCCACAAAATTTCCCACCCGACTTCCACGCCGCAATCTGGTCTCCGGCCGCAGACGGGAAAAGGGGCCAACCTGAACTTCATCTTCGATTGTGCTTCCTTCCATCACCGTCGCTCCGAAAACCTTAACCCCGTGGCCGATTCTGCTGTTAATTATGTGGCAGTGAGGATAGATTAAACAGTCGCGTCCGATTCGACTTTTACCTTCAACCACCACCCAGGGATAGATGACCGTGCCCCTGCCCACTTTGACTTCGGGATCGATCCAGACCGCGCCGGGGTCCAGGAAAAAAACTCCGCCTTTCTCAAGTTCAGCGATTTTCAGGTTTCTAAGATGAGTGGCCAGTCTGGCAAAATCTCCCGGGGCACTTATCTGAAGAAAACCGCGGCGGTCGGCTTCTTCCATCCAGTAAAAACCGAGTTTTCTTTCCTCAGACCAGGCCGCTTCCACCAGCCCTACCACATCAAGCTCCCCGCCCGGCTTAAAAGGACGCGCTCGCCTCAGCCATTTCTGGCCACCGCTGGCCTTGAGCACGGCCAGACCCGGATAGACAAAATAATCTTCTCCGGATCCACCGTTTTCAGGCGTCAGTTTTTCTCCTGTGAGCGTCAGGTCATTTCCCGATTTCCGGTGGAATTTAAGAACCTTCCTGATCAGGTCGGGCTGCAGGGGAAAAAATTCTCGCGTCATTATGATCAAATCGCAGGCCGCCGGCTTTCCGCTGACTTTTTCCATTAGGACAGCCACCGGAGCGCCAAGAAGTTCTTCGGGGATTATATTTATCTTCTTACTTTTAATCCACTTTTCCTCTGCTTCCCCGACAGCAGCCAGAACTATCATCTCCGGTCTGAAATTCAGCCAGAAGCCAACCAGATAATCATTTACAGCGGAGGGAGAGAGAAGCGAAGGCAGCCTGTCTTTCTGTAAACCCGACCCGTCCAGGCCTGCGGCCAGAATCAAAAGCTTATTTCTCATGAAAAGGTTACCAGAACCTTAAACCTTTTATCTCCCCAGATCGGCTCAAAATCGGATTCATTCTGAGCCATGATGGCCAGGGATCTGTCTTTTTGAATCGCTTTTTTCAGGGCTTCCAGAGCTTCATCCACCTGGCCGCTCTGGACGTAAGCTATAGCCATCATATAATAAACTTTTGCTTCCTCTTTTTTCAACTCGAGAGCTTTCTCCAGAAGTTTTAAGGCCCCCTGATAATCACCCTGGTTGATTCTCATCTGACCATAAAAAAGGTAATCTTCAATCGTCCTGGGAGAAATTGATTCCCTTTTCTGCCCTCTTTCACAGATGGTAATATAAACACGAGCCCTGTCAACCAGTTCATATTCCTGAGGATAGCTTTCCAGCAATTCCTTGAAACGGGCAAGGGCGGCTTCATGATTGCCCTTGCGGAATTCTTTTATAGCCTGACCGTAGAGGGCCAGCGCTTTCTGATAATCATCTTTTCTTCTGGCTTCGCTCACTGCTGTCTCCTGCTCATTCTAACTTAAGTTTTTGCTATTTTACAATATAGATAGCCATTAATCAAGCAAACCGGATAAGCTCAGGTCTCTGTCCCTGAGAAAACCGCAAGCTGCCGACAGAACCCCTCTCTGTTCATATCAAACGAGTCCCCGGCTTAGTCTTAACGTGGAGATAACCTCCTCTGAGATTCGCTCTAAGATTTCTCCAATAAAAAACTAAACCGCCCCCGCAAGAGGCCGCAAACTTTCCGGCGCAGGGTGGCAAAACCCGGAATTTATGCTAAAATTAATGCGTGAAGGCGCTTCTTACGGAAATACTGGAAAAGCTTTATCAGAAAGAAATCACTCCTGAGGAAGCGCTGGAAAAGCTCACTCACTTCCCCTACCAGGACCTGGGTTTTGCCAAGGTGGACCATTCCCGCGAACTGCGCAAGGGAGCTCCGGAAGTCATCTTCGGTCAGGGAAAATCCCCCGAACAGATCATAAAAATCGCTTCAGCCATTCTTAAAAAAGGCAGTAATCTGCTGATTACCCGGCTTCCTTCCGAAGTTTACAAAAAAATAAAACCCAGGCTGAAAAAAGGCGACTACCATCCTCTGGCAAGGTGTCTGACTGTTATTAATTCCAGACCGGCCGAAGGCCGCGGACGGATAGCAGTCATCTCGGCCGGAACTTCCGACATCCCTGTGGCCGAAGAAGCAGCTCTTACAGCCGAATTTTTTGGCAATTCAGTCGATCGCATTTACGACGTCGGAGTGGCCGGTTTGCACCGATTGCTCGGGCATTATGAAACAATAAGGGAAGCCAGGGTTCTGGTGGTGGTAGCTGGAATGGAAGGGGCGCTGCCCAGTGTCGTGGCCGGACTCTTCCGGGCACCGGTAATCGCCGTCCCTACCAGCGTCGGCTATGGAGCAAACTTCCAGGGATTATCAGCCCTTCTGGCAATGCTAAATTCATGCCCCGGCGGTGTGGCCGTGGTGAACATAGATAACGGTTTCGGCGCGGGATATCTGGCCAGTTTGATAAACCATCTATGACTTTACTGATGGAAAAAAACAAATTTTCTCCGGGGGGTTGCTTGACAATTGCCGGGGGCAAACCTATTTTATATGAGTCAAACCAATCCTGAATAGCCTGATGGAGATAATCGAAAAAATCAGGGCAGCCGCTTCAATTGTCGAAATCGCTTCTCAGTACACCACCCTGAAAAAGCGGGGCAGAAAGTGGGTGGGACTGTGCCCCTTCCATTCTGAAAAAGACCCTTCCTTTACTGTGGACGAAGAAAAGCAGCTCTTCCATTGTTTTGGCTGCGGTATAGGAGGCGACCTGTTTTCTCTGGTGATGGAAAAAGAAAACCTGACCTTCCCGGAAGCCGTACGATTTCTGGCAGAAAAATACAGAATTCCCCTGCCGGAATCCCGTCTTTCCGCCAGAGAATCCAGGTTGGAAGAAAAGATTTTCGAAATAAACGAAAAAGCTCTGAATTACTTCCGGGATAACCTGTTCAAGACTGCCGAAGGAAAGAAAGCTCTCGAATATCTCAAATCCCGGGGGTTCAGCGAAGAAACCATAAAAAAATTAAAGCTCGGGTATGCCCTTAATTCCTGGGACGACCTTTTCCAGAAATTCAAACAAACTTACGGCCCGGGACTTCTGGAAAAAGCGGGGCTGATAATCCCCGGACAGAAAACCGGAGAATATCGGGACCGCTTCCGCGGCCGGATAATATTTCCGATATTCACCCTTACCGGCCGACCGGTGGCTTTCGGCGGCAGAACGATTTTTGACGCTCAGCCAAAATACCTTAATTCTCCGGAAACCCAGAGTTTCACCAAGGGAAACATCCTGTACGGGCTCAATTTCACCCGTGATGAAATAAAAAAAGCCGGCGAGATGATCCTGGTCGAAGGCTATGCCGACTTTGCCGCTCTCTTCCAGGCGGGGATACAGAATGTGGCCGCCTCGATGGGGACAAGTCTCACCCCTCAGCAGGCCGCCCAGATAATACGCTACGCCCCCAGGGTTATCATCAATTATGATGGGGATGAAGCTGGCCTGAATGCCGCTCAGCGAGCGATTCCCATCTGTCTGGAAAAAGGGCTTCAGGTAAGAATTCTGGTGCTGCCGGAAAAACTTGACCCGGATGCCTTCCTGAAAAAGTACGGACCCGAGAAATATCTCAGCCTGGTCAGAAAATCACCTGACTGGTTCCGTTTTCTTGTTCACCGGTATTCCAGCGGGGTCAATCTAAATCTTCCAGAAGAGAAAAGCCGGGTGGTCCGGCTTCTCGCCCAGGAAGTCCTGCGTATTCCCGACCCGATTGTGCGCAACGATTATTTGAAAAAAACCGCAGAGCATTTTCGGGTGGATGAGACCACCCTGAGGCAGATGGCAGAAGAGAAGAGCTCGCCGGCGGCCGGCCATCTGGAAGAAAAGGAATTGTTCCTGCCGGCTGAGAAACGCCTGCTTCAGCTTCTTTTCAACCAGCCGGAGATAGCCAGCCTGATACTTAACGAAATAGATATCGCCTGTTTCCAGGGGCTGGCCAGTGAGCCGGTTTTAAAATACATAACAGAATGCTTCAAGAAAGGAGAAGCCTGGAGCCTGAGTCAGTTCCAGGAAACAGCCGGGAGCAGGCTGGTCGGTCAGCTCTGCCGGATTCTTCAGGAAGACATTCCTGATGGCTCGATCGGAGAAGCTCTCGACTGCCTGAACACTCTGAAGAAAAGCAGTCTTCAGAAAAAGCTACAGGAAATTCAGAAAGAAATTGCCCGGGCTGAGAAAAAAGGCGATCAGGACAGGCTGGTGAGCCTTCTCCGCCAGAAACATGAAATCACACTACAGATTTTGACTATATAGAAATGAATTATAAACGAGATAAAAACCCGAAGGAGGCTTCCAGTGTCTGACGACGAAAAATACTACAGCGACGAAATTCTCAGGCTAATTTCTAAAGGAAAAAGGCAGGGTTTTCTCTCCTGGGAAGAAATCGACCAGACCCTGGGAGAAGAATTCGGGACGGGAGAAGAAATAGACGACTTCCTCAACTCTATGGGCAGTTTCGGAATCAAAATTCTTGACTCCCCACAGCGCGATTTAATTACTGTTTCATCCGGGAAAACTGAGGTCTGCACCCGGGGGCTTGAAAGAACCACCGACCCGGTAAAACTTTATCTCCGGGAAATGGGAAACATTCCTCTGCTTACCCGTGAAGGCGAGATCGCTCTGGCCAGAGAAATTGAAAGGGGAGAAAAAACTATCATCAAAGCCCTGTCCAAGACCAGACTGGTGATCAACAAACTGCTGGAAATAGAGAAAAAGATTAAAGAAATTCCGGAATGCCTGCAGGAGTATTTTGATTTCAACGATGAAGAGGTGGCCGAAGACAAGGTCTTCGAAAAACAGCAGGAAGTTCTGGGGCAGATCAAAGAAATAAAGGAGCTGGTCAGAAAACTGGAAGCCATTCCCGCCAGAAAAAAATTCAACATATCGCGCGGCCGGCTGATAATCAAAATAAGCCAGCTTATTCGTTCCCTCAACCTGCAGCCCGGAATGCGGGAAATGGTCATAGAGCAGATGAAGGATAAGCTGCGGGAAATCAACGAACTCGAATATCGCCGCGACGAACTTAAACAACTGCTCGAACGCCGACAGCCCGAGAAAAAGAAGAAAACTTCTTCCCGGAAGAAAGCTCCGGTTCGCTCCCCTCGTGAAAGAAAAGAGATTGAGGAAGAAATCAGAAGAATCAACCGGGAAATCGGGAAAATAGAAAAAGAAATCGGTCTCGACTCACAGTCGCTGAAAAAAGCTGTTCGCAACATAATGATGGGAAAAAGCATCAGCGAACAGGCGAAAAAACAGCTGGTCGAAGCCAACCTGCGGCTGGTGGTGTCGATAGCGAAAAAGTACAGCAACCGGGGGCTGCAGTTCCTGGACCTCATCCAGGAAGGAAACATGGGGCTGATGAAGGCCGTGGATAAATTTGAATACCGGCGCGGCTACAAGTTTTCCACCTATGCCACCTGGTGGATAAGGCAGGCCATCACCAGAGCCATTGCTGACCAGGCGCGAACAATAAGAATACCGGTTCACATGATAGAAACCATCAACAAGCTGGTCCGTGTGTCGCGCCAGCTGGTACAGGAGCTCGGTCGCGAACCCACCTGCGAGGAAATAGCCAGGAAGATGGACATGCCGGTGAGCAAAGTGAGAAAAATCATAAAAATAGCTCAGGAACCTATCTCCCTGGAAACTCCGATCGGAGAGGAAGAAGACAGCCATCTGGGAGATTTCATCGAAGACAAGGTGATGCCCTCTCCTCCAGATCAGGTCATACATCAAAGCTTGAGAGAACATATTGAAGAAGCTCTAAAAACTCTCACTGATCGGGAAGCCAGAGTGCTGAAAATGCGATTCGGGCTTGGAGACGGAAACGAGCACACCTTAGAGGAAGTCGGCCAGCAGTTCCGGGTAACTCGAGAAAGAATTCGCCAGATAGAAGCCAAGGCTCTGCGCAAGCTGAAGCATCCAACCCGTTCGAAGAAACTGCGGTCGTTCACCAACAGCTTTTGATCAGCCTGGACCGCCGGGCTACGGTTGATTGACTAACCGCTGATTATCTGCTATAAAAACAAAAAAGGGCCTATAGCTCAGCGGCAGAGCTACCGGCTCATAACCGGCAGGTCCCAGGTTCGAATCCTGGTAGGCCCACCAGAAACGCAATTTGATCGATAGAGAATTAAAGTGGACGGAGTCGATGCTGAATTTGAAAAATTAATCCAGCTCCAGGAGCTGGATAACGCCCTCAGGCAAAATACTGCCGAATTATCTGACATCCCCCGCCTCATACAGGAACTGGAAAAGAAGATACAGGCTGATTCCGAGCAGGTGGTGCGGGCTAAGGAAAAGCTAACTCAGAACCAGAAGAAGAGAAGAGAACTTGAAGCCGAGGTCAAAGATTTAAAAGCCCAGGTTTCCAGGTATAAGAAACAGCTGAACGAAGTAAAGAATAACAAAGAATACACCGCCCTGCTGAAAGAAATTCAGGAAACCCAGGAAAAGATTGACCGGCTGGAAGAGGAAATCATCAAAGAACTTCTGTCCGCTGACGAGATTGAAGAAGAAATCAGGCAGGCTACCCTCAATCAGAAAAATGAAGAACAGCATCTGCGTCAGGAAATCGAGGCTCTGCAGCAGAGAAAGCAGCAACTGGAACAGGAAAAGAGTCTTCTCCTGAAGCAGAAGGAAGAGCTCCTGCCCACAATCCCCCGCCAGCAATTACATCTATATCTCAGCATCGCCAGGAAAAGAGGCGGGATTGCCATTTCCCGGGTAACCGATGAATTCTGTTCGATGTGTCAGGTGAGAATCAGACCACAGATGCTGAACGAAATTCGCGACCGCTCAAAAATCCACCTGTGCGAAAGCTGCGGACGTATTCTGTACTTCGATCACTCGGAAGAATCAGCCGGCGAAACGGAAGACTCATCCCGGTAAAGACTTTCAATAAGTTCCCGGTAACGATTCTCCACCGCCGCCCTTCTTACTTTCAGGGTAGGAGTAATTTCCCCTTTCTCAATTTCCAGATCCCGGTCAAGCAGAGCTATCTTCTTTATTTTTTCGTAGGAAGCCAGGTTGCCGGTCATCCGGTCGATTTCACCCTGAACAAAGGCCACTATCTCGGGATTCCTTACGAGCTCCTGCCGGCTGGAGAAGCTGATTCCGCGGCTGCGGGCAAGTTCCTCCAGCTTTTCGAAATTAGGCACCACCAGAGCGGAAATAAACCGCCTTCTGTCTCCTATAACCACTACCGTGCTTATGTAAGGTGAGGTTTTCAGGAGGTTTTCAATCGGCTGAGGAGCCACATTTTTCCCGCCGGAAGTCACGATCAGGTCCTTCTTGCGGTCGGTGATTACAAGAAAACCGTCCTCATCAAGGTAGCCAATGTCGCCTGTATGGAACCAGCCGCCTTCAAAAGCCTCGCGGGTAGCTTCTTCCTTTTTGTAATAACCCTTCATCACATTCGGACCGCGGGCCAGAATTTCGCCATCAGGAGCGATTTTAATCTCCACCTCTGGAATCGGGCGTCCCACCGTGCCGAATTTCAGAGCGCCGGGATGATTAACCGTCAGCACCGGGGCTGTTTCGGTTAAGCCATATCCTTCGTAAATCACCAGGCCAAGAGCGTAGAAAAACTCGGCTATGTCTTTAGCCAGAGGAGCTCCCCCGGAAATGAAGAATCGCACTCTGCCACCGGTTCTTTCTATTATCTTGCTGAAAACCAGCCGGTGCGCGATATTCCGCTTGAATCTTAGAATGGCTGGAATCTTCTCGCCGGCCAGGTCTTTCTGAGCGTATTTTCTTCCAATTTTGAGCGCCCAGAAAAAAATCTTCTTTTTCAGGGTTGAACTGCTCAGAACGTTATCCATCACCCTGGCATATATCTTTTCAAAAACCCGGGGAACGCTGACCATGATGTGCGGCCTGACCTCGAGCAGATTCTGAGCGACCGTATCCACGCTCTCGGCAAAAGCCACCGTGGCTCCGGCATATAGATAGGAAAACATAACCATGCGTTCGAGAACGTGCGAGAGCGGAAGGAATGACAGGACCGTATCCCGGTAAGTAATATCAAACATGTCCACGCAGGTTTTCACGTTCGAAATAAAGTTGTGATGGGTGAGGATAACTCCTTTGGGTTCGCCGGTAGTTCCCGATGTGTAAATGAGAGAGGCTTCGTCTTCCGGTTTTACCCCTTCAGCCAGCTCCCGGAAAAGTCCAGGCCTTTCGGCCTCAACCTGGCACCCGGTTTCCAGCAGGCGGTCAAAATTTAAGTAACCTGGAATCTCCCCCTCCTCAAAAGTGATATAGTGCCGCACCTGAGTCAGGTTAGGCCTTATGCTTTCAATCTTCGCCCGCTGTTCCGCACTGGAGACAACCACCACTACCGCATCCGAATCTTTGATGATGTACTCCGCCTGAGGAGCCGTGAGAGAAGTGTAAATCGGAACCGTCAACCCGCCCTGACAGATGGTGGCAAAATCCGTCATCACCCATTCGGGCCGGTTCTCAGAAAGGACGATTAACTTATCCCCCTTCCTGAAGCCAAGTTGATGCAGGGCAAGCGCCAGATGAACAACTTTTTTTTCAAATTCTTCTGTTGAAATCGGCAGATACTTACCCTCTTTTTTATAAAGCATCAGGTCAGGCTTCCGGTAGGAGCTGACAGTGTTCAAAAAAAGCTGCGCCAAAGTTTCAACCATTCCTGCCCTCCTCAGAAAAATCAAGCAGATTTTACGAAATAGCCCGCTTAAAATCAAACAGAAAATTAAAGGGAGGCAGACTCAGTCTTCTCTGACCTTGGCTATCGAACACACCCGGTCGTTATCCTCAAGCTGAATCAGCCTGACTCCCTGAGTGGCCCGGCTGAGCGGTCTGATGTCGGTCGTCCTGATCCGGATGACCTTTCCGCTCACCGTGATGATCAGCAGGTCATCTTCATTTACACCGACCATGGCTAAGGCCGGCCCGATCTTATCAGTAATCCTGAGGTTGATGACCCCCTGACCGCCCCGGCTATGGACAGGATAATCCTCGAGCGGCGTTTTCTTCCCGTAGCCCTTTTCGGATACGGTAAAAATATACCTGTCTTCCGGGCCGACAACGATCATGCTGATAACCCGGTCTTTTGGCTTCAGAGTAATCGCTTTTACACCTGCCGCCTGACGTCCCATCGGCCTGACCTTATTCTCTCTGAACCTGAGGGCCTTGCCCATCCTGGTGCCGATGATGATGTCATTTTTCCCGCTGGTCAGAGCAGCGGCAAACAGCTGGGTGTTTGGCTTGAGATTCATGGCGATGATTCCGCCCCGCCGCACATTCTTAAACTCGCTCAACCTGGTTTTCTTGATCTGGCCGCTGTCGCTCATGATGACCACGTACTGATCATCCTGGAATTCTTTCACCGCCAGAATGGACTGCACTTTCTCATCTGGCTGCATTTCCAGCAGGTTGGCAATCGATTTTCCCCTTCCTGACGGGCCGGCCTCGGGAACATCCAGAGCCTTCAACCAGTACATCCGGCCTTTATTAGTGAAAACCAGAAGGAAGGAATGGGTCGAACTGATAAACAGGTTCTCCACCACATCTTCCGCCTTCATCTCTATGCCCTTGCGTCCTTTGCCACCCCGGCTCTGGTAACGGTAAACGCTGAGCGGCGTGCGCTTGATATAGCCGGACCTGGTGAAGACAATCGCCACATCTTCTTCCTTAATCAGGTCTTCGGCTTTTATTTCGGTGATGACCTCATCCCTGATTTCGGTGCGTCTCTCATCCTGGTATTCTTCTTTAATCTGTTTCAGTTCATCCTTGATTATCTGAAGGACCATTTCCGGACTTTTCAGAATAAGCTTGAGTTTCTTGATCAGTGCTAGCAAATCCTGGTGCTCCTGAACGATCTTCTGCCTTTCCAGTCCGGTCAATCTCTGGAGTTGCATCTCCAGAATGGCCTGCGCCTGGATGGCTGTAAGCTTGAACTTGCTCATCAGGCCATTTTTAGCTTCTTCCACTGTTTTCGATGCTCTGATCAGAGCAATTACCGCATCCAGGTAATCAAGAGCTATCAGCAAGCCCTCGAGCACATGCGCCCGGTGTTCGGCTTTTTTCAGGTCGTGCCTCGTCCGGCGAATGATGACATCCCGCCGGTGGGCGATGAAGTGGTTCATCATATCCAGCAGGTTCAGGAGTTTTGGCTGCCTGTCAACTATAGCCAGCATGATGATGCCAAATGATGTCTGCAGCGCGGTATGTTTGTACAGGTTGTTCAGGATGATTTCCGGAAGCTCGCCTTTTTTGACCTCTATTACCACCCGGATGCCTTCGCGGCTGGACTCATCTCTGATATCGGCAATACCTTCAATTTTCTTGTTGTTTACCAGATCAGCAATGTTTTCCAGCAACCGGGCTTTGTTCACACCATAAGGAATCTCCACTATAACGATTCTGTCCCTTTCTCCCTTATCGCCACGCTCGATGATCGTCTTCGCCCTGAGATGGATAACGCCCTTGCCGTCCTTATAGGCCTGCCGGATCGCCTGACGGTTAAAAACATAGCCGCCGGTAGGAAAATCCGGACCCGGAATGAACTTCATAATTTCGTCCAGAGTAGCCCGGGGATGGTCGATCAGATAAATCAGGCCATCACAAATTTCTCCCAGATTGTGCGGGGGAATGTTGGTGGCCATGCCCACAGCAATGCCGGAAGCTCCGTTAACCAGCAGGTTGGGAAATTTGGCTGGCAGCACCTCCGGCATCAACAAACTCTCGTCGTAATTGGGAACGAAGTTGACGGTATCTTTCTCAATATCAGCCAGCAACTCCTCCGCCAGCCGGGTCATCCGGACTTCGGTATAACGCATGGCGGCTGGAGGGTCGCCATCTATAGACCCAAAATTACCCTGGCCGTCCACCAGCGGATAGCGGAGGCTGAAATCCTGAGCCATCCGGACCAGAGCGTCGTAAACGGCCATGTCGCCGTGCGGATGGTACTTACCGATGACGTCACCCACTATTCTGGCCGATTTTTTATATGGCTTGTTGTGGGTGGTACCGGTTTCCCACAGAGCGTACAGCACACGTCTCTGAACCGGTTTAAGACCGTCCTTGATATCCGGTATGGCCCGTCCGATGATCACGCTCAGAGCGTAATCCAGATATGACTTTTTCATCTCCTCTTCCAGGCTGACCACAGAAACGCTCTGAGCCACAGGCATCAGCTGGGTAGTTTTTTCCCTGGGGGGTTTACGGATTTCAGGCTGATTTTCTTCAGGTCTTGAGGAAGGCTTTTCTGGCAAAATCTGCTTCTTTTCAGGTTTTTCTTTTTTTGCCTTTTTAACTTCCTTTTCCAGTTCCTTAGCTTTTTCTTTTTTTACCTGGCTCTTTTCCTTTTTTTCTTTTTTCCCTTTTCCAGCCATCAGACAAACCTTTCCTGGATATTATCAAGCTGCCTCAGATATCGAGATTCTGAGCCAGCAGCGCATTCTCTTCGATGAACTCCCGTCTCTGCTCGACTTCCTCCCCCATCAAAATCGAAAATACTTTATCTGCTTCGACGGCGTCCTGGATGGAAACTTTGAGGAGAGACCTGGTCTCCGGGTTCATCGTGGTTTCCCAGAGCTGCTCGGGAGTCATCTCGCCCAGACCTTTGTATCTCTGAATGGTCACGCCTTTTTTCCCTTTTTCAAACAGGTATTCTATCAGCTTGTTTTCATTATCGATGGTGACCGACTCGGTAGAATTCAGTACTTCAAACGGCGGCTGGTAATCTTCCAGTTCTTTGATTATCTTGTAAAGGTTTTTATACTCGATGGAATTGATCAGATCGAGGTTCACCCTGGTGCGGCTGGCAAACCCGTTCACCTGAAAACTGGCGATGATTTCATAAGCGTCATATTCTTCGTCATGAACCAGGTCGGTCTGAAAACCAAGCTGGCTGATGAGCGTCTCCAGCCTCTTCATCTTCTTTCTATCCTGGAGATATTCCAGATCCTCGATGTTTTCTCTGATGAGCAGCTCGATCAAGCTATAAGGAGTGTTTTTCCTCTGCAGGTAGGAGATATAATTTTTCTTCTGTATAACTTTCAGGATAAAACGACGCAGCTTTTCCCCTTCAATCGGTTCTTTCTGGTTTTTAACCTTAATCTTGAATTCCTCAGAAATTTTCTTCACGATCCACTTTTCGTAGTCGCGCTCTTCCTTCAGGTACTGAACTTCGCGCCCCCTGGTAATTTTATAGAGAGGAGGCTGGGCAATGTACAGATGGCCGTTCTCGATCAGAGGTCTCATCTGCCGGTAGAAGAAAGTCATCAACAGGGTCCGGATGTGGGAACCGTCGACGTCTGCATCTGTCATGATTATGACTTTATGATAGCGAAGCTTTTCCGGGCTGAAATTTTCCTCACCGCCGGTTGTGCCCAGCGCAGCTATAATCGTGCCAATTTCTTCATTGTTGAAAATTTTGTCCGGCTGAGCCTTCCAGACGTTCAGGATTTTGCCGCGCAAAGGCAGAATCGCCTGAAAGCGCCTGTCCCTGCCCTGCTTGGCAGAACCGCCGGCGCTGTCTCCCTCAACGATAAACAGCTCGGCCAGCGCCGGGTCCCTTTCCTGACAGTCAGCCAGTTTGCCCGGAAGCGAGGTGGCTTCAAGAACGCTCTTTCTGCGGGCAAGTTCCCTGGCCTTTCTGGCCGCCTCTCTGGCCCGGGCCGCGTCAATGGCCTTGGCCACTATTCTCTTAGCGTTAGTGGGGTTTTCTTCAAGATAGGCGCTCAGCCGTTCGTTCACCAGCGATTCGACGATACCCTTAACTTCTGAATTTCCGAGCTTGGTTTTCGTCTGCCCTTCAAACTGGGGATCCCTCATTTTGATGCTCAGGACGGCCGTCAGACCTTCCCGGGCATCGTCACCGGAGATGCCCCCTGAGCCCAGATCTTTAAGCATGTTATGGGCTTCCGCGTAATTGTTCAGACACCGGGTCAGAGCCGACTTGAACCCTACAAGATGGGTTCCTCCTTCGATGGTGTTGATGTTATTGACGAAGGTAAAAATATTTTCGGTATAGCCGGTATTGTACTGAAACGCCACTTCAACCAGAATGTCATCCTTTTTTGCCTGAAAATAAATCGGCCGGGGATTCAGAACCGTTTTGTTCTGGTTCAGGTACTGAACAAACTCCACAATACCGCCCTTGTACTGAAACTCATGGGTCTTGTTTATTCTTTCATCGGTAATGTTGATTTTCAGTCCGGAGTTGAGAAAAGCCAGTTCCCGCATCCGCTGGGTGAGAATTTCAAAATTGAACTCAGTGGTTTCAAAAATCTCCTCATCCGGCCAGAAGGTTATTTTTGTGCCGGTCTTATTGGTTTTGCCGATCTTTTTGAGTGGAGTTATCGGATTGCCGCGCTCATACGCCTGCGTCCAGATCCCGCCGTCTCTCTTGATCTCAAGTTCGAGACGCCTGGAGAGGGCGTTGACCACGGACACTCCCACTCCATGCAGTCCGCCCGAAACTTTGTATGTTTTGTCATCGAACTTTCCGCCGGCATGGAGGACGGTCATGACCACCTCAGCCGCGGGTCTTTTCTCCTTTGGATGGATGTCTACAGGAATACCCCGGCCATCGTCGATTACCGTAACCGAATTGTCAACATGAATAATAACTTCAATACGGGTGCAGTATCCGGCCAGCGCTTCGTCCACTGAATTGTCAACCACCTCATAGACCAGATGATGCAATCCCTCCGGACCGGTGCTGCCGATGTACATCGCCGGCCGCTTCCGGACGGCTTCCAGTCCCTTTAAGACTTTTATACTTTCTGCTGTATAATTTTGTTCCTTCATGGGTTTCACCTGAAAGGGAAAATTAGGGGGTTACAGGATGAAGATTTACCGCATAACCCTGATGTCATTTTCAGAGTTGATTATAGCTTAATTCACTCTAAAAGTAAAGAAAAAATTTGCCTCAAAGGCACTCCGGCATTGGTTATAATTTATTTATAATCAATATGATATAAAATTTCTTCGTTCTCCCGCGATGCGGGCAGCCATTCCCGTGCAAAACTTCGTTTATTTTACCATCAGAAAAGAGAAGTTTGTCGCTGTTTCAACTTAAAATTTGTCTCTTTCTGAGGTAGAATATTGACTGGCCGGAGGAGAAAATGCCTGCGAACCTTCCGCCCGAATATTACGAGGTGGAAAAGACGCTGCGCCAGGCGCGAAGCCCGGAAGAAAAAATCGCCATAATGGAAAAGCTCCTCTCGATCATTCCCCGGCATAAAGGCACCGAGAAGCTGGTAGCCCTTTACCGTTCGAAAATCGCCAAACTGAAGGAAGAAATCGAAAGGCGGCCGGCGGCCAGGAAGGGTCAGCTTTTCAGAATCGAAAAATCAGGAGCCGGTCAGGTAATCGTCATAGGACCTCCCAATTCAGGAAAATCATCCCTTATCCGGGCACTGACCGGGGTCGAGGTGGAAGTGGCTGATTTTCCCTTTACCACCAGAATCGCCGCTCCTTACATGATGCCCTTCGAAAAAATTAAAATTCAGTTGATCGACACCCCCCCGATCACCGCCGATTTTCTGGAATCCTGGCTGGTAGAGATGATCAAAATGGCCGAGGCTGTCCTGCTGGTTCTGGACGCCAGCAGTCCTGAATCGTCATCCTGGCTGGAAGTAATATTGAACCGGTTGAAAGAGAGAAAAGTTGAACTGGTGCCGGAAAACGTTCCCATCCCGCCAGACAGATTTCCTTTTTTGAAAAGGTCACTCCTGGTGCTGAATAAAATCGACCTGAGAGAAGCTTCCGAGCTACAGGAAGAACTGGAGATTCTTTTCAACCAGCTTCCGGAAAAAATCGCCGTTTCCTCCATGAGCGGAGCCGGAAAAGAAGAACTGAGGCGAAAGATTTTCCATCTTCTCCAGATTGTCAGAGTTTACAGCAAGGCGCCCGGCAAGAAACCCGACCTGGAATCTCCTTTCATCCTGAAAAAAGGCAGCACCATTCTCGACCTGGCACGGGTGATTCACAAGGATTTCGCCGAAAAACTCAATTACGCCCGTGTCTGGAACAAACAGGGGACGATCTCCGGGCTGCGGGTAACGCGAGACTATTTGCTCCAGGATGAAGACACGGTGGAGCTGCACATCTAACCCCGGCTGGAGTTTCCTGCCAGCTGAAAACAGCTGATGGATGCCTGTAATAAACTTAATTTCTATAAAAACTCTGCCGCCTGAGCTCCAGAGCGTCACATTACCGCTTGCTGGCGAAAATACCGGCCATCCCTCACTTTAATTTTTCAGCCGGGAGGTTCGCCAGCTCCATCACCGCTAAGAACATCAGCCGGGTCATATCCTCAAGAATTTCTGGATTTATCAGATTAATGTTGTCGCGAGTGTTATGGTAAGTCGGATAAGGAACAACCAGCCCCGAAGTGGAAAAGGAGAGCGTGGGCACATTCGCGTCCATGAAACGGGCGGCATCAAGCCTGGGGCGGGTCAGGTTGGCCCAGAAATTTGTACCCATCTCCCGATGTATGTAAGTTGAGTTAGCCTTCTCAAAGGGAGCATACAACCAGGGAAAGTTCCTGCCAGCCAGGGCAAAAATCCTTTCTCCCGTGCCGACCCCATCCATATTGATAAAGGCTACCGTTTTCTCAAGAGGGAAAACCGGGTTCCGTACATAATATTCAGAGCCCTTTACTCCCTGTTCCTCCGCCCCGAAAAAGGCAAGCAGTACGGTTCTCTTCGGCTTCACTTCGCATTTTTTTATGGCTTCAGCCAGACCGAGCATCACAGCCACAGCAGAAGCATTATCGTTGGCTCCGGGCATCAGATCAGGGAAGAGTCCCAGATGGTCAAGATGACCGCCGATGATGATTATTTCATCTTTCAGGTTCGGGTCAGAACCGGTGATTTTGCCCAGAACGTTATAACTGATTCCCTCCGGATGATGCTCGGTCTTATTCCGGATGGTAAATATTTTCCCGGTGGCGAAAGATTGCGGCTTCAGGCTGGTCCTTATCTTTTCGACTGTTTCCTGATAGGTTCTTCCGGTGCCGGCGAAGATATCGTCGACCACGGTCCGACCCACATGACTGTAAATGAACCCTTTAATGAAATCATTGTTCGGGTTGCAGATCGGGCCGTAATAATAAAGCATTCCTTTAGCCCCGTGGGCGGCAGCATTCTGCAGCTTGTACTGGTGGAATGAATATGGTCTCCATTTTTTGAAGGTCTCCGGATCCTTCTCCGGGCTCAGCGGCACCTCATTTTCCATCAGGACAATTTTTCCCCTGACATCAACCCCCTGATAATCATCATACCCGAGCTCGGGAGCGGTGATGCCATAACCAACGTAAACCACATCAGCCGTGACCTCGCCAGAATCAGAAGTGCCTCCCGGAAAATATTCATCCTCATACCGATAATACTTTTTTACGACAGCCTCAGGGCGGGAACCAGCCTTCCCCACAGTCAGGTGCATCGAAACCTCTCCCCTGTCAAGAATCAGGGTGTATGGATTGGAAAAAGCCTGAAGATAACTTCCATGGTCAGCGGCCGGTTCCACTCCCCATTCTTTCAGTCTCGAAATCACCCAGTCCGCGGCCAGGTTATATCCGGTTGTCCCGGTCAGGCGTCCGGCATATTTTTCTGAGGTCAACTCGCGCACGTATTCAATCAGCGTGTTGCTGGATATTTTATGGAAAACACGAAGGAGCTTCTGGCTTTCTTCTGTCTGAGCCGTCTGTGCTGAAAGAGGAAGACAGACTGGCAGGATTAAAATAACTGACAAAAGCAAAGCCGCCAGTCTTCTCAGTCTGATTTTCATCATATCCTCCTGATTATCTGAAATCAGTTTAAGTTTAACTTACTATACCTTCAAATTAAAGGAAATTTATATTCCTGAATGTCAGTAGCTCGATTTTTTCAGATGACCGGGAACAACCTTAAATTCTTAGAGAAAGCCCTCCGCGGAAAAGGAACCCATCAAAGAATCCGGCATCAAACACGAGATTAAGAGACCTGCTCACCCTGGCTCTTAAACCGAGATTCATCTGGAATACAGGCAGGAACTTCAGTGGAAAATCCTTGCCCTCAGCCAGACGTTCATCCCGGATCTGTCTCAGGCTTTTAGTTTCAGAATCGGAATATTGCTCGGTTGAGCTATCGGGCAGGGTAAGCGTTCCCTGGTATTCATAACGGTAACTGGCGTCTAAAAAGCTCTTCGAAGTGGAAATGCCAGCACCGATCGTAAAATAAGGCGAGATAAATTTTGAAGGGAGAAATTCCCAGCGCATGTTCAGGTGAAAGCTCAAAGGTTTGATGATAAACTCGCCTCTGGCCTGAGCATTAAAGGTGGCCGGAAGGCCGGTGGATGTATCGGTCATCTCCAGTCGGGCAGAAACTTCAGGAAACGAAACCTTCATGGTGCTCTGCTCGATAGCCAGCCCCAGGCTGAATGCCCCGCCTCTTCCGCCAGGATAAAATCTCAACTCTATGCCCGCATTGTGTCCGGGTGCGTCAAAGCGAACCTGCTGGTTGTAACCTCTCTCGACGAATGCCGGATGTTCTTCCTGGATTTTTTCCACAAACCGATCTTTTAAATCACTTTCCAGAGCATCGCTGACCATATTTTCTACCAGTCCGCGAACGAGGTTGAGGGTCCAGCGAGAATAGTGAACGTTTATTTCGATATGGCCATCCGCCCTGAGCAATGTCGACAATAGAAAAAACAGGGCTAGCCCGAATAACCATCCTGAGGCTTTTCTTGATTTTTTTACCATACGTGTTTGCCTCCTTCTTTTTTAATTCTATCCCAGATTGATAAGGTCAAGTCAAGCTCTAACAGGCAACCGGACAGGATTTCCTTCTTTCCATGCAGAAAACAGATGACAGGTCCGGAAGGGAGCAGCATCTTTTATGTATCATCTCATCATCCGGCTCAAACGCTAGTAAATCCAGTTAAGGCCGGGGTCAGGCTAAAGGCAAATTATATGCTTGAAAAAACCAGCTCCGACTGGCGGCGCCATTAATTGATAAACTGCTGGCAGTCCTTACTTGATTTTTATTTGATTATCAAATCCACATCTGGTATTGTAATTGTCTGTTCTGGAGGTTAATTATGAATAAAAATTTACTGATTTTTCTTAGCTTTTTCTTGATCGTTTCTGTCGGCACGATATCAGCTGCCAATCCCCGGGTTCTGATGAAAACCAGCAAGGGCGACATTGTCATCGAGCTGTTTCCTGACAGAGCCCCGATAACAGTTAAAAATTTCCTGACCTACGTGGACGAGAAATTCTACGAAGGGACCATTTTTCATCGGGTGATAAAGGGGTTCATGATTCAGGGCGGCGGACTTACTCCTGACATGATGACGAAAAAACCCACGCACCCGCCGATCAAGAATGAAGCTAACAACGGTCTGAAAAATTTGCGGGGTACGATCGCCATGGCCAGAACGGCAGAAATCGACAGCGCCACCTGCCAGTTCTTCATAAACCTGGTTGACAATCCTTTCCTCGACCATGTTCCCGGCGACCCCAACAAATTCGGTTATGCGGTTTTCGGGAAAGTGGTTCAGGGGATGAAAGTGGTGGACGCCATAGCTGAAGTGCCCACCAGGGTCCGCGGGATTCACCGCGACGTGCCGGTCGAGCCTGTTATCATAATCTCGGTGACCAGAATCCAGTAATTATCTTCAACAATTTGCTGCCGGTGAAATAGCTGGCAGTCAGAATAAAGGCCTCTGATGGCATTTGCCCTTATTCATCTTGCTCTGTTTCTGGGAATCATTGCCTTTTCCATCTATGACCTCATAAGGGGAAATTTCTTCCGGGGGTTAATCTGGCTGGCCTTTATAATCGCCTATTACTTTATTGTTCTCCATCCGGCTGTTAAAAAAGAAATAAAACGAAGGAAAAACAAAAGGCCTGAAGCTGGTTCCGGACCGGGAAAACCTCAGAAGTGAACGAGCTTACCGATTTGTCAGGCTGCGCTTCTGGCTTGTGATATAATCGAAAGTTGAAAATTTAATCTATAATTAAAGGATTTAATGCCATGAAAAAGAACTTATCTTTGCTGGCAGTCTCTTTAATCCTGCTGATGACCATCTCTTCCTGGATTCAGGCTGCAGAAATTCCTCCACGCCTGAAAAAGGCGGCGGAAAGCATCGACCCGCTGCTGGCCTATCAGCTGACCAGAACGATGGCTTCTGAAGAGTTTGCCGGTCGTCTCACCGGACATGAAGGGTATACCAGAGCGGCCAGATGGGCGGCTTCGAAATTCAAAGAGTGGGGGCTGAAACCGCTCGATTCAAAAAACGGATATCTTCAGCCCTATCCTTCTCCCTACACTGTAGTCGATAAAGCTTCGATGACGCTGCATCTTCCCGGAAAGCCTGATAGCGAAGGTAAACTGCAGTATGAAAAAGTCGAACTTAAACCGGAAAAAGATTTTCTTCCTCTTCTTTATGCGGACAGTGGAGAGCACACGGCCGGGCTGGTTTTTGCCGGCTGGGGAATTTCCGCGCCCGAACTCAACTATGACGACTATGCCGGGATTGAGGTCAAAGGCAAATTTATCCTGTGTTTCAGAGGGACGCCGGACCCGACCAGAAGGGAATTTCAACACCACGATGAACACCGCACAAGAATGCGAGTGGCCAGAGAACGCGGAGCACTTGGCGTGATCTACATTTATCCCGAGGCTCAGGCCAACCCCAACGGAGACTGGCAACCCGGATTCATGCCGGGCATGATCACCGAAAAAACAGCCGACCTGATCTTCAAAGAAATCAACTCCACCACCGGCGAATTGAAAAAAGCTCTGCAGACTTACAGGAGACCCATATCCTTCGAACTGAAATCACGTCTCTCTTATTCGGTCAGCTCCAGACATTTTCCCGATGGTATCGGCTACAACATAGCGGGCTGGGTTGAGGGATCCGACCCGAAATTAAAAAAAGAATTGATTGTGGTCGGAGGTCATTTCGACCACTGCGGTCAACATCTCGGTCTGCTTTTCCCCGGAGCGGACGATAACGCCAGCGGTTCAGCTGTGGTTATGGTCCTGGCCAGAGCTTTTGCCTCGCTTAACCCGAAGCCAAAAAGGTCGATTATGTTTGTCCTGTTCGGCGGCGAAGAACTTGGCCTTCAGGGTTCAACCTACTTTGTGGAACATCTGCCGGCCGGTTTTGAAAAAGTGACCGCTATGTTTAATTTCGATATGGAAGGCGAAGGAGATGGAGCCTGGTGCGGAGTCAGCGCGGAACCAGCCCATCTGAAGGAAGCCATCGAAAGAGCGAATCAGGAAGTAAACATTATCAGGGGATTTGGAGTCATCAGATCAGTTGGTGTCAGGGGGTCAGACTTTGCTCCTTTCTTTCTTAAGGGCATTCCCTGTGCCAGTTTTGGTTCAAACGGCCCGCATCTCGCCTACCACGGAACTGGAGATACCATCTACCGGATCAACCCGGAAATCATGGGCAGTATCGCTAAGGTGGCTTTTCTTTCGATTTATTTTCTGGCCCAGAAATAACTATAATTAAGGATGGAGAAAGCAAAGAAGAATGAAAGTAGCAAAAGAAGGAATTGTTTTTTACCTTCCTTCGCTGGCGCTTTTTGTTTTAACTCTGCTACCGGGATGGTGGCTGGCTTCGCTCTTTTTCCTTCTTCTTTCGCTGGCCTTCCTGTTTTTCTTCCGCGATCCTGAAAGACAGCCGCCGCCGGGAGAGCAGCTGGTACTGTCGCCAGCCGACGGTAAGGTTATCAAAATCGAGGATTATTCCAGTCACCCGGATATGTCTGGAAATGGAAAAGTCATAAGCATTTTCCTGTCGCTGCTCGATGTTCATTTTACCCGCTCCCCTGTAACAGCCGAGGTAAAAAAAGTGGATTATCATCCTGGAAAATTTTTCCCGGCTTACAGAGACGAGGCCAGCAGCGAAAATGAATCAAACAGCATTCTGCTGCACTCGACCAGAGGTCCGGTGTTTATGAAACAGATGGTCGGGGTGGCTGCCAGAAGGATAAAATGTTACGTTCAGCCCGGAGATAGAGTAACCGCCGGTCAGAAAATCGGACTGATGTATTTCGGCTCTCGCGTCGACCTTTACCTTCCTCCGGACGTGGAACTTAAAATCGCTCCGAACGAGAAAGTTAAAGGCGGGTTGACGATCATAGGAGAATGGAAGAATGAAAGTCAGAATTAAAAAACCGGCCCCCCGCCTTTTCTTTCTTCCGAGCGTTTTCACCCTGACGAACGTATTCTTCGGCTTTCTTAGCCTGACCTCAACCTATTACGGACGTTACCGCTGGGCAGCCCTCTGGATCATCATCGCAGCCGTTCTCGACGGGCTGGATGGACTGGTGGCCCGGGCGACGAAAACCAGCTCGGATTTCGGAATTCAGCTGGATTCTCTGGCCGACGCCATTTCCTTTGCCGCCGCCGGTGGGATCCTTACCTATTTCTGGGCACTCAAGATTCTCGGACCGGCCGGTGTATTTTTCAGCTTTCTTTTCTTGGTCGGCGGACTTCTGCGGCTTGCCCGTTACAACGTCAGAACCAGAAGTA
Source organism: Candidatus Saccharicenans sp. (assembly GCA_030018265.1). Classification (GTDB taxonomy): domain Bacteria; phylum Acidobacteriota; class Aminicenantia; order Aminicenantales; family Saccharicenantaceae; genus Saccharicenans. Next base: position 120,630 of record JASEFX010000002.1, read on the forward strand.
TGCCCGACCGCAGATTCTACCAGGGGCTGACCGTCCCTTCAGCTGCCATCTTCATGGCCTCGCTGGCCATTTTTCACCCGGAACCTATCTATGACCACCTGACCGCCGTTTACCTGGCCGGTCTGACTTTAATGGTAAGCTTGCTGATGGTCAGCACCCTGCGGTACCGGAATTTTGTGACCATACTTATTAACCGCCCGGTCGATATGAAAACAGGATTGCTGCTGGCGGTAATTTTAACCGGGATCATATTCCGGCCGAGGTATTCAATTCTGATCCTGACCACTCTGAACCTGATCAACGGGCCGATCGATTTTCTCGTGCAAAAATTGAAGAGAAAAAAGCCACTGCCTTACCAGAGCGAAAAACAGAAACCGACGGAAAACCCGGAATCCAGGAACGGAGAATGACCTGGCTGACCGATGATGTTCAAAAAGAGAAGCAAAAAGAAAAAGATCGTTTTATCATTTGCTTTTCTTCTGCTGCTGGCTTTAACTTTCTGGCTGCTTTTCGTTAACAGAGAAGCTGAACAACCAGCTGCCATCCACGAAAATTCTAACGTTGTGAACGTAGCAGACATACCGATTCCTTCAGTTACAGAAATCGCCATACCGCCAGGCAGGACCATCACCGATTTACTCGCTCCCTGCGGAATTTCTCCGGCGAGAATCATAGAAATAAGAGAAGCCGTCAGGCCGGTTTACGACCTGGCTAAAATTCCGGCCGGTCAGAAAATAAGACTTTACACCCTGGAAGAAACTCCGCTTTCCTTTGAGCTTGACCTGGATGCTGAACGCTATCTTGAGGTAGACCTGAAATCCAGCCCGCCGCAAGCCAGCATTAAAACTCGACCGATCACCAGACAGCTTGTTCTGGTGGAAGGCATTATTAAAGACTCTCTTATTTCCGCCGTTAATCAGGCGGGGGAACAGGATGTTCTTGCTCTGATGATCGCCGATATCTTCGGCTGGGTAATCGATTTTTTCATCGACCTCAGGCAGAACGACAGTTTCAGAGTGCTGGTCGAGAAAAAATTTATCGATGGACAATTCAGCGGTTACGGTCCGATTCTGACGGCCTGTTTCATCAACCGTGGTCAGGTGTATGAAGCCTACAGGTATGAACTCCCCGGCAGCGGAAAGGCTGATTATTTTGACCGGAATGGCGGTTCTTTAAGAAAAGAATTCCTGAAATCCCCGCTGAAGTACGCCAGGATAACCTCGCGTTTCAGCAGCCGCCGGCTTCACCCGATAAGAAAAATTTACCGCCCTCACTATGGAGTAGATTACGCCGCTCCGATTGGCACTCCAGTGCAGGCCACGGCAGACGGAGTGGTAACACGGGCCGGCTGGAATGGAGCCGCCGGACTGATGATAAGAATAAAACACCGGAATGGTTACGAGAGCATGTACCTCCACCTGAAATCTCTCGCTCCAGGGATAAAAACCGGCGCCAGGGTTTCCGGCGGTCAGGTTATAGGATATGTAGGCTCAAGCGGAGAATCCACCGGACCGCACCTGGACTACCGTCTTCTGTATCAGGGCAGATACGTCAATCCGCTCAGCTGGAAATTTCAACCGGCTGAGCCGGTGCCCCCAGCCTATCTGGCGGATTATCAGAACAAAATAAAAACCTACCGACAGCTTATTTTTTTCCCGGTACGATTTTACAGCTTCTTTTGACTTCAGACCGTTAATTTCAATAAAATAGCCACGAGGGGTAAATCAAGGAGGCGACCATGAAACTCACTATAAGTGTTTTAAAAGCAGACATCGGCAGTATCGGAGGCCATCTTAAACCGAGCCGGGCCGTGTTTGAGGAAGTGAAAAATTTTGTGGCGGCCAGAAGCAAGGGGTTGCTTATCGACTACTATATCAGTTCAACCGGTGATGACATCGCCATTCTCTGCACCCATACTCTGGGCACGGGCAACGCGAAGATACATCAGTTAGCCTGGGAAGCCTTTCAGGCCGGCACCGCTGTGGCTAAAAAAACAGGACTTTACGGCGCCGGGCAGGACCTGCTGAAAGACGCTTTTTCCGGCAACGTCCGGGGTCTCGGACCCGCGGTGGCCGAAATGGAAATCGAAGAAAGAGAAAATGAGCCTTTCATTTTCTTCGCGGCTGATAAAACTGACCCCGGCGCTTACAACCTGCCTTTCTATTTAGCTTTCGCCGACCCGATGTACTGCTCAGGTCTGATTCTCAGTCCGAAGATGAGTCAGGGTTTTAAGTTCCGCATCATTGACGTCAGTTACACAGAAAAAACCAGAGTGATAGAACTGGTGGCGCCCGAAGAGCTCTATGACATTGCCGTTCTTCTTCGCGACACCGAGAAATATGTTATCGAGAGCATCTGGTCGCGCAGTACTGGCAACCAGGCTGTGGCCATTTCCACCCAGCGTCTGCACAACATAGCCGGGAAATACACCGGTAAGGACGACCCGGTGGCTGTGGTTAGAGTTCAGGGAGAATTTCCGGCCACCGGCGAGATACTGGCTCCCTTTAATATCGGTCATTATGTCGCCGGTTTTATGAGGGGCAGCCACATTGGACCCTTGATGCCCTGCAGGCTCAACACGACGGTCTCCTACTTTGATGGACCTCCGGTGGTAACCGGAGCGGCTTTTTCCGTGAAGGAAGGCAGACTTTCCGAACCGGTAGACGTTTTTGACCATCCTTACTGGGACTTCGTCAGATCTCAGATAGCTCAGAAAGCTTCAGAAATCCGACGCCAGGGATTCTGTGGAGCTTCGATGCTGCCCTTCTCAGAGCTGGAGTACGGCGGAGTCGTGGAGAAACTGAAACAGCTGGATCAGAAGTTTGTCCTGGTGGATTGACATTATTTTCTTCAGGCGGTATTGTAACTGAAAGAATTAAAGATGAAAGAAAGAAAACATCCGATTCCAGCGGTAGATTTGATCATTGAGGTTAAACGTCCCGACGGGCGCACCGGGATAGTTCTGATTGAAAGGAAAAACCCTCCTTACGGCTGGGCCCTGCCGGGAGGTTTTGTCGACTACGGAGAGACAGTGGAACAGGCGGCCATCAGGGAAGCGAAAGAAGAAACTTCTCTCGACGTGGAATTGCTCGGCCAGTTTCATACCTATTCTGATCCGGGGCGCGATCCGAGAGGCCACACCATATCCACCGTGTTCATAGCCAGAGCCTGGGGAACGCCAGGGGCAGCCGATGATGCCAGAAACGCAGGCATTTTCACCAGAGAAGAAATAAATTTCCCGCTGGCTTTCGACCATCGCCAGATAATTGAAGACTATTTTGCCTGGCGCGAAAAGCATCCTGAAGAACCGGAAACTACAGAACGGGAAGAAAATGGATCCGGCTCCTGTAACTTTTCCGATAAAGGCGAAGACCTGGTCGAGCTCACCAGGGTCTGGAGCCTGGCTGAAGCTGAAGTGATCAAGAGTTTTCTCGGAGCCAGCGGCATCGAATGTGTGCTGAAGGGCCAGATTGTTCATTCGATTTACCCGTTCACCATGGACGGCCTGGGGGAGACTGTCATCATGGTGATGAAAAAAGACCTGGAAAAAGCTAAAGAGCTTCTTCAGGACTATTCCTCTTCGAAAACCGGAGATTGAGGGTCTACAAACATCTGACACCCTGTCATCCCGCCTGAAATTTCCCTTTCTGACACCCTGAAAAATATTTTAAGCTGACGGGAATTTTTTGCTTGACTTTTATATTTTTCTTTCTTATATTTAAGGCAAAACGGGATAAAACGGGATAAAATGGGAAAAACGGCCGCCAACAACCTGCTGATCGGAAGTTATTCCGCGCGTCTCGATGGCAGCGGCCGGCTGAAAATACCGGAAAAGTTCCGTGATGTTATAGAGCAAACTTACGGAAAGGATGTGTTCATCACTTCGCTCACCGACGAATCAGTTCAGATTTATCCCCTGGCTGTCTGGGAACAGATGACCAGAGTGGCCAGCGAAGGAGCCGTGGTTCTCCGTCCCGATATCCGGCGTTTTCTTCTGCGGGTTAATCTGAAAGGCAGCCATCATCAGATTGACGCCAAAGGGAGAGTTCTGATCACTCAGAGTCTGCGCGAAAAAGCCAGGCTCAACGGCGAAGTGGAGGTGATCGGGTTAAACAATCATCTTGAAGTCTGGAACAAGGAGGTTCTGGAATCAGCTATCGAAAAACGACCTCTGACCGAGGAGGATTTTGAAAACATTGCCCGTCTTGTCCCCCCGAGGAAAGAGTGAATGAAAGAATACGGGCACAGGCCAGTGCTGGTTGAAGAAACGCTGGCCTATCTGCAGGCCTCAAGGCCAGGGGTCTACATAGATTGCACCATCGGACTGGGGGGACACGCTCTGGAGATTTTAAGAAGGAATCCTGGAGCCAGAATCATCGGATTTGACCTGGACGAACAGTCTCTGCGAGCAGCCTCGGAGAGACTTGCGGAATACAGGGACAGGGTCAAATTGTTTCAACTGGACTTCAGGGAAAGTCTCAACTTTGAGAACCTGATTCCCTTTCCTGAAGTTAGAGGGGTTCTGGCTGACCTGGGCATTTCTTCTTTTCAGCTGGACAATCCGGGGCGAGGTTTCAGTTTCAACCTGGAAGGGCCGCTTGATATGAGAATGGACACCAGACAGAAAACCACCGCCGAGAAAATACTGATGACCTATCCGGAAACCCGTCTGGCTGAGATTTTTAAGAAATACGGAGAACTGCACCATACCAGACTGCTGGCCAGGAAAATAGTTTCTGAAAGAAAGCTCGGGCTCATCAAAACCACTTCTGACCTCAAACGGCTGGTGGAAGAAGTTTACCGCTGGACTCCGCAGAAGCATCACCTTCACCCGGCAGCGAAGGTTTTTCAGGCTCTCAGAATCGAAGTTAATCAGGAACTGAAAGACCTCGACCGCTTTCTGGAAAACCTCGCCCGGAAATGCTTTCCCGGAGCCAGGATTGTGGTTATTTCTTTTCATTCGCTTGAGGACCGGCTGGTAAAAAATGCCTTCCGGAAACTGGCTTCAGGAGAAAGCGGTCAGCCGGTGGTGAAAATTCTAACTCGCAAACCGGTCCGCCCGACCGCTGAAGAAGTAGCGGCCAACCCGCGAAGCCATTCTGCCAGATTGCGGGCGGCCGAGAGTATATAGCCATGGTCAGGAAAAAATACACCTGGAAACAGCTGGTGCTGGGCATCGGCCTGGCCCTTCTGCTTCTGGGTAACCTGACCTTTTACATCTGGTATCAGAGCGAATCGATCAGGCTCGGTTACCGCATCCATGAGCTGGAGATAAAAGCTGAAAAGTTAAGGGAAGAAATAAAAAGGCTGGAAACCAGAAAGGAAGCCCTGCTCTCTCTGGACAGGATCGATCGTCTGGCGCGCGAAAAACTCGGATTGAAAGAACCAAAGTCAGACCAGATTATTTTTGAAAATCAGGTGGTCCGATGAAAGTGGTGATTCAGCCCGGTGCCCCGTTTTATTCTGGCCAGAGGAAGAAAGCCAGAATCATCTTCAGCTTCCTTCTGCTCTGGTTCATCATAATCTTCGCCAGGTTGATCGACCTCCAGGTTATCGAACATAAGAAATTGAAAGCGATAGTCCAGGAACAGAGTCAGGACCTCATCACTGTCCTGCCGACGAGAGGAACGATTTTTGACAGAAACGGAAGGATCCTCGCCCGCAGTCTCCCGGCGGCTTCCGTTTTCTTTTCCCCGGTTCAGGGTGAATCGTTCGAACATCAGGTTAAAGGGATTTACCAGCTCAAAACCATTCTCCAGTTGAGCGATTCCGAGCTGAAAAAAATTATTAATTCGGTAGAAAAACGCCGCCGCTTCACCTGGATAAAAAGAAAAATCCCGCTGGAAGTGGCGGAAAAAGTTAAGAGTTTAAAGCTGCCTGGAATTTATATTCTGGAAGAAAACAAAAGATTTTATCCCCAGGGAACTCTGGCCGCTCACCTGCTGGGCGGAGTCAGCATAGACGATGTCGGACTGGCCGGAGTTGAATATTACTACAACACGCTGCTCCGCGGAGAAGAAGGGCAGCAGCTGATCATGAAAGATGCCCGTCGCCGGGAATTTTTTATTGAAACCATCAAGGAAACAAAGCCCGGTCAGGACCTCTATCTGACGATCGATTCAACCATCCAGTACATAGCGGAAAAAGAACTTCAGCAGGCTGTGGAGAAACATCAGGCAAACTGGGGGACGATTGTGATTCTATCGCCCCGCACCGGAGAGGTTCTGGCGATGGCTACCTACCCGAGCTATGACCCGAATGAATTTCCGCCACCTGGAAATCTCATGCCCAACCGGGCAATCCAGCATACCTATGAACCCGGATCGACGGTGAAGATGGTAACCGCCGCCGCGGCCAGGGAGCTGGCGGGGTTGAGCTGGAACAGCTTTTTTGACTGCAGTCAGGGCTATCTGGTTTTTGGAGGGACGATCGTTCGTGACCATGTCCGCCTCGGAGTGCTCAGCTTTCCTGAAGTCATCATCCATTCTTCCAACGTAGGAGCGATCAAAATCGCCGAGCAGATCGGCGCAGAAAATGTCTACCGGATGTTTAAGTTATTCAGGTTCGGGGAAAAAACCGGTATTGACCTTCCGGGCGAAGAGTCGGGCGTGCTCCACCCCCTGGAAAGATGGAGGAAATCGTCCCTGCGGGTAGCCATCGGCTATGAGATTTCTGCCACTCCTCTCCAGGTGCTCAGAGCGATGAACATTTTCGCCAGCGGCGGCTATCTGGTAAAGCCAAGAGTGAGACTGGAGAAGCCAGCTCCCCTGAAAGATGTCATCCCCGCGAGTTTTGAATCTCTGCCCGAAGGTCAACCGATCCTGAATTCACAAACGACCGCCGAGCTGGTCAGCAGGATCTTCGAAAAAGTAGTTGATCTCGGAACAGGCCGCGAAGCCGGCCTGCCCGGTTATGCCATAGCCGGAAAGACCGGAACAGCCCAGAAATATGTGCCTGAGCTCAGAAGCTATTCGAGTTCGCGACACGTGGCCTCCTTCGTCGGGTTCGTTCCGGCAGACCGGCCGCTTATTTCGATGATCGTGGTCATAGACGAACCGCGGGGCACTTTTCATTACGGCGGTCAGGTAGCCGCTCCAGTCTTCAGAGAAGTCGCCAGAAAGGTTCTGCTTTACCTGCAGCAACCACCCCGCAAAACGGCCGACGCTCTGATAATGGCCAGAAAAGACACTTCTTTTCAAGGAGTGAGCGACTGAGATGAGACTCTCCGAATTGTTGAAAGAAATCCGGGTGATAAATCTGCAGTCGAAGGAAGACCCGGAAATAACCGGAATAGCCTACGATTCCCGCCGGGTTCAGCCCGGAAACATCTTTGTGGCCATCAAGGGAGAACGGGCTGACGGGAATGATTTTTTGAAAGAAGCATTCGAACGGGGAGCGGCAGCCATAATCTCCCAGCGACCGGCTCCCCGGGAAGTAGAAAAACCCTGGGTTGAAGTTCTCGATGCCCGGGAAGCCATGGCTCTGCTCTCGGCCGCTTTTTACGGACATCCTTCATCGCAGCTCAAAATGGTGGGTATCACCGGGACGAAAGGAAAAACCACCACCACCTATATTCTGGAAGAAATTCTCAAAGCCGCCGGCTATAATCCCGGAGTGGTGGGAACAGTGGAATACCGCTGGGCGGGAAAACAATTCACGGCCGAAAGAACCACACCGGAAGCGCCCGAGATTCAGAAGTTTCTCCGCCAGATGGCAGAAGACGGCGTTACCCATTGTCTGATGGAAGTTTCCTCTCATTCACTCGAACTAAAAAGGGTCTGGGGAATCGGTTTTGACGTGGCCGTTTTCACCAACCTCAGCGGAGAGCATCTCGATTTCCATCAAACGATGGAGAATTACTTCGAATCAAAGAAAAAACTGTTTTATCTGAACCATAAAAGACAGGCTTCGATCGTCAACATCGACGACCCCTGGGGCGAGAAACTCCTCAGCGAATTGCCGATGCATACGATCAGCTTCGGTTTCAAAAAGGAAGCGGTGGTCAGGGCCGAAGATTTCAGTATCGATGAACAGGGAATGACGGCCACCGTTTACACTCCGCTCGGTCAGCTGACCTTCACCTCTTCGCTTATCGGCAGGCACAATCTTTACAACTTCCTGGCCGCCATATCCGTCGGTCTGGTGCTGTCGGTTCCGATTCCTGAAATAATCAGAGGCATAAGTTCGCTAAAAAAAGTCCCGGGTCGTTTTGAACTCGTCCCGAATAAACTTGGACTTAAGGTGGTCGTCGACTATGCTCATACTGATGCTGCGCTGGAAAATCTCCTGCAGGCTGTCCGGTGTCTTAACCCGGGAAAGGTCATCCTGGTGTTCGGGTGCGGCGGTGACCGCGACCGCCTGAAACGGCCCCGCATGGGCGAGGTGGCGGCTCGTCTGGCAGACTGGACGATCATCACTTCGGACAATCCAAGGTCAGAAGACCCGGAAAAAATCATGGCTGAAATTGAACATGGTTTTCATAAAGCTGGAAATCGCAATTACGAAAAAATAATCGACCGCCGGCAAGCCATAGAAACGGCGATCACCATTGCTGGAAAGGGCGACTGGGTGGTGCTGGCCGGAAAAGGTCACGAAACTTACCAGATCTTCGCCGACCGGACGATCCACTTCAGCGATGTGGAGACCGCCCGGGAGATACTCAGCCGCCTGGAGGAAAAATAGGATGCTCGGACTGACGCTCGGACAGATTGCCAGACTGACCGGCGGACGTCTGCTTCAGGGCCGGCCGGATGTTCCGGTGCTGTCCTACATTTTTGACTCAAGACAGGCGGCTCCTGGAGCTCTGTTTTTCGCTCTGAAAGATAAGCGGGACGGTCATGAATTTGTCCGGGACGCGATGGAAAAGGGAGCTGTGGCTGCCTGTGTCTCCGAAGAAGTTTCCGGTCTGACTCCCGATTTCGGTCTGATCAAAGTCGATGACACTCTGAATGCCCTGCAAACCCTGGCGGCCAGAGTGCTGGAACACAGTCAGATGAAGGTGGTGGGGATTACCGGAAGCGTCGGCAAAACCTCAACCAAGGAATTCACCGCCCGTCTCCTCCGGGAAAAATTCCGTGTGTTGAAATCTCCCGGAAATTTCAACAACCAGATTGGCGTTCCGATAGCCATACTGTCGATGACCGGGTCGGAAAAGGTGGCTGTGCTGGAAATGGGCATGAGCCAGCCGGGAGAGATAAGAAATTTGACCCGGATCGCACCCCCGGACGTGGCTGTGATCACGGCCATCGCGCCGGTTCATCTGGAATTTTTCGGATCGCTCGAAGGCATTGCCCGGGCAAAACGTGAAATACTGGAAGGAGCCAGGCCCGGAGCCCTGGCCGTGATGAACGGCGACGACCCGATCCTCAGAAATATGGCAGCCGGCTGGACTGATGGCCGGACGATTTTTTACGGTTCAGGTCCCGATTGTCAGGTCCGGGCTGAAAAGCTTCAGCACCTCGGGCTGGCCGGCATTTCCTTTAACCTGATCTTTAACAGCGAAAAAACTGAATTGCGGGTCCCGTTTCTCAACCGGGCTCTGGTCCGGAACCTGCTGGCGGCCTGCGCCGTTGCCCGGACGTTTGGATTAAAGCTGGAAGAAATATTACCTGCTCTATACGACCTTCCTCAGGTCGAACATCGCGGTCAACTTCTGGAATTAAAGGGCGGCATTAAACTCTACGACGACTCCTACAATTCGAACCCGGTTGCTCTGAAAGCAGTTCTGGAAAGTCTTGGTTCGGTTCGGACCGGCCGGAAGATTGCGGTTCTCGGTGACATGCTCGAGCTCGGTCCGGAGGAATTGAGGTTTCACCAGGAAGCTGGCCATACAGTGGCAGAGACCGGATGGAATTTTCTGGTTACCGTCGGGCAGAGAGCCAGGGCGATGGCGGAAGGAGCGTGCGAAGCGGGGCTGCCGGCGGAAGCGGTTTTTTCTTTTGACGAGGCGCTGTCCGCAGCCGAATGGCTTAAACGTTTCCTCCAGCCCGGAGATTTCGTGCTGGTGAAAGGTTCCCACGGTCTGGCTCTCGAACGGATCGTTGAATTATTGAAAAAAGAGATGGAGGACTGAAGTGCTGTACTGGTTGCTCGTCCCGTTAAGAGAGTATTTCTTCTTTTTCAACGTTTTCCGCTACATAACCGTCAGGACCGCTCTTGGCGGAATCACCGCTCTCGTGCTGATGTTCATCTTTACCCCGCTGTTCATCAGCCTTCTTAAGAAACATCAGGTCGGACAGGAAATCCGGCCGGAAGGACCCGCCTCACACCTGAACAAAAAAGGCACCCCCTCAATGGGTGGCGTACTCATCATCGGAGCCACCGTCCTCTCCACCCTGCTATGGGGTAATCTGGGTAACATCTATGTCTGGCTGGCCATCGGCAGCATGCTGTTTTTTGGCGCGATCGGTTTCAGCGACGATTTCCTGAAATTCCGTTACCGCCGTTCTCTGGGTTTAACCGCCAGGCAGAAACTCATACTGCAATCGCTGGTGGCAGCCGTTCTGGCCCTGACTCTCGTGCTGATCGGTCTGAAGGGTAAGTTCAGCCTGAACCTGAGCTTTCCTTTCGTCAAGGAATGGACACCCTATCTCGGATGGTTTTATCTGCCCTGGATTCTTTTTATTCTTGTAGGTTCCTCCAATGCAGTGAACTTAGCCGACGGACTGGACGGGCTGGCCATCGGTCTTACCCTGATCGCTTCTGCCGCGCTGACCGCACTCACCTATGTCTCCGGTCATGCCGTCTGGTCGCAGTACCTGAACATCATCCGGGTGCCACTGGCTGCCGAGCTGACGGTCTTCGCCGGAGCTCTTACCGGTGCCTGTCTGGGATTCCTCTGGTTTAACTGCCATCCGGCTGAAATCTTCATGGGCGACGTTGGAGCTCTTTCTCTTGGAGGCACGCTCGGCCTGATTGCCATTCTGATCAAGCAGGAATTTCTGCTTTTCGCCGTGGCCGGTGTGTTCATCCTGGAAGCCCTCTCGGTTTTGCTTCAGGTGGGCTATTTCAAGCTCAGCGGAGGGCGCAGAATTTTCAGGATGGCGCCGCTACATCATCACTTTGAACTTGCCGGCTGGCCAGAAGAAAAAGTGGTCATCCGTTTCTGGATAATCGGAATCATTTTCGCTCTGTTCAGCTTAACCACTTTGAAGTTGAGGTAAAGATGGAACTTAAGAACAAAAAAGTCGTGGTCGTGGGCTTCGCCAGAACCGGACAGGCTCTCTGCGACTTTCTGCTGGAGCGGGGCGTGGCCAGTATTACGGTAAGCGACAAAAAACCGGAAAATCAGCTGGCGAAGGTGGCTGAATATAAAAAGAAGGGCGTCCTCTTTGACTGTGGCGGTCACCAGCTCGACCTTTTTCTCTCGGCTGACCTGGTCGTGCTGAGCCCGGGAGTTCCGCCGCTGCCGGAAATAATCGAAGCCCGGGAAAAAGGAGTCAGGGTCATTTCAGAAATTGAGCTGGCTTATGATTTCCTTCAGGGACGGATCATCGGCATCACCGGATCCAACGGAAAATCCACGACCACCACTCTAATTTACCAGATGCTGAAAAACAGCGAGCTTCGAGTCCATCTCACCGGCAACATCGGACGGCCGCTCATATCGTTTGTAAGGAAGAGCCGTCCGGGTGATATTATCGTCACTGAAATTTCCAGCTTTCAGCTGGAATTCACCGAAAAATTCCGCACGGATATCGCCGTCTTCCTGAACATATCTCCCAACCACCTCGACTGGCATAAAACCTTCGAGAATTACATAAACGCTAAAAAGAAACTTTTTGAACATCAGCAGCCCGGCGACCGGACGATCCTGAACCGCGACGACCGGATCCTCTGGAGCTGGCGCCGGGAGAAAAGAACTGAACTTTATGCTTTCAGCCGAAAGCATCAGGTACCCCGGGGTTGTTACCTCAAGGACTCAACGATCTGGTTGAAACTTGAGGAAGAACTTCCGGTGATAAAAACGAGCGACATTAAACTGCGAGGGGTTCACAACCTGGAAAATGTCATGGCGGCCGCTCTCGCCTCCTATCTGGCAGGTGCCAGATTATCAGCCATCAGACAGACCATCAAAAAATTCAGGGGGTTGGAACACCGGATGGAAGAAGTGCGCACGATAAACGGCGTTCTTTTTGTCAACGACTCGAAAGCCACCACCGTCGCTGCCACCATCAAAGCAGTTGGAAGTTACCCGCGACCGATCGTGTTAATCCTCGGGGGGCGCGACAAGGGGGGAGACTTCTCCCCCCTCCGTCGCGCGTTAAAAAACCGCGTGAGGAAAATCCTCCTGATTGGAGAAGCCAGGGAAAAAATAAAAAAGGCGCTGGCCGGAGCCTTTCCGATCGAAGAAGTCTCTTCCTTCCGGGAGCTGGTCGAACGCGCTTACGAAGCAGCTCAACCGGGAGATGTCGTGCTGCTGGCACCGGCCTGCACTTCCTGGGATATGTTCAGGGATTTTGAGGAAAGGGGACGTGTTTTCAAGAAAGAAGTGAATTACCTGGCCAGAAAGCTGAAGGCCAGGAAGGAGAAGAAGGGCTGATGGAAGTTTTGAGGAGATTTGCCTTCAACAAGTTCCTGCTCTTCCTCACCCTCGGTCTGGTGGTGCTGGGCATCATCATGGTTTTCAGCTCTTCCGCCATACTGGCGGCTGAAAGATACAGGCAGAGTTTCTATTTTCTGACCAACCAGATAGCCGCGGCCGTGGTCGGCCTGGTGCTGATGCTGGCGGTAGCTTCGCTCCGCGAGCCTGTTTTCATCCGGACGAGGTTCATCCAGCTGATCACCGGTTTCACCTTCGCTCTCCTGCTTCTCTGCTACCTTATGCCGGCTTCGGCCGGAACACACCGCTGGATTCAGTTCATGGGTGTTCGCTTCCAGCCTTCCGAGCTGGCCAAGGTGGTTATCGTGCTGTTCCTGGCCGATTACTGTTCGCGGCGGGCGGCCTCCATCAACCAGTGGAAAACCCTGATGGTTCCGGCCGGGGTGGTTCTGATGTTTGTCCTGGCCATTCTGCTCGAACCGGATTACAGCACTGCGGCTTTTATCTTTCTGATTTCGGCCATAATGCTGTATCTCGGCGGGGTCAAACTGAAAAACTTCGCCCTGCCGGCTCTTGTCTTCGCCATTTTATTCGTTATTTTTCTTTTTTCCGCCGACTACCGGGTAAACAGGGTGCACGGTTTTCTTTCCCAGGATAAGGATACGCTGGGCAAAGCCTTTCAGGTGAGACAGTCAAAACTGGCTGTCGGAGCCGGCGGATTGTTCGGCGTGAATATCGGTGCCTCGACTCAAAAACTTTATTTTCTTCCCTGTGCCCATACTGACTTCATTTTCGCCATCATCGGGGAGGAGCTCGGGCTGATGGGAACGATAGCCACCATAACCGGTTTTCTGTTTTTCCTCCTTCTCGGGATGAAAATCGCCGCCCGGGCGCCTGAGTTAAATTATCGTCTGGTCGCTTACGGCCTGACCTTCAGCATATTAATCCAGGCATTTATAAATATCAGCGTGGTTCTGGGACTCGGTCCGGTTACCGGCATCCCGCTTCCGTTTATTTCCTTTGGACGTTCTGCCCTGGTCTGCAATTTGCTGGCCGTGGGCATTCTTCTAAACATCTCGCGGAGAAAGCTGGAGGTGCAGTTAGCTCGATGAGCAGGAAAACAGTGATCATAAGCGGTGGCGGCACCGGCGGCCATCTCTACCCGGCGCTGGTGGTCGGGAGAACCCTTCTCTCCCTGCAGCCGGACATAAAGCTGATCTATGTCGGAAGCACCAGGCCGGTGGAAAAGAAAATCATGTCGGCAGAAGTCCAGCACTTTCTGACTCTGCCGGTGGAGGGGCTGAAACACCGGGGCTGGAAGAAATTCCTCGGACTGGCTCTCCTGCCTCTGGCTTTCCTCAAGTCTTTCTACATACTCCTCCGGTTCCGACCGGCGCTGGTGATTGGAGTCGGCGGATTCAGCTCGGGCCCGATCGTTCTCCTGGCTGCGCTGATGAAAAAACCGACGGTGATTCTTGAACAGAATGCTTTGCCCGGGTTTACCAACCGCCAGCTCGGACGGTTTGTCGACCGGGTGGTGGTTTCCTTCGCCAGCTCTCTGGGTTATTTCGGAAAGAAAGCCATTCTCCTGGGCAATCCTGTAAGGCCGGAGTTTTACTCAATTCCAAAAAAGCAGAGGGGAAAGGAACTCACTCTGCTCGTTTTTGGCGGGAGCCAGGGTTCAAAATTTCTTAACGACGGGGTTATGGAAAGCCTTCCGCTCCTGAGTGAGATAAAAGACTCCCTGATGATATATCATCAGACAGGAGAAAAAGACCTGGAAAGGGTGAGCGAAGCCTATAGAGAACAGGGATATTCCCGGGCGGTGGTCAGCGCTTATTTTTCACCGATGGCTGAATACCTGGCCAGAGCCGACCTGGTCGTCTGCCGGGCCGGCGCCACCACCTGCGCCGAATTGATAGCCGCGGGCAAACCGGCTATTTTAATTCCTTTTGCCGCGGCTGCCGACAACCATCAGGAACATAACGCCAGGGAGCTGGAAAAGGCCGGCGGAGCCGAAGTGATCCTGGAAAAAGATTTCCGGCCGGGGCTTCTGGCGGAAAGAATCAAATTCTATTTCACCCGCAGGGAAATGCTTGACCGGATGGAAGAAAACCTGAGGAAACTGCGAACAGAAAATGCAGCTGAAAATATTGCCCGTCTCTGTCTGAAACTGATGAACAGAGACAAAGGAGAAAATCGTGGTTAAGAAAGTTTACCGAAAACTCAACCGCATTCATATGGTGGGCATCGGCGGGACCGGAATGTGCGGCATCGCCGAAGTGCTGCTGAACCTCGGCTATCAGGTTTCCGGTTCAGACATTCAGGAAAACGAAGCCACCCAGAGGCTGGCCCGGCTCGGAGCGAGAATCCACATCGGCCATGCGGGCGAGAATGTTCACGAAGCTGACGTGGTGGTTATTTCTTCAGCTATAAGAGAAGACAACGTGGAGGTGCTGGAAGCCAGAGCCAGAAAGATTCCGGTGATCCCCAGGGCGGAAATGCTGGCGGAATTAATGAGGATGAAATACGGAATTGCCGTGGCCGGAGCCCACGGCAAGACCACCACCACTTCGATGACAGCGATGGTGCTGGAAGTGGCCGGACTCGACCCGACGGTCATCGTCGGCGGGCGCCTGAACACAATCGGAGCGAACGCCAGGCTGGGCGCGGGAGATTTCATCGTGGCCGAAGCTGACGAAAGCGACCGTTCGTTCCTTTACCTTTCGCCTTTTATAGCCGTGCTGACCAACATTGACGCTGAACATCTAGACCACTACGGAACTCTGGAGGAAATCAAAAAAACTTTCGTCAGTTTTGCCAACAAGGTGCCGTTCTACTGCCCGGTAATTTTATGTCTGGATGACCCCAACCTGCAATCGATAATTCCCGATATTGAGAGAAAAGTAATCACCTACGGCTTCAGCTCGCAGGCCGACCTTCAGGCAAAAGATTTCTCCTTCTCAGAATTTTCGAGCCAGTCGACCGTTTACGCCTTTGGCCGCAGACTCGGCCGGCTGAAGCTTAACGTCCCTGGAAAACACAACATCCTTAATGCGCTGGCAGCCACAGCCGTCGGACTCGACCTCGACATTCCAGCGAGAACAATCCTCAAAGCCCTTGAAGCCTACACCGGCACCGGAAGACGGTTTGAACTGAAAGCCACTGTAAACGACATAATGATCATTGAAGATTACGCTCACCATCCGACTGAAATCCGGGCCACGCTGGAAGCCGCCGGAACCGGCTGGGAAAGAAGAATTGTGGCCGTGTTTCAACCACACCGTTATTCCCGGCTCGCACGTCTGCTGCCGGATTTTGCCACCTCCTTCAACCAGGCTGATGTGCTGCTGGTGACTGAAATCTACCCGGCTGGCGAAGAGCCGATTGCCGGGGTTAGCGGAAAAGCTCTGTTTGAAGCGGTCCAGCAGTTCGGACATAAAAATGTCCTCTACGAACCGACGCTGGCCAGCATCCCTTCAAGGCTGATGGAAATACTCTCTCCAGGCGACCTGCTCCTGGTGATGGGAGCAGGCAATGTTAACCGGGTTATTCCCGAAATCATCAGGAGACTGCAGGAGAGCAAATAGCCATGGCTGTGGAAAACAAATATCCATTTAACCTTCCAGCCGGAACAGCCGTATTTCATCGCTCTGTCCGGCCGGTCAAAATCAGAAGGCAGAACTCCAGAGCGGCCATCGGCTTGAAGCATCTGGCTGTATTTGCTGTCTGTTTTATTCTCCTGTTCCTGGGTGTCGCCCGGTTATATTATTATCTGATCACCTGCGAGGCGCTGAAAATCAAAAATATAGAAATAAACGCAAGCCATCCGGAATTAAAAGAACTCGTTGAAAACTTTCTTCAGAGTCATCCGCCCGGCAACATTCTGCTCTGCAACCTTGATTATCTGAGAGCAAATTTGATTTCGCTTCCGGGTGTGAAGGAAGCACGGGTGGAAAAGGTTTTGCCCTCAACCCTGCGGATTGAGGTGACGCCGAGAATTCCGAGAGTCTACGTTCACCGGGGACTTTATTTTCTGGTGGATGAAGAAGGCAGGGTTCTGCAAGGCGAGGTTGACCCGGCAAATAACGAATTTCCGGTGGTAGAGGACGAAGATTATTTTAACCAGGCTTACGAAGAAAAAGTCCGGACAGCCTGCCAGCTTCTTTCAGAACTTGAACCCGGGATGCGGAAGACCGTCAGACGTATTGTTTTCAAGTCAAACCAGAAGATGGAAATTGAACTGGTCGAAGACCCCGTTCTGCTGATCATCGACGGGCAAAATTTCCGGGAAAAAATTCTCTATTATCTGGAAAACAGGGACTCCTGGGCCCGGCTGCTCGGCCCGCTCGAGTACGTTGACCTGAGGATCGAAGGACGGGTGTACGTGAAGCCGCTGGAACTCAACGCCGGAAACACCAGGGGCGAGAAAAAGGAGGTAAGTTAATGGCGAAGAATAATTACCTGGTCGGTCTCGACATCGGCACCAAAAAAACCGTGGCCATCATCGGGGAGATTACCGAAGAACAGAAAGTGGAAATCATCGGCATCGGAGTGGCCGAATCAAAGGGAGTTAGAAAAGGAGTGGTGGTTAACCTCGAACAGACGATATCGGCCATAAAAAGAGCTCAGGAAGAAGCCGAGCTGATGGCCGGCGTGGAGATAGAAGCGGCCTACGTGGGAATTTCCGGTTCTCACATCAAAAGTTTTAACAGCCGCGGGGTGGTTGCGGTTTCTGGAAAAAACCGTGAAATATCCCGCGAAGACATCCGGCGGGTAATAGACCAGGCCCGGGCGCTTTCGATCCCTCCCGACCGCGAAATCATCCACATCATTCCGCAGGAGTTCATCGTCGACGAGCAGGACGGCATAAAAGATCCGCTGGGAATGAGCGGCATAAAGCTTGAAGTCAACGTTCATATCGTAACTTCCGCCATCACCTCGCTTCAGAACCTGAAGAACTGCGTGGAGAGAGCCGGAATCGGCATTCAGGAAATCGTGCTTAACCAGATAGCCACCAGTTATTCCGTGCTCACCCATGACGAACGAGAACTCGGAGTGGGACTGATCGACATCGGAGCCGGAACCACCGAGGTGGCCATCTTCGAGCGCGGAGCCCTCTGGTATACCTCGACCATTCCGCTCGGCGGCGACAACTTCACCAACGACATCGCCGTCGGTCTCCGTACCCCGATTCCGGAAGCGGAAAAAATCAAGAAAAAATACGGCTGTGTGGCTCTTCCCGTGTCAGAAGAACAGGAGACGATCGAAGTGCCGACCGTTGGCAAAAACCGTAAATCCAGGATGATGTCCAGACAGATTCTGGCCGACATCATCCAGCCGCGCGCTGAGGAAATCTTCCGCCTGGTCGACGCCGACATCAAAAAAATGGGCTATGAAAAAGCGCTGAACTCGGGCCTGGTGCTGACCGGCGGGACCGCGCTGCTGGATGGTCTGGAAGAGGTGGCCGAGGAAATTTTTGACCTTCCAGTAAGAAGAGGCGACCCGAACTATGTCGGCGGTCTGATCGACCGTGTGAGCACGCCCGACTATGCTACCGCCGTCGGGCTCATCCTTTATGGATACAACCAGATTCTCGAACGCGGTTTTATCAAAGATAAAAAGAAAGGCTTCTGGGCCAGGATTAAAGACTGGTTCAGTGAATAAGGAGGCAAAAATGCGCAATGACTCTGGGAGCAAAATTAAATTTCATCTGGTGGAAGAAAATCCCGGGGCCAAAATTAAAGTGATAGGCGTTGGCGGCGGAGGGGGAAACGCCGTCAACCGGATGATCGAGAGCGGTATCGCCGGGGTCGAATTCATCGCGGTGAACACCGACAGGCAGGCTCTCGACAACAACCGGGCGCACCTGAAAATTCAGATCGGCGGGAAGCTCACCAGGGGGCTGGGCTCGGGCGGCAACCCGGAAATCGGCCGCCAGGCGGCTGAAGAGGATACCGAACGGCTGGCCGAGATACTGGAAGGAGCCGATATGGTGTTCCTTACAGCCGGCCTCGGCGGGGGCACCGGAACCGGAGCCACTCCGGTTATCGCCAGCCTGGCCTCGGAAATGGGAATTCTGGTAATCGCCATCGTCACCATACCCTTTTCTTTTGAAGGCAAAATCAGAGCCAGGCAGGCAGAAGCCGGACTTCAGGAGCTGAAAACAGTGGTGGATACCGTGATCGCCATCCCCAACCAGAGATTGATCGATACGGTGAACCTTGACACCACCATTCCCGAAGCTTTCAGGATGGCCGACGATGTGCTGCGGCAGGCCTGTCAGGGCATTTCCGACCTGATTACCCGTCCGGGTCTCATCAATCTCGATTTTGCCGACGTGAAGTCAATCATGAAAGGCATGGGCATGGCTTTCATGGGCACCGGAATTTCCAGCGGCGAGAACCGGGCGGTCGAAGCGGCGCAGAAAGCCATCAGCAGTCCCCTGTTGATAGACACCTCGATCGAAGGCGCCAGGGGCCTTCTGATCAATATTACCGGCGGTCTCGACATGACCCTGCACGAAGTGACGAAAGCCTCCCAGCTGATCACCAGCCTGGCTGACCCTGAAGCCAACATAATCTTTGGAACCGTGATCGATGAACAGATGAAGGACACCATAAAGGTAACGGTAATAGCCACAGGGTTTGACCGCAAGAAATCGAAAACGACCACAACTGATTTTGTAAGAAGGCCATCGACGGGAGCAACGAGCCAGAATCCTGTTTTTGTTCCGCAGGAGACACCTCCATACGTTTTCTCTCCCAGGGGTGGTCCTCAGCCTCAGCCTGCTGAGATTACTGAACCGGCTCCCTCGGAAGTTGACTGGAGGGAATATAATAAGCCAGCTTTCCTGAGAAGAAACCGTCAGGGTTCGATAGGGAAAACGCCCCATGAACTGCGCTGACTTTGTGATTGCCGGTCTCAACCAGCTGGTTACCTGCGCCGGTCCGTCGCCAAAAACCGGCAGTCTGATGCGGGATATCGGTCTTCTGGAGAACGCCTGGGTCGCCGGCTATCAGGGAAAGATTGTTTTTGTCGGACAGGAGAAAGATTTCCGCATGAATTTTCAGCTGACCGATCGAGCTAAGTTGATTGACGGCCACGGGCTGGTCGGTTTGCCCGGACTGGTCGACTGCCACACTCACCTGCCCTTTGCCGGAAGTCGCGACCAGGAATTTTCCCTGCGTCTTCAGGGCTACACCTACCAGCAGTTAGCAGCGATGGGCCTGGGCATTCAGACCACTGTTAGAGTAACAAGGGAAACTTCAGCTGAAGAATTGACAGAACTCTGCCTGAAAAGACTGGACGCCATGTTGCTCAACGGCGCGACCACGGTTGAAGCCAAAAGCGGGTACGGTCTGAACCTGGAAGATGAAATCAAGCAACTTGAAGTTGTGCGCTCGCTCGACTCGAAACATCCCGTCTCCCTGGTGCCAACCTTCATGGGGGCCCACGAAATTCCACCTGAATACCGGGCGGAAAGAAGGGCTTACATCGAACTTCTGAAGAATAAAATCATGCCTGAGGTGAGCAAGCGCCGGCTGGCAGAGTTTTTCGACATTTTCTGCGAACCTTCAGTCTTTAACCTGGAAGAAACCAGAGAGCTGGCCGAAGCCGCGCTCCAGCTTGGCTATAAAATCAAAATCCATGCCGACGAATTCGTGCCGATCGGCGGCACTGAACTGGCGGTGGAACTCGGAGCGCGTTCAGCTGAACATCTTATTAACATAACCGAATCAGGAATTGAAAAACTCAGCCGCAGCCGGACAGCCGCGGTGCTTCTGCCCGGAGTTTCTTTCTTTTTAATGATGGAAAAGAAGGCTCCGGCCAGAACGCTCATCGACCGGGGAGCCATTGTGGCTCTGGCCACCGATTATAATCCGGGAAGCTCGCATATTTTATCCATGCTCTTTGTGCTTCAGCTCGGTGTTTTCACCCTCAGAATGACGGTGGAAGAAGCCATCACCGCCTGCACGATTAACGCCGCCTACGCTATCGACCGCGACGAGCGCTGCGGCTCCCTGGAACCCGGCAAGGACCTTGACCTCATTCTCTGCGACGTTCCATCCTACCTGTATCTTGCCTACGAACTCGGCCGCAATCCGGTCCATACTGTGATCAAGGGCGGCCGGGTGGTGGTGGAAGAGAAGAAGATAGTCAGAACTCAATCCCTGGCTTAAAACTCAGCCGGATTTTCTCTCTCTTTTCCAGATTCCTTTTTCTGATGTAAAGGAAAAGCTCTACCAGGTCCTGGCGTTTCAGCTCCCGGGTTTCCACGGCAAAGGCCGTTGACCGGTACATGTCCCAGTCGCCGGCGATTTCCGGCGGAAGATTCAGCGCGCGCTGCAGTTCGCTTCCGGGCGTAAGATAGAAGACTGACGGCCCCACCAGAACGCCGAGAGACAGCAATTTCTCGGTCGTTTCGATTATCTCTTCCCTGGTCTGTCCGGGAAGTCCCAGGATCAGATAAACGGTGACGAAAAATCCCAGCCGCCTGGCTTCCCCAAGAAGGTCAAAAAATTCGGCTTCATCCTTTCTCTGCGGACGTCGATACTGCTGTCTGAGTGAAGAACTGCCGGAAACCCAGGAGAGATCCAGTTTCCTCACGCCCGCGCGCTTCATCATCGCCAGCAGCCCGGAATCGAGGGTTTCGTAACCCAGGCCGTTCATGAAGGTGAGCTCGCTGCCGCTCAGGAGTTCATCCGCGGCCACAGCTTGTAGAAACTCGCAGAACCAGTCGCGGTTTCCGGAGATGTTGTCGTCTTCGAAATTGAAAATCTCCACCTGACGCTGCTTCCGGTTCCAGCGCATTTCTTCAAGAACAGAGGACACCGTTCGGTATTCGAGCCCGGTCCCGAAAACCAGGTGAACATTGCAGAATGAACACCGATGGGGACATCCCCGGCTGGCCTGG
>JASEFX010000002.1:142097-146795 GCA_030018265.1 Candidatus Saccharicenans sp.
CTTCTTTCCGATGCGGTAAGCTCCGGGAGAAAGAAGTTCGTGCGCCGGGGTCAATTCCTTCCAGTCAAACCGCTCGGCTCCGGAACCTGCCGGAAGGAAGCCCGTCTGCCTGAGAAATTCGGGAAGCTCGGTTTCGGCCTTTCCGGCAATCACCTGATCAACCCAGGGTGCTCTCTCTTTGATTTCCGTGGCCGCCGTCGTCGCCTGATTACCCCCGATTCCGATCGGAATGTGATACTTTTCTTTCAGCTTTCGGGCGAGTTCGGAAGCTGTGCTGAAATAAGCGGCAAAAGAGCTGTTGATCCCGATAAAATCCGGCCGGCTCTCCCCCGCTCTGAGCACCGCTTCTTCCAGTGTCAGGCCGAAATGCTGGTAACGTTTGAAAAATAACGGATGGCCGAGATAGGGTCGGAGCCAGGAAAATTTTTCCGGCAGCGGTCTGGCCCTTTTCCGCAGAGGGTTCAGACAATCAAGCAATTCCACCTGAAAACCGAGTTTCTGAAAAACCCGGGCCACGTACAGAAGTCCGAGCGGATAAAGCCGGATCGGCGTGGTGTAAAAATCTTCAAGCGGGGGTTGTATAAGAAGGACCTTTTTCATTTTCCCCGGACTGTATTAGCTTTCCGGCCGCTGAGGCCGGCTGCGGCCTGAAGCAAATCTAAGGCAACCTTATCGCCTTTCTTTAAGTTCTTTCTTTTTCCAGTAAAAATAGGCTGGAATTCCCAGCGAGATTATTGCCAGTCCGGCCAGGGAGTTCCAGAATTCTTTAATCAGAGAGTTGACGGAAATAAGAAGCGCCGCCAGCACAAACAACGCCGGCGTCACCGGATAACCCCAGGTTCTGTAGGGACGCGGCAGTTCAGGTTTCTTTTTTCTCAACACAAAAACGGCTGCCCCGGTCAGACCGAAAAACAGCCACTGACCGAAAACAACATAGGTAAACAGCTGTTCGAAGGTTCCGGACAGGCTGAGAACGATGCTCCACAGGCTGATGGCGATTATAGAAACGTGGGGTGTAAGAAAACGCGGATGAACCGCGGAAATTTTCCTGAAAAAAACTCCATCCCTGGCCATGGCAAAATAAACTCTCGGCGAGCAAAGGAGATTCTGATTGGCCGCGCCCATGATGGAGAAAAGAATCACAAACGAAATGATCGAAGCGCCGGCCGGACCAACTGCCACCTTCATCGCTTCGGCCGCCACCCGGGGAGTTCCGGCAATTACCGAAACAGGCAGCACATAAAGATAGGCCAGATTAGCCAGCAGATAAAGCAGAATCACCGCCGCCAGACCGAAAAATATTCCCAGCGGGAGATTTCTCTCGGGCGACTTAACTTCCCCGGCGGAATAGGTGGCTGATTCCCAGCCCTTGTAAGCCCAGAAAGTGGCCACCAGTGCCACCCCGAAAGCGCTCAGAAGATCCAGAGAGAATTTTCCCGGCTGCGGATTGACAAAATTATCCGGGTTGCCCCGGCCGAAGAGAAAAATCGCACCGCATATTCCGACTATCGCCAGCGTTTTGATCAACGTCAGCAGGTTCTGCAGGTTTGCCCCCCAGCGGACGCCGACATAATTCACCGCAGCGAGAAATCCTATGAAAACAACAGCCACCAGTTTCGTGGCCAGCGGCGACATCTTAAAAAAATACGGAAGATAGTTGGCAGAAAAGGCCACAGCCAGGGTGGCGATGGCACCGGCATCGATCACCAGAAACAGAGTCCAGCCGAAAAGAAAAGACAGAAGCGAACCGTAAGCTTCGCGAAGGTATACGTACATTCCCCCTGCTTCCGGCATGGCCGCCCCGAGTTCAGCAAAAGTCAGGGCTCCCAGAAAGCTCAGAAATCCCCCCACCACCCAGACCAGCAGCAACAGCAGAGGCGATTTCACCTCCAGCGCAATCTTTGCCGGCACCAGAAATATTCCCGATCCGATGACTCCGCCGATGACTATCGAGACCACATCCAGCCGGGTGAGAAGCCTGGGTAGTTTCATTTCAGCTTTTTTTTCATAATCGACGGTTTCAACCATGCGGCACCTGCTGTCAACAAATTTTTTCTAATTTTATCAATCGCCGGGCAGAAGAGCAAAAAATTTTCGCGGAAACAGGACCGGGCGAAAAAGTTCTCAGAACCGATCGAGGATCCGGTACTGAATGGCTTCAGCCACGGCCGCAGCAGAAAGCCGCTCTTCTCCGGCCAGGTCGGCTATCGTCCTGGCTACCTTCAGGATCCGGTCATAGGCCCGGGCGCTGAAACCGAAGCGTTTCATCGCCGTCTCCAGCAGTCTGGAAGCTTCCGGTTCGAGTGAGCAGTGCTGCCTTATATCTCTGGAACTCATTCCGGCGTTGCAGAATATTTTCCGGCCGGAAAATCTTTCCAGCTGTTTTTTTCGCGCGGCCGACACCCTCTTTCTGACCTCAGCTGAAGGCTCGCCCGCCGGCCGGCTGATTATATCCTGATATTTGACCTGTGGCACCTCAATCTGTATGTCAATCCGGTCGAGAAGAGGTCTTGAAAGGCGCGAATAGTACTTCCTTCTTTCCTGCTCGCTGCAGTTCACTTCAAGGCCAGAACCCAAAAAAACGTCGGCGCAGGGATTCATAGCCGCCACCAGCATGAAGCTGCAGGGATAGGTCAGACTTCCGGCGACGCGCGAGATGGTCACCCGGCCATCTTCGAGCGGCTGACGCAAACTTTCAAGAGCCTGCCGGCTGAATTCAGGAAATTCGTCCATAAAGAGAACTCCGCGGTGAGCCAGACTGACTTCTCCCGGGCGCGGGTAATTGCCTCCGCCGATCAACCCGGTGTCGGTGATCGTATGATGAGGCGAACGAAATGGACGCTCGCTGATCGCGGCCCTCTCGCCCAGCAGACCGGCCGCGCTGTAAATCTGGGTGACTTCGATTATCTCCTCAAAGGTCATTTCCGGAAGAATCGTCGGCAGCCTTCTGGCTAACATCGTCTTGCCTGAACCCGGCGGACCTATCATCAGCAGATTGTGTCCGCCTGCAGCCGCCACCTCCAGCGCCCTTTTTGCCTGCTGCTGTCCACGTACTTCAGAAAAATCAACATCGAGGGTTGTTTCCCCTATCAGTTCTTCCAGGCTGTAAGAACAGGGTTTTACCTCTTCCGCGCCGCTCAGAAACTTCACCACTTCAAGCAGATGATTGACAGGAAAAACCCTGACCGCAGCCACCAGTGAGGCTTCCCTGGCATTTCTTGCCGGCAGCACCAGACCGGAAAGTTTCTTCCGGCTGACCAGAAGAGAAAACGGCAACGCTCCCCTGACCGCTTTCAAACTCCCTTCGAGCGTAAGCTCGCCGACGAAAATGAAGCTTGAAAGTCTCTCCGCAGGCACCTTGCCGAGATAAGCCAGCAGCCCCAGAGCTATCGGCAGGTCAAAAGCTGAACCTTCTTTTTTCCGGCTGGCCGGAGCCAGGTTGATGATTATTTTCTTGGCGGGAAAATCAAACCCGCAGTTCCTCAGGGCTGTCCGTACTCTCTCCTTGCTCTCCCGCACAGCTGCGTCGGGCAGGCCGACGATGACGAAAGCCGGCAAACCCGAAGATATATCGACTTCCACTTCCACCTGATAGGCGTCGATTCCGTGCAGAGAAGCGCTGTTGATTCTGATCAGCATTTTGACAGTAAAAATGACGCAGGCTGCGGGGGAAATTTCTCAGCGGTTATTTCTTGACGGTGAGTCCGAATTCCCGGGTGAGCCTCTCAATCTCTTTTTCTATATCTTCAACCGACTGGACTTTTATCCGGGTACTGGTGAAAGGAGCTTCATTGCCGGGTTTTACAAACTCTATCTTTACCTCGGGCTGTTTTTTCCCGCCCTTCCTTTCTGAACGCGCCGGCTGAGGCTGGTCCTGGATCTGCGAGGGCGAGGACACCATTTCCGCCGGCGAAAATTCCCGGGTAGCTTCAGCCTGTTCTTCTTCAGATCTTTTTTCTCCCAGTACGCGCTCTCTTACCACCGGCACGGTCAGCCTGGCGATCTCCTTAAGGGTTTCCAGCACGCCGCGACCGTTAATCGCCTCAGCTTCTACGTAGGGAACGTTACGATGGTTGAGGAGCCGGTTCAGTGTCTCAACCGGGATCAGGTTCGGCAGATCTCTTTTGTTGTACTGAAAAACCAGCGGTACGCGGTTGAGGTCTATATTCTGCTCAAGGCAGTTTTTCCGCAGGTTGTCAAAGCTTTCGAGGTTCGCATCGAGCAGCGGAAGCTGGGAATCAGCCACAAACACGATTCCATCCGCTCCCTTCAGAATGCTCTTTCGCGCCGCATTATGAAAAACCTGACCGGGAACGGTCAGCAGTTGAAAATGCACCTTGAAATCCCTGATCAATCCGGCCTTAATCGGCAGAAGGTCGAAAAAGAAAGTTCTTTCGCTTTCGGTTTCCAGGCAGACGAGTTCGCCCCGATAGGAGGGCTCCAGCTTGAAATATATATACCTCAGGTTGGTCGTTTTCCCGCTCAGGCCAGGACCGTAGTAAACAATTTTAATGGCGATATTTTTGGTTACATAATTGACATAGGCCATCTAATTAACTCTCTCCATCGAGGCTATTGTTAGCATAGCACAGAAATTTAGTCAAATTAAAACTTCTTTCAGGCACAGACATAGTATCCAGGGTATGGGTAGTATATGGACGAGGCGTGGTGGTCGGCCGGCAGTTGGGGTAGGAGTTG